>NZ_JCATIF010000014.1:0-524 GCF_059693765.1 Psychrobacter sp. CR212 | reverse complement strand
ACACCGACACAGACACCTATATCTGCAACATTGAAAAGAGGATAATTCCAGACATCAGCATAATGCACATGGATAAAGTCAACCACTTTACCAATTCTTAAACGATCGATTAAGTTGCCAATCGCACCACCAAGCATTAAGGCCAACCCCATAGATAATAGCTTGGCTGCACGTGGCGCTTTGATTAAATAAACCGTTAAAAAGATAGCCATTACAAAAGCTAAGCCTGAGAAAAACCATTTCTGCCAACCGCCAGCGTTGGCTAAAAAGCTAAATGCTGCCCCATAGTTATAAGCGAGTGTCCAGTTGAGAAATGGTTCAATGACCGGTACGGGGTCATTGAACGCTAATGTGGTTTGGGCCAACCACTTAGTCCATTGATCAAGTATTAATACCATTATCGCCAACAAATACCAGATAAAAGCGCGACTGCCATTGGCAACCATTTTTGGCATTTTGTCCAACTTATCTTTAGGTGTTATTGAGTTGCCTGAAGTCACGTACATAGCTTTAGGCGTATGATT
>NZ_JCATIF010000013.1:0-579 GCF_059693765.1 Psychrobacter sp. CR212 | reverse complement strand
GTAGTAACTGGCCGTGTTGAATCTGGTATCGTAAAAGTTGGTGACGAAATCGAAATCGTTGGTATCCGTGACACTCAAAAAACCACCTGTACTGGTGTAGAGATGTTCCGTAAACTGCTTGACGAAGGTCGTGCTGGCGAAAACTGTGGCGTACTACTACGTGGTACTAAGCGTGAAGACGTACAACGTGGCCAAGTACTAGCGAAGCCAGGTTCAATCACGCCTCACACCAAATTTGACGCCGAAGTATACGTACTGTCAAAAGAAGAGGGTGGTCGTCACACACCATTCCTAAACGGCTATCGTCCACAGTTCTACTTCCGTACCACTGACGTAACTGGCGCAATCCAATTACAAGACGGTACTGAAATGGTCATGCCTGGTGATAACGTTGAGATGGGCGTAGAGCTTATCCACCCAATCGCTATGGACAAAGGTCTACGCTTCGCTATTCGTGAAGGTGGCCGTACTGTAGGCGCTGGTGTTGTTGCTAACGTATTGAACTAAGACTTAAGTCTCAGTAATGAGATTATGAATTAGTCATAAAAAAGCCATCCTATCTAGGGTGGCTTTTTTTTT
>NZ_JCATIF010000012.1:0-915 GCF_059693765.1 Psychrobacter sp. CR212 | reverse complement strand
TAGACCTCTTGCAAAAGTCATAGGTTAAGCTCGGAATTAATGATACCAGCAAACAGCTTCATTCTAAGATCATAGCGCTGACGACGGTTGCGATATTTATGAGCCACGATTTTAAACAACTTTATTAAGCCTATTTTGTGTTCAACCACAATACGGAACTTTGCCAGATAGTGATTGGCCTGTTTGCATATCTCCAATAACTGACCACCACGAGGTTTCTTAAATGGTGTGAAGGTTTGCTTATGTAGATTTGCTATACCCTGATAACCACTGTCTGCTAGATAGTTAGTATTCTCAGGTAACCAATCAGGACAAGTATCTTTATACAGCTTAAAATCGTGGATTGACCCTTTACAGGTTTGCACATCAAGTATCAAGCCGGTTTGCCAATGGACGATAACCTGCGCTTTTAAGGTGTGTTGTTTTTTCTTGCCGCTGTAGTAGTCGCTTTGGTTTTTTTTGGACGCTCAATTGGGGTTTCGGTGGCATCGACGATGACGACTGACCAATTGATGTCCTCATCGACACGACTGGGCAGCTTTTTAGGCAATTCAAACTTGCCAGAGTCAATCAGTGTGTCTTCTACTTTACGAATGATACGGCTAGCAGAAGACTCATGAATACCAAAGTCCATACTGATATGATAAAGCGTGCGGTATTCACGCCAATAAGTCAGGGCTAGTAGTATCTGCTCCTTAAGACTGAGCACACTTGGTCTGCCTGATTTGGTCTTAGATGCTTCATGCTCTTGCATGGCATCAAGCATGTCATAAAAGGTGGCTTTATGAATGCCAGTATAGCGTTTAAAACCAGCGTCACTTTGTTTGAGTAGCTTATCTATGTTTGGCATGGTTCCTAAAAAGTTATGAGTGTCTTCTTATTTTAATTCCCTTTGCTACTTTTGCAAGAGGTCTA
>NZ_JCATIF010000011.1:0-1455 GCF_059693765.1 Psychrobacter sp. CR212 | reverse complement strand
GCTATTGTCGTCAGCAAAGGGGGTTAGATATGAGTCTGTTTGTGTGACTTTTGATAAGTACCACGTAACCTAACTGAATCAAGGTTAAAGGTGATATCGAAATATTTTCTGTCTATGACAGATAATTAGACTTGATACAAACCACTTGGGTGTTGTATGGTCAAGCCAAACGAGCAATTAGTACAGGTTAGCTACACACATCGCTGTGCTTCCACACCCTGCCTATCAACGTCCTAGTCTTGAACGGCTCTTTAGGGAAATCTAATCTTGAGGTGGGCTTCCCGCTTAGATGCTTTCAGCGGTTATCCCATCCGAACGTAGCTACCGGGCAATGCCATTGGCATGACAACCCGAACACCAGTGGTTCGTCCACTCTGGTCCTCTCGTACTAGGAGCAGATCCTCTCAAATTTCCAACGCCCACGGTAGATAGGGACCGAACTGTCTCACGACGTTCTAAACCCAGCTCGCGTACCTCTTTAAATGGCGAACAGCCATACCCTTAGGACCTGCTTCAGCCCTAGGATGAGATGAGCCGACATCGAGGTGCCAAACACCGCCGTCGATATGAACTCTTGGGCGGTATCAGCCTGTTATCCCCAGAGTACCTTTTATCCGTTGAGCGATGGCCCTTCCATACAGAACCACCGGATCACTAAGACCTACTTTCGTACCTGCTCGACTTGTGGGTCTCGCAGTTAAGCGCGCTTTTGCCTTTATACTCTTCGACCGATTTCCGACCGGTCTGAGCGCACCTTCGTACTCCTCCGTTACTCTTTAGGAGGAGACCGCCCCAGTCAAACTACCCACCATACATTGTCCTCGGTATTGTGATACCTGAGTTAGAACCCCAACATGACCAGGGTGGTATTTCAAGATTGGCTCCACCAAGACTAGCGTCTCGGTTTCAAAGCCTCCCACCTATCCTGCACAAGTCAGGTCAAAGTTCAATGTAAAGCTGTAGTAAAGGTTCACGGGGTCTTTCCGTCTAGCCGCGGGTACACAGCATCTTCACTGCGATTTCGATTTCACTGAGTCTCTGCTGGAGACAGCGCTGCCATCATTATGTCATTCGTGCAGGTCGGAACTTACCCGACAAGGAATTTCGCTACCTTAGGACCGTTATAGTTACGGCCGCCGTTTACTGGGGCTTCGATCAAGACCTTCGCTTACGCTAAGCCCATCAATTAACCTTCCAGCACCGGGCAGACATCACACCCTATACGTCCACTTTCGTGTTTGCAGAGTGCTGTGTTTTTAATAAACAGTTGCAGCAGCCTGGTATCTGCGACTGCCAGCAGCTCAAGGAGCAAGTCCTATCACCACCAACAGCGTACCTTCTCCCGAAGTTACGGTACCATTTTGCCTAGTTCCTTCAGCAGAGTTCTCTCAAGCGCCTTGGTATTCTCTACCTGATCACCTGTGTCGGTTTAGGGTACGATTCGTTTATAACTAT
>NZ_JCATIF010000010.1:0-4174 GCF_059693765.1 Psychrobacter sp. CR212 | reverse complement strand
AATTATAAAAAGTCTTGACAATTCAAATCAATATGATAAGATAGTCGGCTCGCTAGATAGCTTAACTGGCAACAGGGAAGGCGAATAGCGTTAGTAATACCCTATATATCGATGACTGGACGACAGTGATTGAGACTATTTAAAAGCATAACTAAAGAACAACTTGTGTGGATTTTTGCTGATTCAGAATGCTAAAAAATAAAGTTGGTCGACTATCTTTACGGTAGAACACCAACTATAAAAATTATCATTTAAGACAGCAGAAAAACTCAAAGTTAATTCATTACGAACATAATTTTTAGCGATTTTGCCAGATTAAATGAGCCAAGTTTAGAAGCTTCTTTAAAGAGCTTCATAGCAAGATTAAACTGAAGAGTTTGATCATGGCTCAGATTGAACGCTGGCGGCAGGCTTAACACATGCAAGTCGAGCGGAAACGATGGTAGCTTGCTACCAGGCGTCGAGCGGCGGACGGGTGAGTAATACTTAGGAATCTACCNGCTTAACACATGCAAGTCGAGCGGAAACGATGGTAGCTTGCTACCAGGCGTCGAGCGGCGGACGGGTGAGTAATACTTAGGAATCTACCTAGTAGTGGGGGATAGCACGGGGAAACTCGTATTAATACCGCATACGTCCTACGGGAGAAAGGGGGCAACTTGTTGCTCTCGCTATTAGATGAGCCTAAGTCGGATTAGCTAGTTGGTGGGGTAAAGGCCTACCAAGGCGACGATCTGTAGCTGGTCTGAGAGGATGATCAGCCACACCGGGACTGAGACACGGCCCGGACTCCTACGGGAGGCAGCAGTGGGGAATATTGGACAATGGGGGAAACCCTGATCCAGCCATGCCGCGTGTGTGAAGAAGGCCTTTTGGTTGTAAAGCACTTTAAGCAGTGAAGAAGACCTAACGGTTAATACCCGTTAGCGATGACATTAGCTGCAGAATAAGCACCGGCTAACTCTGTGCCAGCAGCCGCGGTAATACAGAGGGTGCAAGCGTTAATCGGAATTACTGGGCGTAAAGCGAGCGTAGGTGGCTTGATAAGTCAGATGTGAAATCCCCGGGCTTAACCTGGGAACTGCATCTGAAACTGTTAGGCTAGAGTAGGTGAGAGGGAAGTAGAATTTCAGGTGTAGCGGTGAAATGCGTAGAGATCTGAAGGAATACCGATGGCGAAGGCAGCTTCCTGGCATCATACTGACACTGAGGCTCGAAAGCGTGGGTAGCAAACAGGATTAGATACCCTGGTAGTCCACGCCGTAAACGATGTCTACTAGTCGTTGGGTCCCTTGAGGACTTAGTGACGCAGCTAACGCAATAAGTAGACCGCCTGGGGAGTACGGCCGCAAGGTTAAAACTCAAATGAATTGACGGGGGCCCGCACAAGCGGTGGAGCATGTGGTTTAATTCGATGCAACGCGAAGGACCTTACCTGGTCTTGACATATCTAGAATCCTGCAGAGATGCGGGAGTGCCTTCGGGAATTAGAATACAGGTGCTGCATGGCTGTCGTCAGCTCGTGTCGTGAGATGTTGGGTTAAGTCCCGCAACGAGCGCAACCCTTGTCCTTAGTTACCAGCGGGTTAAGCCGGGAACTCTAAGGATACTGCCAGTGACAAACTGGAGGAAGGCGGGGACGACGTCAAGTCATCATGGCCCTTACGACCAGGGCTACACACGTGCTACAATGGTAGGTACAGAGGGCAGCTACACAGCGATGTGATGCGAATCTCAAAAAGCCTATCGTAGTCCAGATTGGAGTCTGCAACTCGACTCCATGAAGTAGGAATCGCTAGTAATCGCGGATCAGAATGCCGCGGTGAATACGTTCCCGGGCCTTGTACACACCGCCCGTCACACCATGGGAGTTGATTGCACCAGAAGTGGATAGCTTAACCGTAAGGGGAGCGTTCACCACGGTGTGGTTGATGACTGGGGTGAAGTCGTAACAAGGTAGCCGTAGGGGAACCTGCGGCTGGATCACCTCCTTATAGACGCATTCGGTCAGCAAGAATTCACAACAAGTTGTTCTTTAGTTTAAGCTTACGTTTTAGGACGTATCAGGGTCTGTAGCTCAGCTGGTTAGAGCACCGTGTTGATAACGCGGGGGTCAGTGGTTCGAGTCCACTTAGACCCACCATTATTAATGTAGGTGAAAGAGCCCTAAGTAAATCCCCTTTAAGGGATTTCCTCTTGCGCTCGGATCGAAGCAGTGCTTCGATTGTATCCTCGCTCAGGGGCCATAGCTCAGTTGGTAGAGCGCCTGCCTTGCACGCAGGAGGTCAACGGTTCGACTCCGTTTGGCTCCACCACTATAGACGGCTAAGCTTAGCGTGCTAAATAAAATAGGTATCAAATAGAAACAAGTGATTCATCTTGAATAAAGACACGATTACTTCTTTCTGTTTTATACAGAATCTGTGACTCGACGAGAGCATAGAGACTATTTAAAAACATAGATATGAGTCTGGGTTAGGATGAGCGTGTTCACGCGCACATCCTAACCTTAATAACTCACCTCTTAACGACATTGTTTGTTATCCCAGGGGTGAGTTATTAAAAAAGTAAAGAGAACTGAATCAAGCGTATAAACATAGGTGATATCGTTATCATAATTAGATTGTATGACACTTAGAAGTCGAAAGACTACTTGGGGTTGTATGGTCAAGTAATGAAGCGCACATGGTGGATGCCTTGGCAGTCAGAGGCGATGAAAGACGTGACAGCCTGCGATAAGCTTCGGGGAGGCGGCAATATCCTGTGATCCGGAGATTTCTGAATGGGGAAACCCACTTACCATAAGGTAAGTATCTTGTACTTGTACAAGAAGCGAACGAGGGGAAGTGAAACATCTCAGTACCCTTAGGAATAGACATCAATTGAGATTCCCCTAGTAGCGGCGAGCGAACGGGGAGAAGCCGATTAGTGCTAATGTAGAAGAACAGCGTGGGAAAGCTGACCGTAGTAGGTGATAGTCCTGTATTCGAAACATTAGCGTTAACATATTAAGTAGAGCGGGGCACGAGAAATCCTGTTTGAAGATGGGGGGACCATCCTCCAAGGCTAAATACTCCTGACTGACCGATAGTGAACCAGTACCGTGAGGGAAAGGCGAAAAGAACCCCTGTGAGGGGAGTGAAATAGAACCTGAAACCGTGTGCGTACAAGCAGTGGGAGCCCACTTGTTGGGTGACCGCGTACCTTTTGTATAATGGGTCAGCGACTTATATTCTGTAGCAAGGTTAACCGTTTAGGGGAGCCGTAGGGAAACCGAGTCTTAATAGGGCGTCTAGTTGCAGGGTATAGACCCGAAACCGAGTGATCTATCCATGAGCAGGTTGAAAGTGCCGTAACAGGCACCGGAGGACCGAACCCACTGTCGTTGAAAAGCCAGGGGATGACTTGTGGATAGGGGTGAAAGGCTAATCAAACTCGGTGATAGCTGGTTCTCCCCGAAAGCTATTTAGGTAGCGCCTCGGACGAACACCATTGGGGGTAGAGCACTGTTTCGGCTAGGGGGTCATACCGACTTACCAAACCGATGCA
Source organism: Psychrobacter sp. CR212 (assembly GCF_059693765.1). Classification (NCBI taxonomy): domain Bacteria; kingdom Pseudomonadati; phylum Pseudomonadota; class Gammaproteobacteria; order Moraxellales; family Moraxellaceae; genus Psychrobacter; species Psychrobacter sp. CR212. Next base: position 625 of record NZ_JCATIF010000010.1, on the reverse strand, counting down.
AACTCCGAATACCGATGAGTGATATCCGGGAGACACACGGTGGGTGCTAACGTCCATCGTGGAGAGGGAAACAACCCAGACCGCCAGCTAAGGCCCCAAATTCCTAGTTAAGTGGGAAACGAGGTGGGAAGGCATAGACAGCTAGGAGGTTGGCTTAGAAGCAGCCATCCTTTAAAGAAAGCGTAATAGCTCACTAGTCGAGTCGGCCCGCGCGGAAGATGTAACGGGGCTCAAACTAGGAGCCGAAGCTGCGGATTTGAATTTGTTTTCAAGTGGTAGGGGAGCGTTGTGTAAGCCTGTGAAGGTGTGTTGTAAAGCATGCTGGAGGTATCACAAGAGCGAATGCTGACGTGAGTAACGATAATGGGTGTGAAAAGCATCCACGCCGGAAGATCAAGGGTTCCAGTCCAACGTTAATCGGGGCTGGGTGAGTCGACCCCTAAGGCGAGGCCGAAAGGCGTAGTCGATGGGAAATCGGTTAATATTCCGATACTTGTTTATAATGCGATGGAGGGACGGAGAAGGTTATGTCAGCCTGGCGTTGGTTGTCCAGGTGAAAGGATGTAGGTTTATAGCTTAGGTAAATCCGGGCTATTCTATACCGAGATCTGATAGCAAGCTGTAC
>NZ_JCATIF010000009.1:11637-37622 GCF_059693765.1 Psychrobacter sp. CR212 | reverse complement strand
TACCAGATAAAAGCGCGACTGCCATTGGCAACCATTTTTGGCATTTTGTCCAACTTATCTTTAGGTGTTATTGAGTTGCCTGAAGTCACGTACATAGCTTTAGGCGTATGATTCATGGTTTTAGAGTCAATCGATTGATGAGTACTACTCACAGCTATAGGTACTTTATTGTCAGCAATATTAGTACTAGCCGATTCAACGCTATTCAATTTAGTACTATCTAATCTGTCGGTAGATTCAGTCATAGTTGTTTTCTTTATCTGTGTTTATACAATGAACAATGTTAAACGTATATGTTTTTGGTATACGACTATTAATCGCGCCACTTTTATAAACGGCTCCACTTACCGCTCTGGTGTTATGAAACTTACGGTAATAATTTTTTATTAGGGAATCTGTTGATTGATTTCAACATTAACCTGAGTCTGTTCAGCGCTAATCACTATAGGATTACCCGATAAGTCGCCTGACTCTGCTATGGCATTACCGCTATGACTAATACGAGCAACGACTGCTAACTGAGTTTTGTCACTACGAGCTGAATTTAACGTGCGATCTGGCATCATCGCATCAAGATTGCTTAAGCGGATACTAGCCTCACCTTGCTTGATAATACTAATGGGTAAACGTTTGGCGGCAAACGGTGGACCTCCTTTAACGTCACGTATCGCAACAAACAACACATCATCAGCTTTCACTAACGGTAATAAATTAGCGTTAATTTTCACTGTCACGTCAATACCTTCTAGCGCTTGCTTTTCTTGCGTGCTAACGTAGTTGCTTAACTCATCTAAGCTTGCTAAAGCTTTAGTATGATCACCTGGTTTGGCCACAATGCTGCCTTGTAAGCGTTTAATCCAACCTTGCGCTTGGGCAAAGTTACTACTACGAGTCTCACCCATTGCCATGAGCATTTGAGCCCGTTCATGCTGCGGATTCTTAGCTAATATAGCTTGTAATACACGGCGAATATTGGCGTCTAACTGACCTTCATTAACGAAAAAGCTAGTCTGAGCATAAGTGGTGGCGATTTCTTCATTTTCAGGAGCTAAACGATAGGCACGAGATAAGGCTTCCAGCGCAGAATCAGTTGCCTCCATAGATAAGAAAAGCTCGGATAGGCGCATCCAGCGATTAGGATCATCAGCATTACGATGAACATTGGTTTGCATGGCGCTAATCAGTTGACGACCATCTTCAAACGCCCATGATGGCGGCTTGTCAATTTTAGCTGTCAATAGGTCGTCAGCCACTTGTCCTACTTTGTCCTCAGCTGTCCACAAATCAAACACGGGCGTACGATTGCCTATTAGTAAATACGCCATTGCAGCCAATATTGGGATCCAAGCTGCGACAATTAAACGGCTTTTGACATCAGGGGTGACCATAGGTGTTATCTGACGCTGCACATCTAATAGCTGACGCTCCAGTTCCAGCTTTTGATTTTGATAATGGCTATTATTAATAGTACCGCTGTCTTTATCTGTTTGTAGCTCAGCTAAACGTTCGCGAAATACTGCAACATTAATATCTAGCAGTTGATTGTCTATTGGTTTGGACTGCAAACGCGGTGCTCGTAGCCATGGCATAATAGCAATCAGCGCAAATATAAGAGCAATCAGCAAGCTTAGAGTTACAAATAAGCCAAAAGTAGAAAATAGAGTCATTTTTTGTCCTCTAGGCTAGTAATGTCGTGGTCGACACTCTCAGCTTGCGATAATAGACGATCAAGCTCAGCCTTTTCCGTAGAGGTCAAGGCAGCAGTACTGTTCACTGTGACGCCGCTTTGACCACGGGCAACAACTTGGCGACGCTTACTTTGCCAAAACCAACCAATAATTAAGACGAGCAATAATAGTGGTGGAAAAAACCATAGGATCCATGTTGATGGTCGCATAGGCGGCTTGTAGCTAATAAAGTCACCGTAGCGCTCTTGCATATAGACGCGTATTTCAGCATCACTACGTCTATCTTTAATTAAATCATAGACTTTTTGCTTTAGATCCTGTGCAATCGGTGCATCAGAGGCTGCAAGGTTTTGATTTTGGCATTTTGGGCAGCGAAACTCTTCTATTAATCCACGATACTGAGCTTCTTGCTGTGGTGAGTCAAAATCGTATACGTCAATAGCTGCGTTTGCCGTCATGTTAAGCAGACACGCTAGTATTAAGCTTGCTAGTTTTAAAACTATATTGGGTTTTAGTTGAGGAGCTCTTATTCGAGTAGCGTTCATTTGCACATCTCCTCAACCTGAATGAGATCAGGACTATCGTTGTTCTTATTAGCCTTATTAAGTACTGTCAGGCACGGCTTAACACGCTGTTGCCAATTGGCTTCATTAATCTCACCAACAATATGCTGACGAATGATGCCATCTCCATCCACAACAAAGGTTTCGGGCGCACCAGTTATGCCTAAGTCTAGAGCAAACTGACCCAATGAATCCTGAATAGACATAGAAAATGGATCACCGCCTCGGTTTAAGTAACTGAGCGCATTACCAATCTCATCCTTATAATTCACACCAACGATATCAACGCCGCGCTCTTCTAGTTGCATTAAAAACGGATGCTCAATAACGCAAGTTGGGCACCATGAGCCCCAAACATTAAGTAAAAACGGCTTATCCGGCAAATTATCATTGGTGATAGTACGGGTAGTATCTGCTAATAACGGCAGCTCAAAGGTAGGAACCGGACGCTCAAGAGCGGTATTGGTCACAATGTCTGTTGGTTTACCTAAGCGCATGTACAATATAACTACCAAACCAAAAAAGAGGATAAGCGGAATTAAGAACCATAGCTTCGTCTGCTTTTTTTTCATTGTCTTTGGGTTACGCTGCTTACTGTTTTGGCTATCTTTTTGCTCAGGAGTATTATTCGACATAGTCATTTATTTCTCCTTTAGTGTCGACATCGTCGATACTGAGATTGCCTGCTCAATAGCTACCTCATTGACTCCATAAGTAGCCAAACTACCAGTAACTAGCAACGGAGCTTTAATTTTTTTGATGCGGTATCGTTTATCAAGCATACTAATTAATCCACCTAGAGCCATGATAATTGCCCCTAACCAAATCCAGCGAATTAATGGTTTTACATAAATCCTTAATGCCCATTGGTTACTACCATCGGCAATAGGTTCGCCCAGTGCGACATAAACATCGCGCATAAGACTGGGGTCAATAGCAGCTTCAGTTGTTGGCATCGTGCTGATAATATAAGTACGCTTTTCTGGAGTCAGTTTCGCCACTTCACGACCGTCTTTGGATACCACCACTTGCGCTTGCGTTGCATCAAAGTTACTACCCTTTATTTCAAAAAATTCAGTTACTTCAAAATCGTAACCTTGAACATTGACTGTATCGCCAATACCCATTGCTACGTCACGCTCAATACTCAGGCTACTAGTAAAGGCTATGCCAATGACAGCAACCAATACGCCAATATGAGCAGTCTGTTGACCCCAATAGCTAAGACGCAGCTGACGCAGACCTTTAAAGAAATTAGGGGCGTTCTTGGTTTTGTCTCTAAAGTCAACGATCATCCATAGCAGTACCCAAAAGCTCACCGCTAAAGTCACGCCAATATTGAACATAGCAGATGGACTGGTAAAGTAGGCGATAATAGCAGCCAATACGATACTACTAGCGGCAATGGCGATACCCACCCCTAGTAACGGACGCTTATCTTGTTTCCAGCGAATATTAGAGCCCATACCCATAGCGATTAACAACAGCCATGTCAAAGGCACAAACAGCGCATTGAAGTATGGAGGCCCTACAGATACCTGACCGAGACTAAAGGCATCAGCGATAATAGGATAGAGGGTGCCGAGCAGCACCACTAAGGTTGCAATCAAAATGATGGCGTTATTGATCACTAAAAAGGACTCACGTGAAATCAGCTGATATTGACTTTCAACGGTTAAACGCCAACCGCGAACGGCAAACATTAATAGACCACTACCGATGATAATGCCAAGAATAGCTAAGATGACCAAACCACGCGTCGGATCAGCGGCAAACGAATGCACTGAGGTAAGGACTCCAGAGCGTACCAGGAACGTGCCAAGCAAGCTTAAGGCAAAGGCGAAAATAGCCAGCATGATGGTCCATGCTTTAAACACCCCGCGCTTTTCAGTGACTGCTAATGAATGCAGCAATGCTAAGCCGACAAGCCAAGGCATAAACGAGGCGTTCTCTACCGGATCCCAAAACCACCAACCGCCCCAGCCAAGCTCGTAGTAGGCCCACCACGAGCCCAGTGCAATACCAATGGTCAAAAATCCCCAAGCCGCGAGCGCCCATGGACGTGACCAGCGTGTCCAAGCAGCATCTAAACGCCCTTCCCACAATGCCGCCATACAAAATGCAAAAGGTACTACCATACCCACATAGCCCATATATAACATGGGCGGATGAATAATCAGACCGAAATCTTGTAGGACAGGATTTAAATCAGCGCCATCGACCGCTAGATTGGGTAAGGTACGCTCAAACGGTGACGAGGTAAATATCAGCATCGTTAGCATCATTAACTGTACACCGGCCAAAATAACTAATACCCGCGCACGCATTGATAACGGCAAGCCGCGACTAAAGTATGATACCAGTGCACACCATGTGGCCATGATGGTCATCCATAGCAGCAAAGAGCCCTCGTGTCCGCCCCATGTCGCCGATAACTTATAGTACCAAGGCAACAGCGTATTAGAATGCTGCGCGACGTAACTGAGGCTAAAATCATTATAATAAAAACCTGCTATCAAAGCGCCAAATGACGTTATCATGGCGGCAAACTGTGCCCAAGCTAGGCTAGGGGCTAGTCGTTGCCAAGCAACTTGGTTACGAATAACACCAATAGTTGGCAGAATTACCTGCAATAACGCCAGTACAAAAGAGGTAAGCAAGGCAAAATAGCCCAATTCTGTAATCAACATACGGTCTAACCTTATTTACTCTAATGCGGTTGCAGTTTACTGTGGCGGTGGAATTTTTATTATTAGAACCCACCCCCGAAATCTGCTGCTATCTCTAGTTTTTAATTGATTTCGAAGGGTTTTATTTAACTACTTTAGGCGGAGTTACCAGTGGAGGCGCGCCTTTAAAGCGCAGTAAACGTAACGCATTGAGAGTAACGAGCACTGTTGCTCCAGCATCAGCTAGAACCGCAATCCATAGTCCAGTAATGCCGAATACGGTCGTGATCAGAAAGACGCCTTTGAGACCTAAAGCGAAAATGACGTTCTGATGAATGTTGCGCATGGTGGCACGCGAAAGTGCAATCAGATGGGCCATGTCTGTAACACGACTTTTTAATAATGCGATATCGGCCGTCTCAATGGCCACATCGGTACCACCACCCATCGCGATGCCAACATCAGCGGTTGCTAGTGCTGGCGCATCGTTAATACCATCACCCACCATCGCTATTTTGCTGTTATTCTTCATCTCGTTAAGCAAGCGCAGTTTGTCCTCAGGCAACAGCTCAGCTTCCCATTCCACGTCTAAATTACTGGCAAGTGCTTGAGCGGTTAAGCGGTTGTCGCCTGTTAGCATGACGGAGCGCACACCCATCGCTTTAAGTTGAGCCACACCTTCATGAGCGTCGTCTCGTAACTCGTCTCTTAGTGCGACCAATCCAAGCACTTCTCGACTTTGCTCATCGAAAAGAACTGAGACGGTCTTGCCCTCATTTTGCAGCGCCTCGATTTGTGCCTGTTGCTCGGCTGAAATTGATGCCTCATCTGCGGCATAAACAGGCGAACCGATAGCTAGCGCGCGCCCAGCGATAGTTGCGTGTACCGCTTTACCCGCAGTAGCAGAAGCTTTAGAAGCCACAGGTATGACAACTTTGGCGGCTTTGGCATGACTGACAATAGCTTCAGCAAGCGGGTGACTAGAACCTGTCTCCACACTGGCAAAGAGCGCCAATACCTTATCTTTACCTTGAGAACCCTGATCCTGAGAATCCTGACCTTGAACACTTGAATACTCTTGTGTAATGTCAACAACATCGGTCACGCGTGGTTTGCCTTCAGTTAAAGTGCCTGTCTTGTCAAAAGCGACTGTCTTCACTTGGCCGATGGTTTCTAAAGCACTACCGCCCTTGATCAGCAAGCCGCGGCGCGCACCGACCGCTAGACCAGAGGCGATAGCAGCTGGTGTTGAGAGCACAAGAGCACAAGGACAAGCGATCAATAATAAGGCTAGACCTCGATATAACCAAGTTGACCAATCTCCGCCCATGGTTAACGGTGGGACGATGATAATTAGGGCGGCAATAGCCATCACAGCCGGTGTATAGTAACGACTGAATTTCTCAATAAAACGGGCAGTGGGTGCTTTGGAAGCTTGCGCTTGCTCTACCAAATCAATAATGCGCGAAATAGTGTTATCGGCGGCTGTCTTTTCTACGCGCACTTGGAGCACACCATCGATGTTAATTGACCCTGCAAATACATTGTCACCCATCGTCTTGGCAACAGGAACAGACTCTCCCGTCACGGGCGAATCATCAAGGCTGGACGCACCTTGAACAATGGAACCATCAGCAGATACCCTATCTCCAGGACGCACCAGCACAAGGTCATTCACTTGTAGTGAAGTCGCTGGAACGTTACGCTGCCCACCTTGAGCATCAAGTAAAATCGCACTTTTCGGAACCAGCGATGATAAGGCTCTGATGCCAGCGCGAGCGCGATCAGCAGCGATACTCTCAAACAGTTCACCGATTGAGAACAAAAAGACAACCGCTGCGGCCTCTTCAGCTTCACCAATGATAAGTGCGCCAAGCACGGCGACGGACATCAGCGTTTCAATTGAAAAGAATGAACCTGTTTTAGCCAGTGCTAAGGCTTTGCGTGCAAATGGAAAAACGCCTACAATCACAGCGATGGCAAACACCCATATCCCATAAGCGGGGAACAGTAGTGACAGTGCATAAGCGCTGCCCATCAAAATACCGAGACCAACAACCTGTTTGCCTTTTTGAGTTTGCCACCACCGCTTATCCTGCGGAGCCATCTGATTGTCGCTGTCAATATCAATAGCCGATACAGTTTGTTGACCAGTATTGGCAGAGATGCCGAACCCTAGGCTTTTGATTGTTTTTTCGATATCACTAGCCTGAGTCGGCGCACCAGGGGCTAAATTTAGCTCTAGCGTTTCTGTAGCGAAATTCAGCTGAACATCAGAAACCCCAGGCATACGTTTCAAAGCTGTTTCAATCTTGCCGATGCAACTGGCACAGTCCATACCTTCAATATGATATTTCATAATAATTTACCCTTTGAATAATGATATTATGAACCCTATAGTGGCTTTAGAGTCAAGGTTATTTATCTACAGTTTCGTAATTTTAATTTCTCTAGCGCTAGTCTTTACAGCCACTTTAATTATTTAAATCATAGAGGTTGTTATGACAATCAAAATTGGTGAGCTCGCTAAACGCACAGGTGCCACAGTAGAAACCATTCGCTATTATGAAAAAGAGCGTTTATTACCCGAGCCTTTTCGTAGCGAAGGGAATTATCGTTTATATAATGAAGAGCACATTGAGCGTCTACAATTTATCCTACATTGCCGTACGCTCGATATGGCTTTAGATGATGTGCGAATCTTACTTGAATACTGGGAGTCGCCTGACAAGGACTGCGGCGATGTGAATAACTTGCTAGATGAGCACATTCATGCTGTGGAAATACGAATGGAAGAACTGATGCACTTAAAGCATCACTTGACCGTTTTGCGCCAGAAATGTGCAAGTAGTGCACCAGCGTCATCATGTGGCATTTTAAACGCGCTTGTCGATAACTCCTGTCATGAGTAATGATATCAGTAGTGTTCATTTCTGACGGATCAAATCATGAAAGGTTAAATACGCCCTGATGTTAAGCACAAAAAAACCCAGCAATGATAGTAAGATCACTACTGGGTTGGAGAAAAGCAATAAATATGTTGTGCTGACTTCTCAGGTCTTATTTATCATTCATAGCAAGGTAGATATTACGATCTGATGCGGATGCGTCATCCACATATTTTGAATCACGCCATGTCGTATAAGCATAGACACCACTGTATGGGCTGATACTGTTCTGACGGAAGTCAGAAATCCAATTTGTACCATCGAAAATTTGAATATGGCCATGTGGACGCTTTGATGAGCGATCATAGACAATAACATCACCTACTTGGGTTGGCATATCATTGCTGATTTTGCTGAAACCTGCTTTCTCAAGTGTGCCACGAGTGGCGTACTGATAGGCTGAAGGATTGGGTGTAAATTCATAACCAGCTGATTGTAGTGCTTTACGTACGTAACGGGCACAATATCCAGAGCTGCCAGATAAAGCCACTTTTGAGGCGCGAGCAGCAGCGATAGCGGGGGCTGAATTGCTGTCAGGAACCTTATTGACTTGCTGCTGTTGTTTTTCAGCGTATAAGCGGCTGTTTAATGATGAAAGCTGATTCTCTTTTTGCTTGGCCTGCGCACTTAGGTTGCTAATTGCTTGACTAATTTCATCATTATTAGAAACATAAGCACCACTTTTGGTGCTATAGATGTTTTTTGATGAACCGTAGTTTGATGCCACAGAAGTATTGGTGATGGTATTATTTGTTTGAGAGATTGTGATAGCAGCACCACTCGTTTGTGCTATGCCCATACCCAGTACTGACAAAATCAATAAAGCCTGTTTCATAAATCTAATACCTACGGTTAATTCAAAATCGTCTGTTATCAACAACAGCGCAGTCAATTAAATCTCAATAACTCAAGTATATATATGTCATAGTGACTGATACTTCTGCTGCATATTATTCATATAAAAAATGATTATTGGCGATCACAGCTCATTGAAGTCTTACGAAGCTGTTACAAATCAAGCTGCTGACCAAAACACAAAGCCGACTTTAGCATAGGTTGTTTAGCCTGTCATCACCCTTAAAAACCCCAAAAATACTTTTTTGATGTCGAAAAAATTGCTAATATCCCACATTTTACAATGTAAGTTTGTGTAACATGTACAGAATATAGCTGACTAGATTGACCACAATTTCTACTGTTTTATAAGCAAAAAAACGTCTGAGGGTTAAATCTATAATTTAGATTTAACCCTCAGACGTTTTTCTATTGGATGAAGTAATTACCCTATATAGGGTCTAACTAATTATTAAGATAATATAATAATTTATAATATTAATATAGATGTTAATTCCCTACTGGCTTATGTAATATTACGTAATTGTTTCGATACATCCTGTATATTCTTGTATTAACCCTTAATTATTTATCTATTTTAAGGGTTAATAACCGATAAATCCGCTTACATTGTCATCAAAAGTTACAAATTCAAAGTTATTTTTGCTTTTAAAGTCGCAATAGCTAATGATTTTTTTGATGAAGAATCATTTTATAAGCAATAGAACAGTCTTATACCTGCCTCATTTACTTTTAACGCTAACACTATAATCAAAGTATTCTTAACTGCTAACACACTATAATTGCTGCTCTACCGATTCAATATCAGCATAAACTTGGGTCGTCCCGTCTTTATTGAGCTGCATAACCTGATAGGGCATGAATTTATTTTGATACTCCATACCTGGGCTACCAACAGGCATGCCAGGTACGGCAAGACCCATAGCTTGTACTGGCGGATTTTCTAAAAACTGCGCCATATATTTAGCGGGTACATGACCTTCAAAGACGTAACCATCAGTAGTGACTACAGTATGGCAAGAACGCATTTCATTTGGAACGCTGTAGCGCTCTTTAAATACGGCTAAGTCCGCAACATCTTGCGCGGTTGCACTTAGACCATTATCTTCTGCATGACTTATCCATTCTTTACAGCAGCCGCAATTGGCATCTTTATAGACAGTGGCTGAGACGTTTTTTAGTAGGTCTGGTTTATTTACTGATGTCATCATAGGAGTATTTATAACGTTTGGTTCAGCTGTCTTTGGAACAGCCAAAACATCTTCAGTTGATGCCGATGTTGTGCTTGCATCAGATACGCCACTACTCGGTTGGCTACAAGCAAATAGTGATGAGGCGGCAAGTAATACTAACGTACTACGCAACCCCTTAGACAGATAACGATTGAATATAAGACTGGATTTTATTTTTAAGGGGGTCATAGTGCTCTCTCATGTACTGTAGATATTGTGAGCTATAGAAGGTCAAGTAACACTTCATATCGTTTGGTAATGTAGCATAATAACCCATCAAACGGAGTACGTAAATTTATCCATTGAGCAGTGCGGACTGGTATCATAAGCAGTTTTCATTTTGAAATGCTGCCTGTAGTATTAACAGGTCTATCCGAGTTTTGGATTTTGACTAAAAATTCAAAACTCATAATTTTGGATAATTTGCGATGCGCCTGTCTACTATTAATCTACAAAAGCGTTTGAGTACTCACTTAAATCAATTACCGCTATCGCTTACGCTAGTAGCAGCATGGCTTGCAGGGGCTATTTTTTTATTTTCGCTAGCGCCTTATGGGTTTTGGCCGCTAGCAATAGTATCACCAGCGATTTTATATGCGCTGTTGGTGACAAGTATGAGTGGTCGTCGCGCTTTTATTATCGGTGAAGCTTACGGTATGGGGCTATGGTGCGTCGGCGGCTTTTGGCTCTATACTGCTATCCATGATTATAGCGATACACCAACGTGGCTCGCATTGATTATGATTGCATTGATGGGTCTCGGTATGGGACTATTTCATGGATTGTTAGCACTAGTCTTTAACCGTATGGTAGGCAAACAACCCTTTTCATTTGCTGCTCTTTGGGTGCTACAAGAATGGTTAAAAACTTGGTTATTCACAGGCTTTCCGTGGCTGTTTGTTGGTTATGCATTTACTGAAGAGTATTGGTTATCGTCCTTAGCACCCGTTGCTGGTGTTTTTTCCGTCTCTTTTGTTGCCATACTATTGGCTGCAAGTTTAGTAGAGCTACTGCTTCGGCGCAGTAGTTATGCCATCGTTTCTGTACTGTTATTAGCCATTAGCACATCATTATGGCTGGTCAATCCGCAATGGACAAAACCTAAGGGCACACCTGATCTGTCAGTGTCATTGATTCAAGGTAATATTTCACAAGATATAAAGTGGCTGACTAAGTATCAAGTAGAAACGCTAAAGATTTATGCGAAGTTAACACGCACTGAGTGGGGACGTGATGTGGTGGTGTGGCCTGAATCATCTATTCCTATGTTTCAGGATGAGGCTGCGGGCTTTATTAGTGAAATGATAGAAATGGCTAATGCGACCAATACGACATGGATAACTGGTATCCCTTATAAGGATAAAGCGGCATTCAATGCCAGTACGGATAAGTATCCCCCATTTTACAATAGCGTGATTGCTCGAGGTGTAGAAGCGGAAGGCCTATACAAGAAGCAGCGTCTAGTGCCTTTTGGAGAGTATATTCCATTTGAAGGCGTGCTCGATATTTTCCCAAGTTTGGCCGGTAGTCAGGATATTAAGAGCTATAGTCGTGGTAGTGATCAGCAGTCACCTCTAAAGGTGCGTGGACACAATATAGGGACGGCTATCTGTTATGAGGTAGCTTATCCAGATACCACGCGTAAAAATGCCATCGATACTGACTTTTTGTTGACCGTCTCTAACGATGCCTGGTTTGGCACTTCAGCAGGACCATTGCAACATTTGCAAATGGTACAAATGCGCGCGCTTGAGAACGGGCGCTGGTTTATTCGAGCGACCAATACTGGTGTTACCGCTATCATTAACCATAAAGGTCGTATTGTAAAACGCGCACCGCAGTTTGAGCGTACTGTACTACGTGGTGAGATACAGGCACGGGTTGGTAACACGCCCTTTATGCTTATGGGAAATTATCCTATCTTGATAATAATAACCCTGTTATTACTAATAAGCTATTTTGGCAAAGGTCTAACCACACTTAGAAGACGAGGGTAATAGTAAACTTAATCATAATAATTTAATCAGCGTAAGTTTTTTATTTTTTCTAGGTAACGTCCTAACGCACGTAAATATAAAAGTTTTAAACTATTGATCACATAAGAACTGATTGAAAAAATTATGTTGACATAAGGCACGCGCCTCATACTTAAAAAGAGATAGCTATATACGGTCTATCATCTTTTAGTTGATACTTTCATTTAATGCACGCGATTTTTGATTGTCATCTGCCTTAGTACCAAATTCAATAGTTGCATGTTGTATATTCTGATGCGCCAAATCTTCCTTGATGTTTTCTTTCATAGTAATAGTCTCTTCAAACGTTATATCGGTCTTCGGTACAATATGAACTGTAAGAGCATTCTCAGTGGTACTCAAAGCCCAGATATGTAAATGATGAAAGTTTTGAATAAAATTATAGCTCTCTAAGATAGCAGTGATTTTACTGAGATCAACATTTTGAGGTACTCCGTCGATAGCAAGCTTGATACTCTCTTTTAGTAGACCCCAAGTCGATAACAGTATAACGACTGAAATAATCAAGCTAACTAGAGGATCAACGATATTCCAACTTGTATAGTAAATAATAATGCCCGAGATAACGACACCTACAGAGACCAATGCATCTACCATTAGATGCAAGAAAGCACCTTTGATATTAATATCGTCTTTTTGACCTTTGTAGAATGCAAAAGCAGAAACAGTATTTATAAATACACCTATTAGAGCTGTAATAATAATAACTTTTCCTGCAACTTCCGGTATCGTATCAAATCGACCCAAGGCCTCATACGCAATACCTATAACGATTGTAACTAACAATATGGCGTTAATAAGAGACGCCATTATAGAAGCTTTTTTGTAGCCATAGGTATAAAGCGTAGTAGATGCTTTCTGTGCTAATTTCATTCCAATTAACGAGATTATTAAACTGGCAACATCACTTAAGTTGTGGCTAGCGTCTGCGATTAAAGCTAATGAATTAGTTGAATAGCCCACTATAAACTCGATGAGCGTAAATGCAGAATTTAGACCAATCCCAATATAAAAAGCTTTATTCATATTTTTAGGGTCTGGAGCTTGATGACTGTGGTTATCTGAATTACTCATAATTTACCCTTGTTTAGGTTGCTGCATTTTATTAAAGGTAGAAAATAAGTTTATTGCATATTTTCTATATTGCACAGTCAATATTGCTCTAATACCGTAGACCCACTTATTTTTATCAATAAACTGAGCCACAACTTGATTGTGTGTCCTATCTCTCCTTGGGCGAAAAAAGCGGATTTTACTGTAATCTAACTGGCTTACGTAAGCTTCTTGTTCTCATGTTCAAGCTCTTTAGTATGTGTAGCTTAGTCTTGAATGTTGGTTAGTATAGTTTCATTAGTGTGCTTTTTATGACATGACCACATAAAGGTGTAATCGTTTAATGCTTCAATCAGCATACGAACGGCGCGTTCTTTAATCTCAGGAGTGTAGGTTTGTCTTTTCATTATCGTATTCTCTCAGAAAGATGATTTACCGCTTCTTAACAGCGCGTGTAAAACCTTGCATCTGACGACTAAGCCGGTCTTCATAGTAAACTATCCCAGTATTGTCAGAAACTTAACGTCTTGTGAGGATGTACTAAGTGCTAACTTCAAAATGGTTGAAATACCTACGCTAAATGACGACAAAAAAAGCCTAAGCAATNCGGTCTTCATAGTAAACTATCCCAGTATTGTCAGAAACTTAACGTCTTGTGAGGATGTACTAAGTGCTAACTTCAAAATGGTTGAAATACCTACGCTAAATGACGACAAAAAAAGCCTAAGCAATCTAATGAAAAAGTAGATAATAAAAACCCAATCTACATGACAAACAAAAAAATGCCTCTGGGAGTTGACTCCCAGAGGCATTTAGTTTTAAATATAGCTAACGGTTACAGCGTGTTGACGCACACTGTAACGAACAAATAAGCACCTGAACTGCGTTATTTGAACAGCATTAAATGCCCGTGTAGGTGCATTTTATCCAAAATTTGCTTTCATATCAACTTTATTCACTATACATTTTAAAAACCGCTTGTTCGCTCGTTACATCCTCGTGCTGCTCTCTTTATAACCGTTACCCGTCAAATGGGTGGCAGGCTAAGGCGACGACTGCGTTTGACAGAAGGGTAAAGCTCTCGACAGGGGGTTCTAGACATATTGAGCAACGCAATGAGTGGTTATTTGTGCATATCGTAGCGGTATATTGGGTGTATTGCCCTTGCTAGCGTATGACAGCACAGTAGCGGTTAAGAGCGTGTCTAGGCGGTGCTATCAGCCGTAATCTTAACAACCGTAGCTTGATACAGTGATACGGTCTTGATGACGCGATGGGCGATGAAGTCGGCATGACTAATCACATCAAATCCAAGGAATGCACTAAAGTGTTTGTGAGTATGCTAGAAAATACTCATAGATGCTTTAGGGTGAGTGTTCCTTGAAATCTGCTCAAGGCTCCAAAATCAGCATCGGAACTTACTTAGGCTAATTTAAATAGTATATAGCCCACTAGGCTATATACTATTAGACTTCAGAGAAAAATTTAGAATAGTTCTTATACAACAGTCATTTATTCAGTGAGTCGATATTGTCATAGTTGATTCATAAGCTTAGTGTGAATAGAACGAGATCTACGCTTTAGGTAAAGTCTCTTCCTAGCTCATAACTATTCTTTATCTTGGAACCTTGAATACTTTTATTTAATCAACATCCAAGGCGTTATCTTTGTTTTGAATAAGTATTAGATTATCTTGAGCTTTCTTGAGTTTATTTTGTAACACAGTCACTTGTTCTTGTTCTGATAGGTGACGGCTCGATAGCTCGCCATATTGCTTATTCAATATACTATGTTCAGCTTCAAGTTTAGCCTGTATTTGAGTCAGCTGCTCATAAAGTCCTGATAGCTTATCACGTTCAAAGGTTACCGCCTTTAGCTCTCCTTTGATCTCTGCGGTAGCAGTTTGTATCTCATTGCGTTCAGCTGTGACCGTCTTTAGCTCTGACTTAGTGGCTTTAAGCTCCGCCTTTAAACGTGCAATCTCTGCTTTATCGCTATCAGCTGTAGCTTTAAGCGTGGCTACCTCACCAAGACTACTAGTAAGCTCTACAGATTGCTTATCTAATGCGCTACGTGTCTCTACAAGCTGTGATTGTGCTGTTTCTGCTTTAGTTCGTTCAAGCTCTAATTGATGCTTAGTATCTGATAGCGTCTGTTTGGTAGCATCATGGTCAGCTGTGGCTTGCTGAGCCGCTTTAGTTGCTGTCTCCGCAGTAGTGGCCACTTCGTCCAGCTGCTGTAGTAGATCTGCTTGTTCACCCTCTAAGGTTTTAACTGCTTCTTGCGCTTCGTCCGTCTCTGCTTGTGCCTTAACCTTAACCACCTCTAGAGCTTCACGCTCCTTAGACAGCCTATCGTTCGCCATATCAATAGCTGTCTGCCACATATCAGCGCCAAGCGTGTGCAAGCGTTCAGTGATACCGCTAGGTAAATCCACTTGTTGCAGCTCTTGCTCTTCCTGCTGTTCTCGCTTCCAACTCTGCATCGCATCACTAATGGTAGTGAATGAGCCACCGCCTAGCGCCTTACGCACCTCTGCCAGTGTCGGCTTTATCCCTTGCTCCTGTAATCGGTCAGCTGCTGCATGAATATCTTGTGTGGTGAGTGCCATGATTTTGTATTCCTTGATAGTGCATTGTAGTATGTTGTATATAGTATAATACAATATACAACATACTACAATGCAAGGTGTAAAAAAACCCCAAGTCGTCTTGAGGTCATGTGCTTGTTATTTAATGCCTAGTGATCGGTTAGGTATTCTTCTAGGGCATCGTTGATCATGTCTTGATAGTTACCGCCTGTTTGCTTAGCTCTGTCCTTGAATTTGGCAAGGATACTTGGGCTAATGACACTGGTTTCCGTAGACAACGCTTGAGATTTGATACTGCCACGGATCGCGCCTGACCAGTCGGTGACTTCTGGAATGTCCGATAAATCAATGTCGTCATCGCTAAGCGTGGCTAGATGCTCTGAATCTGCTTACTACTTAGCAGTTAGTGGCGGTAATTCGTCTATTTTATAGCTAACCTTGCTCATAATACTCCCTACTAAATCCTATAATATGCCTTGCATAAGAGACCGCACGAGTTCACTATCATCGACTCCCTTTGATGTGTGCGTCACAAGTGAGGTTAAAGCGCTGTTAATTGGCTCTTTTGAGCATATTTTTTATATGTAGCTTTTCATCAAAGTCGGTTAATTTTTTTAAGTAGCGCACATACTCTGCGTAGTATTCAGGTTTTGCCATACGCGCCTCGATCTCTTTTTGTGTCTCAACCGGCGTTTTAATCGATTGAGGAAAATTACTAACTACCTCATGCTTGTCTTTAAGTTTCCAACCATATTTTTTAATCTCAGCTGGACTAAACACTTTGACAATATCTTCAAGGCTTGTACTGCTGGTGTCCCGAATACAAAACACGATTTCACTGATTTCTCGGCCGATTTTGTTTTCTGTATAGCTAACCTTCAGCGGTGTGTGCTTCTCAACCTCTGCTATGGCTTTATCTAAGACCTTAGTTTTAAAGTCTGTGATTTTTCCATACTTGTCTGTGCAGTTGAATTTTTGGCGCAGATACGCAACTGAGTACGCTTTTTTACCACTCTGCAAGTGTAAACAGCTACTGACAAGCTCGAACATTAAAATACCGTAAGAGCCCAGCTCCACGATATAGCGCCTCTCGTACTTCGTGAACGTATTTGACTTATCAAATACAGTTAACATCTCAGTCACTGTATCTGTCAACGTCACCGCTATTCGCCCTTGACCCTTTAGATACTCACACTCAGCAACCCAACTGCTACCTTTTCTATTGACGACCTCATCTGCTTTGAAATCATAAAACCAAAACGCTTTTTGTAGCAAACTATCCGATAACTCACTTAGCAACTGGTATGTACCATCTTTTTCGAGCCCATATTCTTTGGCAAACTCTGAAGCTGTCAACATAAACGTCCGCTGATTAGCATTTTTATCAACGGCAGCTCGAACCTTTGGCGATAAAAGCATGATCAGTCGTCTCTCGTTATGCGTCAAATCTGTAATCGCGTTTAATAATCTGTTTTGTAGCACAATCCAATTCGGTCCATAAACCCAGTTGCTATCGTCTTTTTTATCGGATGTTGTACTACTGGCATCTGAGCTTGCATTTTGAGGGGATTGTATAGGCTTTTGAATCTCTTCTTCAAAAGGCAATACCTCAAAATCAAAGTCAATAGGAATGGGCTCAATAATCTCAATAGAGGCGTTGAAATCATTTCTTGTGTATCTAATATGATTGATTAAAGCCTCACGCTCCTCTGGTGTCAGCGGTTTTTCAACGCGTACCCTGATTGTATGGCCAAAGTCTTGCCTAAGCTTGTCTTGAAAACCCTGCATTTCTTCAGGTGTCATATCCTAACCTATTTGTTTGGTTTTAACTAATATAACATATATGACGAAAAATTTTATAATTTTTCGTCATATACAAGGTATTTGTCTACCTAAAACAAGCTAAATGTCTACCTATACACTAAAACAACAAGGTATTTGTCTACCTATAACAAGGTTAACGTCGTCATTTAAATAAAAAAAATCCCCTGTAATACTTATAAATGAAGCGCTACAGAGGATTGGCGAAAAACGTATAAATCTGTTAAATCTGTATATATAAATTCAAAATAATATACGTGTATTTTTAGGTAAGAATAAAACAGCAACTATTTTATTCTGTGGTAACGTGATCAGAGGTATAGTCACCATTAGCAATTATATGGCGTCGTATGACCACATAAGGTTTGTTATCGAATGTTTAGGTCGAAATACTAACCAATATATTTAGACGTCTCTACAGAGCTTTCTCGTTCGTTTTAGGACACATAGCCAGAATGGAAAATAAAAAAGTGCCTGATTCTTAGGATCAAGCACTTTTGTGAACTAACACTGTTTACTTAATAATGATATCGGCACTGAACGATGATAATGGCATCATCTTGAACCTCATAAACCAGTCTATGCTCTTGATCAATGCGACGCGACCAATAGCCTGCCAGATCGTGTTTGAGTGGTTCAGGTTTACCAATACCCTCAAATGGGTCACGTTTGATGGCTTTAATCAGCTTACTTATTTGCTTGACCTTCTCTTTGCTGGTTTTTTGCCAGTATTCGTAGTCCTCCCACGCATCCTGTGTCCAAGATAAGATCAAGCGTCCACCTCATCATCACAAGTCAATAATGCGTCATCCGTATTGATGTCATGCTCGATTAAACGACCCGCCTTAGCATCGGCTATAGAGCGTCTGAGGCGCTTGGCATTAGTGGGGCTTTTTAGCAGATGAAGCGTTTCCTCATATGAATTAAACTCTTCTAAACTCATGAGTACCGCAGGTTTGGCGTTTTGTCTAGTAATCACGATCGGCGATTTGTCGGTATCTACCTTATCGATATATTTGGCTAGGCCCTTTCTAAAATCAGTGTAGTTCACAACATCCATAACGATTACTCCGTGTTTGGTCATATTTATTTGTATGACTGATATTATATACCATAGCTGTACTTATATCTGTACAGTTATTTTTACACTGATTTATTTATGGCGCTGGCCGCTCAATCCGTAATCACCCGCAGAAGTTTGTGGCGGCGTATTAAGATTAGAGGGTTTTTGATAATCAAAGGATAACGGCACGGTATTGGTTTGCGCCACTTGAGTTAAGAACAATTTGATTGCTTGAGACGGCGTTAATCCATAGCTTTCAAACACGGCAAAGGCGCTATCCTTGAGCTCTTGATCGAGCCTGATATTATAATTGGTTGTCGTCATGGCATTACAAATGGCTTATATATGTACGTACAATATAAACCATTTGTAATGCCAAAACTACTAAGCATGCTTTTTTCATATTATGATTTCTGCTTAGGGAACGTATAGCCTATCGCCAGTAAGTGCTTTTTGTGGGTCTTTAAAAAAGCCTCATCTCTTAATTGAGTGTGTAACCAACTAATAACTTCTTGAGTGCTTTTACCTGATGGTGCGTAACTACCAAACGGTGAGTAGTTAGCCAACAAAGGGGCAAAACGATCAATTTGCTTAACGGTTAGAGGTGGGATATCTCTATCCTCATTATTCTGATTTAGGCCCTCCTGTCCTTTTTTCTTAGTTGGCTTGGCCTTGACGGTGAATGTCAAACCTGTAACTGTGCGTCCACGTTTGATGTTTTCATAGGTGATTTTGATGTCGGTTTTCTGATTAATTTCTTTTATGGGTCCATCAACTGCATTCTCTTTCAAATTGTTGATGCGCTCATACGACTTAGGCGTGCCAAGTTCTTGCCTATATTGATCTAAAGTCATAGAAAAACCACCCTTCCCCTCAGACTTTTTTGCTAGATGGTAAAGGTCTAACGAGTAAGTCAATTTGAGGTTTAAGATATCTTCTTTTAAATATTTAGTGTAAGGGTTGAGCTTATCAAAAACCTGAAGTAAGTATATTACCTCATCTGTAAAATGCATCGATATATAGCCATCTGCATATTTCGACCTGATTAGCCATTGAACCTCTGTATCATCACCATCCTTATCCTCATAAATGAATGTACGCTTCATTAATTTTTTGCTAGCTGATTTCATTTGCTTATAAGCCGAGTTTCTATCTATTCCGCTAAGCTTAGCAAATTCAGAAGACGCAACCTCTATCGGTGTTTTTTCAGTAGCATTATTAACCCTAACCAATGGGCTCGCTAGAATAATGATGCGCTTCTCATCAATAGACATCTCTCTAAAAGCTTGAGTAATTTTATTCTGCATAACAATCCATTTTTCAGGATATTTTTTTTCGTATAGCTCGACATCATTCATTATGACAACCTCATTATGCTAGTTACTTCAAGATACTAGCATAATGCGGGATAAAAGTAGCATTTAAACGGGATAAAAGTAGCATAATGCGGGATAAAAGTAGCATAATGCGGGATAAAAGTAGCATAATAGAGTGCGTAACCCTTTAATAGCAAAGCTTACAGACTGTCTAAAAGTCTTTAAAAGTTTTTAAAAGTAAAAAATATATTTTTATTTTAAATAATAAGGAAAAAACCAAAAAACCGACGGATTTAAGATGATAATTTGATCGACCAATCACTTGTAAAACTGATCAGTAGCTCAGAATGCAATTGTCCACTTACTTAATGTTATTCCACGTTCGCATGGTTCGGATCAAGCTTAGATCTTTGAAGATCTTCAAAAGCATGGTCAAAGATATTTTGAATATCTTCGTCTGTCATTCTGGACAACCCTGTTTTCACATTCTCAATATCAGTCTCATTTTTTGTAGATAGCTTGTCTTCATTTTCAGTAGCCATTATCGACACATCTGTAAACACTTATCAAACCGTTGCTAAAAAGCCTAGAAACCACTCTTATATACGTTTTACGCTCTGTCCGATACGATGGTAGCTAAAGCTATTCTAAAACGCTTAAAACAGCCGATAACCGTCTCCTAACCTTTCGCTAATTAGTAGACGATCCAGCTGTACCTTCAATTAGGCGATTTCGAGTAGCTAATGTGATGATGAATAAATATCAAGCAATGAACCGTGGTCACTGTCCTGACTGTTTTTAGGTGGTGTAAAGCTGCTTGGTACCACCTCAGCTTTACTTTGTATTTTATTGGCAATTGCTTTCAAAAATTCACGGTGCTTTTTCAAACGAGCATATTTTTCATTATCGTGTGCGTCTAAAAAAATAGCTTGCAGTTCATGATTATCATCATCGTCTAATGCGTTGGCCAACCACTCCCCCAATATTTTATGTGCTTCAAGCCTGTCCTGATCAATCTCTTTTTTAAGAGCCTGTAATTGCTTAATCTTATTTGCGAATAAATCATCTGATATTACTGACATTACCTCATCCTTTTTTTAGCCAACTATGATAGAGTTGATCCTAGCAGTACATACATAGGTATGCAAGGTAGTAAAATACACAAGACCACATCGTTTCGTGGGCGCAGTAGTATTTTAACCCTCTGTTAATAGCGAACTTAGGAGTTTATGTAAAAAAGACCCACAAGGGGTACTATTTTTTACATAAACTCCGTCGTTCGGCAGGGGGCGAACCCCCTACAACCCCCAAAAAATCATCTCTCAATATTGGGTTTTTTTGCTATGAATAATAAAGGGTTTCACCTGTCAGTTAGCGCCGTTAGTAAGGCGAAAAATCATAGCGTGGTGGCAAAGTCGGCTTATAATTCTGGCTCAAAACTGGTTGATGAGCAGTCAGGAGTCGTCCACGATTACACCAGTAAAGCTAAAGACAAAATCTTAAATTTAGTGGACAGTGATGGTACTAAATACACGCAAGTTATTGAGAAAAATGTGATGCATACGGCGTTGATAACGCCAACTCTTGCTGGGGATCTAGCAGTGACACGTGAGGGTTTTTGGAATGATATCGAACGCATTGAGACTCGTAAAAACGCGCAATTGGGTACTGAGATTGACGTGATGTTTCCTGATGGGATCACCGCGGATCAGCGTATAGTTCTGGCCGAGCGCTACGCTCAAACCTTATCTGATCGCTATAACGTGCTTGTCGATGTGGCCATTCATCGGCCCCACAGTCACGAGAAACATGTGGGGGAGGTTGAAGTGGTTGAGCTGACCAGTCGTAACTTTCATGCCCATATTTTACTCTCAAGCCGTGAGATAGTAGCGGATGTTGAGGGTTATGCTTTATCAGCACGCAAGAATTGGTTGCAGTGGTCAACGGAGGAGCGGTTATCTAAGGGGTTAAACGGACGCGGCGATGAGCTTAAATATCAACGCACCCTTTGGGCGGATATGGCCAATGAGCTACTGCCTAAGAATAAAACCATTAGTGAGAAATCCTACCGTGAGCTGGGCATCAATCGTTTGCCAAAAATGAAACTGGGTAAATCACTATATAAGGATATTCTCAAAGGCAATCGTTCAGTGATTCACGAATACAACGAGACGATTGATGAGATCAATGCTTACATTGAAAAAAATGGTTTAGTAATTGAGTACGACGACAAGGGACGTATTGACCTAGAAAGCAATGAACAAGAGGTTAACGGCGTCACAATACATTATAAAAAGCGTAAACCCTTTGCGCGAATTGAGCTCAGTAATATCCGATTTGTAGATCCTGCCGTTGAACTTGAACCCGCTATCCCTAAAAGTAACAGTCAGACGCATAGTGATGCGGCGAATGATCACGCACTTGATGAGCTTTTAGCAATCTCAGCCGACTTTGTGAGTCAAAAAAAGATGGTACGCAGCGCCTTATTTTCAACCATTGATGCGCTGCATGAAGAGTTAGCGCACCAGTCTAAACAGATTATTACTATTGATAAAAACATTAAGAGTACCCAGCGGTTCACCGAGGAGGTGGGACAGGATTTTAGTGACCCCCGCCAAAAAATGATTGAGCTTGCCAGGCAGATAAGCACAAAAGAGCAAAGTGAGGCACTAAAGGCGGCTTTAGCGTTGGTTGAGGAGTTTAGACAAGATGATACCCTACAAACAGGCCGCGCTGTTAGCCGTCTTGAAGAGCAGCTGTCACAGATTGATAAAACGGTGCTGAACAATAAAACGGTTTTAAAAAAGCTGATCCCGCTTAATAATGAAGTCATTGCGGACTACAAAGGGTTGAAGGCCACGCTAAAACCCTTTGCCGCAAAGCTGAATAAACTGGCGACTGGCTTTAAAGCTCTTGATGAGATTGATATTGAAAAATCCGACTTATCCTTACAGTGGGATCAAGCGTTTGCGGATCTACAAGAGATAGACGTCACCAATAACATGGACACTTATCATAAGTTTGCCGCATTTGCAGATCTGGATGTTGAGCGCTTTAAATATCTTCAAAAAGAGCGTGAGGCGCTCAGTACGTTAAAAGCAGTAGAGGTAGACGCGGATGCTTACACTCGTTTAACGGCATTGACCGCTGATGTTAAAGCGTTTAAGACTGCCAATGATAACGACATCAAACAGTTAAAGCAGCAAATTAATACCAGTCAAAAAACCTATCAGCGCCTGTCGCCGTTTTATGAGCAGCGTATCGCCTTACTGGATCAAAGTGAAGCTGTGATTGTGCAAGATGATGACCTATACGATGAGATTACCCGTACCAAGACCACTCAATTGAACGCAGATCGGCTTGATGACTGGCGCAACCGTACGATGGTGCTTCACCACCAGCTCAATAAAGCACATGAGCAAGCAAAGCTTAAGGAAGAGGCTGAGCGCGCACGAGAGGAGGCTTTAACCAGGCGGCGAGTAGCTTTACAACAGAGACGGCAGCAGGCATCTCTTAAGCGTCAGCGAATCAATGAGACCAAAGCATATCGAGATCGATTTGACAATTTAGTGGTACGGGTGCGTGACCGCGTTGATGCCCTTGATTTTAAGGCCGTTGATGCACCGATCGAAGTGATCAACGCGGCTGAGGCGGTTGCCGCACAAGCATTTATATTCACTACTCTAAAACACACTGACAGCTTTACGACACTACAAAAAAGTTTACGAGACACCGATGCCAAAAAAATTGCAACGCAGGTGCAGAAGGCAGCAACGACGCTATGGCAACAGCTTGAGCGCTTGCCTGACAATCAAGATAAGGTCGAGGTATTAACCCAGATCAATGAGCGCTTTGAGCACGTTCCTGCTATCACCATAGATGGGGCAACGCTCACACAAACTGTGACAGATCACCTGCAAAAAACGAAGAACGCCATCCAAGCGCATGAACAAGCACAAAGACGCCGCTACTCCTCACCACGCCCATTTTAGGCGGCATTATAATAATGAGTACCCCATGAATAAAGACAATAGCAATGAGCAAGACATACACGATCAACTTGTTAACCTAGTGACTTCATTGACTCCGGTCATTGGGGCCTTGCGTGAGCTGATTAAGCGAGCCGATGATGCGGTAGCGAGGCGGCTTGAGCGTTCGCTTAGCGGTATTGATAGCAAGGTGAATGAGGTGTCTTCTGCCATTGAAGAATTAGGTAGTAGCGCAAGCACGACTTCGCAGGCATTGAGCCAGTATCAAGAACTCGTGTTAAAGCAGCTTCAAGCAGCAGTGACGGCTTTCACTGACAATGAGATGCCGCGTCGTTATGATGACAAAATAGCGGGCATCATCACCGATATGAAACAGCAGATTGATACGGCTGTAGAGTCGGTCGTCACTGCTAAAAACGATAGCATAGAGGTACAAATCAGTACCATGCAAGGAGTTGCTGATAAACTTAGCGCAAGCGCTGACAATCTAGCCCTATTCACCAATCAGTACCAAGCTGGTCATAAGCAGATTATTGAAGATATTGAGACCTTTGAGACCACCACCAAAACGCGGATTGAGCAGGTCGAGGGTAGAGCTAGTAAAGACTTGGACAAAATTCATAAGTCCATTGAGACTATGAGTATTAAAAGGATTGCAGCCGCTGTCGCAGCGGGTACGATGGCTGTGATAATAAGTTTGGTGGCTCTGGTATTTTGGTATGTGCCAAGCTTTGATGAGATTGCAGAGATGAAATACCAGCAAGCAGAGCTACAGCGCGGCATCGATGAGCTTGAAACGGGTTGGAAACAGGCCTTTAATAATGCTCAAAGTGCGCAGTTTATTTTGGCTTGTGATGTTAATAAAGAGCAGCCTGATGCAATCAGCTGGTGCGTTAGAGCAGACAGTAAGAGTGTTTTGAGAGATGAGAGAGGCTTTGTTTATTATAAAATAGCTGGGGTGCCGCGTGCAAAGCCGACTGAGTAAAGACGTATGGCAATAGTGAGCTATATTGCCCAAAAGTGCGTCTTCTGAAACATATAAGACTGAAAAAAGGCTTGTTTGATTGTCGTTATCTTTGTCTATATTAAAAAGCCAGATAATGACACTTTATCTGGCTTTAAGGGTTATTGTTTCTTGTTAAACAAGAAGTCTGTAAATATAAGCTAAAGTGACTAGGCTGCTTGGTCAGTGTAAGCTGTGACCAACTCTATAAAAGCAGTTTCAAGGATGCTTAAAGTGTAGTCGTCAACGATAAGACCATCATCCAGCTGTCGTTGCACCCAGACATAAATCGCTTCATCATTATAAAGAATAGCGTCAACACCAAGTAATGATGCCAGTTGTACGCCTTGCTGTACTTGTAAGCTGAATAACAGCTTAGAGGCTAAATTTTTAGTCTGTTCACTAAACCAAGCGCAGCTGTTGAGCCGCGATAGATTGTTATTCATTAGTATTCTCCTGCAGATTATTGTGTATAAATAATGGATAAAATGACTTACTACAGGTCAAATTATACCTATATTTTAATCTATTGCAAGAGAAAATAACCTTCTGTAGGTCTTTTTATACTTTTAAAGGTGATAATGTCTTATGAGCGAAGGTGTTCACTCAGGCGACTCACTGCTGTCCTCATTTATGATTTCATATAAATCACCAACATTGATTCTAAGATACGTGCATAAAGACTCGATGACATCTAGATCAACTCGGGTGGCTTCTTCATGATACATGCGAGTAATGGTGCCACGATTGATGCCAGTATCCCTTGCGACATCGGCAATTTTAAGGCGTCTTTCGCCCATGATGGTCGATAAGTGACACTTCACCATAGTGGTTTCCTCATTAACGATTGGTGGTTTTGATTGGTGAGCAGATTATAACGAATATGAGTGGCTAACGTATTCCTTTTAGTAGCTCAAATTGATATTCAACAGCGGTAATTTACCTGGTAGTAGGCAGTTCGTTATGCTGTCTTTGATACAGGACGTCTATCATGATGGATATACGCTAGTTAGAAAAGGTGATGCTATTTTTACTATGAAGTATTGCTATTAGTAGTAATGTGACGTACATTTTTAGTTATACTTATATACTTATATACTTATATACTTATATACTTATATACTTATATACTTATATACTTATATACTTATATACTTAT
>NZ_JCATIF010000009.1:0-11549 GCF_059693765.1 Psychrobacter sp. CR212 | reverse complement strand
TATACTTATATACTTATATACTTATATACTTATATACTTATATACTTATATACTTATATACTTATATACTTATATACTTATATACTTATATACTTATATACTTATATACTTATATACTCAATACATACTACAGGGATCTGTATTTATGAAGGTAATCGCGGTATTAAATCAAAAGGGTGGCAGCGGTAAGACTACCATCGCAACGCATTTGGCTCGTGGCTTACAGCTAAAAGGCCATAGTGTTTTGTTGGTGGATAGTGACCAGCAGGGCAGTGCGCGTGACTGGAGAGCAGTTGATGAAGACAATCCGGTACCGGTGATTGGGCTCGATAGACCAACACTTGATAAAGATTTAAAAAACGTCTCTGATAAAGATTATGTGGTGATCGATGGATCGCCGCAAGCTACTAGTCTGGCTATTTCTGCTATAAAAGCGGCTGATTTTATATTGATTCCGGTGCAGCCGAGCCCCTATGATATCTGGGCGACCAGCGATTTGGTTGATTTAGTGCAGCAGCGTATTGAGATGATGGATGGCCAACTAAAGGCAGCCTTTGTTGTCTCACGCGCCATTCAAAATACCAATATTGGTAAAGAGGTTGCAACCGCGCTGCTTGATTATAATATTCCGGTATTAGAGACCAGAGTGATGCAGCGAGTTGCTTATCCTAATAGTGCTGCCCTTGGTAAGACAGTATTTGATACCGAATCGCCTAGTAGCAATGCGATACAAGAGATAACCGCATTGGTCAGTGAGATTCAAATATTTTTTGGTGAGGAGTAAGTCATGAGTTTATCAGCAGGTCGTCCTAGTAAGAACGTTAAGGATCAATTGGCTTTATCGGATGTGACGGACAGTCCCAAAAAGACGGTACGCGTGAATTTTAATTTAGATGAAGATAAACACATTGCGCTCAAGCGGTACGCGCTTGAAAGCCGAAAAACGGTGACTGAGTTGTTGACTGAAATGATTGAGGAAAAGTTGGTTGAGCGATAGGTATAAAAAAGGGACTTTCCTAAACTTTGTGTAACTTCTTATACCCTATTAGCAAATAGAAGTTACACAAAATCCAGGATGGGCTCGTGGTCGATGCCAATCCGTAACTGGACGTCTGCTCTGAATCGTTTTATGATTATGTTTGATGACCGTATCAGCAAGCATTTAATCTAAACGGCAGTTACACAGAATTCGGGATGGTCTCAAAAGCAGCGACAACTTCTACTATTAAAAAAGTAGTCGTTAAACCTAAGGCAACCATTAACTTCTTACTATTTTCTTCAGTAACAACCGCATGGCTATGATCATGATGTTCTGACATAAAATATTTTCCTTATTCTATTTATGATGAGCAGAGATATTGGATAACAGCCAATATCTCTGCTGTAAATCGACTAATCTATTGGATTAAGAAACTTTTTTTTCATTTATCCAACGATAAAGCACGGGTAACAGCACCAAAGTTAGTAATGTTGAAGAGATAATCCCGCCAATCACTACGGTTGCCAGTGGCCGTTGAACCTCAGCCCCTGTTCCGGTTGCCAGCGCCATTGGTACAAAACCCAGTGAAGCCACACAAGCTGTCATCAACACTGGTCTTAAGCGCAAAATAGCCCCTTGCCACACGGCTTTATGCACTGGATATTTGTCCCTTAATTCCTTAATAAAGGTCAGCATTACCAGTCCATTGAGGACTGCAACACCAGATAAGGCAATAAAGCCAATTCCAGCTGACATCGATAATGGAATATCCCTTAGCCAAAGGAACAGCACACCACCGGTCAAGGCAAAGGGTATCCCGGTAAAGACCAATAGACTTTCTTTGACATTGTGAAAGACCGCCATCAGTAAAATAAAGATAGTGATTAAAGCCAGTGGAATCACGATTTGCATCCGTGCTTTGGCTGAAGCCAAATTTTCAAACTGACCGCCATATTCTATCCAATAACCACTTGGCAAAGTGTATGCTTTGAGCTGTGTCTGTACATCAGAAACAAAAGACCCTAAATCACGCCCTTCAACATTCGTTGTAACCACAACTCGGCGTTTACCATTTTCTCGACTGACTTGGTTGATTCCTTCAATGGTCGAGACTTGCGCGACATCCGACAATAAAATACTGCCACCATTTGGAAGCTGAATAGGTAACTGGGAAACAGATGCGACACTACGGTCTTGCTCTCCAAGACGGATAACAAAATCAAAACGACGATCGCCTTCTAAAATCTCTCCCACGCTTTGTCCACCAATATTGGTTGCCACAAGGTCTTGAATTGAACGCACACTCAAACCATATTGTGCAGCCAAAGTTTTATTTACCTCGACATTCAGTAATGGCAAACCTGAGGTCTGCTCAACTTTCACGGCACTGCTACCCGATATTTGCTGAATGATTTTGGAGATTTTAGTCGCCTCAGTATTGAGGACATTCATATCATCACCGAAGATTTTCACACCAACATCACTACGCACACCTGAGATCAATTCATTAAATCGGAGTTCAATCGGTTGTGAAAATTCACTATTATTGCCTGGAATCGTGGCTAAATACGTCACCATACGGCCACGTAATTCATCTAAACTTTCTTTAGGATTTGGCCATTCTGAACGAGGCTTTAACATGATATAGCCATCTGAAATATTGGGTGGCATGACATCTGTTGCAACCTCGGCTGTACCCGTTCTGGCAAATACTGCCTTAATTTCAGGGAAACTCTTTAAAAGAAGTTTTTCAGTATTCTCCTGAATACGTAAAGACTCTTCTAAGCCTGTACTTGGTGAACGTAACTGTTGTATCGCAAAGTCTCCTTCACTGAGCTGTGGTGCAAATTCACTGCCGAGTTTGGTACTGATAAATCCCGTAATCACTAATAAACACAGTGCAAAAGTCAGCACAACTGCTTTGTATTGATACGAAATATCAAGAGTTTGCTGATATTTAGCTTTTAGCCATAACATCCAACGACTTTCTTTTTCTTGAATATCGCCTTTGACCCACAATGCCACAGCAGCAGGCACAAAGGTGATCGATAAAATAATGGCTGCAACAAGGGCGAGTACCACTGCCAATGCCATCGGATGGAACATTTTTGCTTCCACACCACTTAAAGCAAAAATCGGCAAATACACCACCAAAATAATAAGCTGACCAAAAATAAGAGGACGACGTGCTTGGCGGGCAGCCAGAAAAACTTCCTTAAAGCGTTCACTTTGTGTGAGAGGTCGTTTTAACAGTTGCTGTGTATGGGCTAAACGCCGGATACAGTTTTCGACAATCACCACAGCACCATCGACAATGATGCCGAAATCGAGTGCACCTAAACTCATCAGATTGGCACTGATATTTTGCTGTGCCATCCCGGTTAAGGTAAACAGCATAGAGAGTGGAATGACACAGGCAGTAATCAAGGCAGCACGGATATTCCCTAAAAACAGGAACAGAATGATGATGACCAGGATTGCTCCCTCTACCAAGTTTTTCTGAACGGTTTTAATCGCCTTCTCAACCAAGATAGTACGGTCGTACACCGTTTCAATCACTACCCCTTTAGGCAAACTATTCTGAATATCTTGAAGCTTGGCATCCACAGCTTTAGAAACAGTCTGGCTATTTCCACCCATCGCCATCATGACAACCCCTAAAACGGTTTCTTTGCCGTTATAGGTTGCCCCACCGGTTCTTAAATCATGCCCAATAGAGACTTGCGCAATATCACCAACCCGAATTGGGCTGCCATTTGGGCTACCCAGCATGGTGTTCTCAATATCAGAAAGCCCATTGAATGCACCCGGTACACGTACCGTCAGTTGCTGACCATTGTCTTCAATATAACCTGCACCTCGGTTCTCATTATTTTGCGCTAAAGCCTGTTGCAGTTGTTCTAATGAGATATTCAGTTGCTGCATCCGGTTTAAATCGGGAGAGACCACATAGGTTTTTTCAAAACCACCAATACTGTTGACCTCTGCAACTCCCTTAACACGTTGCAGTTGAGGACGCACAATCCAGTCCTGAATCTCACGCAAATCCATCGGCGTGTATGCAGTTCCATCCGGCTTTTTCGCATTCGGATCTGCCTTCAGTACCCATTGATAAATCTCACCGAGACCCGTAGAAACGGGGGACATCGTCGGTGCGATTTGTGCAGGCAACTCAGATTGCGCCTCCTGTGTCCGTTGGTTAATCTGCTGACGGGCCCAATAAATATCAGTCCCATCTTTAAAGATAATGGTGACTTGAGAGAGTCCATAACGGGATATGGAACGGGTAAGCTCCAGATCCGGAATGCCAGCCATGGCATTTTCAATGGGATAGGTAATCAGCTGTTCGACTTCAAGCGCAGTAAAACCCTTGGCTTGAGTATTAATCTGGACTTGGGTATTGGTAATATCGGGTACAGCATCAATCGGGAGTTTCTGATAGCTATACACCCCGACCGCAATCCAGGTACAGACAAAGAGCAACACCCAAATCGCATTTTGTATGGAAAACTGAATGATTCGTTCGAATAAACCTTCGGGTTTTGGTAGATCAGAATTAATGTCCATGGCCTGCCTCGTCTTTTTCTAATTCAGATTTCAACAAGAAACTGCCTTGAGCGATATACTTCTGCCCTTCAGTCAGCCCAGAAATCACTTCAAGCCATTGTCCATCACTTGAAGCCTGCCCCAATTGCACTTTCTGTGCTTTTAAGTGGACTTGACCTTTTTGTTCTGAATCTACGATGAAAATACTGTCTTCACCTTCAATACTTTGCAGCGCAGACTTTTGAATCCGAAGGGCTGATTTTGCTGTAGCTTCCGGAATCAACACTCTCACTAACACATTAGAACGCAACTCAGTAGCTTGCGCATCGAGTTTTGCGCGCACCACCAGACGCCCTGTTTGTACATCTGCCTGAGAGGTTAAGCTTTGTACAGTAGCTTTATAGCTTTGATCTGAATCATTCACTTTAAAGTCAATTTTTTGCCCGGCTTGCAGTTGACCTGAGAATTGATTCGGCAAATTAAACTCAAGCCATAAATCTTTCAGCTGTTCAATGACAAAGAGCTGATTAGCCAGTTGCACATTTTCACCGACCACAATATCTTTTTGACTGATCACCCCAGAGATCGGTGCTTTAATCAGAAAACGCCCATTGTTATTGCCACTTGCACCTAATGCATTTAAACGTGCTTGTGAGGACTGGACAGTAATCTGCGCTTGACGGTAGGCATTTTCGGCACGCTGGTAATCCTGTTTGGCAGAAACCCCCTGTGACCAGAGTTGCTGTTCGCGCTGGTAATCTTTACGGGCCAAATCCAGATTCACCTGTGCCATACGCAGATTTGCCTGTTGGTCGATCAGTTCAGGCACGGTTAGTACAGCCAGCGTTTGTCCTTTTTGCACGCTCTGTCCTAAAGCCACATTGATCTGCTCGACATAACCACTAAAATTAGGCGATATATGCGCTTGTTGATCGGTATTCACCACCAATTTACCTGGCAGGGTTGTCAGCTTTTCAACCAATCCTGTGGATGCAACAGCAACTTTTAAACCTTGTTCAACCATTTGTTGGCTGGTCAGTTGTATTTCGCCTTCTTCAGCATGTCCTTCTTCAGAACTATCTTCATCAGAATATTCGGCATTTCCCTCATCATAACCACGCCCCTCAGATTCAGTTTTTTTTGAACTTAACCAAATAGCCAGACTGACCAAGACCGTAATCAGAATCAAAATTGCAATCATGAGAGACTGGGATATTTTTCCGTTTTGCTTGGCGTTCATTTTATCGTGCTCCCCCATTGATTAAATTTTGCGATGCTTCGACTGCCTTTTTATTCAGTTGTGTATAGGCATCCGAACGGCTAATTTCTTCATAACTTGTGCCAATACTGAGTGCCTCAGCTGCTAGGGCAGTTTGCCAAGCTTGACGTAGAGTTTGTAATTGACCCAATCGAAGATTCTGCAGTTGGGTGGTTGCTTGCTGAACGTCGGTAATGGACAGTTTCCCTGCCTGAAACCCTAGTAAAGTACGGCTCTGAACTTTGGTCGCCAAAGTAACTTGTGCTGTTGTGGCATCGAACTGGCTACGTAAACCTTTGAGCTGATGCATGCTGTTGGCAATATCGAGTATTTGTTGCTTCAGCTCACGCTGCTGCTGTTGGTTCAGCAATATTTGCTGTTGCTGGACCATCGGGATCGCATATTGCTGGCGATTGAAAATATTCAGTGGAATAGCCACGCCGATTGCTAAAGTCGTATCGTTGCTTTCATTAGGGGTTTTGCTACGTTTCATGCCTACATTTAAAGTCGGATTGGGACGTGCCTGAATTCTTAAATTTTCAATTTGATGATCCGATTGCTGAATGTTCAAGGCATAGAGTTTTTCTAGCCACCCTTCAGCAATATACCGTTGCACAGTTTGGAGACTTTGCTCTGGCCAAGGGATAGCGGTTTTATTCAATTGAAGATGTGAAGATGTTTCTCCCCCCCACAAATTAGACAGCTGACGACCGGCAGCTTGTTTATTCAGCATCGCTTGCTCATAAAGTCGTTGGATTTCTAGCGCTTCAATTTGGGCACGCTCAAAATCAACCAGGGCAATACTGCCTGCCTGATAGCGTTTCTGGGCACTGTCCAGATTGACTTTACTTGTTTTTAACTGTACTGAATAAGCAGACTGCTCAACCTCAGCAAGTGCAAATTGCGACCATGCAAATTTAACAATCAGTTGGCTTTGTGCCTTCCATAATTGCTGTTGCAATTGGATTTGTTGATTCGAGGTATTGGCAATCACCCGGTTCAGCTTACGCTGACCAAATAGATCTAGAGGTTGACTAACGCCAACATTGAATTCCTGTTCTTGACCTGAGCCAAAGCCAGACTGTTCTAAACTTATACTTGGATTCTGCCATAACCGACTTTGCTGAATATTCAATTCAGATATTTGCTGAACTTGTTGCCACGGCTTGTCTTGAGTCTGGTAACTTTGTACTTTTGCTAAAGCGGATTCAAAGCTGGTAACGTTTTCAGCATAGCTATATTGCATAGCCGCTGCACATATACAAGCAACCAAGCTATGACGCAAGAGTATAATTGATTGTGAAGACATGATTTTTCCCACTTATTTAAATAATAAAAGTGGTGGGAATGTTTTAGGCTACCCCACCATGAGCGGGGAAAATTCGGGAGGTAGGCTTTGTTGAAACAGGTCAGGAGCCTGATAGCTGTTTTTCCAATGAAATTGTGGATTCACTTTAACTTCAGAGCTTGGATGAAACACATCTACTTTTTCATTTTGTACAATCAAATGCATCATCGATGGTAGATGATCTTGATGATCTTCACCGATTTCTAAATCGCTACTGAATGTTTTTATGTTTTCTGACTGTCCATTATGATCGTGTTGACGACTATCGCTGGCACACAAGGTATTTTGGTGATGACCAAAATGATAACTCTGCTGTGATTGAGGCTGTTGTTCATGGACACAAAAGGCCGCCGCCACATTCCAAAAGCTTTGGAACATGAACAATCCAACCAAGACTGTAATCCATGTAGTAGAACGCATCATCATAACAACCGAAAAATTTGTACCAAGTATAAGGCTTAGAGCCACTCCAAGGTCAAGCTTAATAAATTAAATTAAACATTCAATGAACACTGAATAGCCGGCACTTTTGCAAATTTACCTTGTCTCTATAAGCTCACATCAATTTCAGGTAAGAATAACAATAGATAGTGAACCGTACCGGGTTTGTCGGAGACTTTTTATTTAAGTTAGGCCACCTGACCTAACGGGTTAATCTTATCATTGTACATTGCTTCAAACTCAAAAGGCAATTTCCATGAGAGTTTCCCAAACTTTGTGTAACTGCTTATAATCCACTAACAGGAGAATAAGCAATGACTAACCAATCTGACATCAAGAAACTGGCTGAGCAAATGGCCAGCAGCATGAAAAGCTTCGATGACATCAAAGACTTTCAAAAGCAGCTCATGCAGTCCTTCATCGACACTGCATTTACACTCTCCTAAAACCATTTAACAAAATCTATGACTATTTTACTTTCCCTTACATAATCGTCCTAGTGTATATCTTTTTTTTTGATTAGCCTATTCCTAAATCAATTGACTTTAGGGAAGTATGATGAACGATATCCAATTTTCAGATTGCGCAAAGGCATGTATGAACTGTTACCTTACCTGTGCCAGTTGTGCAAATGCCTGTCTAAAAGAAGAAAATCTGGAGATGATGCGAGAATGTATTCAGCGTTGTCTAGATTGTGCAGATATTTGTCAGCTCTGTGCTCGTATGCAGCAAACAGAATCTCCTTTTATGAAAGAAATTTGTGAGCTTTGTGCCAAGGTTTGTGAATACTGTGCAGATGAATGTAGCCAACATGAGCATCAATACTGCCAGCAATGTGCTGATGCTTGCCGTGAATGTGCCGTCGAATGTCGAAAAATGGTTGCCTGATAAATAAAAGAATTAGTTGAGTTTAGGATTTACTCAATGAATAGCCAACGTGTTAGTTGTTAGTGGGTCAAACCACTAACAACTCGCAAAAAATGGCTGAATTTGTGGACGTTGTTTTTGCGATTCGATCCAAAGAGAGTACTTTGATTGAACGCGCATGAGTAAATCAGCACTAATACCTAAAGCATCGTGCAAACGTAAGGCTACATCGGCTGTTACTGGGAGGGTGTAAATAATTCTGTGTAAATACAGTTTTATTTACACTCTCAACTGTATTTACACAGAATTATTTACACCCTCCCCCTGGGGTATAGAATATCGAACTTTCTTACTTTTTAGAGTAACTCAGCTGCTTGTAATGCTATTTCTTTAACATCTAAGCTAAGGGCTAAATCTGCATTGATCAAATCTTCAATATCGAAAAATCTAGCTTCTAGGGCGTCATCACCTGCTAGAGGATCACCAGAAACCCAAATACAAAGTACGGCTACAAGAACAAAATGGTGACGCAGCTTACCACTACTATCAAAGTCAAACGCGTCTACAGCGTTAAATGTCTTAAAGGCTTTTGATACAATGCTTGTCTCTTCATAAAGTTCACGAACGGCAGCATCTTTAACAGTTTCCCCACGTTCAATTTTACCACCGGGAAAACCCCATCGACCTGCATCGGGTGGGTTAGCACGGCGTACTAAAAGCACCTTTCCATCTTTAAAAAGTACTCCAATAGTAGCTACTATTGGACGTAGGCTCTGTGGTTCGTATTGTATTATAGGTTCATTACTTAGTATATTAGACATAAAAACTCAATTGAGAATAGGACATAGAGGATAGCTTAATATTCAAGTCCTCACTAGGGAACCGAACCAGTGAAAGCGCCTGACAATCTACCATTAGACTATACCTTAACAGTAAAACCCCCAAACGATAACCTAGCTATCATTAGACTTGTTTCTATTATTAAATGATAGTAATATCTTGATATTATCAATGAACATTATTTATTGAGTCTAAATAATAGAGGTAGTGTTATGAGCGTTCGTATTTATGTGAGAGCAAGCACTAAGGATCAAGACGCTAAGAGAGCCTTATCTGACTTGATTAGCTTTAGCAAAAGCTACGATGATAGCTATGCTGAATATATTGAGCATTTCAGTGGTACGAAGCTCGATAGACCCGCACTCACTCTGTTACTCAATGACGCTGAAGAAGGAGATATTCTACTGGTTGAAAGTGTGGATAGATTAAGCAGGCTATCTCAAGATGATTTTGCAATCTTAAAGCAGCGCATTAAAGACAAGGGCTTACGATTGGTGGTAGCTGATCTACCAACCACGCATACGGTCAGTGAAGGTATGACCGGGGATATTCTCAGGGTGATCAACGATATGTTAATCGACTTATTAGCCACAATGGCAAAGCTTGATAACGACAAGCGTAGAGAGCGTATCAAGCAGGGATTGGCTAACAGTGGCTATAAGCCCACTGGTAAAAAGCCTAATACAACGAAACATAATCGTATTATAGAATTAAACAGTCAAAACAATATGACAAAAGAGGAAGTAGCTAAGGCAGTTGGTGTTGGGGTAGCTACCGTTTATCGCGTATTAAAAAAGTAGTTAGTCATCAGTAGCAGCTTAGGTATAGCTTTTTTATTCAACACTAAGTATTGAAATTAAGTATTTAAAATGTTTTAAGTAAAGACATGTAAAAACGATTCAGTTGACAAGAGTTCAAGCTATTTTTGACAATATTTTGAGTATTTTGAGTATTTTGAGTATTTTGAGTATTTTGAGTATTTGAGTATTTGAGTATTTATGATCATATTTAGTGAGAATGGCCATAATCTAAAGCGGGCTGTATAGACTCTTTTTCAGCACGCTTATCGTCTTACTTTTCGGTGAAAGCCTTCAGATATGGTTTAGTAAACACAATCACCTAAAGTAGTCTGTCAAAAGTAGTTCCATCATATCAGTCTATTTTAAGTGGTCTATTAGTTGATAAGTGAACCTAATTAGGTAGTACCTTTGAGGCATACCCTACGATAACAGGAAATCCATCGCGGATGACAAAACCTGTTTAGCTTTTAAACAAGACGGGTTTGTCGATAGTATGTAAGATAAGTTGGAAAAGTAACTAGA
Organism: Psychrobacter sp. CR212; assembly: GCF_059693765.1. Classification (NCBI taxonomy): domain Bacteria; kingdom Pseudomonadati; phylum Pseudomonadota; class Gammaproteobacteria; order Moraxellales; family Moraxellaceae; genus Psychrobacter; species Psychrobacter sp. CR212. The sequence goes on along the minus strand of NZ_JCATIF010000009.1, from coordinate 948 downwards.
GTGTAAGACTATTCATACTGGGTCTGAATCAAAGTTTTATTGTGATTAATTTCTGCTCAATATTATTCATTTGTCGCCATGATGAGTGATGGCGGCTTGTAATTTAGTTAGGAAAAATAATCTTGAGTAATAATATACGTTTGTATCATTTGTATCATTTGTAGCAGAGCTTGTTCTAGGCTTCTTTACTTACACTTTTCTGTAAGTTATTTTTTAGTAAATGATCGAATATAAATGGGCCAAAAGGTAAGAGTGAGCCGAGTACGCCCGCAGGTATTGCCCAAAGAGGCATTTTCATTTTGATAGCTGAGCCTATAAGTATTATGATATAGGTAATAAACAAAATACCGTGTGCCATACCGATGTATTTCACACCTTCTGGAATATCCAGCATATATTTTAGTGGCATGGCGATGAAGAGCAATAATAAGAAAGAGGTGCCTTCTAGGTAGCCTATAAGGGTAAGACTTTTTAACGCGGTCTCTTGTTTTTTTCTAAGGCTGTGAATTTTTTCAATAGTTGGCTGAGCCTGTGACACTATATTTTCCTTTTGTTATTATCAATAAAGAATTTATGGATTATTCAATGTCTCTATAATAATGGCTCTACGCAGAGCTTTTAAGTATTGGGTTTTAAGACCTAAAATGAGTGAGTACCTATACCAGTCATACATTACCTTCCAGTTCACATTTTATAAACATACTCAAGTATAAAAAGTATTTTTCCGTATAGAGTGACTATGACGCTAGTTCTTTTTATTTGTACTGATCAATATTCACTTGTTTATTCATTACGCTTACTTTCCAAAAATATCATATCAATTATAATCAACGCTACACCGACACAGACACCTATATCTGCAACATTGAAAAGAGGATAATTCCAGACATCAGCATAATGCACATGGATAAAGTCAACCACTTTACCAATTCTTAAACGATCGATTAA
>NZ_JCATIF010000008.1:0-89022 GCF_059693765.1 Psychrobacter sp. CR212 | reverse complement strand
GACAGAAAATATTTCGATATCACCTTTAACCTTGATTCAGTTAGGTTACGTGGTACTTATCAAAAGTCACACAAACAGACTCATATCTAACCCCCTTTGCTGACGACAATAGCACGATGGCCCCACCTGATCCCTTCCCGAACTCAGAAGTGAAACATCGTCGCGCCAATGGTAGTGTGGTTCGCCCATGTGAGAGTAGGTCATCGTCAGCTCCTTATACTTAAAAAGAGTCATCCTTAATTGGGTGGCTCTTTTTTTTACCTATAATTTAGTCATCACTATGTGACCTACGCAGCTATTCCTATTTAAAGGAATAGCTCTTTCGAACCTAAAATTGGCATGCAATTTTTTAACGGTTCTCAGGTCATCGTCAGCTCTCTATTTTGATTAGCCCCTTGATACTGACGTATCAAGGGGCTTTTTTATGAAGTATTTCTTTTTTTACAACTATATTTGGTATCATGTTTCTAACTCCGGATTATAATTATTTTAGGTATATTTAATGGCTTCTCTATTGTCTGATCTTGATGAGCTCGTTCTAAAATGTAGAGATCAAAAAGCAACAAGCTATGTAAAAGAGGCAGTTTCTTGCTATAAAGCTGGTGCTTTTAGATCTTCTATTGTTTCTACATGGATTGCAGTATCTTTTGATATTATCGATAAATTAAAAGAGTTAACACTTGCTGGAGACAGAGAGGCGGAAAGACAAATTGATGCTTTTGAAAAAGCTCGAAGAGTTGGAGACATAGCAGCGTCATTAAAGTTTGAAAGAGATATATTGACTATTTGTAGAGATAAGCTTGAAATAATATCTCCCGTTGAGTTTATTGATTTAAATAGGTTGCAAGAGGATCGTAATAGATGTGCGCATCCTTCGATGACAGTAGATAGTGAAGTTTTTAACCCGTCAGCTGAACTAGCGAGAATGCATTTAAGATATGCTGTTGAACATTTGCTTCAACATCCACCAGCTCAAGGAAAATATGCGTTAGAAACTTTAACAGCAGAAGTAAGTTCTGAGTATTTCCCTACTGATATCCAGAAAGCTATAGTAGCTTTCGAAAATAGTCCTTTAAAAAAAGCGAGAGATAGTTTAATCAGAAATTTTACGATAGTACTCTTAAAGAAACTAATAACTGATACTAAGGACTATAAAGAAGTTCGTAGGATATCAACAGCTTTAAATGCTGTAGGAACTATTCATAGGGAAATATACATATCCACTTTATCAGAAAAGCTTTCAAGCATTATTAGAGGATTGGAGAGTAAAAAGCTCGATAAAATAATTCCAGTCATAGCTCATGTTGAAGATAGCTGGTTACATTTTGAAACTGATATCAAGCAAAAAATTGAAACATATGTTGAAGGCTTGCCAAAGGATAAACTTGACGACATAGATATATTTTTATCAATTTCGGATTTAAAGACGGCTGCTGAGAGTAGGTTGCGTAGAGCAACTAGAGATGAATTGAATGGATCCGTCTTTTTTGCAATCCCAATACAAGTTAGTGATCGCATAATTGACCTATATTCAAAGTCAGAGACGTTTGAGCAAGCAAATAATTTTGCTTCAACAGTTATTAGGTATGCGGTTGATTATAACAAAGATCAAATACAGAAATTAATTAAAGCATGTGGAGAAAATGATCAAATTGAATATAGCTTTGAAATTAGATCAGTAATTAATGCTCTAAGGAAAAATAAAAGAATTAATGATGATGAAGTCGATAAACTATTGCTAGATTCAGAATTAAACAAATTTATTAAGCCAAATAATAATGAGGATAAGTAGAGTCTGAAATATTTTTTATTATACTGACATATGAAAATTAATAGTATTTAGAGAGAATGGAAATATTTGATCTTCAATAATCAAAGATTTAATCACTTTTCATCATAAAAAAGCCCATATTAGCGAACGAATACGGGCTTCTACATCTAGTAAAATATTCAAACAAACTAAGCTAACCACTAAGCCCCTTCACCAAACTTACCACTTTGGAAGTCAGTGACCGCTTGCATAATTTCTTGCTGACTGTTCATGACAAAGGGACCGTACTGCACAATCGGCTCGCGTAGTGGGCGACCCGTGATTAAAATCACTTTGGTATCCTCACCACTATCGGCTGCAATAGTCACGCCATCGGCATTGTTATCATTTTTCAAGATAGCCATGTTCTTAGTCGGTACGGTTTCGCCTTCGATTTCTACTTTACCACGATAGACAAAGGCAAACGCATTGTGATCGGCTGGAATCGCTTGGCTAAAGCTAGTCCCTGCGGGTAGATGGATATCCAAATACGTCGGCTCAGTAATGTCGCGGGTGACTGCACCTTCTACGCCATGCGATCTACCTGCGATTACCGTAACGTCTACGCCATCTTCAGTTGTGTATTTAGGCAAGTCCTCACTTTGGAAGTCTTTATACCAAGGGTCATTCATTTTATCTTTGGCAGGTAGATTAAGCCACAGCTGAAAGCCTTCCATCGCGCCGTCTTCTTGTTCCGGTAGCTCTGAATGGATCACACCGCTCGCCGCTGTCATCCACTGCACGCCGCCGTTTTGTAATAACCCTTCATTACCCGCGCTATCACGATGACGCATACGGCCTGTAATCATATAAGTAATGGTTTCAAAGCCGCGATGCGGGTGATTGGGGAACCCTGCGACATAATCATCTGGATTGTCACTTTTGAAGTTATCTAGCATCAAGTACGGATCGAGGCGCTGTTGCAGCTGCTGCGTCAGTACGCGAGTGAGTTTAACACCAGCGCCGTCTTGGGTATCGACTCCAGCAAAAAGCTGCTCGATTTGACGCGATTGGGTCACAATATCTTTTTTACTATTCGCTACAGTATTATTCATTATTCTTTCCTGATTCTTTAATATCTGTTGGTGAGCATTGATTTATTACTCTTAGCTATTTATTTGAGGCCAAGGGGATATATTCCAATAGTATTATATAGTTTAAATTAATAAGTGATAATGATAATTAAGTATTTTTTAATAAATTATCAATACAAAAGTGATTACTATTAAAGAGTTGCCAATAATAAAATCTTACTTACCTACTGAGGTTTAATTGCTAAACTGATGAGCATTAACCAATACCATGCTTAGAATAGAGAACGGATAATATGGCAGTCGATTTAACCAATACTTTAATAGTGGCTATATCAGCGACAGCATTGTTTGACTTAACGGAGTCTGAGAACCACCTTTTACAGCTACTACAGCAGCGCCCTGACGAGGCAGTAAAGGAGTTTCGCGATTATATGGCGAAGCGTGAAGATCAGCCATTAGATAGTGGTGCAGGATATCCATTAATCAAAGCGCTGCTCAATCTAAATAATTACTGTAACGACTGTCTATCAGCGGATTTAACGACCGAGTCGCCACTTGTGGAAGTCGTCATCGTCTCAAAGAGCAGTCCTGATACTGGCATTCAAGTGCTCAATGCCATTCGTGACAACGGTTTGAATATTTCACGTTCCGCCTTTGTATCCGGAAGTCCTGTGGCGCCCTATATCAAAGATTTTAATGTGGATTTGTTTTTGACGACCAACCGTGAGGACGCTCAGCAAGTCGCCGATGCCAACATTTGCGCTTGTGCGATATTGGACGCCACTCCTGTTAACACTTATGAGCTTGATACCGATCAGCTACGCATTGCCTTTGATGGGGATGCAGTATTGTTTGATGACTCAGGTGAGTTACTTTATAAGCAAAAGGGGCTACGAGCTTTTCACGATCGTGAAGTAAAAATGCGTGATTTACCGATTGAAAAAGGCCCTTACGCTGAGCTATTGATCAAACTGTCAAATTTACAGGAACGTTTACCGGCTGGTTTACAGTATTCCCCAATCAAAATTGCGCTTGTGACCGCCCGTAATGCACCTGCTGATTTGCGCGCTATTAAAACGCTGCGAGAATGGGGCGTGAATGTCGATATGGCATTTTTTTTAGGAGGGCTGGAAAAAACAGCAGTGCTTAGGACATTTGCACCGCATATATTCTTTGATGATTCAATCAAGCATATCGATGCAGCACGTCGATTTATACCTACAGCCTTGGTTCCTTATCGTTCGACGTCGTTACTGCACGGTGATAGCTATCTAACTAATGATAAAGATGCAACATTATTGTCATTCAAGCCTGCTGTGCGCCCACTATTTGTAGTAAATCATTGAGCATGTACAGATAAGCGAAATTTAAACAATAGGATGGTATATGAATTGGCAGCAATTGCTCAACTTGATTGTGGCGCGAATAAAGCAGGTTGTTGGTTTATACGCTTTTGTACTCATACCGATGTGGGGTATGTTTTTTTTAAATGAAGTGGCGCTATTTGGACTGTGGAATATCTTTGGGATTGTACCGCGCGCGTTAGATATGGGTAGCATGATAGGGGTATTTGCATCATGGACGATGCATGGCAACTTGTCACACCTAATTGGCAACACAGTAACACTACTACAAATTTTATTTTTATTTGGACTGTTTGAGAAAAACGCTTACCGTACCATTATCAAACTGGTTGTGGCTTCAGGGCTGGTGACATGGGTAATCGGGTCACCATCTTCTATTCATATCGGTGCATCAGGGTTGTGTTTTGCGATGTTTGGTTACATGATAGGCGGTGCATTATTTGCGCGGCGTTGGGGATATTTATTGGCCTGTATTATCATGGGAACAGGTTACTGGCTGACCATCAAGCAAGGACTGATGCCGCAGCCGGGAGTCTCTTTTGCCGCACATTTTGGGGGATTGTGCGCAGGGTTACTGCTGGGGGCAACTTCCAAGCATCACTATACCAGTGTCAGTCGCCATCAATAAGTGCTCAAGGCTGCTGATTTAACCATCTTGTAATGGTGTGGTTTTACTGGTTTGACTGACAAACACTCAAAAACAAAGGATCGTCAGTAGTTAGCGGCCGCCATTGGGTGGTATTTGCCACATATTCTCTCAAGCCAAGCTCACGGTCTTTGGCTACAGGTATCCTATAGTCGGCACGTGCAGGCGCACGGCAATCAATCACTTGTGGCATCTGCTGTACACTCATACGCCGCTCAAACAAATATAAATTGACCAAATATAGACCCTGATCGGCACTGCGCGCACGTTCGTTGTCAACAGCCATAAAGCGCACGGTCTGAGGCTTTAGGTAAGACCAAGGTCGAAACCAAGCGGTATCCTCGATTTTTTTGATGACGGTGACACCCTCTGGCAGCTGAATCACTTGCTGATCGTACCAGTTGTATTCTTGATGAATCTGAAACGCAAAAATACCGATGGCAGCAAACAATGGAATCAGCCACTTGGGCGTACGCTTTCCTGCCAGTTTGCTCAAATGTGTGATAATCAGTGCCAACCCAGCCATACCAAACCCAGCAGCGATGGTCGCAATAAACTCATAAATCATAAAATAAATCCTCAAAGCGGTGGGTCAATGTGTCAGTTGGTTAATTCATCAATCAAGCAGTGATACCATAAAAAATCACCCACAAGCAGCTATGGCTCATGAGTGATGGTCATCTTAACAGATAAAAAAGAAAGTCGGCTTAATGATCAACCGCACCACCTGCACCGCGTGGGTAACGGACACTTTCGACCAACTCTTGAATCTCTCTTGGAGGCGCTTTGGTACCGTAAGAGACTGCAAAGGCAACTGCAAAGTTCAATAGCGCTCCAATCGCGCCGAATGACAGTGGCGAGACACCAAGAATCCAGTATTCAGCCGTATCAGGTAGGTTGGCCGTACCAGCGATAAAGAACCAGCCTTTGTACATAAAGATATAGACCAAGGTGGTAATTAGGCCTGTGAGCATACCGGCAATCGCGCCGACATTATTGATGCGTTTTGAGAAAATACCCATCATCAAGGCAGGGAAGAGCGACGCCCCTGCGATACCAAAGGCCAGTGCCACCACCTGAGCAGCAAAGCCTGGTGGGTTCATACCCAACCATGTGGCGACCACAATCGCGACACCCATCGAGACACGCGCCGCCATCAGCTCGCCTTTATCCGTGATATTGGGGTTAAAGTGACCTTTGATCAAATCATGACTGATGGCTGATGAGATGGCGAGCAGTAGACCTGCGGCGGTTGATAGTGCCGCGGCCAGACCACCTGCTGCGATCAGACCAACCACCCATGGTGGTAGCTGCGCAATCTCTGGGTTTGCCAATACTAAGATATCGTTATTGACATCTAGCTCGTTACCTGCCCAGCCTGCATCAGCAAAACGGCCTTCAGCTTCAAGATCGTGTAAGACGCGAGCGGCGTCAACCGCCGTAGTAGCCGCGCCAACATCACCACCTTCGGTTTCGGCATTGGTTAAAGCCAGCTCCGCTGCGCCAAGGCCACTATCGTTATACATCTGAATGCGACCATCGCCGTTTAGATCGTTATATTTGATTAGACCTGTTTGCTCCCATGTACGCATCCAATCTGGACGTTGGTCATACTCGAGTGCAGGCTCATTCACGCCTTGTGGGTAGATGGTATCAAGTAAGTTCAAACGTGCCATAGAGCCTACCGCAGGCGCAGTGAAGTAGAGCAGGGCAATAAAGACCAATGCCCAACCCGCTGACCAGCGCGCATCGGCCACTTTGGGTACGGTAAAAAAGCGAATGATGACGTGCGGCAAGCCTGCTGTACCAATCATCAATGACAACGTAAACAGCACCATATTTAGCTTATTGGGCACATCAGCGGTATACGAGGCAAAGCCTAAATCTGTCACCACTTGATCAAGTTTGGTCAATAGCGGTAAGCCTGATTCTGTATGAGTTGAGAACATACCAAACCCAGGGATCGGGTTGCCCGTCAATTCAAGCGAGATAAAGACCGCAGGAATGGTATAGGCGATAATTAACACCACATACTGCGCCACCTGCGTATAGGTAATCCCTTTCATACCGCCAAGTACCGCGTAAAAGAACACCACAAATGCTGCAATAATCAAACCTGTGTTGTTCTCGACTTCCAAAAAGCGCGAAAATGCCACGCCAGCACCCGTCATCTGACCGATAACATAGGTGGTTGACGCAATAATCAAACAAGCAACTGCGACCATGGCTGCGGTCTTAGAATAAAAACGGTCCCCAATAAAATCAGGAACCGTAAATTTACCAAACTTGCGCAAGTAAGGTGCCAGTAGCATGGCCAGTAGCACATAGCCACCTGTCCAGCCCATCAAATAAGAAGACGCACCGTAGCCGCCTGCCGCGAGTAGACCTGCCATAGAAATAAATGACGCTGCACTCATCCAGTCTGCGCCTGTTGCCATACCATTGAGTACGGGGTGTACACCGCCACCTGCCACATAAAAATCGCTGGTCGACCCTGCACGCGCCCAAATCGCAATCCCAAAATATAGCGCGAAAGACAGCCCCACAAAGATAATATTAATTACAAATTGACTCATAAGGCTATTCCTCGTCTAGGCCATATTGTTTATCCAACTTATTCATACGCCACGCGTAAAAAAAGATGATGATAATAAAGATCGCAATAGAGCCTTGCTGCGCAAACCAGAAGCCCAGATCAGTACCGCCAATGGCGATGCCCGCCAATAAAGGCCTTAGCAAAATAGCAAAGCCATAGGAACACAGCGCCCAAACGACTAGGCAACCTAAAATCAGCCGCACATTGGCACGCCAATATCCAGAGGGATCATCATGGTTTTTCATAGGACAACTCCTTTTGTCTTACATAAAACAGGGTGAGTGGTTGGCGATAGCCATTCAATGATGATGTGTACCAATACTTTGTTAATAACACCCAATCTGATTGTAGAAGCTATTAACGGTATATAGATTAGATACAAACCAAGCGATCAAATGGCCGATCAAACCAACAGGTGGATAACGCTTGTTATATTTTTAGCACACTTGTGGTGACTAAAAACAGTAGATAGACAAACGATTACAGGTCGTACATGGTCATTATTACGCGTAAGCATGCGGCGATTGGCCAGTCAGTGCTTAACGCTATTGCCATCATCATGAAAAAAAGAGGGAGTGGTGCCGAAGAGAGACAATCCGCTGTCTTTTTTAACTCTTGTCTTCTTGACAAAAGAGAGTATGGCTCGTTCACATGGTGGTTATATCACCATGATGGTTATGGTGGAACGTCATTGGGTAATGATCCAAACGTGTACGCCATAATAGGGTTATATCGATACTATAAGCATCAATCATCTAAACCCTATTGGGAATATATACAAAATCTCAGTAATTCACAATAAGTATATTTCACAAGCTTTTTGTAACAAAATATATATGAATGCAACTACTTAGTATCAAACAGGTAATGTTTTACCCACAGTAAATAAATATCCGATATATGGACAGTTATACGTCAATTTTGTTAAATCCACAACCTTCATGGTGATTTAAAATGCTAAAAAATATGGCTGATTGCTAATATTTTTTATCTCAATAATGATTTTGTCCTCATATGGATTCGAGTATAACGGTAATCGGATATTGTAGGCAAATTATTACTAATATCGTATTTTTAATTGAAATAAAGGTGATATCTACTATTTAATAAAACAAAAGTTAACTATTGCGTATGGATACAAATGAATACGGTTATAAAATGGCAGCAATAAATTGAATGTATAGGTTTTATGGTTCATAGAATAGGTAAAAAAGAGATAAGCTGAACGAAATAGCCGCGCTTTAGTCAAAATACCGCCACTTATCGCTAGACTGTACTTCAGCGATGGCCTTCGTCTTTGTGCAGCGAACAATAACCATCAAGCAGTCATCATGATGTTTTTAAGACAAGGCTCACTGTAGCCAACTCTCAGCAGCGATTGTGCTGATTGTAAAATCAGCTTATAGAACGGAAAACCATCTTTAATCCTGACAGCTGTGTGAAGCCGAAAGACGAGGCCAATCATCATGCTTGGATGGATTAAATTCTATTCTCAGAGAGTTTAGAGTTATAAGTAGTAGGTCAACATAATCTGCTTAAACGAAAAAACCGCTCTTCTCTTTATACAGAGAAGAGCGGTTTTTATTGATCTTTATGATGTTACATCATCTTTTACATGTTTGGATAGTTAGGGCCACCGCCACCTTCTGGGGTTACCCACGTGATGTTCTGTGATGGGTCCTTGATGTCACATGTTTTACAATGCACGCAGTTCTGCGCATTGATGACGAATTTGGCGCCTTCAGCATCTTTGACCACTTCATATACACCCGCTGGACAATACAAGCGTGCAGGCTCCGCATAGAGCGGTAAGTTGATAGAGATAGGCACGGTTGGATCAGTCAGCTTCAGATGCGTTGGTTGATCCTCTGCGTGGTTGGTATTTGAGATGAATACCGATGACAATTTATCAAACACCAGCTTGCCATCAGGCTTGAGATAAGTCGGCTGATAAGCATGGTTGGCGCGCTCTAACTGATCGTAATCTGGTACATTATCATGCAAGGTCAGTGGCATTTTGCCTTTTAATAAGTTGTGCTCGATAAAGGTGAAAGCACCGCCCATAAACAGACCCATGCGGTGGATTGCAGGAGAGAAGTTGCGTGCCTCATAGTTGTCTTGATAGAGCCATGATTCTTTGTACATGGTGCTATAAGCCACTACTTCGTCATGCTGACGCTCTGCCTGTAGCGCCTCAAAGATCGCTTCGGCGGCGAGCATGCCTGACTTCATCGAGGTATGGGTGCCTTTGATTTTTGCGGGGTTCAAGAAACCAGCATCATCACCCACCAACACACCGCCTGGGAATGTGAATTTTGGTAATGAGTTAAGCCCGCCTTTAGTCAACGCTCGGGCACCATAAGAAATACGCTTACCGCCTTCTAGAACACGCTTGATGACAGGATGGGTCTTCAAGCGCTGCATCTCATCAAATGGCGACATGTAAGGGTTGTGATAAGACAGATCCGCCACTAAGCCAAAGCTCACTTGGTTGTTTTCATCGAAGTACAACCACCATCCGCCAGTTGAGCCAGTTTCGGTCAACGGCCAGCCAAGACCGTGCATGACCACGCCTTGCTCATGCTTATCAGGCTCGACTTCCCACAGCTCTTTTAGACCGATACCATAATGCTGAGGATCAGAGTCTTTATCTAGATCAAAACGACTGATTAAGCGTTTGCCCAAGTGACCACGGCTACCTTCGGCAAAAATAGTGTATTTGGCCAGCAGCTCATAGCCAGGCTCAAAGCTTGGCTTGGCTTCGCCGTTGGCAGCCACACCCATATCACCCGTCAACACACCTCTGACCGAACCATCGTCATTGTATAAGATGTCATCGGCAGGGAATCCTGGGAACATCATCACTTCAAGCTCTTCTGCCTGTACAGCCAACCAACGAACCACATTGCCTAATGAGACAATGTAGTTACCGTCATTATGCATTGGGCCTGGAATCAATGAGTGCGGTACTTGAGTTGAACGTGTGGCAGAGTTTAGATAATAAAACCGATCTTCCGTCGCTGGTACGTTAAGCGGTGCGCCTTTGTCTTTCCAGTCTGGAATCAGCTCATTCAAGGCACGTGGTTCGATGACTGCACCTGATAAGGTATGGGCACCAAACTCGGAGCCTTTTTCGACCACACACACCATAAATTCATCGTTACCGGCTTCAATAGCGAGCTGACGTAAACGAATAGCCGCAGAGAGACCTGCAGGTCCACCACCAACAATGATGACATCGAACTCCATGGACTCACGCTCGATCTCAGGTTCCGGCTCTACGACTGGCGCTGCCGTCTCTGTTACTACTGGTGCGTCAGCGTCTACAGTAGTGCTGTCTACAACTGGCGCTTGATTGTCTTGCTCTTGCATACCTACTCCTAAACTTTAGTGGCTTATCTCAGGGCATCATTAGCGTAACAACCGAATAATAGATTTGCGGCGCTAACGTCACTCAGACATATGGCTGCCCGATAAAAATGTGTCATCAATACAAAATCCACTTGACCATTTCAATAAAAAATCGTTACTCATTATAAAAGAAAAGTCCTACAAACACGATACGCATTTATGAGCAACGGTGTTAAGGTTATATTGAAACAATAAGGGTGTTTAGATGATAAAGCTTCATCATACCCGAAACAAAAATTTATAGTAATAATAGATTTGCCAAACTTTGAATACTATATAAAGGATTGTGCGATGAATAATGATAACAATTATACTGATGGGAATAACGGAAATAATTTGGAAGCCCCAGTCAATAAGACCTCTAGTATAAATAATATGAATGCCCTCAGCCAATATCTCAAATCAACCGCTGCCACTCGTGAAGGGCGAGAAATACCGCCGCTTGATAAATGGCATCCAGAAAATATTGCCGATATGGATCTGGTGATAAAAGCAAATGGCGAGTGGTGGCATGAGGGTGGGAAAATGACCAGACAGTCACTCGTCAATCTCTTTGCAACCATCTTGTGGAAAGAAGAGAACGACGGTGTAACCGAATATTTTTTGAAAACTCCTGTGCAAAAAATTCGTATTCAAGTAGAAGATGTGCCATTGCTGATCAATGATGTCGGTATCGTAAAAGAAAATTATATGAGCTGGTTGGAGTTTGTGACCACCACCGGTGACGTGGTGCGCTTGGACGATGAGCATCCCATTAGCTTACAAGCATATCAGCCTGATAATGCCGCAGACCGTATAGATGAGTCGCAAGTACGCCCTTATATGCCAGTAAGAAATGGTCTGAACGCGCTGATTGGACGAAATAGCTTTTATCATTTGACGGAGATTGGTGAACTAACAGAGCATGATGGTAAGACGATGTTGACCTTACAAAGCGGTGGGAAGTCTTATTCTATGACTATGCCAGACCGTTAAACGTTAATACATCAACAGCAGCATTTATAGATTATGACAATAAAATCCATTTCATCAGTGGAGATGTCATAATACAAGAAACGCAGATATCTCTGATTGAGTAGAAATCAGAGATAATATAGAGATGATGATATGTATCTAAAAGTGGCGGTGAAGTAACGATGGCGAGTGCTGCAAATCAGATGACAACAAGTCAAGCAAATATAGAACAAACAAATATTTTGGATAGTCATGTGCTGTCAAAGACTTCTATTAACAATGCTGGCATGAATGCAATGGTTATCGATGCAATCAGCATTGATGATGCCCAACGTGCTCCGATAGGACTATTCGATTCGGGGATTGGCGGCTTATCAGTTTATTTGCATTTGGCTCAGCAGTTACCTGCAGAGCGTTATATATATTATGCAGACACTTTAAATGTCCCTTATGGCAACCGCGAGAGCGATGATATCGAGTCGCTCACGCTAAAAGCCGTTGAATGGCTGCATAAGCAAGGCTGTAAGCTAATTGTGATCGCTTGTAATAGCGCATCAGCTTATGCTCTAGATACAGCGAGACGCTCTTATCCGAATATGCCTATTGTAGGTCTAGTACCAGCGTTAAAGCCTGCGATATTGGCAAGCAACAGCGGTCATGTCGCGGTATTGGCCACTAAGGCGACGCTCAATGGCCGGCTGCTTAATGACGTTATTACCAATTTTGCCAATCCAAATGGTACGGTGGTGACAAAATATTTTGATCCACAACTGGTGCCTTGGGTAGAGGCTGGCATGCCAGTTGAGGATGAGACGGCTCAGCGTCTACGCCAACAGCTACGGGCATTTGCAAATGAAGGAATTGATCATCTCGTGCTCGGCTGTACACATTATCCATTTTTTAAATCTTTTTTATTAGACGAAATTGCGCAGCAGCAGTTGACCATACAGGTGGTTGACTCTGGGCAAGCCATCGCTGAACGAGTCAAGCAACTTTTGAGCGAAAGTAAACTCGCCACGGCTTTTTTGGACAAGACAAGTATTCATAATCTGAATACAATCGATATGACAAATGTCGATATTAGACAGCCATTAACTTTCCATGCGACTAAATATAGTGATAGACTAAGCGCTTTGATTGAACGCTTACTTGGTCAAGAGACTATACTGCAATACTATTCTGAGTAATGGTTAGCAAAGATATTTATGCAAAAACCTTTATTGCAGCATGGATGTGGTTAAAATACGTCGAATGTATTTTCTCAAGACTGTGCGAGTTGATACAAAACAAGATATTTTTGCTCTATTTCGTTTTATTCCCTTTTATGCCGCAATCTAAGCTCAGAGGTAATCGTGCCACATCGCCGCTATCACATTCATGTTATATGTGCTGATAATGATCAATTATTGGTCTTGGACAGCGTAGCGATATTTTTTCAAGTACGGGCGTTTTTGACTTATGACGTGTCTAGCAAGTTGCCAAAAGCTTCGCTATATGGTCGACAATGTATTGATTCTTGTGATTATGCATTGATGATCATTGGAGACAGTTACGGAGCCGTACAAAAGACAGGCGTGAGCCAAATGCATTTGAGTTACCTGAATGCCAAAGCTAAAGCCAAGCCCCTACTGATTTTCATCAAAAATCAATACCAAGAGACGGGTGTCAGTCGCCAATTACAAGAACTGATTAAACTCGTCTCTAGGCAAGACAATCAGATTTATTACTATGATACAGAAGACGATATCGAAGCGTTACTCGTACAAGCCTACTACAGTGCAGTAGCCAGTCATAAAGTGAGAGGTGGCTGGGTGAGAGCGACTGAGGAGATGATTAAATTTAGTCGACAAACGGTCGCCGAAAGACTTGCTGATCTCTTATCTAAGAATACTAATACTAATACCAATACCAATACCAATACCAATACCAATACCAAGAAAGAACGTTCTGTTGATGAGGGTTTTGCGGCTGACAATGTTAGCAAACCAATTGTATTGTCACAAACGTTTGATGTGCAATATAGTGCTCAAGCTTATGAAGGTGGTAACTTGAAGGATGTTACCAGAGAAGTAATATTATCTTGGCAAGAAGTATTAATCACCTTAATGAAAATACCGTCTACATTTTCGAGCTACGGGCTACAAAATGCTATTAATCGTCTGATCTCCCCAAAAGCTGAGATAGATATCAAAAACGATATGCCAAACGTTCACGCTGTCTCACGCTGCCAAATCTCTCAAGATGATCTCAATAACCTACAACGTCAGCTAGTAAGCGCCAACTGGATACAATTGACGACCTACGGTACACGTTTGTCACAAGAGCTTTGGAAGCTTACTTTTCATGCCAGAAGCCTACTAGAAGCTGAAAACGCTCAAACAGATGAGTGACATTAGGTTTTGGCATACGTTCACCTTTTAGCTTTTCATAAAATATGGGCAAAAATACATCTTATGCTCCTGACTACGTTCTGTAATACAAAGCATACGCGGCAATGGTTGTGAATTGACTCAAGACTCGTGATAATAATAGCCATCAGATACAAGAATTTGTGTCAGAATTAAAAATACATAAGACGTACTACACTATACTATTGATCGATTAAGGAGAGTGCATAATGAGCAACGCTAAAAATGACGAGTTATTAAGAGAGCTTGATGGTCTAGAGAAAAACATGCATGACGCTGATCAATTTCATACACTAGAAGAACAAGTGGCAGATATGAAACGTCGCGGCATCGATCCAAGCCAAGCCTACAAAGATTTGGATAGAAAAGCAGAAGACGAAGACTGGGGTGATGCGACTTGGAAAGAAAATGGCAAGTGGGAGCCAAAAACGGCTGCTGATCTAGATGATAACGCTCGTGAAAACTGGGACGGTGACAACGGTAAGCCAAACCCGCCACCCATTGTCTAAATCTTTCTTTAAATATCGATGTGATAGGTGAAGGTCTTCACTAGGCATCAAACCTAAAAAAGCCACGCTAATTATAGCGTGGCTTTTTTAATGATTTACGGTAGGACTATTCGTTACATTATTATGACTCTTCGTCAATGCGAACTAGCTTGATCGTCCCATCGGCACTAGCAACACGGCGATAGCGCGTATTAGTAGAAGTTGAAGGACTTATCGATGGTTGAGAAGAATAGCTATTAGGCGTAGTGGTCTGCTGCTCAATTAGCTGCCCCATACGATCGGCAGGCGCAGGGTTCAAAGGTCGGCTATTTGCTGGCTGAACGTACTGCCCTGGACTTGGTGCTGCATTACCAACGATAGCACGATAGAACTTTTGGCCTGCGCGTCCATCTGCTGGGAAAATGCCACGACTGGTCTGATATTGCTGGATAGCCGTGCGCGTGTTGTCCCCAATGATGCCATCAACACTACCAATATCATAGCCTGCATTTAACAAGGCTTGCTGAATATCTTTTGCTTGTTGACGACTGATACCAGGATCATCTGTTGGCCAAGCAGTGATAAAGTCTGTTTTGCTACTGTCTTCGCGAGTAATCAAATCTGATAAATGGGCGATAGCCAAGGCATAGTTTTCTGAAGCATTATACGAGTAGAACGTATCAAAGTTTTTACCAACCAAAAACGCAGGACCATCGACACCAGCTGGTAGCAATAAACCCGCACTACTCAAGTCATAAGGCAGCGGACTACCGTTAGCCAGCGTTAGACCTTGATTGCGCCAATGGCTGATAGATTTTTTGTCTTTACGGCTAGAAGCCGCCCAAAATCCATCAGGTAGTTTGACTTCATAACCCCAAGGCTCACCCGTGCGATAACCACGTTTGTCCAAGAAGTTTGCAGTAGAGGCAAGTGCATCAGGCACACTATTAACAAGGTCACGACGACCATCGCCGTCACCGTCTACGGCTAGCTCTAAGAAGGTACTAGGCATAAACTGCGTTTGCCCAAACGCACCTGCCCACGATCCCGTCATGTCATTGGGTGCGATATCGCCATTTTGCACAATTTTTAGCGCATTGGCATACTCACCTTGGAAATAGCTTTGACGACGATCAAAACAAGACAACGTCGCCAAAGATTCAAACAAGGGTTTTTTACCTAAGGTTTGACCAAAGTTAGATTCTACGCCCCATACGCCAAGCACATGCTCTGCTTTTACGCCATAGCGCGATTCGATTTGGCGCAGCGTGTCACGCCACTGGCGCTTGGCACGGATACCATCTTCGACACGCTCTTTGTCTACTAGCGCGGATAGATAATCCCAAACGTCTTTTTGAAACTCTGGCTGATAGTTGAGTGACTGAATGACACTAGGATCAGGCTGGCTTGGACGATAGTTGTTAAAGGTATAGCTATTGACACCGCGAAACTTGCTCGAATTTTTTAGCCCATCCAAGCATTGCTGAAATTCACTATTGGACAGATTTGGAGCGGGCGGCTGAGCTGCTTGGGCAGTGCTCGCAAGGCTAATGCCAACTGCAACACTAAGCAATGACAAGGTAGAAAAAGGAGTCAAACGCATGAAAATATCCTATAAACATCAAAGTGATTATTGAGAGAAAAAAGCAAAAGGTAAAAAACGATATTAACGTAGAGTAACCAATCTAAACAGTAAAGAAAAGCTGTCGAAGTACTAAGATTATGAATGGTTACGATAAATTGACGATGGCGTGAGGTTGGGAGAGTATTTTGTTGAGCTAAAAGTTCAAAGTGTCAGACAGCATTTAAATTTCAGAGATTTTTTAGCAAATAGAACCTATCTACTTAGCTAGCAAATTATCCAACTCTTTAATAAAGCCATGAATCCGCGCCGCATTTTTACCCAAATCGCTACCACCAATCCGCGACTTACTACGTATATCGACTAAACGTTCATTCTCGCTATCCGTGACAAGTACGACGATATCGTCTTTAAAACCGAAACAAGCAGTGGTGTCCGTCGCTTCTATAATGCCTTTATCTGCATCAATATTGACCAGCTCCCAGCCCAAGCTTTCAATGGCTTGTGTGCTTGCCGCAATCAATTCAGGTTGCGTTTGGTCATAACGTAATATCTGTAATTCAGGATAACCGATACGCTGTTGCTCTGCGGTCTCGATACCATCGTAAGCGACTGGATTGGGTGCATCAGCGCGTAGTGGGGCAATGGCGACAAATGCAGGTGGGTTCATCAAGTCGGTCGAAATATCATGGATGGGCGGTACGTTTTTGGCGGTATTCATCATGCTTAAAGGGATAGCAATGGCAGTGATAGCAAGCACTGCTGAGATTAACGCGCTACCAATACTCGCCGTGTTTCGTTTAAACAATAGCTGTATGGCTAATAGTATTGATGCCGCAATACCAGCAAATAAAATACCTCAAATTTAAACCCTGTAAACGCATTCGCTAAACCGATCATGCCAAATTGATAAAGTGGCCCTGCAAGCGCGACCAGTAAGACAGCAATCAAACTTATCAGACCAACGAATATTTTCATTGCGCTTCTTCCTTGTGATTGAGTACTAACTCATTGCTGCGCAAACCAATTCTTTGTTGCTTATTTCAATAGCCAAATATGCTCTGTGACTTTTAGATTAGGCATGGAGCCAATAGAGCTAGGCTCGCTTGCTAGCTTACAGATCTGATAGTGACTGCCATAATACTGCTGCACTTGCTCATGATTGATAGAGAACGGCGGCCCATCTTTTTTACTTTGATCGTAATTAAGCGTTATTAGCAATTGTGGCGCATTGTCGCTAACTTTACGTATCTGTTCGCTATAGTCGGGACGCATATCAGCTGGCAGAGCAATCAAAGCTGCTTTATCATATATCGCATCGATAGTACCTAGATCTGTAGAGGTCAAGGCAAAGATATCAGCGGCCCAGAGTGTAATAGTTCGCTGCTCATCACCATCTACCAGCTGACCTTGGTAGCATTTAATATCTGGATTTTCTACATGCTGAGAGACAATAGGTTGGATATTTTGTTCAGCAAAGAATGCTTGTACGGCCGTCTCAACCAACTCAACGCCCACCACATCATACCCTTGTGCCGCGAGCCAAACCATATCGATAGATTTGCCGCAAAGAGGCACAAAGATACGGCTGCCGACTGCTAAATCTAAGTGATCAATATACTCAGTTAATAATGGATTAACAGCTGACTGATTAAATCCGATACGCTTTTCTTGCCAGCGTTTGTGCCAAAATTCGGGATTCATAATTTACGCCTATCTATAGGTATTTGTTGATATCTTTATAATAACGTCTTATTTGAAAATGCTGAACACAATAAAAAGCCAAACACCTATTTTATAAGCATTTGGCTGTTAGCAAGCAGGATTTGTTAATCAATCGTTTAGCTCGTCATATATTGACTAAATTCTTTACGCAATTTAGCAAGCTTTGGTGGTATGGCAAAGTTGCAATAAGCCTGTCCTGGGTTTCTGTTAAAGAAGTCTTGATGCGCCTCTTCTGCGCGGTAAAACTCAACGGCAGGATGTACTTCTGTGACGACATTGACGCCCATGTCACGCAGCTTATTAATGGTGCGATCAACCGTTGGTTTCTGATCTTCCTCGGTATAAAAGACCACGCTGCGATACTGACTGCCAACGTCATTGCCTTGACGATCCATCGTTGTGGGATCATGCGTGGCAAAAAATACGTCGAGGATGACTTCCAACGGGACGGTCGTCTCATCAAATTCGACTTTGATGACTTCGACGTGTCCAGTGTCACCACCGCATACGGCTTCATAATTGGCTGATACTGCATCGCCGCCCATATAGCCTGAAACGACAGACTGTACGCCTTTTACGGATAAAAAGACAGACTCGGTGCACCAAAAGCAGCCACCGCCTAATACGATTGTTTGCATAATTTTTTCCTATTTTTATAAATATAAAATCATCGTTGTTTGCCTAGGTGTTATCTATCAAACAATGTCGTTTAGCTTAGCAGGGCATCTGGTGGCGATAAGTAACAAATAGTAATGTTATAATGGGCTTTTGCTACGTGTGGTATGACCGCAGCGCTAATAAAAACGGTGCGGTTTGCCAATCATTTTATTTGAATAATGAGTGTGACCATGAGCCAGCCAACGCCCGATACTGCCCCAGCCATCCAGCATGATACGCTATTTACCACACCGCTGGACAAAGCGGCGCGTTTTTCTTTTGATGAGCAAGTGGTGGCGTGTTTCCCCGATATGATTCGCCGTAGCGTACCCGGTTATGGTCAGGTATTGGCCATGCTGCCCATATTTGCCCGTCGTCATTGCAAGTATCGTCAGCAGAGCGATAGTGGTCAGCGCGTTAGCCGTGTTTATGACTTGGGCTGCTCGCTTGGTGCCGCCAGTATGACGCTGGCTGGTGAGTTTGATCGGCAAGATTTGCAGATTAAGGCGATTGATATCTCCCCCGCGATGACGTCCGAAGCCACGACGTTATTGAGTGACAATTATCCTGAGCACGATATCGAAGTCATTACTGCAGACATTCGCGACGTTGAGCTTGAGCCATGCGACATGGTGATTTTAAACCTAACGCTACAGTTTTTACCAGCAGCCGATAGAGTCGCAGTATTAGAAAAAATTTATGCGGCCTTGAGCGAAGGCGGCATACTGGTATTAACCGAAAAAACCCATGCCTTTGATGAGCAGTATGATGCGTGGTTGGTTGAGCGTTATTATGATTTTAAACGTGCCAATGGCTATACCGAAATGGAAATCAGTGGCAAACGTAATGCATTAGAAAACGTGCTGATTACGGATACGTTAGATGAGCATCATGCACGGTTAGATCAGGTTGGCTTTAAGCGTCACTTGACGTGGTTTCAGTTTTTAAATTTTGTTTCTATTGTGGCGTTTAGATAATCCTTACTTTTAACACAGTTATTTCTTAATCAATACGGTAATCTGCTTCTATGCTAAACGACACCATCACGCACGCCGAACGCGAACTATATTTAACCCTATTAGAGCTGGCTCAGCAGCAGCCGAGCGCTTATGAATGGCTGACGCGACTGCCAACATGGTTAAATGACATCAAGGACAAAGCTAACTACGCACATGCGCCTGCTTATCAAGCGTCAGTCGCTCGTTTGCCAAATTTGACGGTCAATCACGTCGATCTAAACAGCGATACATTGACGATTGAGGCAAGTCTAAATGAGTCTCAGCATAAACAAACGACAGCGCTATTAAGGCAGCTGATGCCGTGGCGTAAAGGCCCATTTCAGATTGGCGATGATGAATCAGGTATTAAGATTGATACCGAGTGGCATAGTGATTGGAAATGGCAACGTGTTGCGCCGCATTTGAGTAGGCTAGATGGTCGCCGCGTATTAGATGTCGGCGGCGGCTCTGGCTATCACGGTTGGCGTATGGCTGGCGCGGGAGCAGATACCGTCATTATCATTGATCCATCGTGCTTGTTTTACCATCAGTTTATGGCGATTCGTCATTTTGTCGGTAGCGCGGATGCTCATGAGACAGGCCGCTATCGCACGCATTATATCCCTGTCCCACTTGAGGCATTGCCCGAGCATAGCCAGTTGTTTGACACCATATTTAGCATGGGTGTGCTCTATCATCGCCAGTCACCGTTCGAGCATTTACAACAGTTGAAAGGGCAGTTGGTTAAAGGTGGTGAGCTAGTGCTTGAGACGTTAGTTATTGAAGGCGATGCCAATACAGTCCTAGTACCGCACGACCGCTACGCGCAGATGAATAATGTGCATTTTTTACCATCGGTGGCGGCATTAATTGGCTGGCTAGAAAAAGCAGGTTTCTCAGACGTGCGTTGTGTCGATGTCGCCGTCACCTCAACAGAGGAACAACGAAAAACCGAATGGATGACCTACCACTCGTTAGCAGACTTCTTAGATCCTAATGACTCAACTAAGACCATCGAAGGATATCCTGCTCCCATGCGTGCGACTTTGATTGCAAAAAAATAGCGTTGAGTAGAATAACAATACAAGGAAGTAATAATG
Organism: Psychrobacter sp. CR212; assembly: GCF_059693765.1. Lineage (NCBI taxonomy): Bacteria > Pseudomonadati > Pseudomonadota > Gammaproteobacteria > Moraxellales > Moraxellaceae > Psychrobacter > Psychrobacter sp. CR212. The sequence continues at coordinate 68,249 of NZ_JCATIF010000008.1, read as the reverse complement.
AAAATGTCAGCTGCTTTAATGATGGCTACGATCGGTTCGCTATCGCTACCTGCTATGGCAGGATACGGCACACCGTCTGAAGGCTGGGGCTTTGTACAAGACGACTGGCAAGTGGTTTGTGATAATACGCGTACTTGCCGAGTAGCAGGCTACTCAAGTGACGCCTCAATAGATAAGCCTGCTTCAGTGCTATTCACCGTATCGCCAAAAGTAGCGCTGCCAAAGGCACAAATTCAGTTGGCATCAAAAGTATCCAAAGATAAGGCTGAGCTGTGGTTAAATAATAAAAACTATGGGACATTGCAGCCCGCTGGAAGTGACGCTGCATTATATGATCTATCTGCTAAGCAAACACAAGCAATTATCGATAAGGCTCGATAAGAAATATTTGGGATTTAATGACGAAAAATGACTGATTATATCAGCCATTTTTTGAAAGCGACTTCCATGACTATTTTAAGGATGAAACCAACAGAGCCTGCGCCAAGAGCCAAAAAGATCCAAAAGGTACCTGCGCGCCCAGCATCAGAGGTTTTAGAGATATCCCACATGATAAAGAATAAGAAAGCGATGAATATCGGCAGTAAGACGTACAAGCCCCAACTGGTGACCGTACTGGCAGCAATAGCAAACATAGCATAATCCTATAGGGTAATAACGCGTCTTCTATGGCGTAAAAGCGTCATAGAAGCGCAATATAAACCATCATTATAACGTGTAAGCGGTTGCGTATAAACGACTGCTCAGTATCGGGCAACAGGAACGCTACAATTGACAAAGTCATTCGCTCATTGATTTTATATTATTTATACCAGATTTATTTTACTAAGCATCAGCAAACGAGCGAACAAAATTTATATTAATGCCAATTATCAATATTAGTTGTCATAACGGTAAGATTTTAGGGCTAATTTTGGCGCAAATGGTGCAATAAAGCGCAAAGATTGTTATATTTACAGATTACTTATCTTTTTGCATTATTTTATCTTTGCAATGTCGGTCGGCACTATAATAAGCAGTTATCGACTGCTCGCATTCGCACCGTTTTTGTTGTTTATTTAATTGAGTTCAAATCCCTATGTCACAAGCCCAAATTGATACGCTTGCATCCCTATTCAATGATGCCATTCAAACCCTACAAGCAGATGGTACGCTACCAAGCGACTGGCAGAATAACAGTCAAATCACGCGTACGAAAGATTTAAGCCACGGTGATTTTGCCAGCAATATCGCACTGACGGCGGCCAAAGCGGCCAAGGCCAATCCGCGTCAACTCGCTGAAAAAATCGTCAGCGCGCTGCCTGAGAATCAAGACATTCGCCAAGTAGAAATCGCCGGTCCTGGGTTTATTAACGTATTTTTAAACTCAGAGGCTAAGTTTTCGGTATTAGACGATATCTTTACCTTACAAGATCGTTTTGGTCTGAGTAATCAGTTTGATGGGCAAAAAGTACAAGTCGAGTTTGTCTCTGCCAATCCGACCTCAAGTCTGCATGTCGGTCACGGACGCGGTGCAGCGTTTGGTATGAGCGTGTCAAACTTGCTAGAAGCCATCGGTTACGACGTCACTCGCGAGTATTATGTCAATGATGCGGGTCGCCAAATGGACATCTTAGCAACCAGTACCTATTTGCGTTATTTAGAATTGAATGGCGAAACGGTCACTTTCCCAGTCAATGCCTATCAAGGCGACTACGTTCGCGATATCGCACAGACATTAAAAACGCAACATGGCGATAGCTACGTACACGAGTTTGCACAAGTTGCCAAGGATGCGCCAGAAGACGCAAAGTTTGAGATCAATGCTGACGGTGAGAAAACCTTAGTGTCTGGTGATAAAGAAGCGCATATTGATGGTTTGATTGCGGGTAGCAAAGCCTTGCTTGGTAACAGCTATGCGCTGTTTTTAAATGCCGCCTTGAGCAGTATTTTGGCCGATATCAAAGACGATTTAAACGACTTTGGTGTGAGCTACGAGTGCTGGTTCAGTGAAAGATCGATTGATAGCGAGATTGAGCCTGTACTGCAAATACTCGATGACAAAGGCTACTTGTACGAAAAAGACGGCAACATCTGGTTCAAATCGACCGATTTTGGTGATGAAAAAGACCGCGTGGTTCGCCGTGCTAATGGTCAGTCGACGTATTTTGCCTCGGATATTGCTTATCATAAAAACAAGTTTGATCGCGGTTTTGACAAAGTGATTAACGTTTGGGGCGCAGATCACCACGGTTATGTCCCACGCGTAAAAGCGGCGCTGCTCGCGTTGGGGATTGATGCTGAACGTCTTGATGTCGTGCTCGTACAGTTTGTGGCGTTGTGGCGCGGCAGTGAAAAAGTACAAATGTCTTCACGCTCAGGTCAGTTCGTTACTTTGCGTGATTTACGTGCAGAAGTCGGCAATGATGCGGCGCGTTTTTACTATGTCGCGCGTAAGCCTGAAGTGCATATTGACTTTGATTTAGAGCTTGCCAAATCACAAAGCAAAGACAATCAAGTGTATTATATTCAGTATGCGCATGCGCGTGTTTGCCGTGTATTAGAAAAACTGGCAACCTACGATTTGGCAGTAGATGATGCTATTGGTTTGGCACATCAAGATTTGCTTAATGCGCCCAATGAAGACGAGTTGATTAAACTGTTAGCTGGTTATCCAGCGACACTATTACGTGCAGCGACTGGCTACGAACCGCATGTCTTGACCAACTATTTAAAAGAGCTTGCTGCGTTGTTCCACGGTTGGTATGACACCAATCGCATTTTGCCTGTGAGTCTCACGTCAGGTGAAACACCAAGCTCAGATGAGATGGCATTGATGCAAGCACGTTTGCGTTTGTCCAAAGCAGTACGGCAGGTCTTGGCGAACGGCCTTGGTCTGCTTGGCTTGTCAGCACCTTCTGCTATGTAGTCATTTTCTAACATGTGACATGAGTATAGACAGCCAATAGCATTAATTCGATGATGACCGTTAAATTCAGTAGGGAGAACGAGATCCATGCTAGCCAAAAAACCGAAAGGCGCAACAGAAAAGCGCAAATCAAGTAGCGTATCGGGCTTATTGTGGATGTTTGTTGGGGCAGTATTGACCCTTATGATCGGGGTATTTATCTACCTTTCACCATTATTCAACTTTAGTCCCGCTGATGGTAGCGCCGAGAACGATCCTGACAGGCAGGTGCAGCCGCGCGTAGATACTGATACCGATAATGGCGATTATGAATTCTACGATATTTTGCCCAATCAAGAGATGGCAACCATTCCTGATGAAGATATCGCTGAGATTGATAACGATCAGATAGGAGATATTGGCGCGTTTGAGCCGGATGTCGTCGTGACCCAGCCGGATAGTACGGCAGCTAATGGTATAGATAATGCTGGTAGCTTTGGTAATGCGGAAAGTCCTACAGGCGAGACCAGTGGCGGTAGTAATACTGCTGCGGGCGACGATATTGTTGTTGTTGAAGAGGACGCAACTTATGATGGCACGCCACCTGCTAACACCAGTAACTCTGCGACCCGTAGCAACAATGCAGGAGCAGGTACGGCAAGTATTCAAGCGGCTAAACCTGCTGCGACCTATATTTTGCAGATCAATAGCTTTAGTGATGCAGATGAAGCAGATCGTCGCCGCGCCCAAGTATTGATGGCAGGCGTGGATGCCAGAGTAGTCAAAAATACGACAGGCAATGGCTTACCTATCTATCAGGTAATCTCGCGTCCGTTAAGTAACCGTCAGGCAGTGACAACAGCACAGCAGCGCCTACAAAATAACGGTATTGACTCTATTATCGTTGAACAGCGTCGTTAGTCCAAGCGCTATATATAATAATCGGTATATATAAGAAGTATTTGTGATCATAAAAAAGCGTCGTCATGACGCTTTTTTTATCTCTTTAATTTATTAAGCACTCTATTATCTTTTCTCCTTAATCAAAATATTCATAAAGAGTATGGTTATGACAGCATCTCCCTCAGCAGTACCGCAAGCAGGTACTATCAAAGCGTTCTTTCAAAAGTATTTTATCGATGCCTTCACGGGCATGGCGTTAGGGCTTTTTGTCACCTTGATTGCAGGTCTGATTATCTCGCAAATCGGTGGTTGGTTGAATTTGCCCGCATTAATCGCCGTGGGTAAGCTTGCGTCAATATTGATGGGGGCGGGCATTGGGGTAGGTATCGCTTATTATCTCAAAGCGCCAACACTCGTGATGCTTAGCTGCCTTGTAGCAGGTATGTTGGGTGCGCATTCTGAAGCACTAATGGCAGGAACGCTATTCATACCGCAAGAGGGTGGCCCTGCGACCTTTGTAGCACTGCCAGGCAACCCAATCGGCGCTTATCTGACGTCTGTATTCGCTTATCGCGCTGGTACGTGGATCGCAGGCAAGACCAAGCTCGATATTTTATTAGTGCCCTTAGTAGTGTGTGGTATCGCGCTATTGGTCTGTGCGCTGCTCAATCCGCCTGTTGTTGCGGCAGTTAATGCGATTGGGCAAGGGATTCACGCGGCAACTGAGCTACAGCCATTGCTGATGGGTATCGTGATTGCAGTCGTCGTTGGTATCTTATTGACGCTACCAACGTCGAGCGCTGCCATTTGTATTGCGATTGGCCTTGGTGGTTTGGCGGGCGGTGCCGCAGTTGTTGGCTGTGCCGCGCATATGATTGGTTTTGCCGTGGCCAGTTTTAAGGATAATGGATTCAGTGGCGTGATATCTCAAGGATTGGGAACCAGCATGCTGCAAATCCCTAATGTGCTAAAAAAACCTATCGTTTTGCTGCCTGCCGTTATTGCGAGCGCGATCGTTGGCCCTATCGCGACTGTCGGATTTGGTTTGGCTTGTACAGCGACAGGGGCGGGCATGGGAACCGCTGGTCTGGTTGGTGTGTTCGGCGTTATTGAAGCATCACAAGAAATCATGAGTACGACCCAATTATGGACAGCGATTGTCCTTCTGATGTTTGTATTGCCTGCAGTGATTGCAGGTTTGGTCGCTTACATCATGCGCCGTATGGGCTGGCTAGTCGCCGGTGATATGAAGCTGCCCTAAAAACGGATAAAAATTTGTATTCGTGACCATACAACAAAAAAGCCCTGCTGTTCAAAAACAGTAGGGCTTTTTTATTTAAGGAGCGTCAGTTAGTTATGGTGCGGTACTTGTTTTATCACTACGCTTGTTATTGCGTCTTGGTTTTAGTTTACGCGATAACTGAGTGATGTCGTTTATAACTTCACTATAATGTGATGGGAATACCCGCTGAATGGCATCAACCATTTTGGCATCATTCCCAATTAAGCAGCGCTGCTGATTGGTTGCAGCGGCATATAAAATAATCCAAGCTGCTTCGCTGGCATCAAATTTCAACAGTTTATTGAAGCTTCTAATGGCTTTATCACCAGTAGGCATACCGACTGTACTGGTACTATCATTGCCACGTGCGCTATTGGCAATATTGGTTTTGATGCCGCCTGGATGGATACAGGTCGCTGATACACCGCATTTCTGAATGTTAAGCTCTTGACGCAAGCTCTCTGTGAAGCCGCGCACCGCAAACTTACTGGCATTATAAGCTGAATATGAGGGCTGAGCGGTCAAACCAAATAGGCTGGATATATTAATAACATGACCATGTTCTTTAAACTGGCGGAGTTGATCGTCCTGATTATCACTCGCCACTTCGCTTTGTTTAACGCTATTTTTGATCAATGGCAAAAACGCTTTGGTGCCATAAACCACGCCCCAAAAATTGATATCCATTACCCATTCAAGCTCTTCAATACTAGCGCCCTCTATCGTCGAAGAGAATGCCACGCCTGCATTGTTAAAGATGAAATTGACTTTACCATGATCGCTCATCACGCTATCCGCCCATGCTTGCATAGCGTCATTGTCTGAGACATCAAGTACAGTCAAGGTGACCTTAACATCATAACCAACCAGCATCTCTTTGGTTCGTGCCAGTTGTTCTGCATTGATGTCTGATAGCGCCACATGACAGCCCATTTTTGCTAAATGAAGCGCAAGCTCGCGTCCCATACCAGATCCTGCGCCAGTGATAGCGGCGACATGGTTTTGGTAATAAGGTGCAATATCATTATCTTGTTCGCTGGGTGTATAAAAGGGCAGGTGCTGGCGTAATGAGGACGCCATCGTGGTTATATTGTTAAGCATAATAAACAGTCCTTTGTATTATTCATGATGGGTATACATCGTTGCTATTTACATTAGCATGATTTGTCATAGGCTTACATGCGATTGATAAACGCTGCTGTCATTTCATTATGCGGTTACTTCTAGAGTGCTAAGGCGCTAAGAATCTGACGGTATCAAGGTTAGTTGCATCATTGAGAAGAGGTTTAGGGGATGAGTAGCCACAAAAAAAGCGTCTGACTCATAGAGCCAGACGCTTTTTTGAATACCTCATTACTAATAATGAGCCATCTAAGTCTCATTATGCATTAAGCAATTTTAGGTATTTTACCTTCATTGATGACTTCTGCATCAACCATCACGGTCTTGGCATTTTCCATAGAAGGTAGCTCATACATGGTCTCAAGCAGGGCGTTTTCTACGATAGAACGTAGACCGCGCGCGCCAGTTTTACGCTCCATAGCTTTTTTGGCGATGGCATCAAGTGCTTCTTGCGTAAAGCTAATCTCAGCACCTTCCATATCGAACAAGTACTTGTACTGTTTGACCAGTGCGTTCTTCGGTTCGGTGAGGATTTGGACTAAGGCTTCTTCATCAAGCTCTTTTAGCGCTGCAAGCACAGGCAGACGACCGATGAGCTCAGGAATCAAACCAAACTTGATCAAATCTTCTGGCTCAACTTCTTGTAGCAAGTCTGAGCTACGACGGCTGTCGTCTTTTGAGCTAACATCCGCGTTAAAGCCGATACCGCCTTTTTCGGTACGTTGCTGAATGACTTTATCCAGTCCAGCAAACGCGCCGCCGACGATGATTAGGATGTTACTGGTATCGACTTGGATCAGCTCTTGCTGTGGATGCTTACGACCACCGTGCGGCGGAATCGCAGCAACGGTGCCTTCGATAAGCTTTAGCAGCGCTTGCTGTACGCCTTCGCCCGATACATCACGGGTAATCGATGGGTTATCACCTTTTTTGCTAATTTTGTCGATTTCATCAATATAGATGATCCCTTGCTCAGCTTTGGCCACATCATAATCAGACGCTTGTAGTAGCTTTTGCACGATGTTCTCAACGTCTTCACCGACATACCCTGCTTCGGTCAAGGTGGTGGCATCGGCCATTGCAAACGGCACATCAAGCAGACGAGCCAAGGTTTGTGCTAGCAAGGTCTTACCAGAACCCGTTGGGCCAATCAGCAAAATGTTACTTTTTGCCAATTCTACCATCGCATCATCAGCGCCGATTTTGGCTTTTTTGCTGTCATTGGCGAGTGTTTGGCTAACTTTTAGACGTTTGTAATGATTGTAGACAGCGACAGACAGTGCTTTTTTGGCAGCATCCTGACCGATGACATATTCGTCAAGCTTGGCACGTAGTTCTTTTGGGGTAGGGAGTTTTTTATTGACCCAAGAGGTATCTACGTCGCTGTCGTCATCGCTGTATTCCGCGCTATCTGCGATTAGATCAGTACATAACTCGATACATTCATTACAGATATTGGCATCGTCAGCGGCAATCAGCTGCTGGACATCGCTTTTGGCTTTACCACAAAACGAACAATGCGGGGTGTTATCTTCTGCCATAAAAGGCGCTCCTAAAGTTTAAAACTGGTTAGTCTATTTGCGACATATCGATGGTTGTATTGGTTGAACGCTCATACCTGCTTACGATCTATCAGGTATGAGCGGCATATTGATTTACCATACAAACAGACTATAACTATTCTTATGATGGCGCACTCTCAATTGAGAGGCATAGCGCTTATGCTTTGATTATAAAGAATCAGGGCGGCGCTCTAATACTTCGTCAACCAAACCGTATTCTTTGGCTTCCTCAGCATCTAACCAAAAATCGCGCTCGACGTCTTTTTCGATTTTTTCGAGTGGCTGACCAGTACGCTCAGATAGGATCTGGTTCAAGCGTGCACGAGTTTTAAGGATTTCACGAGCATTAATCTCGATATCAGTCGCTTGACCTTGCGCGCCGCCTGATGGCTGGTGAATCATCACGCGAGCATTGGCGAGTGAGTAGCGTTTGCCTTTTTGACCCGCGGCCAACAAGAATGAGCCCATGCTATAAGCACCGCCCATACAGATGGTGGATACTTCTGGCTTGATGAAATTCATGGTATCAAAGATCGCCAAGCCTGCACTTACTGAACCGCCTGGTGAATTGATATACAAATGAATGTCTTTGTCAGGGTTTTCAGCTTCTAGAAATAGCAGCTGTGCGACGATTAGATTGGCCATATGGTCTTCGACTTGGCCTGTCAAAAAGATCACACGCTCACGCAATAGGCGTGAAAAAATATCAAACGAGCGTTCACCGCGTGAAGACTGCTCAACCACCATTGGTACTAGCGCCGCTTGGGTGGTTTGTACTTCTTTGTGCGCACTCATCAGCATATCAAAATGTGGGTTAGCAGTGATGCGTTCATAATCTGTCATAGAAAAGTCCTATCGATAAAGGGATAAAATAAAAAACAGTTAAAATGGTTTTATTGTCTGGTATGTTTTGTGCTAATGGGTAGTTTATAGGGGGACTACGTCCACTATTCAAGCCTATAAAACCCGTTTGTGCATAAAATAGGTGAAAAAGTGTGCTTACTCTGTTTTTGTATTTTTTGCATGAATTTAGACGATATTAAAAAGCCGACAGTGAAAAAAGCAAGTGTCTGCTCAAGTACAGTCCGATCAGATGAATACCATAAAGGCGTTGTCTCACACAGATATCATAAAACACAGAGATCGCAAATCGTGTTCTACCTTAGTTTTTAACATAGAATACCTGATTAACCGCCTTGCAATCTACCTATCTTGCGACTCAATTGTGCAAATGTGGGTTGTCAAAAGAATCCTTAAGCGCATTTACTCATAGTTATTCTTATAAGTAGAAAGGGCGGCCTGACATAGTGTGTTAATAGTCCAAGTTTGAATGCTAAAAAATGGTGCATATTAACGAAAAACGCCACAATTTGGTGCAAACCGTTATTTATCTAATGGTTGTCAGCGGTAAAAGGCTGATTAAAAAATAACTAAACCAGCTTTGTCATGTTAGTAAGAAAAAATATACAGTCAAAACCAAAGTAAAATCATTATGTTGGGTCTGGGGGTGGAGTGTATGTAAGAGTGTTTGCATATGAGTTGGCATAATGCTTGTATAGACAGTGAAATTAACTGACTTTTTGGTCAGGAGCCAGATTACTAGATTGTATTTAATGAGTAAAATGAGCAAATGAGTATATAAAATGAGTTGGGCTTCTTCTTTAACATTGAGTTTTGACATTGTTAAGCGCACAGATACTGCCAAAATTGCGGCTGCTACCGCTAAGACGCGGCTATCTCATCGTAAGCACACGGGCGCGCTTATGGTACAGCGTGCCCTATATCCTGAGCCACGTGTGCAGCAAGGCATTTGCCATATATTGATGTTATATCCGCCAGCAGGTATCGCAGGCGGTGATACGCTGACGATAGAGTTGCATTTAGACAATGGCAGCCATGCTGTTATCACCACACCAGGGGCGGGCAAGTGGTATGGTAATGACAGTATCAGCCAAAAACATAAAGCTCGGTCGGACGATAACGACACGCACCAAAGTATGAGCCAAGACAAGATAGCTGCCTATGCAAGCCAACATCTGCAAGCCAATGCAAGCCAACATCTGCAAGCCAAACTCGCCGCACATGTTCGCTTAGAATGGCTACCACAAGAGAGTATTATTTATAACGAAGCCAATATGCATGCAGTGAGCCGTTTTGATTTAGCTGACTCATCTAGCTTGCTGACTTGGGAGATTAGCGTATTTGGGCGGCAAGCATATGATGAACAGTTCTTGCAAGGGCGCTACCATACTGGATTGAATATCTATCGAGACGGCAAAATTATCGTTACTGATCGGGTCAAACAGGCTGCCCAAAGTCGCTGGTTTACATCGAGTCTAGGACTGGCAGATCGGCATATTTATGGGTCGTTTTGGGCAGTGCCAAGTTTGAGCGATGTACATGACAACGCTGCACTGCCTGCCTCTCCCGCACAATCAGACGAGACAGCCTTAGCAACGATGAAGCAGGCCCTAGCTCGCTATTTAGACAATACCATCGTTGCATTACGCCATATGATTGCTGAGGCTAGATTACCGGTTTATTGTACTCATAACGGTCAAGCCATTAATATTCGGTATATCGGTTCAGATGTGCGCGGCTGTTTTGAAGCTTTTTATCAAATCAGAGAAGTCTTGCGACATCATTGGTGGCAGCTTGAGCCTTGCCGTCCGCGTATTTGGGACACCTAAGTCTACGGTTTTTCATAGCTAAGCCACACGACCTGATAATCTGCTATAACTTTTATAATAAATAAAATAAGGATTTGCCATGCATCTGACGCCAACAGAAAAAGACAAGCTCATGCTATTTACCGCTGGCATGGTGGCTGAGCGCCGCAAAAACCGTGGCGTTAAGCTCAATTACCCCGAAGCCATCGCTTATATCAGTATGCTGCTGATGGAAGGGGCTAGAGATGGCAAAAGAGTGGCTGAATTAATGAGTGAAGGGGCTACTTACCTGTCTGCCGATGATGTCATGGAAGGAGTGGCAGAGATGGTTGATGAAGTGCAAATCGAGGCGACCTTCCCTGATGGTACCAAATTGGTCACGGTACACAATCCCATCGTATAGTTCTGTCTATCACTAAATGATCATTCCAAAATAAGGCGGCTCCCATGCAACCAGGCGAATATAACATCCAAGATGGTGACATTATCCTAAACCAAGGGCGACAAGTACAGACCATCAGTGTGAGTAATACTGGCGATAGACCGATCCAAATCGGCTCGCATTATCACTTTTATGAAGTCAATGATGCGCTGAGCTTTGATAGAGAGCAGACCCGTGGGTATCGCCTAAATATCATCTCTGGAACGGCAGTCCGTTTTGAGCCGGGGCAGTCGCGAGAAGTGGAGCTGGTGGCTTATGCGGGTAAGCAGGAAGTATATGGCTTTGCAGGTCGTGTCATGGGCGCGGTTCAACCAGATAAGACCGATGAAAAGCAACTGGCTACTTCGCAAAAGCGGGTGAGTCGGCAGATTTATGCAGAGCATTTTGGTCCGACTACCGGCGATAAAGTGCGTCTTGCTGATACTGAGCTTTGGCTACAAGTTGAGGCAGATTTAACCAGTCACACAGTGACGGATCAAGCGCAAGGTTCATACAGTGATGAGAGCATTGTCCAGACCACCGAGATCAAGGGTGAAGAAGTCAAATTTGGCGGTGGCAAAGTCATCCGTGATGGTATGGGTCAAGGGCAACTGCTGGGGGCTGAGGTTGCGGATACGGTGATTACTAATGCTTTGATCGTAGACTATACAGGTATCTATAAAGCCGATATCGGTATCAAAAATGGTCGTATCAGCGCGATTGGTAAAGCGGGTAATCCTGATATCCAGCCTGCCATCGATATTCCGATTGGCGGCGCAACCGAAATCATCGCTGGTGAAGGCAAAATCCTCACCGCAGGCGGCGTCGATAGTCATATTCACTTTATCGCGCCTCAGCAGTGTGAGACGGCGCTGATGTCGGGGGTGACCACGATGCTAGGCGGTGGCACAGGCCCTGCCCAAGGTACGCTCGCGACTACTTGTACGCCGGGGGCATATCATATTGCCTCAATGCTACAATCTACCGATAGTATCCCTATGAATATTGGGCTATTGGGTAAAGGCAATGTGAGTGTGCCCACCCCAATTGCTGAGCAAATCGAAGCGGGTGCCGTCGGACTCAAGCTACATGAAGATTGGGGTACGACGCCGCAAGCCATCGATAATTGTCTGAGCGTTGCTGACGATTATGATGTGCAAGTTGCGATTCATACTGACACGTTAAATGAAAGTGGCTATCTTGAGAGTACACTAGGCGCATTTAAAAACCGCTGTATTCATACTTTTCATACCGAAGGCGCAGGCGGTGGCCATGCGCCTGATATTCTAAAGGCCATTGGCGAGTCGCATGTGCTGCCATCCTCAACCAATCCTACTAGGCCTTATACCGTCAATACTATTGACGAGCATCTCGATATGCTCATGGTTTGTCATCATTTAAGCCCTGCTATCGCAGAAGATGTGGCCTTTGCCGAAAGCCGTATTCGTCAAGAAACCATCGCGGCTGAAGACATCTTGCACGATTTGGGTGCTATCTCGATGATGAGTAGCGATTCACAAGCGATGGGGCGCGTGGGTGAAGTGGTCATTCGCACATGGCAGACGGCGCACAAAATGAAAGTTCAGCGTGGTCACCTGGCTCCAGATGCGACAGCACAAACAGAGCATCAAGCGCAGCATATTACTCTGACCGACTACGATCAAAGCGCGGACAATGATAACTTTCGCATCAAACGCTATATTGCAAAATATACGATAAATCCTGCGATTACGCATGGTATTAGCGATATGGTCGGCTCCATTGAAGTGGGTAAATGGGCGGATATGGTGCTGTGGTCGCCCAAGTTTTTTGGGGTAAAACCTGAATGCATCATCAAAGGCGGCCTGATCGCTGCGGTACCGATGGGCGATATTAACGCCTCTATTCCCACCCCTCAGCCTGTGCATTATCGTCCTATGTTTGCATCGTATCCCAAATCGGTTGCTCAAACCAGCATCACTTTTATGTCGCAAGCCGCCATCGATAAACAAGTCGATAAGCAGCTTGGACTGACAAAAGTGATTCAGCCTGTCCACGGGATACGTGAGATTCGCAAAAGCGATATGCGCCTCAACAGCTACTGCCCAGATATGGATATCAATCCTGAAACCTACGAAGTACGTGCCGATGGCAAAACGCTTACCTGTGAGCCTGCTGAGGTACTGCCCATGGCACAGCGTTATTTCTTATTCTGATTTTTATTTTAAGATTTAAAGACACACGGCTAAAGACTGTCTTAAAAAGCGTGTCACAGGCTTATAGAGAGCTGGTTTTGGCGTGATCTTCTCATTGATTGCTGACAGCCATTTTGGGCACTTTTATTATCAATACTATTATTCAATCATTTGAGCCACAGTAAACAGAGCATTATATTTATGAAAATATTTAATACCCGTCTCCCTACCTTAAGTGATATCCAACAAGCGCAATTGACTGCCCAGCGCCAAGCGGATGACTATCTGCTTTTGGACTTTGATACTCGTCAGCATTCGCGATTTCGAGCTGTGACAGTTTCAGGGGAGGCGGTCGGTATCGATCTGCCGCGTACTGGTGTCTTAAAAGGAGATGACGTCCTCACCAATGCAGCAGGGGAGTTGATGCAAGTCATCGCCAATCCCCAAGCGGTGACCAAAGTGATGGCAGCCGATGATTTTTTATTAATGAAAGGCGCGTATCATTTGGGCAATCGCCATGTGCCGTTGATGTTTGAGCACAGTGCAGCAGGGTACGCGCTGTATTTTGAAAACGATCATGTGCTCGCACAAATGCTAGAAAATCTTGGGCTACATACTGAGTCTGCATCAGTGCCGTTTGAGCCTGAAACAGGCGCTTATCAGACAGGACACGGGCATTCGCATAGCCATTCTCACGCTCATACGCATTCGCATAATGACGCGCATAGCCATGATGATGACCATGACAACAAACACAATCACAGTCATAACCATGATGACAGCCACAGCCATCATAATGCGTCTATAGGTCGCTCAAATGAGGGTTGATGGCAGTACTCAGTCCCATCAGTCTGTCCAACTTGGGCAGATGTTGATGCTGGCCTCTAGTAACTTGCCGATTGGTAGCTATACCTACTCACAAGGCGTAGAGTCAGCGATTGAGTCAGGCATTATCTGTGATGAAGCCAGTACGCTTACCTTTATGCAAGACTATCTTGCGCTGGCTGTCATTGGCTACGAGCTACCTATATTGGCACTGATCATGTGTGCGCTTGATCAAGGTAATGAGGTGCTAGCGGCAAATCTGGCACATGATTATCATGCAGGCCTTGAGAGTAAAGAGTTTATACTAGAGTCGCAGCAGCTAGCGCAGGCGATGGTGTCTTGGCTCAACGAGGTACTGAATCTTGGTATACCTGCTGAGATACCTGATGATGGCTATCTACCACTTTTTGCTCACATTGCCCAGCATTGGCAGCTGCCACTCATGCAGTCGATGACCACCTATGGATTTGCTCAATTAGAAAATATGGTGCTCGCCGCTGTCAAGACTGTACCACTCGGGCAAATGGCGGGTCAGCGTATCTTGTGGCAGCTGCAAAGTGATCTTGGCTCTGAAGTTGAAGCGCTGAGCGATAGCATACAGCAAGCCTTTGAGGATGTAATCACGTCATCAAATGCGACCGACACGCTCAATATGAGTGAACATCAGGGTTGTCAAAAGCTGTGCGAAGACCTCTATGACAGGCTCAATATTTCTAATAGCTTGCCCAATTTGGCGATTCTCTCAAGTATGCATGAGGAGCAATACAGCCGGTTGTTCCGCTCATAACTGTACCTTTATCTCTATTCCTATATGAAACATTTAAGGAGCTTACCATGTCTCTAACCCCGATCAAAACAAAAAGCATCCAATCTACACCTGACTCACATATTGATAATGACCAGTCAAATCCGCCTGCTTCTTTATCCTGCTTACGCCTCGGCATCGGCGGGCCAGTCGGTAGTGGTAAGACCGCTTTGACCCTAAAATTGTGTCAAAACTTGCGTGATACGATCAATATGGCAGTTGTCACCAATGATATTTATACCAAAGAAGATTCGCAGTTTTTGACACGCAATAATGCGATGCCCGCTGAACGTATTCGCGGCGTAGAAACGGGCGGCTGTCCGCATACCGCGATTCGTGAAGATGCGTCGATCAACCTGACGACCATTGCCGAGTTGCAAGAAACCTTTGAGGGCCTAGAATTGATTATCATTGAGTCGGGTGGTGACAATCTTGCCGCGACCTTTAGCCCAGAGCTGTCTGATCTGACCTTATATGTTATTGACGTCTCAGCGGGTGACAAAATACCTCGTAAAGGGGGCCCTGGTATCACCAAGTCAGATTTATTAATCATCAATAAAACCGATCTTGCCCCAATGGTTGGCGCATCGCTTGAGGTGATGGAGCGCGATGCCAAAAAAATGCGTGGCGATAAGCCTTTTGTCTTTAGCAATATGAAAACCGGTGATGGTCTGGATGAAATTATTGCCTTTATCAAAGAGCACGGTATGCTCGCTTAACCAATAGCCCCTCATCAATCATTAAAATATTCATCATAAGGAGTCAACCCCATGACACAACATACAAAAGAGCATCACAGTCATAAAGCCCGTTTTTCACAGGCTTTATCGTCTCGAAAAATAGCAGCGGCTTCAATGACGCTTGCAACCTTTACGATGGTACCGTCGTTGGCACAGGCACATTCGGGTCATCTTCACTCGGCTACTATACAAGCGCCTTCGTTTTTGGGCACATTGCAAGCAGGATTGCTGCATCCAGTGACGGGTCTTGATCATCTGTTTTTGGCAGTAGGGATGGGCATGTTGTTTTATGGACTACAAAAGCAGCGCCTAGGTATGATGTCACTGACAGCTGGATTATCGTTAGGTGCAGTATTGGGCACTATTGGTGTGCTGATTGGCGGTGTTGGGTTTGCGGCATCATCTGGATTGATTGAGATTGCTATATCGCTATCAGTGGTCGTATTGGCTCTGATTTTGATGAGTGATAAGAGTCGACAAGAAGCTTTTTCAGCGCGTACGCAGCCAGCGCATACGCTAAGCATCCAGCAACTATCGTTGTTTGGTTTTGGTGGTTTGGCGGTCTTTCACGGATTGGCACATGCCCTTGAAGTACCAGCGAATGCTGGCGTAAGTGGTCAGTTGGGTTTTTATGCAGGGATGCTAGTGACGATGCTGGCGCTATATGCAGTTGGTACGTTGGTCAGCCAGCAGCTACAGCAGCGCCTAGGTGATAACTTATGGTTACAGCGTGGTCTGGTCGTACTTGGACTGGGTGCGGTGTTTGTACCTGCTCTAGTATAGGGTGTATTATTGCAAGACTTTGAGCGTAGTCTTAGCTGATACGTCTTGCGTAACGACCATGCTAGCGATTGGTTAATCAAAAAAGCCATTGAGCTTGCACAAAAAAAAACGGCCCCGATCGATGATCGGGGCCGTTTTTTTTGATATGTAGAACAAGAGTGCTGTGTGGTGTTATGGTTTAACACCATACAGCGCTCAGTCTAGATTACATACCTTGCTGCTGTTGTTGCTGAGCCGCTAGCAAATCTTGGTAGCTGACTTCTTTGTCAGTCACTTTGCCTTGGCTGATCAAGTAATCTACTACTTGGTCTTCTAGTACCACAGACTCAATGTTAGCGCGTTGCTGCTTGTCATTGGTGTAGTACTCGATTACTTCCGCTGGATCTTCGTAGTTTTCAGCCGCTTCTTTGATGAAGGTTTCAACACGCTCTTGATCTACTTCTAGACCTTTGGTGTCGATAACACGGGCAACGATGATACCAAGACGGGCTGCACGTAGTGCTTGCTCTTCAAAGAGCTCATTTGGCAGCATGTCTTTATCGAAGCTATCAGCGCTCGCACCAAACTGCTGAGAAAAACGTTGCATCATCATGTTGCGTTGACGCTCGATTTCTTGCTCTAGCATGGCGCTTGGTACGTCAAACTCGTTCTTTTCTAGCAATGCATCAAAAGTCGCTTGCTTCACTTGGCTACGCGCAGCGTTTTTGATTTCGCGTTCCATGTTTTTGCGTACGTCTTCTTTTAGTTTCTCAATGCCGCCCTCAGTCACGCCAAATAGCTCCAGGAACTCTTCATTGATTTCAGGTAACTTAGATTTTTCAACCAATTTTACATTGATTTTGAACTGAGCTTCTTTACCAGCTAGGTTCTCAGCTTGGTAATCTTCTGGGAAAGTCACGTCGATAATCTTTTCTTCGCCAGCTTTCATGCCTTTGATACCCGCTTCAAAGCCAGGAATCATCTGGTTGCTACCGATCACTAGTTTGAAGTCTTCAGCAGAGCCGCCTTCGAATTTTTCACCGTCGATAGAGCCTTCAAAGTCAAAAGTCACTTGGTTGTCTTTTGCCGCCATGCCTTTTTTCTCAACGAATTCTTCACGTTGTTTTCTTAGGTTTTCGATCATGGTGTCGACATCTTCTTCACTGACTTCTGCCGTGTGACGCTCAACTTCGATCTCATCGATACCTTGTACGTCGATTTCTGGGAAGATCTCAACAGTGGCTTGATACACCAAGAAATCGTCTTCAAGTTTTACGTCGTCGATGTTTGGCATGCCAACGGCGCGGATGTCTTCAGCTTTGATCGCTTCAAAGACCGTATCACGGATCACATCGTTGATCACTTCTTGCTGGATGCCCGCACCGTACTGTGAGCGGATGTGCGACATTGGCACTTTGCCTTTACGGAAACCGTCGATTTTGGCGGTTTTCGCCACTTGGCTGATGCGGCCTTCTACTTTGTTTTGGATTTTTTCTACGGGGACTTTAACCGTCAGCTGAGTCTCTTTATTAGATAGCTTGTTGGTTGTGACTTGCAAATCTGTAGCCATGTTCATTACACCTTTAGGATTAAGTAGTACGTTTGATTAATGAGATAGTACTTAGGGTTAAATGGTAATAGACAAACCGTGCCTCAAATTACGGGCGTGTACGACGGTTGCCGCTGGAATAAATAGGGGATAGTGATAAGCCCGCCACTTCAAAATCAGCACCAGTAGCAATCGCCGCTGATACTAAAGGGTGACACTGTCGAAGTTGTCAGGGTTACCAAATATCAGTTATAAACCGTTAATGCACCGCATAATAACGCTTTTTGGTGAATTATACAGGCAAATAACGGCCTTCAACAAAATTTTAAAAGTAGAACAGTATAATCTATCTGCTTATTAAAGTAAAAATTATCTCTTTGACGGCAGGGTTTCTAAGGTTTTTTGCGATTACAAGCGCACTTATTTTACAAGAGAACCTATAAAATTTTTATAAGAGAACCTATAAAGGCAGTTGTGCCAATAATTGCTGAATAGCCTGCCCCCGATGACTGAGACGATTTTTATCAGCCGCGCTTAGGCTTGCCGCACTAGCTTGCAACTCAGGTAACCAAAACAATGGATCATAGCCAAAACCGCCGTCACCGTGCAGCGTATCCAAGATTTCGCCGTGCCATAAGCCTTGAGCGATAATCGGTAATGGATCATCTGCATGACGCACCATAGCCAGCACGCAAACGAACATACCCTCAATCGGTGTGTCAGGCTGGGTCGTGCGTAATGGTTGCAAGTCAGCAATGAGCTTGGCGTTGTTTTTACTATCATTGCCATGCTCACCAGCATAACGCGCCGAGTAGATGCCTGGTGCATTACCCAGCACAGGCACGCACAAACCAGAATCATCAGCAATCGCAGGCAGTCCGCTGATACGGCTGGCATGTCGTGCTTTGATAATGGCGTTTTCGACAAAGCTGAGCCCATCTTCTATCGCATCGTCGATATCGAGCTGACCTTGCGGGACAATCGTCACGTCCAAGTTCGCTTCGGCAAATAGCCGTTTAAACTCAGCCAATTTGCCTTTGTTATTGCTGGCCAGCACCCACTGGTTATCAGAGGTTGATTGGGGAGCGAGTTGTACGGTATCGGTAGTGCTCATAGGGTCGTTCCGTTATATAAAAAATATGAATGAATTAGCCGAGTTTTAACTTTTGGTATTTTTATAGATGCTATAGTTGATCCAATTTAAGAGTGGTACAAGGCAACCGAGTGCAGATGTATACGTCATACTTCAAGCGAGGTTAACGCTGTAACGCTTTTTTAGTGGATTGACTATATATAGATCGACCTGGATAACGATGTTAGTACTGATGGCATAGGGTTTGACGAGGTAAAAGGTCATCGTTGAATAAATAACCAGTGACGATGCAGAATATACGAGCTATAACATTTGGTAACTGATATTATTAGGGGCTGTTGTTATAATAGTGACCAAGCTACAGTGAAATATATCTTATAGCTTGTGAATATTAAGTTAATAAAAGTCTATAGAGTCAAACACTTGGCTTTTGGACGAACAATAACAGCTAGGTTAATTTTGGATTCATAATAATACGTGATACAGTGTTAAGCAATCACGTGTATTAATCGATAACATTCACTTCAAACAATAAACTCAGCCAATTTAGCTCGATACCAAGTGTTTCTATTCTTAAGGCGTATCTATTTTAGGTATGTCTGTATTTAGAGAGACAGTAGTATGAGTGGCCAAATAAGCAAGGATAAAATAATTATGTCAAATATTACTTTACCAGATCTCCCATATGCAAAAGACGCGCTAGAGCCACATATCAGTGCCGAGACGCTAGAATATCATCATGACAAGCATCATGCTGCTTACGTAAACAAGTTAAATGAGCTACTACCAGGTTCTGGTTTAGAAGACAAAACCTTACCAGAAATCATCAAAGCGACTGCTAAAGATGACAGCAAGCAAGGTATGTTCAACCAAGCAGCCCAAGTATGGAACCACACGTTCTACTGGAACTGCATGACGCCAACCAACGGCGGCGGCGAACCTACTGGTGATCTAAAAGCAAAAATCGAAGAAGATTTTGGTAGCTATGACAAGTTCCGTGAAGAGTTCAAAAACGCAGCATTGACTCAGTTTGGTTCAGGTTGGGCATGGCTAGTCGCTGATAAAGTGGGTGGCAAACTATCAATCGCCAAAACTGCTAACGCTGATACCCCATTGGCACACGACCAAGTCGCTGTATTGACTTGTGATGTATGGGAACACGCGTACTATGTAGATTACCGTAACCGTCGTCCTGACTATGTTGATACGTTCCTAGACAAGCTCGTGAACTGGGACTACGCAAACGCAAAATATAAAGGTCAAGATGCTGGTGTTGAAGAGTAATCTTTAATCACTAAAGTTTCGATTAATAAAAAAGGACGCTGAGAGGCGTCCTTTTTTTTGGTTTGATTCATTCTGATAATATTACTTCTGCCAACTTATCTGCAATTTCTTCAATACTACTCATTGAGGTATTCAGTGCAACCTTATCTGCTAAAGCTGGGCTAAAACTCATCACTTCATTCTTTGTTACTTTATGCCAGATAGGAAGAATCATTTTGTGGCCATCCATTTCTCTAGCTACCATTGAATCTAACTCATATTGAGTCCAATTTTTCGAACAAAAAGATGAAGATAAGATGACTGTGCCAAATCTAGAGTTTATGAGACCATGGTCTATATTTTTTCTTAAGCTATCACCAACTCTTAAAGTAAACTCATCATACCAAACCTTCACACCTAAATTTTCTAATGTTTCGGCTAATGGTCGTACAAATTCTTCCTTATCCTCAGAAGCATGTGAAATAAATAAATCGTATTCGACTACTTGTAATGATTTATCCATTATGTATTCGCCTACTACTATATGTTGCGTTCGAGAAGTTCTTTGAATTTCATCTTGCAACTTAGTTTGAAAAGCTATTTGTTCTTTTCGTTGTTGTTTTTCTAATGCTAATAATTTCTTACGCTCTTTTTCTTCTTCTTTTGCTAAGTCTTGTTTGAGTTTTAGTATCTTGGCATTTTTTGCTGCTTCTACCTTAACTAAGGCGGCTTTTTTAGTTTGAATTTTCGATATTTCATTTAATTTCCGCTGAATTTCTCCATGTTTTGTTTTAAGCGCACTTTCAGCGGTATTCTTGGTTATAGATTTCTGTATAGAGTTGATTCTATTTGAACAAGCTGTTTCTTTCTTAGTTTCTAAACTAATTTTATGGGTAGCATCAGCTAGCTCTTTTTGGGTTCTTATAAGATTGCTACTAATTGTAGAAATTGACATTTCCCCTCCGATTTCAAATTTGTAATGGTGGTTTTAGACGCTAACTTTCATAGTAAATAGTGTACTGAATTAAAACTGTATATTTAATTTAATTTCACCCATGCTACACCTATTTTATATATCAGTGTATTACGCTGCTCAAAAACTACAAAACCTCAAACCCAAACTTACCCAACGCTTCCCTCAACATCGCAATATTATAATAAGCATGCGCATTGACTTTACTCTAAAACCCCAGCCCCTGTCATTACTAATGACCAACTTTAATCAACCATTATCCAGCCACCATCACCATCTACCATCGACTCATCAAACACCCGTTTAAAGCCTTGCTGAATCAGCTCAAAGCGTGATGGTGTAGGTTCATTATCTACCGTGATAACAGGGGCGTCTATCGGGGTGTTGGCTTGCCATTGCGCATTGTCATTGGCTTTATCCGCCAACACAAAACTAAAGAACGCCGTGTCACCTGCCATCATACGCAAATCATCGACGACCAGCTGTTCGGCTGTATCACCAGTAGTAGAAGTGGCGGGTAGCATTTGGACGCGATATCCTGTCCAATGATCAGAGAACCAGTCAAGACGCTGGGCGTAGGGTTGACTTTGCGCTGGCAGGTTTGCGCGTAGCGTCTGCGCGTTGTCATACTGCGTCAGGTAGCGATATTCAGGCAAGCGGCTATCTAAGGCACTGCCGCATATCTCAATCAGTCTATGTTGATCGTCTTCGGCAACGGTACGCCACATGAGTATCGTCGGCAAGACGGGCATAGTTTTGATGCGCGAAGTATGGATATTAGCCGCTGCCAAAGTTTGTTCCGCTTGCGACTGTGCGTGGTATTTTAGTCCTAAGCCCAATAATAAATAGCTGCTACTGAGCAGCAGTATCCAAACCGCAAGGCGTTGAAAGTTGATCAGCATTACTGCTTTAAATACCGCAAGTTTGCACCCTTTTATAACGCCCACGATTACCGCTATCAGTAGCGGTAAGGTATAGAGCGGGTCAATGATAAAGACGGAGGCAATACTGATTGGGGTCATCTGCAAAGGTTCTTGCAGTGGCCAAAATAGCTGCGTGCCGTAGACGGTAAAGCTGTCCAAGATAGGATGGGTGGTCAACACCAACGTCATGGCGAGTGCTAAACGCCGCGTTGAATAAGGTAGCGGCATATTGCGCCAGTGATGATAGCGACTGATTAGCCAAGCGCCTGCGATACCTACTGTGCTCAGGACAAATAAGGAATGACTAAAGCTGCGATGGTAGGTCATGTCGCTGATGGGATCGGGGTAGCTGATAAGCACATCCAAGTCAGGTAGCGTGCCCAGTATCGCCCCGTATAGGTAGGCTTTGCGACCCTGATATTTGCCAAGTACTGCCCCTTGGACGGTCGCGCCCAAGACGATTTGACTGAGTGAATCCATAGCGCTCTTATTAAATTAGGGTTTAGGTTAACTACAGTACGTCAAAGTTGTGCGCTATTAGCGCTTCTCGCAGCATCGCAATATTATAATAAGCGTGCGCTTTCACGGTATTTTGAAAAAAGATATAGAGCGTGTCAAAGTGCTGGCGCTGATTGGCAATCGCTTGCGCCCAGTCCTGCATCTCCGCCTCACTATAGCGGTAGTCATGACGATCGGCGGCGCTCATCGCATCCCACCAGTTCAGATTATTGCCATGCATTCGCAGATAGCCCGTACGTTCGGTAAATATCAGGCGCGAGGGCGGCAGTCCGCTGACTTTAGGATAATCGACACTGCACCAAATCAGGCCCTGCTGTTTAAAGCTATCGACCACTTGCGGCGTGTGCCATGCGTTATGACGAAACTCGATGGCAAGCGGATAGTCCTTAAACCAGCTGACAAGTTCTGCCAAGTACAGACGATGCTCGCGAGTACGATCAAAGCCATGTGGGAACTGGAGCAGTAACGGCGCTAACGCATCCGCTTCAATAAGTGGGGATAATGCATTTAAAAATGCCTCGGCGTGCTCAGCAGTGCCTTTACGTGCATGAGTAAAATCTTGATGCAGCTTGACGGCGAATTTGAGCGCGCTGTCTGCTTGCACGTAGGCTTTATCCACCATGCCCGAAAATGCCTTTTGTCCAATCGGCGCATAGAAGGTGCTGTTTATTTCGACTGCACCGTATTGTTTGGCGTATTCACGTAAAAAGTCGGTCTTTTTAGTACCTTGTGGGTACAGCGTACCGAGCAAATCCGTGTCGCTATAGCCACCAGTGCCGAGGTAAATGCGCGGGGTAGGGTTACTGTCCATGTTGACCACTCGCTATTTTTTAGAATAATGACGCTTATTAAGTTATTTCTTACGTGACCACAGCCATTCAATCAGTGCCAGTAGTGCGTCATTATTTTTGCCAATGTTATCTTCATTGTCGCTAAGCTCACGACTATTTAGTTCATGAGAAATAGCCGCGCGTCCATCGTTAAATAGCGCTTGCGCATAGCTGGTCGCCTGCTCAACCCCCATCAGCTTTACATAGGTGGATTTATCTAATTTTTCATCGCTACCCGCAGGTTTACCAAGGGTATCAGTCGTCATGGTGACATCTAGCACGTCGTCTTGAACTTGAAAGGCAAGACCGATATATTGGGCGCACTCTTGCAATGCCATACGCTGCGGGGCAGTTGCGCCAGCACAGACGCCGCCCATAAGCATGGCCGCTTCAATCAGTGCACCTGTCTTGTCACGATGGATGGCTTCTAAATCGTTTTGCACAATATCAGTACTGGCTTCGGCATTGAGATCCAGCATCTGACCTGACACCATGCGTCTAGCGCGCGGCGCAAATATCGCGAGCAGCTGACTTGCGATATTGGCATCGAATGGCGCAAAGGTTGGCATCTCTGCGGTCAATACTTCAAACGCGAGCGTCTGCAATACATCGCCTGCCAGCAGTGCCGTCGCTTCATCAAAGGCAATATGAGCAGTCGGTTGCCCACGGCGCAGCTCGTCATCATCCATACATGGCAAATCATCATGCACCAACGAATAGGTATGTAGTAGCTCTACGGCCAATGCAGCACGGCGCGACATATCATAGTCTGAGTCGTTTTCTAGCAATGAGTCTAGATCAGCATTGAGCATGTCGATGTCGTCATTGCGCTCGTCTGTACGTTCACTATTACCGCTATTAATACTGGCAAAAGCACTGGCAACCATCAATGGGCGCACCAATTTACCTTGGCCCGTTATGACATAACGACAGGCATCTACCAGTGGACTAGGCAGCTTGGCATAAGCAAACAAGACCTCAATATCTTGCGCCAGTTGCGCGCGCACAGCACCATGAAATTGCTCAGTGCTTTGAAAAGAGACAGCGTTAAAAGGGGCAAAGCCAGAAGAGGTAGCGCTAGAAGTAAGGGAAACCGTCATAATCCAACCATTTATCAGGGATACAATGAAAATTTATTAAGGACAAGGTAAAAACGGTATTAGTGTAGCATGATAGGCCATATTGCTCGTGTGAGACACGGTATCAATCGTTTGTTTTTTGCATTTTATAGCTCTGATTTATCCAAAAACGAGGCAATACAAACGTAATCTTACAACAAGTCTTGGTTACGTATCGCTGATGTCACTTGCTGGTTGAATATGTTTTGATAAAAGCGCAAGCTAAGTAAGTTATATTAATTGGGCTACACCAACGGTTTATCACCCTTAAGGTGGTAGACCGTAAAGACGAGCAAGACCGAATACATTCAAAATAGCAACTCAGTATACAAGTATTCACTAAAACACTTTGCGCATAAGGTAAATGCCTACAGGTGATTTAAGAGTGACTTGCGAGTATGGCATTAGCTTGTGACAGCTAGGGGCATAATCCCCTACACTAATTGACGTGAAAATGGTCTGATGTCAACTGTAATGGGTTTTTACTGAGCGTATTACTTCAGCAATTGTCAGTGTTAAACCATGTCTCAGTCAGTATTTTAATAGCGGTATTTGCAACATATAAATGAAGCGCCGTGTGATGGGGTACAAGAGACGTCAAAATAAGTATCAAATCATGAGCACTGGATAATAAAGATATCTTCACTGTGCGCCCGCTAGTGGTTTGTCGTCATGACGATGTTTGTCTTGAAGGCGGCGCACAGTGCTATTACCCATTTTACTAACAGTAACTGGCTATTTATTTTAATTCAAAACGTAGCTTTCGTTATATAGAAAGGAGTTTCAAATGGTATACCAAGGAAATCGCATCACGGTGACAATGCTAGAAGATGGCATCGCCAACATGCACTACAACGCCGAAAATGAGAGCGTGAACAAATTTGATGCCGAAACCAACAAGCAGTTTGGTGAAGCCGTGACTGCTTTAGAAAAAGCGGACGACGTCAAAGGTCTTATCGTCACTTCAGGCAAAGGCGTGTTTATCGCTGGGGCTGATATCACAGAGTTTGTGGCTTCTTTCAAAAAATCAGAAAGCGAGATCAAAGATTGGGTCGTTCATATCAATGACGCTTTCAATCGTTTTGAAGATTTGCCATTCCCGAAAGTGGCTGCCATCAATGGCGCGGCAATGGGCGGCGGCTGTGAGATGACCTTGGTTTGTGAATACCGCGTCATGAGTGACAAAGCGATTATCGGTCTACCAGAAACTCAGCTAGGTATCTTCCCAGGCTTCGGTGGTACGGTTCGTAGTACGCGTATCATTGGTATCGATAACGCGCTTGAGCTTATCGCCACTGGCACACCAAAAAAACCACTTGATGCGCTAAAACTCGGCTTGGTTGATGCAACCGTACCAGCTGACGACTTGCAAGATGCAGCCATTGATTTGGTCAAAAAATGTATCTCAGGTGAGCTTGATTGGCAAGCAAAACGTGAAGAAAAACTGGCTCCTGTTAAGCTAAACCAGCTTGAGCAAGCTATGGCATTTAATAGTGCCAAAGGTGCTATTTTTGCTAAAGCCAATCCTAAGCAGTACCCAGCACCAGCTCTTGCTATTGAAGCGATTGAAAAGCACGTCAACCTACCACGTGACAAAGCGATTGAAGTTGAAGCTGCTGGCTTTGCCAAAGCTGCTAAAACCCCGCAAGCAGAGAGCTTGGTTGGTCTATTCTTAAACGATCAGCTAGTCAAAAAACTGGCCAAAAAACACAGCAAGCTTGCACATGATATCAATGAGGCCGCTGTACTAGGCGCTGGTATCATGGGTGGCGGTATCGCGTATCAAGCGGCCAGCAAAGGATTGCCAATTATCATGAAAGATATCAAGTCTGAGCAATTAGATCTTGGTATGGGCGAAGCCAGCAAACTGCTTGGTAAAATGGTTGAACGTAAGAAGATGACCCCAACGAAAATGGGTGAAACCTTAAGCCGCATCCGTCCTACTTTGAACTATGGTGACTTTAGCGAGACTGATATCGTTATCGAAGCGGTCGTAGAAAATCCAAATGTGAAGCGTGCAGTTCTAAAAGAAGTAGAAGGGCTAGT
This sequence comes from Psychrobacter sp. CR212, assembly GCF_059693765.1. Lineage (NCBI taxonomy): Bacteria > Pseudomonadati > Pseudomonadota > Gammaproteobacteria > Moraxellales > Moraxellaceae > Psychrobacter > Psychrobacter sp. CR212. The sequence continues at coordinate 41,783 of NZ_JCATIF010000008.1, read as the reverse complement.
AAAAGACGACTGCATCCTAGCGTCAAACACCTCGACTATCTCAATTACGTTCCTAGCAGAAGCGCTTGAGCGTCCAGAAAACTTCGTCGGTATGCATTTCTTTAACCCCGTCCATCGCATGCCACTCGTTGAAGTTATCCGCGGTGAAAAATCTTCTGAAGAAGCCATCGCGACTACCGTAGCACTCGCCTCAAAAATGGGTAAAGTGCCAGTTGTGGTTAATGACTGCCCAGGTTTCTTGGTCAACCGTGTCTTGTTCCCATATTTTGGCGCGTTTGATTTATTGCTCAAGCAAGGTGCTGACTTTACCCATGTTGATAAAGTCATGGAAAAATTCGGCTGGCCAATGGGCCCTGCATACCTAATCGACGTCGTCGGTCTAGATACAGGTGTACATGGCGCAGAAGTGATGGCGGATGGTTTCCCAGATCGCATGAAACCAGACTATAAAGGCGCCATCCAGCATCTATATGAGAATGAGCGTCTCGGTCAGAAAAACGGCGTAGGTTTCTATAAGTATGAAACTGACAAGCGCGGTAAGCCAAAGAAAGTTGCCGATGAAGCCACTTACGAGTTACTAAAAGCCACGACTGACAGTGAGAAGCAAGAATTCGACGATCAAGCGATCATCGACCGCACTATGCTGGCTTTCTGCAACGAAACGGTTCGCTGCCTAGAAGACAACATCGTGAGCACGCCTGCCGAGGCTGACATGGCAATGATTATGGGTGTCGGTTTCCCGCCATTCCGCGGTGGTCCTTGTCGTTATATCGACCAAATGGGTCTCGATAACTACTTGGCACTATGCGAAAAATACGCACACCTTGGCAAAGCTTATGAAGCGCCGCAAAAGATTCGCGACATGGCAGCCGCTGGCGAGACTTTTTACGCCACAGCGTAACGAGCATACCGTATTAGGATAAGTGGGGTGCGTTTGCTGACGTCGCTATCGGTGATAAAAAAATAGCAGACACACCGTTTTGGTCGGTTTTATCAGGTCTGGCCTGCCGCGATAATATCCAGCGCGAAAACATCTAGATAGTTATCGTACTGATGTACGGATCGCGTGATAGATGGCTATAGAGCCCGATTAAATCGACAACACTGACAATAAAAATTGAAAAGGAAGATAGTATGACAACTTTAAGTCCAAAAGATGTGGTCATCGTAGATGGCGTACGCTCGGCGATGGGAAGATCTAAAAACGGTATGTTCCGCCATGTACGTGCGGATACCATATCCGCTGAACTGGTACGCGCGTTGGTCGAACGTAATGACTTTGACACCAATGACATCGAAGATATTATTTGGGGCTGTGTCAACCAGACACTAGAGCAGGGCATGAACATCGGTCGTAACATTGGCCTATTGGCAGGTATTCCAAAGACTGCTGGTGGACAAACGGTTAACCGTCTGTGCGGCTCATCTATGCAGGCACTACATACCGCAGCTGCACAAATCATGACCAACCAAGGTGATGTGTTTATCATTGGCGGTGTTGAGCACATGGGTCACGTCGGCATGATGCATGGTATTGATCTAAACCCTGCCGCTTCTAAGCACTATGCAAAAGCCTCAAATATGATGGGCTTGACCGCTGAGATGCTAGGCCGTATGAATAACATTACGCGTGAAGAGCAAGATGCGTTTGGTCTTGAATCGCATCGCCGTGCATGGGCTGCGACCACTGAAGGCCGTTTTGATAATGAAATCATCGGCATCGAAGGTCATGATGCAGATGGCCGCCTGCAGCTATGTACCGTCGATGAAGTGATTCGCCCAGATGCGACGATGGAGCAAATGCAAAAACTGCGCCCAGCCTTTGACCCTAAAGGCGGTACAGTGACTGCTGCGACGTCATCTGCACTATCTGACGGTGCGTCAGCGATGCTAGTCATGAGCGCGCAAAAAGCCAAAGATCTTGGTCTAAAGCCGCGCGCTCGTATTCGTAGCATGGCTGTCGCTGGTTGTGACGCAGCGATTATGGGTTATGGTCCTGTACCAGCCACCAACAAAGCCTTGAAGCGTGCTGGCATGAGCATCGATGACATGCAAACCATCGAGTTAAACGAAGCCTTTGCCGCACAAGGCCTATCAGTCTTAAAAGCGTTGAACTTGACGGACAAGCAAGATATCGTCAACATCAACGGTGGCGCGATTGCTCTAGGTCATCCACTAGGATGTTCAGGTGCTCGTATCACAGTGACATTGCTCAATGCAATGGAGCAGTCAGATACCGAAATCGGTCTAGCGACGATGTGTATCGGTCTGGGTCAAGGTATCGCGACTATTATCGAGCGTGTTTAATTTTAAAATCGGCAACCAGTTTGTAACATTTGTTGATTAAAAATATTCTAATAATGACCCCTAGCCGTGATGGCTGGGGGTTTTTTGTGAATATAATGAGCGAGTTAATGCTTGGCGTAGTAAAGAGCACACAGGTACGTATGAAAATTATCTCCATTGACGCATTCAAGAAACTGTGACTAAATAAGGGTGAGCTGAGCTAAGACTATTATTGATGAAAATTCTAATGATGGTCATTTTAAAATAGCTTTTTATAATAAATATCAGCCGTACAAGGAGTGTACTATGTCTACCATGATTACCGACCGCACTTACCGAATCGTTCGTGAAAATACCCAAGCGATGATTATCGATGTACAAGAGCGCTTAACGCCGCATATCTATGATCACGAAAATATCGTCAAAAAAACAGTGACCATAATCAAAGGACTGCAAGCGCTTGGTATCCCCATCATGCTCAACGAGCAGTATAAAAAAGGATTGGGCGATAGCTTGCCAGAGCTTCGTGATGTGCTAGAGGGCGACAATGCAAAGAGCTTTGAAAAAGTCACATTTAGTGCCTGCGATAACAATGACACATGGCATCATTTAGCGCAGCAAAACCGTAGTACCGTATTGCTTATCGGAGTTGAGGCACACGTCTGTGTGCTACAGACCGCGCTTGATTTGCTAGACAATGGGATGCAACCGGTCATTATTGGCGATGCTGTTGGCTCGCGTTTTCCATACGACAAAAAACAAGCCATTCGCCGTATTCGCCGTGCAGGTGGGATAATCTCGACAGTAGAAACCATTTTGTTTGAGTTGTGCCGTAGCAGTGAAGACCCTGCCTTCAAAACCATTCTGAATTTGATTAAGTAGATGGTTATATAATAGGGTGCTCAGTCATTTGACCCAATGACTTATAAGAGATAGCGCTTGATAACATCAGCGCTATTTTGTTGTTAGCCACACCGTAATGTGTAAAATTATCAAAAAATCAGAGAGAAATATGTCTTCAAACACACTGACGTCATTGACCGATCAAAAATCTGCTACAACTATCGATATAGAGGACGTCACTCATTTCTTACTAGAGCTAGATGCGCTCAAACGCGTGAATCGCCGTAGTTACGTGACTGAGACCGATCGCAGAGAAAACTCTGCCGAACATTCTTGGCACTTAGCAATGGCATGCTGGTCGATCGCTGAGTTGTTTGAGCTGGATGTCAATCATGAACAATTGCTAAAGATGGCACTGGTACATGATTTGGGCGAGATTGATGCGGGCGATACGTTACGTTTTTGTACGCCGACTCGCGTCATGATGCACATGTTGAGGAGCGAGCGGGTATCGCCAGATTGCAAGGCGAACGCGGCAATGGGATTGGCAATTTGAGTGAGATTTGGGAGGCGCAAGAGACAGGCAGTAGTAAAGAGACTGCGCTACTCAAAGTGGTCGATCGCTTACTGCCATTTTTGCTCAACTTAAATACTGAAGGCAAAACGTGGCGTGAGCTTGGAGTGACACGTAGTCAAGTCGCAGGTGCACATGCGTTCATTCAAGACAGCTTTGCTCCTATTCATAAATGGCTATCACACAATATTGACTATGCGACCCAGCAAGGATGGTTGATCGACGCGTAAATCTATAAAAACGCTAGGTATAAAAAAGCCCAGTTGAGCATTGTGATATACGCTTCACTGGGCTTTTATTTTTTATTATATTAGAAATAAATTACGGTTTCGTGACACCCAGTAATTGACCCATTTTTACAAAACTATTGGCTTTCATGGTCTCTTGCCAGTCGGCTTTTGCTGCTTTTGGCAACACTACGATAGCCGTTGATCCTAAATAAAAACGACCAAGCTCTTCGCCTGCCGCAAACTGCATATCGTGATCCGCTTCTTGTATATCATCCGTGCGGGTAATTTTGCCAGTGGCGACGGTTTCGATACCAGCGACAATCATAGCGCCTACCATGACAACGGCCGCTTTGCCATACTTGGTATCAAACATGCAGACCAAACGCTCATTACGTGCAAACAAGTCCGGCACATTAGCTGCCGTGGTATTGTTGACCGAAAACAGCGTACCAGGGACATAGCGAGTCTTGGTCAGCGTACCGGCAAATGGCATATGAACACGGTGGTAATTGCTAGGTGCTAGGTAGATTGTCGCAAAACTACCATCGGCAAAATAACGGCCATCTTCGCTATCAGCAAGCAATTGGCCAACGTCATAGTGACGCCCTTTGGCTTGTAGCATTTTATGATCTTTAATTTGCCCAAGCTGAGAGATGATACCGTCAGCAGGACTAACGATGCCGTTTGCGGTGGTATCGATGGTGCGAGCATCTTCTTTTAGTTCACGGGTAAAAAAGTCATTAAAACTCTCATAAGCATTAAGGCTCTGGCGCTCATACTCATCTAGGCTGATATTATAAGCTTTGGCAAAACCACGGATAAAGGTGCGTTTGACATAAGGATGACGACTGGCGGCCAAACGTCCAGCGACTTTACTGAGCTTTTGCTGCGGTACCAGCTGTTGTAAGGTGGTAAATACATTCATAATAAGGCTACCAAAATAGGATGTGATGTCATTATTGCATAGGCAAGTTAATGGCCATATTTTATCATGGACAGCGTATTATTGTCTGACCATAAACTGTAAGCCATTTATAAATAAAGAAGGTCGTAAATGAAAGCACTGATACAACGAGTGAGCCGTGCCAGCGTCACTATCGATGAGCATTGTGTTGGCAAAATTGATCATGGGATATTGGCCTATATTGGGTTGGGTCATGATGATGATTTCGCCGCCGCCAAGCGAATGATTGACAAAATATTGACCTATCGTATTTTTGAAAATGATGACGATCCTGCCAAATTTGGTAAACTGGATAAAAACGTCCAGCAAGTCGGCGGCGGATTGTTATTAGTGTCACAATTTACGCTGATGGCAAAAACGGATAAAGGTCGCCGCCCTGACTTTGGTGGCGCGATGGCACCTGATGCGGCCCAAGCGCTGTTCGAGCAACTCATCGACTATGCCAAAACCCAGTATCCGAATGTAGCCACTGGTCAGTTTGGCGCTGATATGCAAGTTGAAAGCATCAATGATGGACCACTTAATTTTCTATTGGAGATCTGACATCAGAGTGTCATCAGGCTGTCATAATTAATCCGTTTAATAGATAGAGACTGGTGAGTATTTATCGCCTTTTTATATGCCAGATTTTGTCCGCTAACACCGAGAATGTCCTATGTATAATGAGAAAATTTTGATTGTTGAAGATGAACCTGCGATTCGTGAAATGGTTGTGATGACGCTAGAAATGGCTGGGTTTGATAGCCTACAAGCGGCTGACGTATCAGAAGCGCATCAGCAAGTGGTCGATCATAGACCGTCATTAATATTATTAGATTGGATGTTGCCCGGAGACAAGAGCGGTGTTGATTTTTGTCGTATGCTCAAAAGCGATGAGATGCTCTCTGAGATACCCGTCATTATGCTAACGGCCAAAAGCGAAGAAGACAGCAAGGTTCACGGCCTCGATGCAGGTGCAGATGATTACATGACTAAGCCTTTTTCGACGCGCGAGCTGATTTCCAGAATCAAAGCGGTCTTGCGCCGTAGTAGCGCGATGAGTAGCGACAAGCCTATCGAAATTGGTCAGCTGAGTCTCGATACCAAAAGCCAGCGCGTGACAGCCGCAGGAAAAGTCATCGAGGTCGGCCCAACAGAATATCGCTTATTAGCATTTTTTATGAGTCACCCAGAGCGCGCTTACACAAGAACGCAGCTGCTCGATCAGGTTTGGGGCGGTAACGTTTATATCGAAGATCGAACCATTGATGTACATATCAAGCGTCTACGTAAACTATTGCGCCCTTATGATTGTGATACATTGATACAAACGGTGCGCGGTACAGGCTATCGGTTCTCTAGTCTTATTGAGCCAAGCTAATCTTATATAAGTTGATTTTTGATAACTTGATCTTGTATGAACAATGCCACCATAACAATAAATAAAATAGCGGATAGTGGTAAGGATAAGAAATGAACAAGATAGCGCCAGCAAAAAAGAAAAAAGACCATAACTATAATAATGACCAGCAAGATGCGCCAGTACAAATCGCTAGCCAAAATGCGGCGGAGCAATTAGAGAAAATCAGAAGTGCGCTGCGAGCATTGCGAGATGCGGTCATCTTACTGAATGAAGATGATGGGTTAGAGTGGTGGAATCAGGCGGCGCAGGATCTCTTGTCACTGCAGCCAGCTGACAAAGGCCAAAGTGTGTTTGACTTTATCATTGTGCCCGAGTTTCGCCAGTACTATCAAAACACCACCTTGCCCAATGATGGTATTCATATAGAATCGTGGCGCGATCCCAGTCGTTATCTAAAGTGTGAGCTCACGCCTTTTGGTGATGAGAAGCTATTATTTATTTATGATGTGACCCGCGTGCAGCATTTAGAGCAAATGCGCCAAGACTTCGTGGCGAATGTCTCGCACGAGCTACGCACACCGCTGACAGTAATGATGGGCTATTTGGAGAACTTCTCTCACCAACCAGACATGCCGCCGCAGTGGCGTCGCGGTTTTGAGCTGATGACCCAGCAAACAGCCCGTATGAATCGAATCGTAAATGACTTATTACTGCTCTCCAAGATTGAAATCGAAGAGACGCATGAGTTTAATGATGTCGATATGACCAAACTCCTCACCAATATCTATGATGATGCACAGGCATATAACCAAGCGTACAAGCACACCATTCATTTGCACATAGATACTTATGATGGGTTATATGGGTCAGAGGTGTACTTGATCAGCGCCTTGTCCAACTTAGTCATCAATGCGATTAAATATACGCCAAAAGGCGGTAATATTACCATCAGTTGGACGCAGACATCGGATGGGTGCCGATTTGCCGTTGAGGACGATGGACTTGGTATCGCACCAGAACATATTGCGCGTTTGACGGAGCGCTTTTATCGTATTGATAAAGGGCGTAGTCGTGCCACAGGCGGTACAGGATTAGGGCTGGCTATCGTGAAGCACGTTTTGCATCAGCACGAAGCGCAGTTGCAGATTGACTCAATAGAGGGAGAGGGGTCGACATTTAGCGTGGTATTTCCAGCCGCGTATGTAAGGTCGGCTGCGACAAATTAGTACAGGCATTGCCCCATATTGTTTAGACTCGTCATGCGGATTTATTTAGCATGACTAATTTAGTATACCTAGTCTTTTTGCAAAAGCGGGTAAGGGTTGACGGCACTGCCATTGATATAAATACCGTAATGTACATGTGGCGGTGTCCCTTTTGCATTACCGCTATCACCCACATAGCCGATAATATCGCCTTGATTGACCCAATCATTGGGCGCAATATCGGCATAGTCTTCTAGATGCGCATAATAATGACCAGCACCGCCAGGCCCTACCACGACGACCACGCGCCCACCCAAGTTATTCTCACCAACCTTACTCACAATTCCCTGCGTGGTTGACTGTATCGGCGTGCCACGTTCTGCAAAGATATCGATGCCTTCATGTGAGCGCCCTTGACTGCGTGCCGCACCCCAAGTGTCCGTCAGGTTTTTCTCTGGCAGTGGACTGGGGAGACTGTTTTCTGTTGGCAGTTCTTGTTGTAATAGGCTCATCTGCTGCCACTTGGCGACCACAAATGATTGGGTCTGCTCGCTAATACTGGGTAGCAGCTTATCAAAGACAAATAAGAATCCTATCAATACAACTGCCTTAATCAGTACGCCGAGTACACGACTGACAAAAGAAGGCTTCGGTGGTTGGCTTTTTCCATCTGCTAGCATTGATGTCTCTTATCTGTTTTATATTATATGAGCTAATATTATAAAAGCCCTAGCCGCTAAGGTATGTATCGCATTGTTATCTATGGTTTTTATCCCCATAAATACAGGTGTGGTTAAATACAAGCACAGCAAATATAACTTTATCTACTTAACGCTTCGGTTGAGCGATGATGGTGCTATGGATGGTTAATTTTTTATGAATGATGCTTTGAACACCGCTGACATGACAGATACGGCTACTATGGCTGAAACAGCGCTTGTCATCGATACTGAAACCGATCAAGGCCGTAATCCGAGACCCATTCAAGTGGCGACGATCAACGTGGCAACTGGATTTGAATGGATGAAGTACTTCAATAGCGGCCGCTCTATATCCCCTGCCGTCATCAAGGTGCATGGTATTACTGATGCTGATGTGGCTGGTCTTGAGCGTTTTGAGTTGGATCAGTTTGAGCTGCCAGAGTATTTGATTGGCCATAATGTACGCTTTGATTGGCGAGTGATTGGCAGTCCTTCTGCTAAGCTGATTTGTACTGTGAGACTCGCGCGTGCTGCCTTTCCAGAGTGGCGCGCTTATGGTCAGTCTAAGTGTATCGAGCAATTATTGGGTAAGGGCGAGGCGAGCACGATGACGATTGCCGCTCATGACGCGCTAGGGGATGCACGGATGTGTTATCTACTTTATCAAGCCTGCTGCGAGCGTTTAGAGATTGCGCCGACCGATTTTGCAGCGGCACATGCTATCTCAAATAAAGCGACGCCTGTGAGCAAGATGCCATTTGGCAAACACAAAGGCAAGCCAATCAAAGAGGTGCCTATCAGCTATGTTAAATGGATGATAGGCAATATTCATAGTATGCAGCCGTCACTGTATTCTGCCCTAAAGAAGCGGATAGAAGCAGAAAAAACAAACAATGCTAAGTAATAAAAGCGCATTTACCGACTTTGTGTATTGATACAAATAAATGATATCAGTCGCGACGGCCTCTTATAGTAAAGCCCAAATAAAACTGATGTAGCATCACAAACACACTCGATTAAATGCTATTTTCCTTGCTTGCTGTGACTTCGTCTCCAGAGGCTGCGAAAAATAGCCTTTAATCTCGTTGTGTCATTTTTAATTTGACTTGACTATATATTGATGGATGAACAACGCTATTCACCTTTACTAAACCAATCTACTGCCATTTGCCACAGCTCTGGCGCTTTAGCATTGGTTTTACTGCTAAAGTAGCGCATGTGACCGATATGATTTAATCCGAAATCTTCAGGATTTAAAAACCGCTTTTCGACGGGCATGTTCGTAAATACGCGTATCATGTCATCCATGTTTTCGCTATTGGCAATATCATCATCGCTAAAACCGAGCCACAATGCTGGCATGCTGAGTGCATCGTAAAAATGGGTGTGTATACTTTTACCAAAAGCAGTCTTGATATAGCCTGCGCCATTACACCATTCACGCCATTGACGAGCCACGCCGCGCGGTAGTGGCTCGCCCATGCCAATCTTGTCTGAAGGCGTATAGCCTAGTGTTAAATTGGTGAATGGGATAAAAGCATCCATAAATCCCATGGCTTTGAGCTTATAAGGCATGCTCATGTTTTTGATGCGGCCTGAAGAGCACGCGACATTGAATACGGACGTAATCGCCTGATAATTTGGCATCAAACCGATAAGCTGCCCGCCTGCGCTATGACCAATAAGGTGATAAGACGCCTCGGGAAACTCATCTTGCAGCGCATCAAGTACGGCAGGCATATCGTGTCGCCCCCAACTTATGAGCGAAGCATCACACTTTGCCAGATTGGTCGAAAGCGACTCACCAATCCCGTCATTATCAAAAGTCAGTACGCCAAAGCCGCTCTCTGCTAAATATAGGGCAAAACTATGATAAAAATGACGTCTGATTCCTGTGGCGGGCGCGATCATAATCGCTTTTGTCGTTCCCTCTTTAGGGCGATAGACAGTGGCTGCCAATGCCTGATTGCGATCGGTCATGATGCTCAACGAGTACGTGTCGATATTGGTTGCTCCATCAGCAATATTAGGACTAATCAAAGGATTGTTAATAATACTTTCTGCATACTCTGCGGCAGAAACAGCGTTGTGATTATCCATCGTGATACCTTCATGTTTTTTATGAGTAGATAGTGATTATTAAACTGCGATGAGTCATCAATTCCCATCTTTAAAATGTAGTTGTTGCGTAGTGATAAATCGTTGTGACTATGTGGTAGCATTGCTTATGTTAAGATAAATACTAGCGAGACAGGTACTCAAATATGACTTTCAAGTTTTGTATGACTTGGTTGAACTCATTCTATAAATGGCGTGCATAACACTATAAATGAAACGTGTGGTATTTGACCTTTACTAATAACAAACACTTAATAAAAAATGATCGATAAATTAAGGAAACTATATGCAAATGAAAATCAACGATGATACTTATGATGTAATCACGAGCAAAGACATCACCAATATAGAAAAAGCCGTGGATAAATCAATACTAACGATGCCGCTAGTGGCCGTATATTGCGGTTCACGCTTGGGCAACAATGATGTGTATGAGCAGGCAGCACGCGAGCTTGGCAGTGCGTTGGCAGATAATGGTATGGGACTGGTATATGGCGGTGCTAGCATTGGTCTCATGGGCGCGGTCGCAGATGAGGTCATCAAAGGCGGTGCTGAGGCGGTAGGCGTCATTCCAACCTTTATGCTCAAGCACGAAATCGCTCATGAGCAGCTGACTCGCTTGCATTTGACCGATACCATGCACACGCGTAAGACCGTTATGGCAGAGTATGCTGATGCCTTTATTACCTTGCCGGGCGGACTGGGCACACTAGAAGAAATTATGGAAATCGCCACATGGCGTCAGCTGTATCAACATGAAAAGCCAATGATTATTCTCAATATCAATGGTTTTTATGACCGTATGATTGAGCATCTAAAATATACCACCGAGCAAGGGTTTATGAAGCAGCAAGATTTAGATCGTTTGGTGGTGTGCAATACCATCAACGAGGCAATCGAGATGCTACAGACCGTCGTGACCATCAATGATCATGTAGATACAGAAAAAATGGCTGGTAGCAACAGCTAAGCTTTATAAAATCGAGCAATCAAAAGCAATCACGTAAAAAAGGAGCAGATAACCGATTATTGGTTGTCCGCTCCTTTTTTATAGTCAGTTTTATATTCATAAAGCTAACCGTAAACGCTAGAAATGACTAATATCGGCTATACACCAGCGGGTGAGAGATCATCCAGTGCTGCTTCACGAATACTATGATTGACATCTGCCATTGCTATTGGAAATCCACGCTGCTCAGCGAGTACACGTGCAACCTTATCAACAGCCAGACCATCGTTATGTGTCAAGTACGACCATTCGTGTGCGTAGCGGCTACGATTCATTGGCGTATCGTTCTGTATCAATCCGAGCGTCGTCAGCTCATTCACTATCTGATCAGCAGCGATCAAGGTTGAAGATGCTTTGACATTTTCTGCACGAGCGTAACGTATATTAGAATACAAGCTTACGTCAGCCACTCGCAACGTATCATCTTCTCCAGGAATTTGCTGCCCACCATATAGCGCATTGCCAACAGTGCGTGCACTATTGAATGTCGGTACAAACTCAGCCACATATTCAATCGCCTGCTGGCTACGCGCTTGTAGCGGCGCTTTGTCCCAGCCATCCTCGATATAGTGTACGTATTGCTGTGGTAGTTTAGGCTGAGCGCTGTCTGAGCTAGATGCGACCAGACCGTCATCAAATAAGGTAATGGCTTTACTCATGCCATGTATCTGAAAATACCCACCCGGATAGGGGGTTAACTGCGCCATGCCTTCGGGCGTACCTCGTTGACCATACACAATAATCTCAGGTATCTGTCCACCTGCATCGCCCCAATGGGTGACATAAGAGGATTTAAACTCGACCATGCGCGTGACTTCAACACCGACCATGTCATCGATGACACCAGTGCGAAAACCGCAAGCATTGACCAAATAATCGACTTCGATAGATTCAGCTTGAGAGTCGTTTGCTTGCTGATAGTCAATGCGCCATTTGGTAACATGGTGATCGGCATTGGTGCAGTTTTCACAATCCACAGGGACTACTTTTTGTACTGTGGTGTCAGTAAAGACATGGGCATGATCATATTCTTCAAGCGCCAACTGCGCAGAAGCCGCCAAGCGAAATATATTCCAGCCATATTCTTGTACGACAATCAGCGGAAATTTGACCTTGTTCAAATCTAAATATTTGGCAACGGGTATCATCCACTCATCAACCGTACTTGGTACTTCAACTTGCTCACGCTCAGACAACTCAAGCAACTGCTCATAGCTATAGAGCTGATAGTAATCCTCAGGTTCGCCAAGTACTTTATTGTTGACATCCTGCTCGATAAGATCTTGATACGCCGCTGTCAAAATATCCAAACGCGGTAGCAAATCTTCAGGCAATCCCTCATCGCGTGTCGGCACCGCAAATACAGTAGGACGAACGTCGATGGTATAAGGATAGAGACGTAATATGTCAATACATTGCTTGAGGAGCGCCACACAATCTTCATCAGGTATCTCGCGGTACAAGTTGCCGCCAGCATGCAAATGACACATTGGTGGACCATCAATGAGTGATTTTTTCTTCTCAAACAAATAAGTCTCAAGCCCTAGTGCGGCAAAGCGAATAGCAATCGTTGAGCCTGCAGTACCGCCGCCCAAAATACCGATGCGTTTAGTAGGACGTTTGGTGGGCGAGTTTTGATAATCTCCATAAGACAGCACCTTAGAAGAATCATCTTGTTTGACAGAATGAGCGTGATTTTTATTAGAAGACTGAGTCATTGTCGTCATTATATCCTTAGTAGCATTTGCATCAGGCCATGCTCGGTGTAATCGTTAAATGTCTTGTAACTATTGATATGCGTGCGAAGGTCGCTAAGTTCAATATTTATTTATAAGCCACAACAGAGGGATTTTCCATTGTGTAGTAATACTTCATTTCTATAAGTTCATTTTACGAAGAACTACAGACAATATGATGACAAATACGTAAGTAGATGCATGAGTTTTGTCAACGAGGTGAGGTGGCCTTGGGCAGTTTCTAATAGGCGAGGTCGAGTGCAACATCTGGAGAATGGGATTAAGGTCAGCTTTCTGTAGCCAAAAAGGCTTGTGTTTAAGCATTTTGTAAGATTCAGCCACTTTTGTAAGTTTGTATATTGATGGCCATCACCGCCAAAAACTGTATGCTATATTCATTTTGCTCAAGTGAAGTTAAAGCTTTGTTTTTATTGCTTTCACATCAAAAAATAAAAACGGTTCATAAAATTTACTATTACAATTATCAAAATGACAAGGAAGTTGCTATGAAAAATATCATGATGTTATCTGCACTAACAGGGGTATTGGCATTGACAGGCTGTACGACCCTAAAAAGTGTTGTTGGAAATGACATGTCAGGCACGCACGAAGTCCAAGCGACCAATAACAACACTGCCCCTGTCGCTAGCAAAAATGGCGTGTTGGTTGATGCAACCAATCACATGACGCTTTATACCTATGACAAAGATTCAATGAATAAGTCAGATTGCGGCACAGCGTGTCAAGTTGTGTGGCCAATCTTCCAAGCACCAAGCAATGCTAAAGCTTCTGGCCAGTTTGCAGCGTTCAAGCGTGAAGATGGTAAGTATCAATGGGCTATGAATGGTAAACCATTATACTTCTATGCTAATGATACAAAGGTGGGTGACAAAGACGGCGATAACAAATTTGACGTTTGGCATGTTATTCCAACCAAATAAGGTGTCACGATATTATCTTAAGGTAAAAGTAGCTTAAGACAAAAAAGCAGCCCTATCATAGAGGCTGCTTTTTTATGGCTAGTAGTAAATGCTAGAAGCTAACAAGACTTATTTTGACTTCTTTTCTACCAACTCACCATCTATCTGAATAGGCACATTGGTGGTGATGCCTTGTGAGTAAGCGTCCATGCCATACGCTGTACGATCGATGTTACCTGTTGCACGGAAGCCAACCACAGGTTCTTTGGTCAAAGGACTGTTATCGATTTTCTTTAGCGTTAGGTTAAGTGTTAATGGTTTGGTTTGACCAAGTAAAGTAAAGTCGCCAGTGACTTTTGCTTGTTGTGGATTGATAAAGTTAACCTGAGTGGATTTAAAGCTCATGGTAGGGTACTTCTCAACATTGAAAAACTCGTCGGTTTTCAGATGCTTGTCACGGGCTTCCCAACCAGTATCAATACTGTCTGTATCTACAACAAAGTTAAATTGAGTTTGATTTGGGTTTTTTAGATCGAACTGTACAGTGCCGTCGACATCACTAAAGTGCCCCATAACCGTAGAAAATCCCATATGCTCAACAGAGAAACCGACACGAGTATGTGAATTATCTAGTTGCCACTGAGTTGGTAGAGCAGCGCTTGCCATAGTCGTGATAGCAAGTGCTGAGCTGATTAATAGTGCCTTAGTAGTGGTTTTGATGGTAGTGTTTATCATTGAATGGTCCTTATTTAGTGTTAGGGAAGTTGTGCTTACCGATGAACAAAGAGTGCGATATTTTTTGTAGAAAACTGACTAGCCATATCGCATAAATGTTCGATAGATAAATGGCAAAGAAAAGCTAAATCTCGTTAGCTTAACTACAGATATCTATATAATTGATTAATTTAACTAACCAAAGTATTGTACTGGGTTAACTCGTACATCTCAACACTATTTGTGTATTGGTGACAACTTATCACATATCTCTATCACAACTGCGGCTTGCGTTGGGTGACAAAAACCGTTAAAATCGCGGTTTAATTTTCCCGCTGGGGAAAGGCTAAGTGAGCAGAAGAGTGGTGCTTTGTGCTGGAATAAGCCAGTGACGCAGTTGCCATACTTATAATGTCCTTAGTGCCTCAGTTACGTATGTTTTCGTTTGCTTGAGACATCGCTCATGATGTTGACGCAAATTGCCATACATACATCGGACCTAGAGAGTTTATTATGCGTAAAGATATCCATCCTGATTACCAAGAAGTTTTATTCCATGATACAAACGCTGACGTGTTCTTTTTGACTCGTTCAACGGCTAAGACTAAAGCGACTCGCGAATACGAAGGTAAAGAATACCCATACTACCCACTTGATATCTCAAGTGCGTCGCATCCATTCTATACTGGTGAGCAACGTAAAACCTCTACTGAAGGCCGTGTTGCAAGCTTCAACAAACGCTTTGGTGCATTTGGTGGCCGTAGCAAGAAAGCTGCTGACGCTGCTGAATAATTTATACCTATGGTGTAAATGTGTTTTGCTAAGTAATAAAAAACCGCTGATGATTCAGCGGTTTTTTTGTGTCGATAGATCAATACTTGCGTGTTTTTAGCAATCCGTCTGAGCGGTGGGTGAGTCTAACAGTTGGGTCATGTTCTCTACGATCTGCTGTGCCCAATAACCGTACATTAGGCTGCTAGGATGAAAGCCATCACTGGCGAACATCACGGCAATATCAATAGGCTGACCATTGCCATGCTCTTTTATCATACGTGCAAAGTCAGTTGCCATATAGTTGACACCGTCATGAGCAGCGCAGATTTTTTGCAATATCTCATCAAGTATTGAGGCCTTTGCCCCAACAAAATTATTGAGTGGGGAGGAAATCGCAGGCATCTGCGCCATCGGTGGTAAGCTCAAAAAAATCAACTCGCGTACGCCAAATTTACGCTGCGCAATATCAATGGTATCTTCAATTTGCTGCTGCCATTGATGCACAGAGACATTGGACGTCGTATCGTTGACCCCAACGCTCAGCAACATCACATCGATAGGTTGGTCAGGAGTAGGGAGGACATATAATCTGCGCAAAATATCAAAGCTAGTATGACCAGTCGTCGCTTGTAATGACCAATTGAGCTGTGCAAAGTTCGATCGAATAACGGCATTCTGTTCCAATATCGGAATCAGCTTACCAACCAGCGCTTCTTGCTGAGTTTGGCTACCGACACCTGCTGCCGCTGAGTCGCCCACGACCATCAAATTGAGCGTCTCTTGGCTTTTAGATGACAGTCCATCATCTGCTTTTGATAGCTCAACCATACCATGTCTTTCGCCGTTTGGCTCCGGCAAACGAACGGTTTCACGCTTGATTTTACGACCCTGATAAAGATAAACAGGCGCAAATAATACATCTTTTGCGATAGATGTTAGTTTATTAGTATCTACCATCCTGCACGTTCCCTAATAATCGTGAGGCTGTCCTCAATCAATAATTGACCATTAACATAGACATCGCGTAATAGGTTGTCTGATGGTCTACCCAATGCTTGCTCTTTTATGGTTTTGATCTGGCCATTGCCATCTTGTACCAGTGCCAATCGCCCTTTTTTCGATCGTTTTGAGCGGCTGGTGATAGGGTCTTTATAAATATCTTTCCATGTGCCATCGATACAGATAGCGCTCGATTTCATCGCCCAGCTCATGGTGTCACGGTTGACTTGCTGCAATAGACCACCGCCCATACCAAATGTCACGTTTTCTATGCTAAAGCCTGCTTTGATTATCACGTCAATAATTTTGCTTAAGCTTTGTGAGCTGATGCCATCGCCTTGTATGATGCGCACGTAATCCGGTAGAACTTTATAGCCTTTGCTGTTTACCGTCGTGCCAAACTTCACCGCCAAGCGCTCTAGCGCTTCACGGACGACTTTAGTCGGCTCGCCACTGTCTGGTCGAATGACCAAGGTACCGCCCATGTTTTTGATGTCGTCTTTTAAGGCGTCGCCCCAGATATTGTCGATCGCATTCCATAAGTCGTAGCTGTCAGACACAACTGAAAAAGCCTTATCTTCGCCGCCGAACTGCTCAATCATATTGTGAAAAGCAGCGGTTTCTCCATCACGTCCCCAAGCCGTCATTGTGCTGTGTTCGGCCGCTGGGATAGAGAACGCAGGCATGTCATCACCCATCTGATACCAGCGACTGGCCGCAATAAGTGCTGTCATTGAATCGGTACCAGCAAAGTTGACCAAATGCGCCAAGCTGCCAAGGGCAACCGTCTCCTGACTCGACGCACCGCGCGCGCCAAAGTCATGTAAGCGAAAAGGTAGCGACTCTGTATTGTCCGCTGACTTTTCTAGCGCTTGACGGATAATCTCTTTGCAATAGCGAGAGACACTAGCGACCGTTGACGGATACCAAATCGCGCGTAATAGCGCTGTTTCGATATAACTTGGTAGCCAATAAAACTCAGGATCAGTGTTGATAACTTGGCAGACTACATTTGATGCCGGAGCGATGCTGCCCTCAGGAACGGCTTGAATACGCAGTGGCAAATAGCCGTTGTGTTTTTCAATCAAGTGCTCCCAGCCCGCACGATTAAAGGTTAAGCCATGCGCTTTAATCACTTTTTCGGCTTCGTCGATATCTTGATGCGTGATAGGAGTGCTTAGGTACTCTTTGATAAAGGCCTGCAGACCAAAGAACACCACATCATAGTCGCCTTTGCGCGCTTCAATGTAGCTGGACAGATACTCACTACCACTTGGATATTGCACCCAATGTGAGGTTTTATAGCTGTCACTATTTAAGATTAAATTGTTTAGATTACTGGTGTACATCACAGAACTCCTCTGCTTTGAGCTGCCGCAGCTGCTTTGAAAGAACAGTGGCGGCGGTTGAGTGCCGTCTATCGGCACTGGTATAAAAAGTTAAAAAATACATTGTGTAGATATCAGTGAGGGTTGATTTGACCATGACCTGATCATCCGTTTAATAACGAAAAACTACAACCCAACCATTTTGGTAATAATCGCATAATGATCTTCAAACATCATTTTGGCATCAAGCTCTGCCAATGGTAGCCAAAATGCTTTGGTCGCATCATCACCGCCTTTTACTTTTGGCAACCCTTTTGGGTCGTTTTTTAGCTGGAAGTAAAAGGCTTGGGTAATGGTGCGTCCGCGTGCTGAACGATACGGGTCATCAAAGGTATGCTGACTGTGGCAAGAACCGCGCAATACGGGCTCAGGCACTTTCAGGCGTGTCTCTTCACGCAGCTCGCGAATACAAGCGTCAAATAGCGTCTCTTTTGGGTTTAAAAAACCACCCGGTAATGCCCACAATCCGCGTCCTGGCATACTACGTCGCTCGACTAGTAAGATGTGCCCCGACTGTACAATCAACGCATCAGCCGTCATGAAGGTTGGTGGATAGGGGGCAGATTGCCACTGTCTTTTGTATTTATCAATAAAGTCCGCTTCTTCATGCAGTTGATGATAGTCGTCCGTTTTTTTGAATGCATCGAGGACGCTGCGTGTGGACTCAGGTGTGCGCTCAGGCGTTGGCGTAGCGCCCATCAGATAGCTGTCGCGAATAGGCGTGGCTGATAGATTATGATAATTGGGTACTGACACCGATGCCCAGTTAGGGAACAGTGATAAGTAATATGATGAGCTGTCTTTTGAGTGACCAATCAGACCAATATCCGTCTGCAAATCACCCGTGACTGATTTTACACCTGCTTGGACGTATTGTAGCCAGCGCGTATCGTTGTATAGTGCATCGTCTAGACCGACGCAATGGATACGAGCGGCGTCTTCTGCTGAGTAAGCGCCCTTGATCATCGCAGCGCGTTCAGCGACGCTAAACGGATTACGTAAGCTGCGTGGTAGATTGGCCGAACCAATCAGCATAATCACTTCATCAGAGCGTTTGAGCGCTTCGTCAATGACTGCCTTGTGCCCACAATGAAACGGCTGGAAACGCCCGATAAAAACCAAATAACGGTAATGTGTGCTGTTTTTTCGCTCGGGGTTTTGCTTATCTGAAGCTTGCTCTGATAATTCACTCATAGACGCCAATTTCCTACAATTTATTTTTACTGATAAAAAATTAATGACGCTAATACTGACACAGCCTGTGACTTTCTGACAAGTGGAAACATGTTTAGGGGTGTATCCTTAGTAGGCATTATTTGTATTTAGTCTGCTTGATAAATAATGCAGCTGTCTTTATATAGAGGGTAGCTTATCAGTCATTATATAAACAATGCCTAATCTACTGACTTGTAGTGCCATTGAAAAAACCAATGACAACCATTTGCAGCGGTCACGGTTCAATTCACAGTAGCGCGGTCGGAATTACTCCTTGATTCAGGTATAATGGCCATTATAGACGGATTAAATTTTATGACTATTGCTGCCAGTGCATTACAATAATAAACCTCAAGCACTGATGGCTTGCAAACTGATATAAGCCATAAAAATTTTGAAAAATTCAAATTCACGACACAGTAGCCATAATAGATATTGCGCTTGTGTCACAATGCATAGGAAACATTATGAGTGAGCAAAATCAAGCCGCTGACTATGAGTCAGCATTAGATACTGAGCAAGTTGAAGCAAAAAGCAATATCACTATCACTGAGTCTGCTCAAGGCTATTTGGCAGACTTGTTAGCCAAGCAAGACACTGATGGTATCGGTGTGCGTATCTTCGTTGAGCATCCAGGCACGCCGCGCGCAGAGTGCTGCATGGCTTACAACCAACCAGGCGAAGAAGACAGCGCTGATTTGTGTTTGACCTATGATGATTTTTCAGCCTTTATCGAAGCGGCCTCGGTGCCTTATTTGGAAGATGCGGTCATCGATTACAATAAAGATCGTTTTGGTGGTCAGCTGACCTTCCGCGCGCCAAACTCTAAAGTACCCAAAGTAGGTGCTGATGCGAGCGTCGAAGAGCGTATTAACTATGTCTTGCAGTCGGAGATTAACCCTGGCTTGGCAGCACATGGCGGTGACGTACAGTTGCTTGAATTGATTGAAGAAGAAGGTATTGGCCTGACCGCGGTCTTGAAATTTGGCGGTGGTTGCCAAGGCTGTTCAGCTGTTGATATGACACTGCGTCAAGGCGTTGAAGTACAGCTTAAGCAGCAAATACCAGAACTGACGCAAGTGGTTGATGATACCGACCATACGCGCACAGAAAATGCTTATTATAAATAAATGCAAAAAACCAATAAAAGCAGCATAGCGGTTATAAAAACGCTTATGCATGTTTGTCGTTAAACAATTAGTATTTTGCTATTCTTTTAATAAAGAAGCTGAGTTATGATGAACTCAGCTTTTTTTATTGCTATGATTTAGCAGACAGCTTTTTGAGATAGTTTTTAAACGCGAACTCTTGAATCAGTAAATCTTGATCAATACATTTGATCCATACAAAGGAATGTACGATGAGTGATGAACAAGCAGCCCAAGAATTAAAGAACAACCAGCGTCTTGAGACCTTGGCGATTCATGCTGGCTATAGCGTGGAGCCGACCACCAAATCCGTCGCCGTACCTATCTACCATACCAGCTCCTATGCGTTTGATAACACTCAGCATGGTGCTGATCTGTTTGATCTAAAGGTCGCGGGCAATATCTATACGCGTATTATGAACCCGACCAATGCGGTGCTAGAAGAGCGCGTTGCTGCGCTTGAAGGTGGTATCGGTGCGCTTGCGGTCGCCTCTGGTATGGCTGCTATCACTTATGCGATCCAGACCATTTGTGAAGCAGGTGACAATATCGTCGCCGTATCGACGCTATATGGCGGTACTTACAATTTGTTTGCGCATGCATTGCCGCGTCAAGGTATCGAGGTGCGCTTTTTTGACCACAAAAACCCAGAAGCCATTCGTGATTTAATCGATGATAAGACTAAAATGGTCTTTGCCGAGAGTATCGGTAACCCACTAGGTAATATCGTAGATATTCAGGCGCTCAGTGATATTGCTCACGAGTACGGTGTGCCTGTCGTGATTGACAATACCGTTGCCACGCCTGCGCTATGCCGTCCGTTTGAGTTTGGTGCGGACATTGTGGTGCATTCATTGACTAAGTATATGAGCGGTACGGGGACGTCGATTGGTGGTGCGATTATCGATAGTGGTACGTTTGCGTGGGGCGATTATCCTGAGCGTTTCCCATTACTGAACACGCCAGATGCCAGTTATCATGGGGTGAATTTTGTCAAAGACGTGGGCGCGCCTGCCTTTATCGCGCGCGCTCGTGTCGCACCGCTACGCAATACGGGCGCGGCGCTTAGTCCGCTTAATGCGTTTAGTATCTTGCAAGGGATGCAGACGCTGAGCCTACGGATGGAGCGTCATGTACAGAACGCACAAGCGGTTGCAGAATACTTACGTGACCATGACAAGGTCGCTTGGGTAAAATATGCTGGCCTGTCTGACCATCCTGAGCATGAGCTTGCCCAAAAATATATGAAAGGCACGCCTTCTGCTATTTTGACCTTTGGCGTAAAAGGCGGTTTGGAGGCAGGGTCGCGCTTTATCGATGCGCTACAGCTGATTACGCGCTTGGTGAATATCGGTGATGCCAAGTCATTGGCCTGTCATCCTGCTTCGACGACGCATCGTCAGTTAAATGGGCAGGAGCTTGAGCAAGCTGGCGTTAGTGAAGATATGGTACGTTTGTCTATTGGTATCGAGCATATTGAAGACATCAAAGCCGATCTTGCGCAAGCATTAGCTACTGCTTAATATAAAAGCGTGCTCATTTAGGAAAATTATTTGAGTGATTATAGGGCGTGTTGAACATTCGACCATGGCACTGACAGCGACTATTTTTTAGGCGATTCGATGTTAAAAATAATAAGTTTAGTCATTCTAAGCGCTTATTTTTAACGATGAAGCGGCAAAAAAGAGTCCCGTCCCTGCGGGCTGATGCTAAAATTGCTCCATACTGCGTTACAAATCTCGCTAAGGCATCTGCATTATCGTCGCTTTGTGCCTTGTCTGGAACAATTTTAGCGATCAGCAGTGCCTATTTGCGAATGTTCAACACGCCCTAATCTATAAACAAAAAAGCCCATATCGACTTGATATGGGCTTTTTATTTGCGTTAAATATACATATTCAGCATTTAAGCAGATAGGACACGCTGAGCGATATCTCGGTAATCCTGCGAGGCAAGACGTGGTCCAAACTGCTGGATGACTTGTGACGATATTTCGCTGGCAAGACGTCCACACTCTGGCAAGCTATAATGCTGTGATAGCGCATACAAGAAGGCACCCGCGTAGTTATCACCTGCGCCGTTGGTATCGATGACACTCGTTACTGCTGGCGTTGCCACGTCGTAAACTTCAATCTCCGATTCGTCATCAGGTTTGTGGGCAATGACCGCACCGTTGGCACCATCAGTGACGACCGCTGTTTGGCAATGCTCAAGCAGGGCACGGGCAGCGGCTTTGACTTGTTTTTTATCGGTGAATAGCTTGGCTTCTTCGCTATTACAGAATATCACGGCGACTTTATTGCCGAGCATGTTAAGCAGGCCGTCTTTGGCAAATTTCACTACAGCAGGATCCGCAAAACTCACGGCAATTTTTGCATTATGAATACCGGCTTGTTGGCGCAGTTGCGTCATCGCGGGTTGGATGCTTTCAGACATGGCCAAATAGCCTTCTAAATATAGCCAGTCTGCTTGCGTCAACGCATCAAAATCAACATTGTCAGCCATGATCTCGCTTGAGGTGCCAAGATAGGTCTGCATGGTACGCTCGCCATCTTCGGTGACAGCGACCACGCAGGAGCCGGTCACGCCGCCTTCATGGATAGATTTGTCTGAGGTTGCGACGCCTGCTTCGTGCAAGTCTCTGAGGTAAAACGCCCCTTGATCGTCATCACCGACGCGGCAAGCATAAAACGGCTTACCGCCGAGGCTAGCAAAGGTAAACATTGTATTGGCTGCTGAGCCACCGCCGGCTTGTTTTGATGGCTCAATCTCAGCCAACTTAAAGTAAGCCAGTAGTTGCTGCTGCTCCTCAAACTCTGCTAGTGTCATATTACCTTTGGTCAGCTCGGTCTCTTCTAGTGCCGCATCTGACAGCACATACTCGTGATCAACCAACGCATTACCTATCGCCATTACATCGTACATTGCTTACCTCTCTTCAATTAATTTATAAACAGTTATCTTTCTTATTGTTAAAAACTAGTCAGCTTGCAGCTCTAGTAGACGCTGATAAAGTGCATTCTTTTTTACACCAGTGATATCAGAGGCCAGCGCGGCTGCTTTTTTGACCGATAGATCCTCTAGCAAACGCTGTAGCAATTTATCATGAGTACTGATGTCGTCAGTATCCTTTGCCACACCGACGCCAGCGACGACCACGACGATCTCACCGCGTTGCTGATTGTCATCTGCTTTGACAAACTCGACCAACTCGCCAAGGGTGCTTTTATGTACGGTTTCAAACGTCTTGGTCAATTCACGACAAAAAGTCACTGCACGGTCTGCACCAAATATCGTCGCCATGTCTTCTAGACTAGATACGATGCGATGCGGCGCTTCATAAAATATCAGCGTTTCGGTACGTGCGATCAAGTCGTTCAGTTGTTTTTGACGACCGTGAGTTTTGGCTGGTAAAAACCCAATAAAGCTAAATCGATCTGATGGCAACCCTGCCACTGACAATGCGCCAATGGCAGCAGAAGCCCCAACGATAGGAGATACGGTCACGCCAGCTTCATGTGCAGCCTGTACCAATTGATAACCTGGGTCACTGACCAGTGGCGTACCAGCGTCACTAATCAAGGCAACCGAATGACCTTGCTCAATCATTTCAATGATTTTAGGCGTTTGAATAGCGCTATTGTGTTCGTGATAAGCCCATAGCTTATTATGGCCTTTTTGCTTCGTTGTGGTCTCATCATCTTCGTTACTACTTGTGGCATGATGGGTCTCTGAGCTTCTTGCCTCATCCGTTTTGCTTCCTTTGGTATCAATACCAAAGTGCGACAACAGCTTACCTGAAGTGCGAGTATCTTCACAGGCAATGATCGCGACCTGCTTTAAAACATCAATCGCGTGTGGCGTCATGTCGGTCAAGTTGCCAATCGGCGTGGCAACGATATAGAGACAAGCTGGCATCGCAGTAGGGGTAGACATGAAAACCTCGGGTTATTAATAATAGTGCGCTATTATATCCAGTCGTTATCTATGATTTTTCAGTCAAATAGTTAGTGAACAAATCGATAGATTTTGAGAGCATAACGCGCAGAAGTGGCTAGTTTAGCATGTTGTGCTATGATAATTCTCAAATGTTAAGCAGACGAATTAACCTTATGGCGAATCACAAACCCTTGAGCTTAACCTCACCCAAACAACGCCAAGGTAGTCAGTTTGAACAGCAGGCGTGTGAGTATTTACAAGCACAGGGGTTACGGTTGGTGGCGCAAAACTGGCAACAGCCAAAAATAGGCGAGCTAGATCTGGTCATGATTGAAGCAGGACCTGCATGGTCAACGCTAGTATTTATCGAAGTTCGTCAACGCAAGCGGTCAGTCTATGGCGATGCAGAACTCAGCGTGACGACAAGCAAGCAGCGTAAAGTGATTAAAGCGGCGCAATGTTTTTTGCAGCAGCATCCTGAGTACGCTCATTATGACTGCCGCTTTGATGTCATTGCTTATAATACGGCGGGTAAGCTCAGCTCAAAAGAGAATCCGTTGAGTGATGAGCCGGAATGGCTTAAAGGTGCCTTTGTAGCCAGTGCATGGTAGTAAATATATAACGCAAATACGGGATGACTCGCGCGCCTGACTGAATCTAGCGCGCAATACTGGTTACCAAAAACCTAACCGCTGCTGGCCAAAATTAAGTAAAGTAGCTGTTAACGAAATTTGTCTTATCACTGCTAGATAAAAATTGACTCAATTCATTGAATTTATAACACCGTCACCACCATGCTCTAAGAGGTAAACAATGACACGGATGCATTTGCGCACTGCTATTTTTGGTTCATCACGCTGTATTACGACGGGCATTATGCTTGCTGCTTGTGTGGTCAGTACAGGCTGTGCCACCAACTATCTGACCAACAGTACAGAAGGAACTTACGGTGTGCCAATGACTGAGCGCACCATTCCGCAGCGTCTACTAGATCGTAGTATCGAGCATACTGCCAAAATTAACGTGTATGGGCTAAAAGAAGACTTGCAGCAGACCAGCCGTATGGGTATCGATAGCTTCAATAGCGAAGTGCTGCTCACAGGGGAAGTACCGTCTGAAGCGCTCAAAGCAGAAGTAGAAAAGGTCGTTAGCTCCATGCCAGATGTACGCCGTGTCTACAACGAGATGGAAGTAAGTGCTTCAAAAGGCTATAGCTCAACGGTTCATGATGGTTATATCACTTCAAAACTACTGGCAAAAATAGCCGCCAGCGATGGCGTCAAAACCTCACAAATCAAAGCAGTCACCAACAATGGCGTGGTCTATATTATGGGCCGCATGACACCCACCCAACAAAGTAACCTGATTGATGTTGCGAACAGCACTGTTGGGGTGACCGAGCTGGTACTGCTGACGACAGTTGTCGATGATAGAGGTGTAAAGATAAACGATGATGATATTATGTACGAGAATAACCTAGCCAATCCGGCGGTCGCACCAGCTGTCCAAGATGCCGCTGTCAGTACCGCAACGCCGATAGTAATAACGGAAGAAGAGGCTACTACGGCGCAACCATCATCAAGCCCATATATCGATCTTTATCAAAATCAGTAAAACTACTGAGTTTGCCAAGCTGAGTCTACCAAGCAATGATTGACGATAAATAAGAGCTTGTATAATAGCTACTTAGCTAGATGTGATACCAGTCACATCATAGGATGCTAGTAGCTTTTTTTGATATTAATCACAATAAGCCTAAATAGGTATAACAGTAAAAGCACGAGAAATCCTCAGCCAGTGAGTACTATATCAATAGTGAAACGTCACAGAATCAGAGGTTCTAATGAGACCATAGAGCGCTCACGATGTTAGGCATGATTCATAACTATAAGATGCATATCTTAAGATCCATAACTATAACAAGGTATTGGCAATGAAGGATTCGGTAAATCACATAAAACAAAAGACAGGTGCGAACAACTGCAAGAACTTTGATCATAATTTTTTTGGTAAACACCCGCGCAGACTAAGGGTTGTAGGAGCGGCAGCATTGGCGCTAGGCAGCATCGCGCTTGCCACCCAAAGTGCACAGGCATTATCACCGCTAGGCTTTGTCAATGGCATTACTTCTAGTGGCGGTGTAGGGGTAAGTAAAGATATCTTATACGGTGATGAGCCTTTGCAAGATTTAGATATTTACTATCCAAAGCCCTTGGCACAGGCAATGAAAGCCCAAAGCGCTATCAATAATGACTACCCTATGGTGGTATTCGTGCATGGCGGTTCTTGGGAGAGTGGTAATAAAGATCAATATGCCTTTGTCGGTCAAAGCTTAGCGCAGGCAGGTTATGTCACCGCAGTGATTAATTATCGTAAGGTGCCCGAGCATGTCTATCCCGATTATGTCGAAGATGCCGCGCAAGCGATTGCTTGGAGTATCGAGAATGCGACCAGCTTGCATGCTGATCCATTGCGTGTTGCTGTCATGGGACACTCTGCTGGCGCGTTCAACGCCGTTGCCGCAGTATCAAATGAAGAATTTTTGGCGCCTTATGGTATTAAGCCAACAGACATTGCAACCGTGATTGGTATTGCAGGACCTTATAGCTACGACTTTCGTAAATTCGATAGTGCGACAGCCTTTGCTTCAGATGCGACGCCTGATCAAGTCATGCCTGACCGTCAGATCAAAGGGGCACAGCCACCATATTTGTTATTAACCGCAGAAAAAGATAAAGTGGTGCATCCAACCAATGCACTCAAAATGACGCAAGCATTGAAAGAGGCAGGGGTAACGGTGCAGACGGGTGAAATCGAAGGCGCGAGTCACGCAACTATCATTGGAGCAATGGCACCGCCGCTACGCTGGGTCAATGATGTGCGTGCGCAATTAGTGACGTATCTAGACACAATGCTCAAATAGCTTGTTGTTATTCATATCATGGGCTTTTGACTGCTTATTTTTCGATACGGTTTCAGTCCTCAAATACACTTGAGCAAGACAGTACTGTAAGATGGGCAAACTCTTGTTATAATGTCATCACTTTAAATCTATACCCTATTCTAAACGTTAAGGCAGACTATTTTATGAGCATGAACGCTGACGATTTGATCGCATTTTTACAGACTCACTTCCCAGACGCTTTTATCCAAGCTGCCAATCAAGGCAATAAATTTGACGTGCGCGTGGTTGATGCAAGCTTTGAAGGCAAACGCGCCGTTCAACGTCAGCAAGCCATTTATGCGCTGGTTAATGATAAGATTGCGAGTGGCGATATTCACGCCCTCAATATTCAAGCGCTAACTCCTGCTGAGTGGGACTCTCAATCAAAAGGCTAATTATATAGCTATCTATCTAACTGGCAATCGAAGAGTTCGTTTAACAGACATAAGGATTCTTTACTGCTCGTTTTCACCATTTTCTATACTCATCGCTAGGTTGTCACCTTTATGGATCAATTTTTAATCACTGGTAGTAGTCGTATCGCAGGGGAAGTTACTATTTCAGGCGCCAAAAATGCCGCCTTGCCATTGCTTGCCGCGATGATATTGGCTGAGACGCCAACGACATTGCACAATGTACCGTCATTAAAAGACGTACGAACATTGATTGAATTGATCAGTGGCATGGGGATTGATATCCAAAAGCAGGGCGATACGGTCACTTGTGATACCAAAACTATTGATAACTTTTATGCGCCGTATGATTTGGTAAAAACCATGCGCGCGTCAATTTTGGTATTAGGGCCGTTACTGGCCCGTTTTGGCGAAGCTGAAGTGTCGTTGCCAGGTGGCTGTGCGATTGGTTCACGTCCTGTTGATCAGCATCTAAAAGCGTTTGAAGCGATGGGTGCGGTAATCAGCGTAGAGAACGGTTACGTGAAAGCGCAAGCGCCTAAAGGTGGTAAGCTGATTGGTTGCCACTTTTCATTTGATATGGTGACAGTTGGCGGTACGGAAAACGTCATCATGGCAGCGGCATTGGCTAAAGGCACGACCGTTTTGGCTAACTGTGCATTAGAGCCAGAAGTAGTCGATTTAGCCAATATGCTGGTTGCGATGGGCGCCAAAATCAGCGGTATCGGCACCTCAACCATGACCATTGAAGGGGTCGAACGTCTACACGGTTGTGAGTATTCAGTGGTACCGGATCGTATTGAGACAGGCTCATATCTTGCTGGTGCCTTGATGACTCAAGGGGATGTGTTGACCAAAAAAACTACAGCCTCTTTATTGTACCCAGTGCTTGAGAAGTTTGAAGCGATGGGTGCAGTGATCACCACAGGTGATGATTGGATTCGCGCGCAGATGAAAGGTCGTCCAAAGCCAGTAAATATTCGGACTCAGCCACATCCAGGTTTTCCAACAGACATGCAAGCGCAGTTGATGGCGATTTGCTGTCTGGCTGATGGGACCAGTACCATTATCGAAAACATCTTTGAAAACCGCTATATGCACGTACCTGAACTTAATCGTTTAGGGGCATCTATCCAAGTGGATGGCCATACTGCGGTGATCAGAGGTGTCGAGAACTTTACGGCGGCACCAGTTATGGCAACAGATTTACGTGCTTCTATGTCACTGGTGATGGCGGCTGCAACAGCAGAAGGCGAGAGCTTGATTGACCGCATTTATCATATTGACCGTGGTTATGAGCATGTCGAAGACAAGCTGCGTAGCCTTGGTGTTAATATCCAGCGTGTCAATACTAACGGCTAATACTGATAGGTCAACCGTAGTTTATACATGAATTACGTTATACATTAAAACTTCCCTTGAATGGGGAAACTAACTGCACATGGACACGATGTCATTATGACTGAGACAAGCAAACCTGCACCAGCCGACGGTCTACTAAACGAAGTAAACGATGAATTTTCAGGTCTAACGTTGGCGTTATCAAAAGGCCGTATTCTAGAGGAGACGATGCCGCTGTTACGGGCTGCTGGCGTTGATTTGCTAGAAGATCCTGAAGCGTCGCGTAAGCTTATTTTTCCAACCTCAAACCCAAATGTACGGGTATTAATCTTGCGTGCGAGCGACGTACCGACCTACGTCGAACACGGCGCGGCTGATTTTGGTGTAGCGGGTAAAGATGTGCTGCTTGAGCATGGCGCGAACCACGTGTATGAATTGCTTGATTTAAAAATTGCTCAATGCAAATTGATGACCGCTGGCGTAAAAGATGCACCACTGCCCAATCGTCGTCTGCGTATCGCGACCAAATATGTCAATGTAGCGCGCGCTTATTTTGCGAGCCAAGGTCAGCAAGTTGATGTTATCAAGCTTTACGGTTCAATGGAGCTTGCGCCATTGGTGGGCTTGGGCGATTTGATTGTCGATGTGGTTGATACGGGTAATACCCTACGCGCGAATGGACTTGAAGCGCGCGATCATATTTGTGATGTGTCATCACGTCTTATCGTCAATCAAGTCAGCTATAAGCGCAAATTTGCGTTACTAGAACCCATTTTAGATAGCTTTAAAAACAGTATTGCCAATGCCTAGTAAACCGGTGTCAATCATTGGTAATATAAAGCATGATGATGCGAATTTTTAAACCAGTTTAGCAGGCTATGAGTGATATAGCGTGCTAAACTGGTTTTATTGTCTTAGCTTGCGAAAAAATAAAATCGCCGTAAAATTTAGACAAGAAGACAGCCAGTAAGTCGCCATATTTGTGAATAATAAGCATACTTTAGTTATATTCACGCCGTTTATTTTCAGCAGTATTTTATGCTCAGATATAGGATTAGGTCATGCGCCAGTTAAGTACCCAAGATGCCGATTTTGACAATCAATTGACACAACTGCTTGCCTTTGAAACCGTCAATGATGCTGAATTATTGCATACCGTTGACGATATCATCGCACAAGTACGTGCGGATGGTGATAGCGTCGTATTGGCATTAACTCAGCAATTCGATCAGCATCCAGCGACAACGATGCAAGAGTTAGAGCTGTCTAAAGAAGCACTTGCCGATGCATTTGCCAATCTGGATGAGAATGTAAAAACGGCATTGACCACAGCAGCTACTCGGGTACAGACCTTCCATGAGCGTCAAGTACAAGAAACGTGGCAATATGAAGATGAGCTAGGCAATCGCTTAGGTCAAAAAGTCACGCCACTTGATCGTGTTGGCATTTATGTGCCGGGTGGTTTGGCATCTTATCCATCATCAGTATTGATGAATGCTATTCCTGCCAAAGTAGCTGGGGTTACTGAAGTTATCATGGTCGTGCCAGCACCTAAAGGCGTGCTTAATCCATTGGTATTAGCAGCCGCTCATTTGGCCAAAGTTGACCGTGTCTTTACCATTGGCGGCGCACAGGCGGTAGCAGCTTTAGCCTACGGTACCGAAACCATTCCAGCGGTGGATAAAATCACAGGGCCGGGGAATAAGTATGTCGCGGCAGCCAAACGCGCAGTATTTGGACAAGTCGGCATTGATATGATTGCAGGCCCCTCAGAAGTGTTAGTATATGCAGAGGGTGAAGCGCAAGATCGAGCTGATTGGCTCGCGATGGATTTGTTGTCGCAAGCAGAGCACGACCGTATCGCTCAAGCTATCTTTGTGACGACCAGTGAAGAGCAGTTAAAAGAAGTCGAGTTAGAGATAGAAAGAGCACTCGCTGAGCTGCCAAAAGCAGATATCGCGCGTGACTCGCTGCAAAATCGTGGTGCACTTATCTTAGTGAAAGATCGTAGCGAGGGTATGGCGCTGATTAATCGCATTGCCCCTGAGCATTTGGAGTTATCCGTTGATAACCCTGATGCATTGCTAGAGGATATTCGTCATGCGGGTGCTATCTTTATGGGTCGTCACACGCCTGAGGCCATCGGAGATTATTGCGCGGGGCCAAACCATGTGCTGCCAACCTCTGGTACTGCGCGCTTTTCTTCACCTTTAGGTGTCTATGACTTTCAGAAGAAATCATCAATTATTTATTGCAGTGAATCCGGCAGCAAGCCATTAGCTGAGACGGCTGATATTCTAGCGCAACGTGAGGACCTAGAAGCCCATGCGCGCTCAGCCCGTTATCGTTATCAGTAAGATATTTTGAGCGTCTTCATTTTTACTTTTGATAGATATTTTTAATAGTCTGTATGGCTAATTAGTAGGATAATTTATGAGTGAGTCAAAGATAGATACCAGACTTTGGTCATCTAAAGCCCGCAACTTATCACCCTATGTACCGGGTGAGCAGCCGCAGCATAATAACTTGTGCAAATTGAACACCAATGAAAACCCCTTTCCACCTTCACCAAAGGTAGGGGAGGCGATTGCTAAGGTACTTATGCAGCAGGCTGATGAGCTGCGCTTGTATCCAGCTCCAGAGTCCAATGACCTGCGTGCTGCATTGGCACAAGCATATGACCTTGATGTCAGCCAAGTGTTTGTCGGTAATGGCTCAGATGAAGTATTGGCGCTTATATTTGCCAGTTTCTTCCTAAAAGAGCGTCCGCTTTTATCACCTGATATTGGCTACAGCTTTTATCCTGTCTATGCACAGACTTTTGGTGTGCATCTCGTCAAAATCCCATTAGAAGACGATTTTAGTATTGATCCTGATGCTTATCGCCAGCCTTGTAGCGGCATTATTATTGCCAATCCCAATGCCCCGACTGGTTTACTCCTATCGCTTGCTGATATCCGTAAGCTAGCCAGCGAGCATTCTAATGCCGTGATTGTAATTGACGAGGCATACATTGATTTTGCGCAGGCTGATGCAGACAGTATAGGCTCGCAAGTCTCAGCGGTCAGTTTAATCAATGAGTGTGACAACGTTATCGTGACGCAGACCTTTTCAAAATCACGGTCACTTGCTGGTTTACGTGTTGGGATGGCCTTTGGTAGTGCTTCGTTGATTGAAGCATTGACGCGTATGAAAAATAGCTTTAATAGCTATCCACTGGATAAGCTAGCGCAAGCTGGTGCGACGGCAAGTGTGCTAGATGTGGATTATTTTGAGCAAACGCGCCAACAGGTTATCGATTTGCGTACGTCATTGACCGAAGAGTTGACGGCGCTAGGCTATAAAGTATTGCCCTCGCATGCCAACTTTATCTTTGCCCGTCCAAAAGAGGGTAATGCAAGTGCTGTGGCGAGTATATTGCGCGATCAAGGGATTATCGTTCGCCATTTTGATAAGCCGCGCATTAGTGAGTATTTGCGTATTACTGTGGGTACCGCCGAGCAGCATGAGCGCTTGATTGATACGCTAAAAGAGCTGCATACAGAGACTAGCATGACGGCTGATTAATGGTTTACCTGCTTGTGTAGTAAATGCTATCGATAAGTACTAAAAAAGCCTGCTAGCGCAATGTTAAGCAGGCTTTTTTCTTTAGAGGCCAGCGCAAAATAGTATTTCAGTCGTTTATACTTTTTTCGCCAACACCGCCAGTAGATTGCCTACCTTATCTAAGCACTCTTGATATTCAGCATTACAATCAGACGCGACCGTAATACCGCCACCCGCCCATAGATTTATGTGTTTTTCTTTATTAAATTCATCAGTTAATGAAGCACCAGCTTGCAAGGTACGAATGAGTACATTCCATTGACCACTGCCATCAAAATTCATATAACCCATGGTGCCGCAATAAGCACCGCGTGGTGTAGACTCTAGCTCAGAGATAATTTCGACGGCTCGTTTTTTTGGTGTGCCAGTGATAGAGCCAGCAGGCAGACTACCAAACAGTACAGCCAACGGGTGAGTATCAGTTTTTAGCTCAGCAGTAATAGTACTGACCATATGATGCACGTTACTAAAACTCTCAATCGCAAACAGTTGCGGTACTTTTACGCTACCGATCTTGGCATATTTACCCAAATCATTACGCAGTAGATCCACAATCATGACATTTTCGGCACGGTCTTTTTCGCTATCGACCAGTTGTTGCTTATACGATTCATCTTGCTCGTCAGTGGAGCCACGAGGCATAGTGCCTTTGATTGGCTTGGTCAGAATATGGTGCTTATCAGTCACTTTATTTTTGGTAAATGTAAAGAACAGCTCAGGCGAGCAGCTTAATAACTCAAAACTGTGGTTAAAGGTATCAACGTGCTCAACGCTTGTACCATCAACGCTCAAATAGCCTGCAAAAGGTGCTTTGGTATTATGATGTAGCGCAGGCAGATAATCGATAAGCGCTAAAGGCTGTTGATTGGCATCATCCTTACGCGGCAAGTAGCCCGACCACGTTTGCGTTAGGTTGATTTGATAGCAATCGCCTTGCTGTAGATAGTCTTGAGTACGATCAAATGCTTGCTGATAATCACGCTTACTCCATCGTGCCGTTAGGACGACAGGTATAGTATGTGAGGTGTGCTTAGATTGTGCTTGATTAAGATGTTTGTCGGATAGCTTTTTATCCAGTTCATCTAGGTAGGATGTCAGAGTAACTATGAACTCATCTTTTGACTTGTTGCCGACAGCTTCATCAGAGCTGCTATTGGTTTGAATACTTTTTAGCTCCCAACCGGTATCAGTATCTGCAGCAGGTGTTAGATAGATATCATAATGCCCTAATGAGGCACAAGGCTGATTTGCCAATTCGATCCTATCTTTAGGACTCAGCTCATAAGCAGCGATATCGTAACCGATAAAACCAATCAGACCATGATAATAACAGGGTTTTGTGCTTTTCGGGTTTACGTTATTTGAGCTATTATTATCGGTATCATAAGCTTTGCTGTAAGCAATAAGCTCATTTTGCCATTCTAGATAACTCATATAGGCTGTCATGGTATTTTCGCTATGAGTAGAGCAGTTATCACGGCAGTTTTTAACCACTCTATAAGTATTGACTGAATCTTTAGAAGGTTTTTGATCAGTTGGATAAACCGACCAGCTGACTTTAGGCAGCAAGCCAATTACTGGTCGTCCATCATTATTTAACCAAGCCAATTGCCAATTTGCTGCATCATCTTGGTTAAGTAAATGGCGTCTTAGCTGTGGCATTAATTCAGCCGCTGACAAATCACCAAAACGCCAGCTAGATTTACTAGCTGGCGATGGGGCAGAATCTGTCTGCTTAGTTATCGTTTGATTTGGTGCGAGCATGGTTTAAGCGTCGAATTTTTTGATGATGAGCGTGGCGTTAGTACCACCAAAGCCGAAGCTATTGCTCATCAAGGTTTCAAGGTTTGATTCGCGCATTTGAGTGACGATATCGAAACCTTCAGCTGCAGGATCTAGGTTGTCAACGTTGATACTTGGGGCAATAAAGCCGTCTTGTAGCATAAGTAGGCAGTAAATCAGCTCTTGCGCACCAACAGCGCCTAAGCTATGACCAGTCATGGATTTGGTTGAGCTGATCGCAGGTACTTTGCTGATATCATTATCAAACACCTGCGCGATGGCTTTGAGCTCGGTGATATCGCCCAGCGGTGTGCTGGTACCATGGCTATTGATATAATCAACGCTTTCTAGGCCAGCTTCAGCTAAGGCTTGTTGCATACAGCGTACAGCGCCTTCGCCACTTGGCGCAACCATCTCGGCACCATCAGAGGTAGCACCGTAACCCACGATTTCAGCCAAGATATTGGCGCCACGTGCTTGAGCATGCTCTAAACTTTCTACCACAACCATCGCGCCACCAGCAGCAATCACAAAACCATCGCGATCTTTGTCATAAGCTCTTGAGGCGAGTGTTGGTGTGTCATTATATTGAGTACTCACTGCACCCATCGCATCAAACATACAAGACTGTGTCCAATGCTCAGCTTCACTACCACCAGCCAATATTACATCAGCTTTACCCAGTTGGATAAGCTCAGCGGCATGACCGATACAATGAGTCGAGGTCGCGCAAGCAGAGGCAAGCGAGTAAGAGACACCTTGGATTTTTAGACCAGTGGCTAGGGCTGCTGATACTGAGCTGCCCATGGTTTTAGGTACAGCCATCGCACCGACACCGCGTAGACCTTTTTCACGCATGGCATCCACAGCGTTCACGATGTTTTCTGTTGACGCACCGCCTGAGCTTGCGACCACACCCACGCGTGGATTGTTATTGATGGTGTCAAGTGACAGTCCTGAATGTTCAATGGCGTTTAGTGCACTGACATAAGCGTACAGACTGGCATCACTAAAAAAGCGTTTGAGTTTACGATCGATACCACTAGTATCTAATTCTGATTGATTAATACTACCGCTCACGTGTGATTTAAACTCGTGCTCAACATAAGAATCATTAAACGTAATACCAGACTTTCCTTCTTTAAGAGCAGTAGTGACCGTGGCTAAATCATGTCCGATACAAGAGACAATCCCTGCTCCAGTGATAACGACGCGACGCATATTCTATTCCTTGTAAGTAACGATTTGCCGCTATTGACAGGCAATAATCGTTGTAAGTCTATATATGAGGTTTAACGATGAATGAATTTGAGCATTATAGTGAAAAAACAGTCTATGTAGATAACGATAGCATGAATTAAGATAATTACAGCCTATTAAAGACAATATCATTTCAGTGTACAATTATGCTCTAATTTACGGCACATGATAACGTATCAAGCAGTGAAAATCTTTGGGCAAGTGTAAAATAATGGCGAAATAGCCTCTATCGCTACAAGGTAATGAGAAATTGAGTGGCTATGAAACCTTGTTGTTTGAGCAATCGCTTTATTGTTTATGAAAAACAATGTGGGCAAGCTAAAGGCTATGGTTAAGTCGGACAAAAATTAAGTTGTACTTTTAGATACAAAATTTGTGATTGCGATAACATTGTTCGCACTGACAGGAACGACCTTGACTTATTACACTGACAGCTTGAAGATTAAACACATTCATATCACTATTACTAAAAAAATTATTCATCACATTATTATTCATCATATTAAGGACATCACGATGGCAAAGCCTAGCACTCTTTCAAAAAGTATCAATACTATTGGCTCTTTCACACGCAACAACCTAGAGCGCTTGGGCTCCATGATTGATAGCATGAATGCCAAAACAGGCAAACCGCGCCAATACAAAGCGGTAGATTTAGGCGATGAGGATTATCAACAAGACTTATTTCGTGAGCAAACCTTAAAGGCTACGCAGCAATTATTAGGTCCACGTTTTGCTACTTATGGCAAATATGCCAAAAAAGTCGTACCAAATAGCTTTTTTCAATCGACAGTAGATAGCGCGTTTGCTCAAGTTGCTAAACTTGCATCAAACTGGAGTCAATTAGACTTACCGAACGAGCATCGCTTTGCCAATATTGCTACTTTAGATGATGAAGAGCGTTATGCACTTGCAACTGACATCGCTAATCAAAACCGTGCACTTGCAGCAATGGGCGGCCTTACGGGTCTAGCAGGGCTGCCAGGTCTACTTGCTGATACCTTATGGCTATTATTGGTATCTCTACGTACTGTCTACCAAATTGCAGCTATATACAATAAGCCGCTCACAGGTAAACAAGGTGTGAAAATGGCATACGAATTGCTCTCAAGTGCCGATCTAAGCAAAATGCAAGAAAAACAAGCATTGCTAGCAGGTATGGGTATCGGTAAAGGTTTGCTGGATAATGCTCAGAGCCACGGGTTGCATAGCGAGCTGAAGAACTTAGGTCTAAAAAATCAAAACGTAAACTACTATGCTGAGCAAATAGACAGTATTGCTAGCCAAGTAGGAATTGATTTGGACAAAATAAACCTATTATGGGTTCGCCGTTTCATTCCCGTTACAGCAGTAGCCATCGGCGTACATTATAACAGTCAGTTGATTGATGAAGTGATTGGCGTTGCTAAAGCGACTTTTGCGCCAGAGGCAAAACTTGCCAATCGTGCCATTACTGATGACAGTAGTAGCGAGGCTGAAGTAAAAAAAGCCAGTAATAACGATGCGCAGAAAGACACAGAAAAGACAGAAGAAAATAGCGATACAGAAGAAACCAGTAGCAAAAAAGACTCAGACAAGCAAACGTCTGATAAAAAAGCCAAGTAATAGACATATTATTTGCTAGTTAGGTTGTATATTAATAAGCACAATGGTATTTATCTTGGTTCGGTTGAGTAGAGTGACTTGAAATCAGGATAAATACCACCACTTAGTTACTATCAAGTAGCATTTATATTCGAATATCTTTTCTTAATGATGCTTGAGCTTGCCTTGTTTACTTTATTTATGACGCTGTTTTTCGGCAAAAAAACGATAAAGTGATATAATGCGAGGCTGAATGCATATCTATCAAATGTTGTAAAGCGAAACCATTCATAAGTGGTTGAAATAGCAGCAACAACTCTTTATAATACACTGTCCTAAAAATGGGTGCCCAAAAATCTGCAATTATTGTCAGATAGATGGTGCATTGGCCCATTTTTTTGTTTTATACCAAACGGGAGAAGGATGCCTTATGGCAACAACTAACCAATTGATTCGTAAAGGTCGCAAAACCATCAAGGAAAAGTCAAAAGTTCCTGCGTTGGAAGCGTGCCCACAGCGTCGCGGTGTATGTACTCGTGTATATACTACCACGCCAAAAAAACCTAACTCTGCCATGCGTAAAGTATGTCGTGTACGTTTGACTTCAGGCTATGAAGTATCAAGCTACATCGGCGGCGAAGGTCATAACCTACAAGAGCACAGTGTTGTTCTAATCCGTGGTGGTCGTGTAAAAGATCTACCAGGTGTACGTTATCACACTGTTCGCGGTGCATTAGATTGCGCAGGCGTTAAAGACCGTAAGCAAGGTCGTTCTAAGTACGGTGCTAAGAAGCCTAAAGTTTAATAACTAAACGTTATTAACAAAGCTTTTTGTACTACCCAATAACTGTGCATGGGTTTGGTGTCAGTAGTCATATTACTTTTATATAAGTGATTTGCTCTTAAAACATACCACCATGCAGTAAGGCTAACTGATAACTCACTGCTATACCCTAATGATGAGTAGTCGATGTTGTGAATGTTAGACACTCCTGAAGATAAGGAAATTTATTATGCCAAGACGTCGCGTCGTTGCTGCCCGTGAGATCCTACCGGATCCTAAATTTGGTAGCCAAACTGTTGCAAAATTCATCAACCATGTAATGAGTGATGGTAAAAAATCTACTGCTGAGCGTATCGTTTACGGTGCACTTGAGACAGTAAGTGAGAAGCGTAAAGTTGAAGATCCAGTATCTTTCTTCGAAGAAGTGCTTGAAAATGTACGCCCAATGGTAGAAGTAAAAGCTCGCCGCGTTGGCGGTGCAACCTATCAAGTACCAATGGAAGTACGCCCCTCCCGTCGTACTGCCTTGGCTATGCGTTGGTTAGCTGAAGCTGCTGCTAAGCGTTCTGAAAAATCAATGGCTTTGCGTTTAGCTGGCGAATTGAATGATGCTGCTGATGGCAAAGGCGCTGCTATGAAAAAGCGTGACGAAGTTCACCGCATGGCAGATGCTAACAAAGCATTCTCTCATTACCGTTTCTAAGCTACTTTTTAACAGTAGCTTGAGATTAATAGCTCATACTCATTAATCTTACATTATTGTTTATTCTATTGATTGCCGCCATCATCATTCGGTCATATATAAATGTTATTTATTAATGACTGGGGTGGCGGACTTCTATCAAGATGTTTCTCTTAACAAGTATGACTTTCATCCTTTCATTAGAGAACATCCCAAATTTGATGCCACACTATTCTTAGTATTTGCTCTTTTTTTGTCCGTATTAGGCTCAATAATCAGTAAGTAATATTACGAAGCTGAACGCTTTGTCATAGAGTATGAGGTAGAGACACAATACATTATTATATACACGACTTTTCCTAGGAAAACACTATGGCTCGTAAAACTCCCCTAAAACGCTATCGCAATATTGGTATTTCAGCGCACATCGATGCTGGTAAAACGACCACTACTGAGCGTGTTTTATTCTATACCGGTGTTAGCCACAAAATTGGCGAAGTACATGATGGCGCAGCCACTATGGACTGGATGGAGCAAGAACAAGAGCGTGGTATTACTATTACCTCAGCAGCAACAACTTGTTTTTGGTCAGGTATGGCTAAACAGTTTGACGAACACCGTATCAACATCATCGATACCCCAGGTCACGTTGACTTCACGATCGAAGTTGAACGTTCTATGCGCGTACTTGATGGCGCTTGCATGGTTTACTGTGCAGTAGGCGGCGTTCAGCCACAGTCTGAGACCGTATGGCGTCAGGCGAACAAATACAAAGTACCACGTCTTGCATTTGTAAACAAAATGGACCGTGTTGGTGCTGATTTCTATCGTGTTATCGAACAGATCAAAACCCGTCTTGGCGGCAAGCCAGTACCATTGGTTATTCCAATTGGGAAAGAAGATGACTTCGAAGGCGTTGTTGATCTAGTGACTATGAAAGCTATCTATTGGGACGAAGCGTCTCAAGGTATGCAGTATGATGAGCGTGATATCCCAACTGAACTACAAGACAAAGCGGACGAGTATCGCGAGTACCTTGTAGAAAGCGCTGCTGAAGCCAATGAAGAGTTGATGAACGAATATCTAGAAAACGGTGAATTGACTGAAGAGCAGATCCACAGTGCTATTCGTCAGTTGACTATTGATAACGAAATCATCCCACTTCTTTGTGGTACTGCCTTTAAAAACAAAGGCGTACAAAAGATGCTAGATGCGGTTATCCAGTATCTACCAGCACCAATTGACGTACCTGCTATTAAAGGTATTCTTGATGACAAAGACGAAAGCGAAGGCAGCCGTGAAGCATCAGATGAAGCACCTTTCTCAGCACTAGCGTTCAAAATCATGAACGACAAGTTCGTTGGTAACTTAACCTTCGTACGTGTTTATTCTGGTGTCATGAAGCAGGGTAGCAGTGTTTATAACCCAGTTAAAATGAAGCGTGAGCGTGTTGGCCGTATTGTACAGATGATGGCAAACTCTCAAGAAGAGCTTGCAGAGATTCGTACAGGTGATATCGCAGCCCTAGTCGGCATGAAAGATGTAACGACTGGTGATACGCTATGTGACGAAGACAATGTGATCACGCTTGAGCGTATGGAATTCCCAGATCCAGTTATCTCTCTAGCGGTTGAGCCTAAGACCAAAGCTGACCAAGAAAAAATGTCAATCGCGCTTGGCCGTTTGGCAAAAGAAGATCCATCGTTCCGTGTACACACTGACGAAGAATCTGGTCAGACGATTATCAGTGGTATGGGTGAGCTGCATCTAGAGATTCTTGTTGACCGTATGAAGCGTGAATTCAACGTTGAAGCAAACATCGGTGCACCTCAGGTTGCTTATCGTGAGACGATTCGTAACACTGTTGAACAAGAAGGCAAATTCGTACGTCAAACAGGTGGTCGTGGTAAGTTTGGTCACGTATGGTTACGTCTTGAACCACTTGATCCAGCTGGCGATACTGAATATGAATTCGCTGAAGAAGTTGTTGGCGGTGTGGTACCAAAAGAATTCCACGGTGCTGTTGATAAAGGTATCCAAGAACGCATGAAAAACGGCGTACTTGCAGGCTACCCAGTTGTTGGCGTAAAAGCGACTTTGTATGATGGTTCTTATCATGACGTTGACTCTGATGAATTGTCATTTAAGATGGCAGGTTCTATGGCCTTCAGAAAAGGTTTCTTAGCAGCTGATCCAGCGCTACTTGAGCCAGTGATGAAAGTAGAAGTTGAAACACCTGAAGACTACATGGGCGACATCATGGGCGATCTTAACCGTCGTCGTGGTTTGGTACAGGGTATGGAAGACCTACCTGGTGGCACTAAACAGATTCGTGCTGAAGTACCATTAGCGGAAATGTTTGGTTATGCCACTCAAATGCGCTCTATGTCACAAGGCCGTGCAACTTACTCAATGGAATTCCAAAAGTACGTTGAAATTCCAAAATCAGTTGCTGCTGAAATCATCTCTAAGTACAACTCTAAAGATGATGACGAGTAAATAAAGCTTACTAAAGGTGACAATATAGAGTATCTCTGTGTATTGTCACTAAAGAATCGGCCAATAACTTGTTAAAAGACTTGTTATTGGTCGCAATTTTCTTATAATATCTGCACATTAGTATGTGTAACCTTTTAACAATTATCTTAAGGTGACCAAGATTTTCTTAATTGTCATATTTATATGAATTAAGCCTTGGAACCAAAAAAAAGAGGAAATACCCATGGCAAAGNACCAAAAAAAAGAGGAAATACCCATGGCAAAGGCCAAGTTTGAACGTAGCAAGCCACACGTCAACGTCGGTACCATCGGACACGTTGACCATGGTAAAACCACCCTTACCGCTGCAATCGCAACCGTAGCTGCAATCACCTCTGGTGGCGAAGCAAAAGACTACGCGTCTATTGACTCAGCACCAGAAGAAAAAGCACGTGGTATCACCATCAACACCTCACACGTAGAATATGACACAGACACACGTCACTACGCACACGTAGATTGCCCAGGTCACGCCGATTATGTTAAAAACATGATCACCGGTGCCGCCCAGATGGACGGCGCAATCTTAGTTGTATCAGCAACTGACGGCCCAATGCCACAGACTCGTGAACACATCTTGTTGTCACGTCAGGTTGGCGTACCATACATCATCGTATTCATGAACAAATGCGACATGGTAGATGACGAAGAACTACTAGAACTAGTAGAAATGGAAGTTCGTGAACTATTGAACGACTATGACTTCCCAGGTGATGACACCCCAATCATCCACGGTTCTGCTAC
>NZ_JCATIF010000007.1:0-143687 GCF_059693765.1 Psychrobacter sp. CR212 | reverse complement strand
TAACGCTATTCGCCTTCCCTGTTGCCAGTTAAGCTATCTAGCGAGCCGACTATCTTATCATATTGATTTGAATTGTCAAGACTTTTTATAATTCCGTTTCAATAAGTTAGCCAGGTTTGTTATATGTAAATTCACATATAAGTTAATCCGGTTCGTCTTAATGAGGTGCGTATTATAGACGTTTAAATGGTTAAGTCAAGAGGTATTTTCTATTTAATTCAAACAATTTGCATCGTTCAAATCAGTAAATCACTTCCCTTTCGACTGGGACGCATTATACGCGGGTTTGAGGCTGGGTCAAGGATTATTTCGAGGGTCTTGCTCACTGCCTTGGCAAACATCAAATTGTAGAGATATTCCAATGGTTTATACACTTCAATAGTTTTATCTATTTTACAATGGTTATGCAAAACAGGGTTTGAACTAGTTATCTAGGACAGCCCCTTCGTTTGGATGTACATTTCGTTCAGAAACACAATGAATGGCTATTATGCAAGGATAAAACGTATCTGATAGTAGAATATTCTTCAATATAGTTGATCCAATTTAAGAGTGGTACAAGGCGACCGAGTGCAGATGTATACGTCATACTTCAAGCGAGGTTAACGCTGTAACGCTTTTTTAGTGGATTGACTATAACACCTTGTTTTTATAGTAAATAACGTATAAAAAAAGGGACTCACCTATTGGCAAGTCCCTTTTTTTATCTCAGTAAAACTCATATTTACGCTTAGATCTTTACTTTGATCGTAGTCACAATACCAGATAACGCATAAATGATACCGATCGCCAAGATACCAACAGGTATATCATAGAGCACGATACTCATGACCAGTACACCAATGATAAGCACCACAAAGGGTACTTTCTTTTTATCAAACTCTTTAAAGCTGTAGTACTTAACATTACTGACCATGAGCAGACCACAAATAACCACCCAAGCTGCGAACAAAAACATGATCGCCGTATCGTACTGTCCAATCCATTCGTTATGATCAACTGCAACCATAACCGCTGCTGTTACTAATATAGCTGCAAGCGGACTTGCCAAACCAACGAAGTATTTTTTATCGACAATGCCAACCTGCACATTGAAGCGTGCAAGACGAAAGGCAGCACAGGCAGTAAAGACAAAGGCACAACCAACTCCAATACGGCCCAGCGGCTCTAGCGCAAAGCTATAAACCAACATAGCAGGGGCCACACCAAATGCGAGCATATCTGCTAATGAATCATATTGCTCGCCAAACGGGCTTTGGGCATTCAGCATACGGGCAACGCGGCCGTCGGCACCATCTAGAATACCTGATAAAAAGATAGCCAAAGCCGCCTTGTAAAACTCGCCTTGCGTACTTGCCAAAATTGAATAAAATCCTGATAGCAGTGACAAAGTGGTAATCAAATTAGGCGCTAAATAGACACCGCGACTGACCACACGCTTACCTTCCGCAACCTCTGCCTCGACGACCTCAAAGGTCAAACCATCATAATTGTCATTGTCCGCTAGACGAATATTAAACTCATGCTCATCCATGTATGGAGGCTGGGTCGCGGCATTATCCTGCAACGCTCCCTCTTTTGGTGACATGTTATTTGGTTCGCCTTCAGGTGGCTGCATATTCGTCATCTTGATATCCTTATTGGCCAATATTGCTGTTCACTGACATCATCTACTGACGTCACTATTCACCAACCAGCCAGCGTACATTGGTCGCACTGTCAGGTGTTAAGTCTGGCGCATCTTCTACTTTTAGTACTGGCTGCAAGAAACGTAATATCTCGCGAGCATGGTTATCAAACTGCCATGGCGGATTGATAACCAGTAGACCTGTACCGTTTAGACCGACGGCCACATCATTAGGATAAATATTTAGCTCACAAACCAGCTGACGACGCATCTCGGTACGCTTGAGCTTCTTATAAAACAACTCAACCGCTTCGATATTTTTGATTGGGAACCACAGCGCATAAGTACCTTGTGGCCATTTTTTATAAGCCGAGACTAATAAATCAATCAGACGCGTAAAGTCTTTATGCTCTTGCTCAAAGGGAGGATCAAGGAAAATCAAACCGCGCTTTTCTTTTGGGGGAATAACAGCGGTGATACCTTCAAAAGCATCACGATGCTGGATACCAATTGGCAGCTTATATAGCTGATAGTTCAGTGCATCATATTCAGTCGCTTTGGCTTCAAAAGCTTCGGCGCGCACGCCAGCATCAGGTTTTTTAGCGGCGGTTTTTTCGACATGATGAGCAATCCACCACGGCGAACCCGGATAGACTTTATTGTCGTAAGTGAATTTGGCTTGTTTAATGCCTTCCATGTAATCTTTGACAGCGGCTGGTGCTTTTTCGGTATCTGCTTTCAAAAAAGCCTGAATACCGCCTTTGGCCTCCCCTGTCTTGCGCGCTTCTTCACTGCTTAGTGAATACAGTCCGCGGCCACCATAAGCGTCAAGCACATAAAACGGTTTGTTTTTTTGCCCCAATTGATTGAGCA
The DNA here is from genome assembly GCF_059693765.1 of Psychrobacter sp. CR212. Taxonomy (NCBI): domain Bacteria; kingdom Pseudomonadati; phylum Pseudomonadota; class Gammaproteobacteria; order Moraxellales; family Moraxellaceae; genus Psychrobacter; species Psychrobacter sp. CR212. The sequence continues at coordinate 141,187 of NZ_JCATIF010000007.1, read as the reverse complement.
GTTGTACCAATAAAATGTGTTTAACCACATCAGCAAAGTTACCAGCGTGGTAGGCGTGTTTATAGTTCATAATCTCAAAAGTTTAAATAAGAAAAATTGCATCTATGGTAGCATAGGCGGAGTAAAATATAATGTGGTTTTAGTAAGCCTTTCAATAAAAACGCATTGAATGGCGGTATATTGACCACTGATTGATAAGAATGAGATGAAATGACGCAGATTATTAGCAACCTGAGCAAGACAGCGTTGGTCGTTGATCATCCGATAGGACAAGACAACCCTCCGTTACTATCTCCAGACAGTCATAACGACGACCCTAACGCGCCTACCCAGAAGATGCTGCAACTGTCTGATTTTGCAGTCAACTGGGAAGATAGGCTGACGGATAAGCAGCTTGATACATTTGTCACTGATGGCTGGCTCACTATTGATAATGTATTTAATAAGACCGCATTACTTGCGCTACAGGCTGAAAGTGGTTTTATTGACTATCGTGATGCGGCGCTAACCGCTGGCATTCGTATCAGTGATATTCGCGGTGATAGGATACGCTGGATCACCGAGAACTTCTTTGCAGGCTACTATTATCTACAAAGCATTAACGCCCTCGCCGCTCTGTTTAATCGTAGCTTATTCGCGGGTATTCGTCATAGCGAAGCGCATTATGCGTGTTATCCAACTGGCTTTGGTTATCAATGGCATAGCGACAACCCTGCTGGGCGCGATGAACGGGTGATCTCAGCCGTGTTTTATCTCAATGATGATTGGGGAGCGACTGACGGCGGTGCGCTAGAAGTCGTTGATAAGCTTGGCATGCACCATGAAGTTATGCCAGTTGCCAATAGACTAATCATTTTTGATAGCGACCTACAGCATCAAGTGCAGATCGCGCATCGTCAGCGTTACTCTATTGCTACGTGGATGCGCCGTGACGGTCTTGTACCCTTTGTCGAAGTAGACGCTTAGCACTTATTACTCATTATCTATTTATATTTAACATTTTCATTATTATACAAAAGGCTTACCCATGTCTGACTCTCACAATCAAGCAAATGCTCTTAAGCAAACGACTCATCAGCAAGCAACCTTAGACTTAAGTATCGCGCTACTCGAACGCCCATCTGTCACACCAGACGATGATGGTTGCCAAGATATATTGTCAGAGCGTTTGGAGCAAGCGGGCTTTGACTGCGAGTTTATGTATTATGGTGACAGGCAAACAAAAGGCGAACATGCTGAAGTTAAAAATTTGTGGGCACGCCATGGCACGACGGATCCCGTCATTTGTTTTGCTGGTCATACAGACGTGGTACCAACGGGTGATGAAAAAAACTGGACGTATCCGCCATTTACGCCAACCATTGCTGATGGCTATCTATGGGCGCGCGGTGCGGCAGACATGAAGACAGGCATTGCTGCCTTTACTATCGCAGCCGAGCGTTTCGTTGCCAATCATCCTGAGCACAATGGTTCGATTGCTTTTTTGCTCACTTCAGATGAAGAAGGTCCATCAATCAACGGTACGGTCAAAGTCATCGAAACCTTAGAGGCTCGTCAAGAAAAAATCACTTATTGTCTTGTGGGTGAACCATCGAGCACGGATACGTTAGGCGATATTATCAAAAACGGTCGTCGTGGCTCGCTAGGCGCAGAACTGACGGTCACAGGTAAACAAGGTCACGTCGCCTACCCGCATTTGGCTTGTAATCCGATTCATGCAGCAATGTCTGCGCTTGCTGAATTGACATCTACCGCATGGGACAACGGCAATGACTACTTCCCAGCCACCTCATTGCAGATATCAAATATCAATGGCGGCACAGGCGCAACCAACGTCATCCCTGAAACGCTAAACGTGGTTTTTAACTTCCGCTTTTCGACAGAGACGACTGAAGATGAGCTAAAGGCAAAAACGCATGCTATCTTTGATAAGCATTTTGCTGATAGCAAAGCCAGTTACGACATCAATTGGAAGTTATCTGGTCAGCCATTCTTGACCCCTGAAGGGAAACTGGTTTCAGCCTGTCAAAATGCGATCAAGTCAGTCACAGGTACAGACACGACGCTGTCGACATCAGGCGGTACGTCCGATGGACGTTTCATCGCGCCAACAGGGGCACAAGTTGTGGAGCTTGGCGTACGCAATGCGACGATTCATCAAGTAGATGAAAAAGTGGAAGTCGATGATTTGGGCAAACTTGCACAGATTTATGAAGGGATTTTGGAAAATTTATTATTAGAGTAACTGTGTAGATAAAACCGAAAAGTAAAAAAGCGCGAGTCTTAGACGACTGGCGCTTTTTTATGGGTGGCTTTGGCTCAAAACTCACTTAAGTTGTTAGCTATAGTGAACTCAGTATAAAAACGATACAGTGGGACTGGTATAAGTTTTTCGCAGCATCGAGCAGCGTAGGCACAGCACGCAAGGACAATTTAGACCAGTGCCACTTTGATATATAATGTATCTGTTTTATTTAGGATTGACTATAGTTACGGCTTTATTTAATACCTATATAAAGGTCGACTTGGCCGTACTCTAAATTACCACCGATATAGTGCTCAAAGTCTACATCAAAGTTGCGAGTGTATTCACAGTTTGGATCATTAAAGTACTCCCATGCCTTTTCCCATGCATTCATTACCGTATTTGGCATATTGCCTGTTTCAGAGAAAACCAAATACTTGCCTGCAGGAATATTTACCGCGACCAAGCCGCCTGCAGGATTAGGCGCGCTTGATGACTCAGCTTCACCCATCACCTCCCAACTGGCCACCACATCAAAAGCACCGACCAAATCATCGCTCTCATAATTATGGTAAACGCCATAAATATCTTCGCCTTCGGGCAACTGTCCTGCGTAATTCTGGTAAAACTTCTGCCACAATCTACCAAGCTTGGCAGTGTCGTGGCTAATTTCAGCGTGATTGGTGGTACGAATGCTAATACCCTTACACGCTATCGCTTCGGCTAACTTTTTAATTTGAGACGTCATGATGCTGCCTGCCCTGTTGCTCTCTGTTATTGTTATTGGATGTACTGTTAAAGAAGAAAATCGCCTTAATCGGCTTCATCGATCCAATTCATTTGAATGGCTTCTAAGATGCCTTCATTTGATTTTTGTGGATCGTCATCAAAGCCTTCAAGCTCGGTCACCCAACGATGCAAATCGGTAAAGCGAATGTACTGCGGATCAGTCTCTGGAAATTTTTCATAAAGCTCGATCGCGATATCTAAGCTGTCTGTCCATTTTAGTTTTTGCGGGGTCATGGTATCTCCTTAGCGTTTATCATTTAAAAAGTCTTCTCAAGACGTTGATCGGCTAAATTCTCAGCCTGTTTATTCACCTCTATCCTACCAAACTTCGCTAACTGATTATAGCCAAGTTCTTTATACAAACGGCTTTGATTAATCAGCCTATTTGGCAGACTTTACAGATTTAATCGCTACTTGATGCGCATTCCATGAGTCGATGACGTCATTGGTCTGCTCGCCTTTCATATCCAATACATCTGGCGTGCGCATACCTGTGTCATCGGTAAAAACAAACTTGGTCATACCAACTCCCATCAGCTGATTTTTGACAAAAAAGCGATGCTCAAAATACACGTATTTTTTATCCCAGCCTGCGACTGCACTACTAAGCGTCATTTTATCCAAAAATTTGATTTGCTTAAGATAAATCATTTCTTGCATGGCAATGACCCAGTTCAAAGGCTTGATGCCTTTTTCATGACAGCGTGCCATCACCCAGCGTGTCACGTTTAGCTCAATGAATGAGAGGTAACGATAATTGGGCAAATGATCACGAAACCCCATGTCATGCGGTAATACCCGATAATGGCGAACAGTCGGCGCGGTCAATGTCTCTAGACTAATCGTTTCGCTCGCCGATTGATGCTTGAGCTGCTGCTTAAGCAAACTGACCATAATAAAAAAGCGCAGTAACATATTCATAAATAGTGCTCTTACTTTGTTGTGTTTATGAGTGAAGGTTGAACGGCTCAACGATATTTTCTTATCGTTGTTTCCGAAACGTTGATCACTTTAACGCAAAAAAAGCCACCTAAGTGACTTTTTTATTTAAGAAAACATACTCAAAACTTATGCTGAAAAGCTGATTTTAGCGATTAATGACCGCCGCCATTAATACTACGTACCATCTCTTCGACCATCTTTTTGGCATCGCCAAAGATCATCATCGTTTTGTCCATATAGAAGAGGCTGTTATCAAGACCTGCATAGCCGGTGCTCATCGAACGCTTGATGACCATCACCGTTTGCGCTTTGTTGGCTTCTAAAATAGGCATACCAAAGATAGGAGATGTCGGATCGTCTTTTGCTGACGGGTTGACGACGTCGTTGGCACCGATGACCAAGACCACATCGGTACTGGCAAAGTCGGAATTGATCTCATCCATCTCTAGAATATCGTCATAAGGCACGTCGGCTTCTGCCAATAGTACGTTCATGTGCCCTGGCATACGACCAGCAACAGGATGAATGGCAAAGCGAACGTTGACACCTTCGTCTTTTAATAGCTCGTACAATTCTTTTACCGCGTTTTGCGCGCGGCCTTGTGCCATACCGTAACCTGGTACGATGACCACATTGCTGGCATTGGACATAAGGAACCCTGCGTCTTCTGCTGAGCCTGATTTGTATGTTTTTGGTGCGCCATCATCACCGCCTGCAGCGGCCGCTGACGTGCCCATACCGCCAAACAAAACGTTTAGTAGAGAGCGGTTCATGGCTTTACACATGATATAAGACAAAATCGCACCTGAGGAACCGACGAGCGAACCTGCGATAATAAGCATTGAGTTGCCCAGCGTAAAGCCAATACCTGCTGCCGCCCAACCTGAAAATGAGTTCAGTAGCGACACGACCACTGGCATATCACCGCCGCCGATAGGCGCAATCCACATCCAGCCAAAAATCACTGCAATCACTGTCATCGCATAAAACGCAGGCAAGGAATCCGTGACAAAATATACCCCGCCAAACCCAATCATCGCTATAAATAGCAAGGCTTGGACAGGTTTTACCCAGCCGCCAGTGACTGTTTTTGCCCAGCTTTTTGCTGCCAGTTTACCAAAAGCAAAGACAGAGGCAGAAAAAGTAATCGCACCGATAAAGCAACCGATAAATAGCTCAACACGGGCAACCGCGCCATGTTCTTGCTCAGTGTGTAATACCGTCGCAAGGGCAATCGCAACCGCTGCCAAACCGACGAATGAATGCATCAACGCTACGGTTTCTGGCATCTGCGTCATGGCAACGGTTTTTGCCTTCCACATACCAACCAGCGCACCTAAAATCATCGCGCCAATAATGAGCCAAAGGACAGGGCCTTCTGCTAAAAAGAACGTCGTCACGACGGCAATCGCCATCGCTACCATACCAAAGCGGTTGCCACGAATCGCTGTCTTTGGACTCGACAATCCGCGTAACGTTAAAACAAAAAGGATCGCACCAACCAGATAGAACCAATCCGCATTCGCCGCAATCATTGTTGATAAACCATTCATGCGTCGCCTCCATTATCAGTGCTTGCTGCTGGGGCTTTTTTTACTTTGGGTTTGAACATCGCGAGCATACGTTCAGTCACCGCAAAACCACCAAAGATATTGATACTGGCCAAAAATACCGCAAAAGCACCAAGCAAACTGGTCGGGGTAAACATCGAGCCGTCGATATGGACAGTCTGTAGCATCGCACCGACGATCACGATACTTGATAAGGCGTTGGTCACCGCCATCAATGGCGTATGTAGCGCTGGGGTCACGCCCCAGACGACGTAGTATCCGACAAAGATAGCGAGTACAAATACGGTAAAAATCGCGACAAATGGTGTGCTACTCATGGCTGCACCGGCAGGCGCTGCCGCTAAAATGGTGGCGATCATCTCATCCTCCTAAAAATTTATTCGTGTCTGGCAAATGTATGGCGACCAGCGAGGGCTAGCGTTTGGCCAAGCGCACTTGGTTGTCGTGGGTCACTGCCAGTGCACCCTGAATCTCATCTTCCATATCTAAGTTAAGCGAAAGGTCGTTTGCTGCTGCATCGTCGCCAGCAGGTGCGATCAAAGTCGTGATAAAGTTAACCAAGTTATTGGCGTATAGATCTGACGACTGTGCGGCTAGCATAGATGGGATATTGGCGGCACCAACGATACGTACGCCGCTTTCTGTGGTGATGGTCTCATTTGGCACACTGCCTTCGACGTTACCACCGGTACCAGCAGCCATATCGATCAGGACAGAACCTGCTTTCATTTTGGCAAGGGTTGCCGCGTGCACTAGACGCGGGGCATTACGACCAGGAATCTGTGCTGTGGTAATGACAATGTCAGCATTGCTAAGTGCCTTGTCAACCACAGCAGCTTGGTCTTTGATATATTGTTCTGATGGCGTCCACGCATAGCCGCCCGTTGCTTTGGCTTTTTGTGCTTCGTCATCACTCATCGGCACATCCAGCCATTTACCACCAAGTGATTCGACCTGCTCTTTTGCCGCAGGACGCAAATCACTCGCTTCTACAACCGCGCCTAGACGCTTTGCCGTTGCAATCGCTTGCAGACCTGCCACGCCTACGCCCAAAATAACCACTTTGGCTGGCTTGACTGTACCCGCAGATGTCATAAACATAGGAAAAGGACGTGAATATTCGTTAGCCGCCAGCAATACCGCTTTATAACCAGCAAGGTTAGCCTGCGATGACAATACGTCCATGTTTTGCGCACGTGATAATGTGCGCGGTAATAACTCCATTGCAAAAGCCGTCGCACCTTTGGCTGCATAAGTGTCAAGCTGAGTGTTGCGATACGGGTCTAGCATACCGACGACGATTTGGCCTGCACTCAAATGCTCTGCCACTTCGGCGGGCAAGTCGTGAATGGTGGTAATAATTTGAGACTGGGCAATCACCTCGGCGCTGCTGCTGGCAATGTCGGCTCCTGCCGCCTGATACAACGCATCAGCATAATACGCTGCTTGGCCTGCACCTGACTGAATGACGACTTCAAACCCAAGCTTGTGCAATTTTTTGACTGCGTCTGGGGTTAGTGCGACACGGCTTTCACTCGCGATATCTGCACTGATTACACCGATTTTCATATCGTCTCCTTACTTATATAGAATGACTTACCCTTAATACCCTCAACGCATTTTCAAAAGCATAGGGGACAAAAATCCTTAACCATGACTTATCCAATATCATAAATAAAGACTATCAATTTAATAAATGATGTATTGTTTACCATCATGCCTTTTTATTATAGAGACATAATCTGCCAACTTTCATTGTCTAATGATGACCAACAAGTAAGATAAAAAGTTAGGTATTGATACCATCTGCATAACTTTTGTTGTTATATTAAAGTTTTTTATTTTTTCAAAAAACCTCTACCCCTTATATAACAAGGTCTCTCTTTAATAGAGCCTAACTGTATGGACATTTACGCATTGCCATATCCCCTTAAAAAAAACATAAAACACTCAAGGTCAAGTCAAGTTAAACCCGCAGCTGTCGTATAATAAGAATGCTTGACACCTGAACAGGTCGGTCATTGACTCACGATAATAAGGACTCACCATGTATTTTTTACTCTCTCCTGCCAAATCTTTGAATGAAACAGACGCTGTACCAGTGAACTTGGGCAACTACTATAGTCAGCCTGAACTGATCGCCCACTCACAGTCACTCATGAAAGTATTGAAGCCCAAAGAGCCCGTTGATCTGCAAGAGTTGATGAGCATCTCTGATGATCTTGCGCAACTCAATGCCACGCGCAATCAACAATGGCATTGGAGCGAAGATAAGCCGTTTACTGATGATGAGTCTGGTAATGCAGCAAAGCCGGCGGGCTACTTGTTCGACGGTGATGTTTATACCGGTCTTGATATGTATCACATGGATAAAGAAACCGCTGTCTATGTCAATGAACATCTGGGTATTTTGTCAGGTCTTTATGGGGTATTAAAACCGTTGGACTTGATTCAGCCTTATCGTTTAGAGATGGGTACAAAGCTAAAAAACGCGCGCGGTGATAATCTTTATGAGTTTTGGAGAGAAGAAATAACTGACGTTATCAATGCTCGTATGGCAGATAGTGAGGACAAGGTCTTGATCAATCTGGCGTCGAACGAGTATTTTAAAGCGGTGAAAAAGAAAGCACTGAAGGCGGATATCATCACGCCACGGTTCGAAGACGAAAAGAATGGCACGTATAAAGTCATTAGTTTTTATGCCAAAAAAGCACGCGGACTGATGGTCAAGTACGCAGCAGACAATAAGCTGACCAGTGCGGAGCAGCTAAAGCAGTTTGATTTGACGGGTTATTATTACTGTATCGAGGCGTCTGATGATAAGACGTGGGTGTTTAGACGCGACGCGGCGGATCAGTAACTTGATATAAAAAACGGCTGGTAATGCCGAGACCTTGGCTAGATTTTCAGCAACGGTTGGGGTGATTTTAGCCTCAGCCTTTCAGCGTAGTACCACATTTGAATGTTCAACAGAACCTAGGGCTTGCACCTAATGAGCCACCATCAATCAATAAAAATTAGCCCCATTTAGTTTATCGCCTAATAACCATGGCGCATTATTAACGACCTTTTTCAATAATCTTCCAGCCGTGAGCTAACCTACAATTTTCTTCATCTTTCATTGGTTGCAAATCGTATTCGCCATGACACTTGCATCATTTATTTCGCTCGATTGGACAAAATGACGCCAATGGTACTAAGTACGATTCCGCATATCATGATGACTGATAGAGACTCTTTGAGTATCAACGCAGCGAGTATAGCGGTTAGCCCTGGCGACAAAGAGCCAAGTAATAAGGTACGAATGGAGCCTAGCTGTTTGACTGCATAAGAAAACGCAAGGGTTGATACCACTCCTACGCCAAGGCCTTGTACTAAGATAAAAGGCAGCACTTCATCAAAAGACACAGACCCTATATTGGTCTCCATCATGCCAGATAAAACCATCATCAATGTCAGAAAAAAAGAGCTATAAGAGAGCACGATCGCGATAGCTATTGGAGTTAACGTGGTGCTTTTTAACCCTAAGGTATAACCCGCCCAAATCAGGCTTGCCATCAACAGCAACCCCACCCCATACAGAAGACTATTAGGTATTGTCTGTGCATGCCCGCCAATCATAGTCGCAATACCAAAGAGAATAAGGATTAAAGCGGCAAATTTTCTTAATGATATTCGTTGGCGATAAAGAATAAAAGACAATAATGCGGCAAAGAAAACTGGTGTCCCTGTCAAAATGGTACCCATGTAAGCTGCTGGTACCGTACTTGCACCAAAAGCGGCCAACAAAAGAAACGGCACCCCGCCAAATAAAATAAATAGGATATCTGGCAATCTTATATTTTTGATTTCATGCCAACTAGAGAGCACCCAAGGGGTCAACAAAACGAGCGGTACACTAAAGCGAATGAGCATGACATCCGCAATGCTGAGCGACGACGCCCCAACCGCTCGCACAGTCAACGCAAATCCTGACCAAATCAATAAGACGACGCTCATCGCCACATAGCCTTTGGTCAGTGGCGACATTATAAACAAAGGGTTTTTGCGCGACGAGGGGTGGAATATCGTATTCATAGTCGTGTCTTATGCATGTATACAAAGACCAATTATCGATTAAAATACGCGCTTTTATCTCTATTTATTCATTGCAATTTTGCAAATATTTGGTCGATAATGCTAATTAAATCAAAATTCTTGGCTTAAAAAACCAAAAGGCAAATTATGGACAAAATCGACCGTCATATCTTGGAAGTGCTCCAAAAAGAAGCACGCTTATCTACGGCAGAACTATCCGAACGTATAGGGCTGTCGCCATCTCCTTGCGCAAGGCGCCTAAAACGTTTGGAAGATGAAGGTTATATAGAGAACTATCAAGCAAACATAAACAAAGCCAAAGCGGGTATTGCGATGAGTTTTTTTGTGGAGGTGAGTCTGAACAACCATCAAGAAGAATCTATTGCAACCTTTGAGAATGCCCTATCCAATATGGACGAGGTCATCAATGGACATGTGGTGTCGGGTTCTTATGATTATTTATTAGAAGTGGTAAGCCCCAATCTCGATGGTTATGAGCGGTTCACACGTAAGCTACACAAGCTTGCTAGCGTAAAGGACATACATACTCATTTATCGGTGAGAAAGGTCATCAATAAGACGACTTTACCCATTTTTGTGTGAGACTTTTAACACTAATGCGCAATCTCGAGCACGGCCTTCCCTGACGTTAAGTCTATTAAGATTAATATAAATAGCTAGTGAAGTTGAATTATTACATAGCTTTATTATCGAGCATAAAAAAGCCCTGCTATCTTTAGATAGCAGAGCCCTTAGTAGTCAAATAGACTTTATGAGGTTGATTTTACTTTTTGCGAAAAGTGATTTATCAAGGAAGACGAGCGAAAATAGTACTTATTGTACATTGAGCGCGTCTAACAAAGACAAACCGCTTTGGAGTGACAGTAAAATTACATCATGCCGCCCATTCCACCCATACCGCCCATGCCACCAGCACCGCCCATGCCTGCCATTGCGTCTTCTTTCTCTGGCAAGTCAGTAATCATGGCTTCAGTCGTTAGCATGAGACCAGCAACAGAGGCAGCGTTCTCTAGTGCTGAGCGTGATACTTTTGCTGGATCAAGGATACCCATCTCAAGCATATCGCCGTACTCACCAGATGCCGCATTGTAACCGTAGTTACCCGTGCCGTTTTTCACTGCGTTAACAACCACTGATGCTTCTTCGCCAGCGTTGGTAACGATTTGACGTAACGGTGCTTCCATCGCGCGGCGTAGAATATTGATACCAGCGTCTTGGTCGTCGTTGTCGCCTTTTAGCTCAGACAGTGCATTCATCGCACGAACTAATGCAACGCCGCCGCCAGGTACAACGCCTTCTTCAACCGCTGCACGAGTGGCATGTAGCGCATCGTCAACACGGTCTTTCTTCTCTTTCATTTCAGTTTCAGTCGCTGCGCCAACTTTGATTACTGCTACGCCGCCTGCCAATTTCGCAACACGCTCTTGTAGCTTTTCTTTGTCGTAATCAGAAGTAGACTCTGCGATCTGACGGTTGATAGACTCAACACGGTTTTCGATGTCAGCTTTGTTACCAGCGCCATCAACGATCACAGTGTTCTCTTTACCAACGGTTACTTTTTTAGCTGTACCCAATTGCTCAAGCGTCGCAGTCTCTAGGCTCAGGCCAATCTCTTCAGAGATTACCGTGCCGCCCGTTAGCGTTGCGATGTCTTCTAGCATGGCTTTACGACGATCGCCAAAACCTGGTGCTTTAACGGCACAAGTTTTTAAGCCGCCACGCATGTTGTTTACAACTAGAGTTGCCAATGCTTCGTTTTCTACGTCTTCAGCGATGATTAGCAATGGTTTGCTTTGCTGCATGACTTGCTCAAGTAAGGGCACGATCTCACGGATGTTGCTGATTTTTTTGTCAACCAATAGGATATATGGGTTTTCAAATTCAGCAGTCAAGCTGTCTTGCTTGTTGGCAAAGTACGGGCTGATATAACCACGGTCAAACTGCATACCTTCGACCACTTCTAGGGTATCTTCGAAGCTTGAACCTTCTTCAACGGTGATAACGCCTTGCTTACCCACTTTTTGCATCGCTTGCGAGATCAATTCACCGATTTTGGTGTCTGAGTTTGCAGAGATAGAACCTACTTGTGCGATGGCTTTTTCATCATCAGCTGGCGTTGATAGGTTATGGATTTCTTGCACAGCTGCGCGAACGGCTTTGTCGATACCGCGCTTAAGATCCATTGGGTTCATGCCAGCGGCCACTGACTTCATGCCTTCTTGTAAGATTGACTGAGCCAATACGGTCGCAGTGGTCGTACCATCACCAGCGACATCGTTTGTGCGGCTAGCCACTTCGCGAACGAGCTGAGCACCCATGTTTTCGAATTTGTTTTCAAGCTCGATTTCTTTGGCAACTGATACACCATCTTTAGTGATGGTTGGCGCGCCAAAAGATTTATCGATAACCACGTTGCGGCCTTTAGGGCCTAGGGTGACACGTACTGCGTTTGCTAAAACGTTTACGCCGTCCATCATTTGTTTACGGGCATCTATGCCGAATTTTACGTCTTTTGCCATGGTAAATTACTCCATTATTATAAGTATGAGAATACAATTGAATGATTTGATAGTTGCTTATCAAAAGCGGTTATCAGAACCTGTGGTCAAGATGTGCTGAGTATAAAACGATACTCAAGAGGACTAGCCTTCTAGCACACCTAGTACATCAGACTCTTTCATAATCAATAGTTCTTCACCGTCAACCTTCACGGTTTGACCAGCATATTGACCGAACAAAACTTTGTCGCCAGCTTTTACATCTAACGCACGAGTTTCGCCATTGTCACGAACTTGGCCATTACCAACAGCAATGACTTCACCTTGTGAAGGTTTCTCTTGAGCAGAACCCGGCAATAATATACCACCAGCAGTTTTTGTCTCTTCTTCTATGCGGCGGACGACGATACGGTCATGTAAAGGACGAATGTTCATCGATATGACTCCAAAAATTGGTTGTTTGAATAAAGGGTTTATTTGAATTAATCGTCTCAATACCAGTATCTATAAGAGTTGCCATTCAATCATAGCAATCTAAAGATACGCTTTGAGCTTGTAACAAAAAGTGGGGGCAAGATAGGTTGGCTTCAAGTGTAAAGCCCAAAAATTTACAAGATTATTCTGACGGAATTTGATAGAGATGAGACTTAATAGAGGCCATACGTTTTATTTACCCTCTATTGCTGGCTTTACAGCACGTTACCCTCGATGGTCGTATCAGATGTCATAGCAACATTCGCTACAATCGTCACACGTGCCAGTCGATTGTTACTCTTGAAAATGTAACAGAGTATGACCATTATAAGCGTTGTGAACATAATAAGAATGACGATAGATGCTGCTATATCAGCATCTTATTAACTACTAAGAGGTATTTATGAGTTTTTTATCAATGCATAATAAATCACTGCTCAACGCTTCTAATAATACGAAACGCAGTTCATCTAAGTTTTTATCTGCCTTAATCACAGGTATCAGTATTTCTACCATTGGAGCCTTGAGTATGACCGCACCCACACTTGCCAGCGCAAAGACTGTTCAGCCATCAACTGCCAACTATAGTTTTACCGTTGAAGACAAATACAAAGGAACCGCGACTCGTACGTTAAACAAGTCCGGCAATACTTGGAAATACAACGTTAAGGCTCGCGTCGCCGGGGTAGCTAGTGCCTCGCAAAACAGTACGTTTACCCTCAATGGTAATAATGTCATTCCAACCCAAGCCAGCACCACTTATAAGCTATTAGGATTGGGTCGTACCCACAAACTAGACTTTAACCCAAATAGCAAAAAGGTGACCAGCAACTATAAAGGCAAGACCACAACGCTGAGTATGCCGCAGCAAGCCTTTGATGATTTGAGTCTTGAGGTGCAAATTCGTCAAGATCTGTTAAATGGTAAGTTCACTGGCAATTACTACATGGCAAAAAAAGACAAAATCGAAAAGACCCCATTTAAAAAATCTGGCAGCACCAAAATTACCGTTCCAGCGGGTACATTTGATACCGTGCGTGTCGACCGCATCCATGATGACGACAGTCGCTCTACCAGTTTTTGGTTGGCACCAAGTCTAGACTACTTACCCATCAAGGTTAGTCAGATCAATGATGGTAAGAAGATGGATTTGGAATTGACCAAGGTTAACTAATCCAAGTATGTAAACAGAAGCGTTGAAAAGTAATACTGCAATAAAAAAGCGGCGTCCTATTTGGAGCGCCGCTTTTTTATATCTTAAGATTAATGACTATTATTACAGCCTACTAATGAGAACGCGGTTTTTTAACAACATTATTCATCGACGGCAAGCGTTTTAGTAAAATAAACAACCAAACGTTGATGGCAAACAACAATACAAAATCAATCAGATATACCGCTATTTCCGCCCAGCTGCTGCCATACGCGCGCGTAAACAGCACCACGCCACTTGCGCCCAAATATACTAGAGTAAACATACTACCGACCAATAACGCATAAGGCGAGCGCCCGCGCACGATCCACGGCGTCAGTATAAAAGCTGGCAAAAGCCATAGTGCTTGCCAGGCGATACCGCCCACAATATCAGGGCGACTGGCATTAAACACATTGATCAAGATGGGCAACCCAAGCAGTCTATAAACCAGCCAAATCACCCAAGTGACCATCAAGCGCTGACGCATGGGCGTAATAGGTTTTTGCGGGGTGGCCGCGCGCCCAGACTCTACAGTTGGCGCATTGCTATGGGTGTCGCTATCAGAGCGGTTGGTAGCCATTATAGATACAGGTTTCCTCATTCACAGCAGCGGCAGTTGGGGGCTACTGACAGTATAGTAGAAGATAAAAGATAGTAGAAAACAAAAGCCATTTATCATTGCCAATTGGCCTGCGCCAATGCGCGAGCACTAATCGCCAAACGCCGACCTTGAGCGATACCGAGCTCGCGCTCATCATCAGAGACTGGCTGGTCATGTAATGCACCGCTTACATGACTGGCACCATAAGGTGTACCGCCGCGATGCGTCCGATTTAATGCAGGTTCAGCATACGGTACCCCAACGATGATCATACCGTGATGCATCAATGGTAACATCATCGTGAGCAATGTGGACTCTTGTCCACCATGCATAGAGCCTGTCGCTGTAAATACGGACGCTGGCTTATTTTGTAAGTTCCCTGCTAGCCACAGGGTGACGGTATTGTCCCAAAAATACTTCATGGGCGCGGCCATATTGCCAAAGTGCGTCGGGCTACCCAGTGCCAGACCGCTACAGTCTTTTAGATCATCCATCGTACAATACAAGTCACCTTCATCAGGTATCGCAGGCTTGCTCAATGTGGTTTCAGGTGCCACCGTCGGGACAGTACGAATACGTGCGGTCATGCCAGCATCTTCGATCCCTTGAGCGATGGCGTATGCTAATGTCTTTGTCGTGCCATAATTTGAATAATAAAGCACCAATACATAAGGGGCGGTCTGACTCATTAGCAAAGCTTCCTTATAAAATCGTTAATGTTATCTTTTATGGCAGACGCTATAGTCTAGTCTCATACTACCGAAATATAACCTATAACTGCATTGTAAAATATGCGCTCATTATGCCCGAGTCATTCACTGACATGCAAACCAGCTGACGACTATTTTACGACCACTTACTCCAGCCACGCCTACCTGATGCCTTATCAAATAGCCGCTGTGCATTTTGACACAATTAAACGGCAGATGATAACGACGCATCTTTGTTACACTATTGTCTCTCTACTTCCTGCTAAATGGTCACTATGGAAAACTTAAGCAAAAGACTCCCATTTTTACATCAACGCTGGTTCCAGTTTTTACGGTTTTTGACGCGGCACTTTTTTGAAGACAACTGCCAGCAAAAAGCCGCCTCCCTTACGTATACCACCATGCTGTCGATCGTGCCTGTATTGACCGTTTTGCTCATGATATTGTCCTCTGTACCGGCACTGGCATCCGTCAGAGCGCAGATATACGAGGTCATTTATAGCAACTTGTTACCCCAATCGAGCATGCAAGTCAGTGAGTATATCAATGACTTCGCCGAAAAATCATCGAACCTTACCATCATCGGCGCCATGGTGCTATTTTTTACCACCATCATGACCTTGACCACCATTGAGCGTGCCTTTAATCAAATCTGGCGGGTGGAGAGCCGCTCAGGTGGTATAAAGAGTCTGCTGCGCTATTGGACGATTGTGACCTTGGGGCCTATGGTGCTGGGTACGGCGTTTATCGCTTCAAGCACGGTACAAAGCTTGAGTTTTTTAAATCGCCAAATCGCAGGCTACGGGATCGATTGGGGGTTTTGGGTACAAGTGGTGTCGGTTGGTATCACCATGGCCGGCTTTATAGGGATGTATTGGTTTATTCCCAAAGCCCGTGTGCCCGCAAAAAATGCAGCCATCGCTGGGGTCTTTGTGACGATTATCTTTGAGCTGATGAAGCATCTGTTTGGCACAGTGATGGCAAACTTTACCAGCTATGAGGCCATTTACGGAGCCTTTGCCGCGCTTCCTATCTTTTTGTTATGGATATACCTGTCTTGGAATTTGATTTTGTTAGGCGTTGAGATCAGCTATACCTTAACCATTTTTGAAACAGAAGAGGTCTATCCTCGCCATCCCCTACTTAGCTTGCTGGACATGCTGAACTTGGTATATACCCATCATTTAAAAGGTGAGGCCGTCAGCGAACAAGCGCTGCGCAATGTGTTGGGCCGCAAAGAGCTACCCAAATGGTACACCTATATCAACTACCTCCAAGACAGCAACCTCATCACCATGACCGAAGATGAGGACTATGTACTCAAAAAAGACTTGAGCAAGATGACATTATGGGATTTTTATCGCACCTTGCCTTATCCATTGCCTATTAAGGATGAGCTTGATGAGATGAGGCTAGAAGACCAAAAACCTTGGCTCAGCTTACTGGTAGATCGTTTTGAGCACACAGAAGCCTATGCTAAGCAGCAGCTAGACTTGCCGTTGAACGTTATCTTTACCAACGCCGAACCGCGCAAAAACCCTGATGATAAAGGTACGAATAAAAACACCCAACACCCTTTA
This sequence comes from Psychrobacter sp. CR212, assembly GCF_059693765.1. Taxonomy (NCBI): domain Bacteria; kingdom Pseudomonadati; phylum Pseudomonadota; class Gammaproteobacteria; order Moraxellales; family Moraxellaceae; genus Psychrobacter; species Psychrobacter sp. CR212. Next base: position 124,484 of record NZ_JCATIF010000007.1, on the reverse strand, counting down.
TTTAAAAAACCTGAATTTAGAAAAACATCGCAAGCCGCTCCTAAAAGCTTAGCTCGACAGTCAACTGATACAACAGCGACCCCGCACTTTGATCCAGCCGCTTATGACAAGGACAGTAAGGTTGAATGTGATGCACATGATAATGAAATCATCATTCCTATAGACCCAAAAACGCCGCCGTCTCCACAAACCAGCAGATGGGGACACAAAAGCACAGTCATCACCGAAGCGGACAACCCTAAACACGGCTCTAGCAATAAAAATTAGTTTGCTAAAGTAGATAAAAGAAAGCTAATTGGAAACAAGAAAACAAATATAGTACAGTTTGTTAATATAGCTGTTATATTCCCAGCAACACATTTGTTGGGGTATTCTTTTGACACATAGCACAGCATTTCCATTAAAAACCATAAGTATCGGCATCATCTCTATAATGCTATCTGCATGCGGTGAAGGTAGTGATGATAATACACAGCCTGCACCATCTGATAAGCCGCCTGTAGTGGTTCCACCTGATACAAGTGAGCCACTGACACCTCTTGAGCCAAGCACGCCAATCAAACCTAGCGAACCATTAACGCCGCTGGAGCCAAGCACGCCAATCAAATATCCAGAACCACAAAAAGACCGTGCTGATTATTATCAATTAGGTTTCTTTGACTATGACGGTGCCGGTGAAACACGAGAGATCCGTTCTGATTTGACTGGCTCTTTTCAAGCCATGATTCAATTTGGGCAGAATCATACGGTAGATCCTCAAGGCAACGAAGCAAAAAACATGCCACGCCTAACTGCAGAAAAAGAGGCGTTATTACTGGTTACGCCTACGCTTGAGATGGGAGCACTCAATCAACTGGTTGCTGAGATTTATCAAGATGGTCTGTTATTACGCAGGGTCAATTTAGACGACCCGACCCAAACCCCACCATCTGACCAAAATAACAGCGATGATAGACCACGGGTCGCCTATAGTAAGCGCGCTTGGTCAACCAAACTCAACTGGGATGAAGTACAAAGCGGCCTTAAGATTCGCATTGTCGATGAACAAAATCGTAGCGGTGAATTACTAGAGAATAAAATAGACTTTGCGGCGCCAGGTGAGCTGGTCTTAACCAATATTCGTCTTGGTCTTTTGAGCCCAGTGACTGTAAACAACAATGGTCATTATATGTTGCTACAGCCAGAAAAGGCGGGCGCAGATTATTTCCAAACTATTCCAGCAGCAAAGATGACCATCGCCAAATACGATGACGTCGTGCTTGATCGGGTGATGGTAGCGAACGGTACTATTTATGATACGGCTTCAGGTAGCAGCTCAGATGGCAGCGTATACAGGGGTGATATGCGCGAAAACACAGGCAAATCAACCTTTGGCGTCGGTATTAACCTTGCCAACTGGGGCGTCACTAGCGCATCGATGTTAAGCCAAGAGCAGCCGCAGCTCACCCAAAATGTCAATGCACACCATGCCCGTGGCAAATACGCCAACGGTACATTTAACCACGGCTTGAGCGGTGGTAATGGCATGCTGACTTTGATTGACTCGGTCGGTAATGAGTTTAGTCATGAAATTGGCCATCATTATGGATTGGGGCATTATCCAGGTAAAGTTGGCGATAAAAAATTCTGGTCAGAGCACCATGCCGATAGTGGTTGGGGTTACATGCCCCTTAGAAATAGAATGCGGGGTAACTTTGAATGGTGGCGAAAAGATGTCGGTGCCGGTACTGAAGACTCACCTACTTTCTTAGGTCAATACGGCTATGGTCGTGACGCCATGTCTGGTGGCTCTAATAACAGTGACATATCGCGCTATACTCATTACACCGGCTATAGTACAAAAACCAAAATCCAGCCAGCATTTGATCGTTATATGTTTGCCAGTGACTCACCGACCGGCTATAAAAAATGGGATGCTGAGCGTCAAAGAATGCAGATCGCACAACCAAAAGTACCACGATCTAATAATGTTTGGTACAACAGCGCCGATGGCAACTATTTAAGACCGCGTTTGCAAGGCGTGCCTGTTTATACTATTTTAGGCGGTTATGACCCTGTCACCCAAAAGGGTATTATCTATCCAGCAGCGCGTGGTAACTGGGGTAACGTCTTTGATTTACCGGCGGCGAGTAGTTCAGCTGACGTCGCTAGCTGCTGGCTGACCGTTACTTACAGTAACAACATGGTCAATAACATTGCCCTTGCCCCTCATCGCATGAATGGCAATAGCAATGCCAATAAATTTCACGTCAATTTAGCGATTTCTGAAAACCCTAATAAAGTCGATTTGTATTGTAAAAAAGCCAACGAAGCACAGGTATTATTATCATCAACCGCTATTGGTCCCTATAGCGATACCATTAAGCCAGCCGTTACCTTTGGTAAAGAGCATGGCTTTAGCGCCTTAAGAAAAATCGAATTACCACTATTAGCGCAGCAACTTATCGATCAATCGGCCAACCCGACTATCAATTTGGACGCCGAGGGTGAGCTGATATACCACTCTTATAAAGATGATCGTGATGCGCTCAGTCAAGCACTCAGCCCGCTTGCCTTTCAGGTACTCGAGCGTTATGAGCAGCAACAACAGACCATGCATCGCCTAAATCGTTGGGTCAATGTGTATCGCACTGATTTAGTCGAGGGCGGGCCGGAGGTCATCACTGCCTTTCATAAGTTTGTCAACGAATTAGAACTGCAAGATGATCAGCCTCTAGCAAATGTCAGCCCACTCATGAATGGTAACAACTGTCTTAAGGTTGAAACATTAGAAGATGGTAAGCTCAATACTTTTATCAGCGGACCAAGTGCTTGCACAGGAGATGACTCTGAGCAATGGATTCAAGACAGCAAAGGTCGTATCCACAATAAAATGGCACTAGATCAGTGCCTAATGCCGCAAGGTGGCAATGTCATTAACCTAGCCCCTTGTGATGATCAAGCAAGCTCGCAAGTTTGGCAAATGGATGTATCCGCCAACGCCATCAAGCAAGGCAATCAATGCTTTGACTTAGAAAATGGCTATATGAGTAATAATCGCGCTCGACTCATTCGCTATAGCTGTACAGGTGGCGGCAACCAAAGATGGACGATGCTTACGCAAAACTCGAGTTTGATATTATCTAGCGCTGGCAAAAATCTACCGCTGATAATAGAGAGTATGCAAAAACAAGCAGTGACGACAGACACCATGCAAATGCAGTTGGCAAGCACCAATAGTAATCATCAGCAACCCTCTACACTAGCAAAAGTAAGCAACGCGATAAGCACTTGGTTTTATAGTCTCATCAGCTAATTGAAAATACATAATAATGATAAAAATAAGCTCCTATGATAGGGGCTTATTTTTACTAAATTTTTCATCGTTATTATTTATATGATAAGGTAATAAATAGTCAAAAGATTACTCCAGCGTTACGCTTAAATTTATCACCATTTTATTTTGAACCGGCTATAGGGCGTAGACGCAGCAAGCAAGGACAATGAATCCCTGTAGGACGATACCTGTTTTAAAATAGATTCACTATATACGATCTCGTCAGTCATTTTTGGAGCGCGAACATTGGACAAACACCCTGAAAATGGCTTTTTTAAGCGACTACTCTTATTTTCAGTGCAGAGAATGAAGGCGTTTTCGCAGCTTTGGTCGTTACAGACATTGGCTGACCTGCCCGATCGTTTAAGAAACTTGTGGCAGGAGTTGATCGGCTCTTATTGGTTTATTCCAACTGCTTGCGTCATCGCCGGCATCTTACTGGCGCCGGTATTGGTGACGATAGATCAGCACTTTGACCGCGAGACCGTTCGAGAGATCTCTTTTGCGTTTACAGGTGATGATGATGCGGCACGCGCTATCATGACCGCTATTGCTGGTGCGGTGTTGGGCGTGGCTGGTACGACGTTCTCAATTACGATTGCCGTGCTGTCAATGGCCTCCTCTCAGTTTGGCCCACGGCTATTACGCAACTTTTTGACAGACACTCCGAACCAGTTTGTACTCGGCGCCTTTATCGGCACCTTTAGTTACAGCCTGCTTGTCTTAAAATCCATTCACAAGTATGACGTGTCTTATGGTGTGCCACAATTAGCCGTAACCTTTGCCATTATCATGGCTATTATCTGTGCGCTGTTGCTGGTGTATTTTGTACAGCATATGGTACATGCCATTCAAGCGTCTCACGTCATCCAAAATGCCAGCAACGATGCGATTAATAATATTTATTATTGGTACAGCGATCGATGCGACGTCCAGCATCAACGTGATGCTGAACATCATGATGTCGAGCAGTTTCATAGCTGGCCTGCCATGCCTATCTATTCACCAAGCTCAGGCTATCTACAGCAAATCTATTTTGAGTCATTGATTGCGCTGTCACAAGACTACGGCGGTGTGGTACAGATGCATGTCAATCTTGGTCAATACATTACTGACAAAAATGTCATGGGATATTTTTACCAACGTCCAGCAGATCATCCAAACAATCAACAAAAAACAGCAACACCGCATCTAGCTACGATACCGCGGTCACCTGATGGGATGTTTTGGCAGCGCTTTACCGGCTGCGTGCGAATAGAACAACGTCTGGCACATTCTGATGACATTGCCTATAGCTTGGGGCAAATGACTGAAATTGCGGTGCGCGCCCTCTCACCTGGTATCAATGACCCAAAAACAGCCGTCAACTGCGTACAGTCTTTGACAAGTTGCTTAAGTATTATGATGCGGCGCCAGCCCCCAAGTCCCTATCATTTTTATATACCAAAATCGGATAATAGCTCTGAAGATGAGGTAAAGCAAAAACGGCTGGCCATACTAGCCTTGGTCACTCACACCCCAAAAATATCGGATTTTATCAACGTATCACTTGGAGAGATTCGGCGCTATGCCGCAGCTGATGCCATGGTCCTAAAGGCGCTGTGTCAAGCGATGGTCAATCTCAACTATGCTTGTATCAATCAAGCACAGCAGCAGACCTTGCTGCATGAGCTACAGCTAATTGAGCGCGCAGGAGAAGAAAACCTAAGCTACCAAGAGCTTATCGATGACCTAAGCGCGATGTGCCAGCAAGCCAAAGCCTTTATTATTGATAAAAACTCGCAGCACCAACACTTTCACTATGTCAGTGACTTTGCTGCCAGCATTCGCCAAAGTCTGTAGGCGCACACTAAATAATTTGTACTGATTACTTTTACTACTTATCACTCATAAGAGACCTGTTTTATGGCATCTGCAACCAGCCTGACCATACTTGAAATCAGCGCCATATTTTTATCGATTACGGCCTCACTGACCTATGTCAATCACCGCTTTATAGGCTTACCCACCACCATTGGCGTCATGGTGATTTCTATATTGCTATCTATTGGGGCCATCTTCTTAGGCTTTTTAGGGTTTGATCAACTGATTGATTACGAAGTCAGTCTGCTAGAGCAGCTAGATTTTACCGAGGTGCTATTGGACGGTATGCTCTCGATGTTGCTATTTGCAGGTGCCCTGCATGTCAATATTGGTGATTTGAGACGCTATAAACTGCCTATTGGCATCCTCGCTGGGCTTGGTACGATCGTATCCGCCATGCTCATTGCCACCGCTGTTTATTTTATGCTTCCCCTATTCGGCTTTGGTTTACCGTTTCTTTGGTGCCTACTTTTTGGCGCACTCATCTCCCCTACTGATCCCATTGCCGTCATGGGGATTCTTGCATCAGCAGGCGCGCCAAAAAGCATTGAGACTGTCATCGCTGGTGAGTCATTGTTCAATGATGGTATCGGTGTGGTGATTTTCGTGCTACTGCTGGGAATTTTATCCAGCGGTGATATTCCAACGATCAACTATGTGGCGCATACCTTGGCAGTCGAGGCGGGTGGCGGTGTCATCTTTGGATTGGTACTCGGGGCGATTTTGTACTATTTGCTAAAGAGCATCGATAGTTATCAAGAAGAAGTACTTTTGACATTAGCAGGCGTCATCGGCGGCTATGCGCTTGCCAGCCATTGGCATTTGTCAGGGCCGCTCGCTATGGTCATGATGGGACTGATGGTTGGTAACCGCGGGCGGGCGCTTGCGATGAGTGATCAGACGCGTCATTACATTGATCTGTTTTGGGAGCTGATTGATGAAATCTTAAATGCTATTTTATTCGTCCTTATCGGTCTAGAGGTGGTGATGATTGCGTATTCAGGCAATCTATTCATCGCAGGTGGCCTAACAATCGTGATTGCCTTAGTGGCTCGTTTTATCGTGGTTGGGATGACGACCAAGACCTTTCATCGCCAGCTTGATTTGCCCACTGGTGCATGGAAAGTACTAACATGGGGTGGATTGCGCGGCGGTATCTCAGTCGCTTTAGTATTACAGCTACCCATCGGTACCGAGCGCGATATTTTATTGGCACTCACTTATGCGGTAGTGATATTTTCTATCTTGGTACAGGGCCTCAGTGTTGGCAGAGTCGCCAAGAGCATTCGTAAGGATAAAGAAATAACAGAGTCATAAACCACAAATACAGCACGTATAAAAAGCCAGCCTGAGACATGATGTCTTAGGCTGGCTTTGGCTGGCTTTTTTGAGCAGTTTCAATGGTTATATCAAACCCTTTCTTTTCATATTACGATAAACCACGATAATAATAAGCAGATTAGAAACCAATATTCCCAGTTTAAACCAATCAAATGGACTGGTTATCAGATAATAAACCTCTATAGGAATAAAGACACCATAGCCCAGCACACCAAACCAATACGCCCATGTCTTATCGCGCCATAATCCATAGGCTTCTAGGAAGCGCAAACTGGCATAAGCAAATATCAACAATAAAAACACTGGCCAGTTTTTGCTGGCCTGTTGGGCAATACTTACTACACTGTCGATTTGCGGTGCAAGTAGGTGGCCAAAGGTATGGCGCCAAGAGCCAGTCGCGGTCGTCAGCCAATGCTCAAGATCGGTATGCCACGACCACAATGCACCTGCACCTAATAATGCCCCCACACCTTTGACGACTTCATAGATGGCCACTGCTTTGATAGACTCACTGGCTGTGCTGTGCGTTTTTTCTAGAGGGTCAATCATTTTCACCCCTTTTATCCTTCGAGGATAGCGGTAGACTATCATCCTGTCGGGGCAAATTAGCCAAAGAACGTCTCCACGACGCGGCCTTGCAACTGCTGATTAAAAAATGGTGTGTTTTTACCATTCGATAGCATAGATTGCGCAGTCACTTGCCACTCAAGATTCGGGTCAACCAATACCGCGCCGCCGATCGCTTCATACTGCTCATGAATACCCGCAATCTTTGCCGGATTAAGACAGATTTTATCAACCAGCTCTGAGAGTGTTAGTACCTCATCATTGACCAGCTGACAGGCCAGCGCCATAAAAGTATCAAAATTCGAGATACCTGGCGTACTCTCAGCAAATGGCGCTTTTTTCGCCGTACTGTTCAGTGGCTCGTGATGACTACAGATGGCATCGATAGTGCCATCTTTTAAGCCACGGCGGATTGCCTGCTGGTCGGTATTACTACGTAGCGGTGGCAAGACATATGCCTGAGCATTAAAGCCTTCAAGATTGTCATCAGTTAAATACAGCTGATGCATCGCAACATCACACGTAACAGGCAAGCCTTTATCTTTTGCCCAGCGCATGAGCTCAATCGAAGACTTGCAAGACAGCTGGCTGAAGTGAGCGGCTATCCCCGTCTCTTCAACCATTAACAGCTGCGTAGACAGTGCAACCGTTTCCGCAATCCAAGGAATCCCTTGTAAACCATGATAAGAGGCGATATAACCCTCATGCGCCACGCCATCTCCAGACAGACTTGGCTCATCAGGATAAAAGAATACTTTCATACCAAAAGTCGCCGCGTACTCTAGTGTTCTTAGCAATACTAAGTCATTGCGAAAAGGTCTACGCGCATTGGATACTGCGATACAGCCGCCCTTTTTAAGCCCTGCAATATTAGACGGTCGTTCGCCCTCTAACCCTGTGGTCAATGCGCCCAAAATATGCAAGTAAATACCGCCATCACTCAAGGCGCGCTCACGCAAGCCCTTTAAGAGTGAGCCATTTTCTAAAATAGGATTGGTGTCAGGTGGCGTCACTACATGCAAGAACCCGTTACCACGAGCTGCCCTACCTTCTGATTCCAGCGTACCGTGTTGCTGTTGGCCCGGCTCACGCAAGCGCGCGCATAGATCTACTAATGGTGGTAGTAACCACATCTCACGGCCAGAATCGAGTGTAGACAGTTTTTCTGTTACAGTTTGCGGCAATGCATCTTTAAATGCTTTTGGTAAATGGTCAAAGGTGGGTGCATCCGTATTAAGCATGGTAGACATAACGTTATTACCGTATCAATAAAATGAAATAAATGAGAATAAGTCGCGCGGCAAGCTGTTACTTGCCAGCCGCTTGATGAGCACGTTGACCTTCCATCGCAAGCGACAAGACCGCCATTCGTATGGCAATACCGTTATTTACCTGCTTTAAGATCACCGATTGCGCGCCATCAGCCACACTAGAGGCAATCTCAACACCGCGGTTCATTGGCCCTGGATGCATAACTAGCGCATCAGACTTAGCAAGCGCTACTCGCTCTGGCGTGATCCCATAATGCTTATAGTATTCACTTGACGATGCCAATAGCGGCGAACCGATACGCTCATTTTGTATTCTTAATCCCATAATCACATCACAATCAGTGACACACTCATCCATATTTTCATATACTTTTACGCCAAAACGCTCAATACCTTTCGGCAATAAAGTACGCGGCGCACACACACGGATATCTGTCACACCTAGGGTTTGCAAGGCGCTAATATCAGAACGGGCGACGCGTGAGTGCTTAATATCACCAACGATTGCGATAGACAGCTCTTCAAATGGACGCGGTGCCTCACGGTGAATGGTCAACATGTCGAGCATTCCCTGAGTAGGATGCGCATGCCAGCCATCCCCGCCATTGATGATAGCAATATCAGGAGTCACTTCTGTAGCCATAAAATGCGCGGCACCTGATGCTGAATGTCGAACTACAAAAATATCTGCGGTCATCGCCTGTAGATTCCACAAGGTATCGCGTAGACTCTCGCCTTTTTTGGTACTAGAGCGTTCGATATCGATATTGAGTACATTAGCACCCAAGCGTTTTTCTGCTACTTCAAAAGTCGTCCGGGTACGAGTCGATGGTTCAAAGAACAAATTCATGACCGTATAGCCATCTAACTCAGGACGATTGATGAGCTGCCCGTTTTCATCAAAGAAAGTCTCTGCTTTTGCGATAATAGCTTTGAGCTGTGCTTTATTAAGACCTTCAACACCCAAGAAATGCCTGATACTGCCATCGGTGTTGAGCTGCGGACGACTCAGTGAGGTATTGAGTCTTTGATGAATTGTATTGGGATCAAATTTTGCATAATCAGTCGGTGAGACTGGTTGTGTAGCGCTACTATCGAGAGAAATTGACATAATGACGAGTCTTTATTGTGGGTTTATATGAGTCTGTCGTAATCGCTTATTCATCTTTGTTCAATCATTTAGCACCGATAGGTACAGAGACGAGGACATTTTGACGCTTATTTGCTACAATTTACCGTAATCAAATTCGACCAAAACCGCCTCAGCAGACAATCAGAAAGCGTAAATAGACATGCTATATTCTCATAGAGAATAATTCTGACAAATCTATAAATGAATAACAATAGATATAGTGTAGCCGATTTTGTGGTCAGGACAAAGATACCGTATAAGCTATTTAAAAATTCACCCATTTAAGGTGTGCCAAATGCCGCCTATGACCTGACTCTAAGACCATCCATTTTTTACTTTCCATACCCTCTATTAGGAAGCTTTATGACGACCTTAGCAGATTATCTAAACCAACATGCCTCTAGTTCTGCACTCAACGACGTAATTACCACGGTCACTAATGTTGGTAAAACCATCTCACAACTACTTAGAAAAGGTGCTCTGGCAGATATTTTAGGCGAGGCTGGCAATCAAAACGTCCAAGGCGAAGATCAGAAAAAACTAGACGTACTGGCCAATGACTTACTGCTAGATGCATTGGCAAAGAATACCCATTGTGCCGGCGTTGCATCAGAAGAGCTTGATGATGCCACCCCTGCTAATGACGATGGTAGCCTACTGGTGTTATTTGACCCATTAGATGGCTCATCAAATATTGATATTAATATGGCAGTAGGTACGATTTTTTCTGTTCTACCGTATGAGCGCCAAGGTCAAACCAGTGAAAACAGCGACTATCTACAGGCAGGTAACAAACAGCTAGCAGCAGGTTATCTGTTATATGGTACTTCAACCGTCCTTGCGCTGACCATAGCAGACAATGTTGTCATGTTTAGCCTCGATCCAGAGACTGAAGACTACATATTGATAGAAGACCATGTCCAAATCGATGCCGATACGAGCGAATATGCTATCAATAGCTCAAATTATCGCTACTGGCGCGCACCGATGCAACAGTACATCGATGAGTTAATCGCTGGCGAGACAGGCGTACGTGGGCGCGATTTCAATACGCGCTGGGTCGCCGCTATGGTTGGTGACGTCCATCGCATCTTATGCCGTGGCGGTCTGTTCACTTATCCTTTTGACACCAAATATGCTCATAAAGCAGGCAAGCTGCGTTTGATGTATGAAGCCAACCCAATGAGCTTATTGATTGAACGCGCGGGTGGCGGTGCAACAGACGCTGTCAATCGTATCTTAGATATCGAACCGACTGATATCCATCAGCGTGTACCTGTGGTGCTCGGTAGCAAAAACGAAGTCAATTACGTGAAAGACTTACACGTCAATTATTCTGAAAAATAATTGATTGACGCACTTGTTAAGAACAGCCAGCAGAATGCTAAATTAATCATAGATATTTTGCTGGCTATCTAAACGACTCCTTTACTCTTCTCTAAGCGATCCACTATGGTATTAAATCCCACCGAGCTGATTACCTCAGATAAGAACACAACCGTGAAGCTTGTAAAAGCCCTATTGGCACAAGCACGCCAGCGTAAAAAGAACGGTCAGACAGTCATAGAAGGCGTCCATTTGATAGATGCTGCACTGCGTAGTGACTATCCTTTCGCCCAGATACTACTGTCTGAATCAGCGCGTAGTCATCCTGAAGTTCAACAAATACTCACTCGTCTGCCGACTTATACGCCTATTCTTATTTTATCCAATTCACTGTACGAGAGTATTCGTAGCTTAGGTACTGGTATCGATATCATGGCTATCATCAACGTACCAACGCCTAACTTATCAATGATTGATGAGGACTGCTTAGTCTTGAATGATGTACAAGACAGCGGGAATGTTGGTACGCTACTGCGCACAGCAGCAGCGGTTGGTATTCGCAACATCTTATGTACCAGTGCTACCGCGCAAGCTTGGTCTCCCAAGACGCTACGAGCAGGCATGGGTGCACAGTTTGCGCTGACTATTTATGAAGGCTTGAGTACGCAAGATATTTTAGATCACGTACAAGTGCCACTGTTGGCGACCAGCTCACATACCGATACTTTGATTTATGATCACAATCTATCGGCACCTGTCGCTTGGATTATGGGTCATGAAGGTCAAGGCGTTTGTGACGAGCTAATGCAATGTGCCACGCCGATAGCCTTACCGCAGCCAAATGGGCAAGAGAGTCTTAACGTGGCGATTGCTGGGGCTTTGTGCCTGTATGAAACCTTGCGCCAAAGACAGTACTCTTAGCGTCCACTTATAACTATAATTAAAATCTTCTCTATCAAGCAATAAAAAAACCCACTACCGATTGATAGTGGGTTTTTGTTATCTGTCTACTACTAATATAGTCAACGAAGTCTAAAACGGATACAAGGCAGCCGACTGCAGATTGTACAAGTAGTACCTCTAAGGAGGATAACGCCGTAGCCGTTTAGTAACTCTGTGACTATACATTAAACCTTGCTAGTAAGCTCAGGTAGCGCTTCAAATAGATCTGCTTCTAGGAAGTAGTCAGCAACGCTAGCGATAGGGGCTTCTGGGTCATTATTGATAGCAACGATGACTTTAGAATCTTTCATACCAGCCAAATGCTGAATCGCGCCTGAGATACCAGCGGCGATATATAGCTGCGGTGCAACGATTTTACCCGTTTGACCGACCTGCATATCGTTTGGTACATAGCCTGCATCAACAGCCGCACGTGACGCACCAACAGCTGCGCCTAGTTTGTCAGCCAATGGCTCAATGTATTTGGTGAAGTTTTCACCATTTGCCAAGGCACGACCACCAGAAACCACGATACCAGCTGAGGTCAATTCTGGACGATCAGACTTAGCCATTTCTTCGTTCACAAAGCTAGCTTTACCAGTTTCTTGTACGTTATCGATAGTTTCAACAGTCGCTGAACCACCTTCGCTTGCTACTGGGTCAAATGCAGTCGTACGTACGGTTAGTACGACTTTGTCTTCTGTCGTTTTTACGGTTGCCGTTGCATTACCAGCATAGATAGGACGCTCAAACGTTTGCGCATCTACCACACCTGAGATTTCAGACAGCATGCTGACGTCAAGTAACGCTGCAACGCGTGGCATAAAGTTTTTACCAGTCGTGGTCGCAGCTGCTAGGATATGGCTGTAATCACCAGCCACATCAGCAACCAATAGTGCCACATTGCCCGCCAGTTGATGCTCATAGGCTGCATTGTCAGCTAATAGTACTTTCGTCACGCCTTCTGCTTTTGCTGCTTCATCAGCGACTGCTTGAGCACCACTACCTGCCACTAATACATGGATGTCATCACCGATTTGCTTAGCAGCAGCGATGGTGTTCAAAGTTGCCTTTTTTAGACTGGCATTGTCATGTTCTGCATATACCAAAATTGCCATGGTTTTAATCCTTTATTTATTCGTATTATCTATTCATGCGGTTGTTTGTGTACAAAGCCCTTTGAGCAACTATCGTTTAATATAAATAAAGCAGTCAAATTCTTAGCTTTGTACAGGATATGCCGTAACGAAGTATCTAATCATTAAATGACTTTTGCTTCGTTTCTTAGCTTATCAACCAACTCATCAACTGACCCTACTGTAATACCAGCTTTGCGTTCAGCAGGTGGCACGACTTTAATAATCTCTTGCTTAGACGTCATATCGACACCGAAATCTGCTGGCGTTTTCTCATCAAGTGGTTTTTTCTTCGCTTTCATAATGTTAGGCAATTTTGCATAACGTGGCTCATTCAAACGTAGATCAGTTGTGATGACTGCTGGCAAATCAAGGGCAACTGTTTGTAGACCGCCATCGATTTCACGCGTTACGTTGACTTTGTCGCCTTCAACCTTCACTTCTGAGGCAAACGTACCCTGACCGATACCCATCAATGCCGCTAGCATCTGACCCGTTTGGTTGTTATCGTCATCAATCGCTTGTTTACCCAACAAGATAATATCTGTGCTTTCTGTTTCAGCGATATTTTTTAGAATCTTGGCAACTTGTAGTGGATACGGTTTTTCGTCACTCACGACTAAAATACCACGATCAGCACCCAATGCTAGGGCTGCACGAATTTGCTCTTGTGACTCTTTTGGACCGATAGACGCGACGATGATTTCATCAATGACGCCAGCTTCTTTTAGACGAACGGCTTCTTCTACTGCGATTTCGTCAAAAGGGTTAATCGACATTTTGGTGTTTGATAGATCAACGCCAGAGTTATCGGCTTTTACACGTACTTTTACGTTATAATCAATGACACGCTTGACCGCTACTAATGCTTTCATACGTTCCTCGTTTATTAATGTTATGAATTAAAAAATATCAGTTAAGAACCAAATTTTCGTTGTGGTTCAAATCGTCGTTCAAAATACTACTCAAGGTTATTACTATATCAACAGATGTATAACTAATTAAGAAAAATACGCCAATATTCGAAATTATATTAGCATTGCACTTCTTACGGATAAAATCTGCTAAAGCTAAGCCAACCGTTCTTATCAGACCTATGTATCTTGCGTCAGCCTGCAGATAAGGTCAAGACAACGCCGTGAATAATGCGTCATAAATTTGTCACTATTCTATAATAAATAGTTTATAAACACGTGATCTGGTGATTTTCCTTTGATAATAGCCTTAAGAGCCCTCCTCTTTATAGCACTCTCAATGGTATGTTTATTTAATATTTTGTTATTATTTATTTCCTAAGGTTCAACTGATAGTAGTCTCGAAGAACCCAACAGCTATATGTCGCTGTCTTTGCTAGAGCTCATTAACAACTCACTGTCACGTATGTCATCAAACAACGCCCAGTCAGGAGTTACATCATTGTTTTTGATGACGCTCATGTCTCCTGTCGTCTCCATAATGACCGCAAATATTTCAGTTTTGGCTTTGATGCCATTTTTGCGCAGCACTTCTTGAACATCGCTAGTCGTAAGATTTGCTTCTTTTAAGTTGTCTGAGAAGTATTCGCCATGTGCCATGAGTATGATGGCACGATTGTCTATCAGCGCTTTTAGTGGCTTTACCTTGCGTCTGATGACTGAAATGACGCCTTGAATCAAAAACAATACCGCAACCGCAAACAGTCCTTGCAGTAACGATGGTTTATCCGCCAATACAGTCGATGCCAATATACTACCAATACCAACTGTCATGGCAAAATCATGGCTTGATAGTTTGGAAAAGCTGCGCAGACCCATCAATCGGGTACAGAGCATCAAACCCATATAGAAGCCCACCGCAGATAAAGAAATACCTAGTGCTTGTTGCCAGTCAATTGAAAACCAAGTTTCCCATTTCATAATAGAACCTTATTTACTCTTGAGTCAGTACCTATTATGAACTGATGATTATTAAGAAAATCAATCAAACGCTACTTCAGATAAAATGATATAAAAAAAGCAACCTGATAAGAGGTTGCCTTTTTTTAAAGTCGATACAATACTTTTATTGTTTTTATAAACAAAAATTTTATGCATATCGTCACTCTAACTGTCATCGAGCGTACTAAACATCAGTGTGCCCAAACAGCAAAGAGATTATAGTGCTTCGATTTGCTCAGCTTGTGGACCTTTTTTGCCCTCACCTAAGATGAACGACACTTTTTGGCCTTCGGCTAGCGTTTTGAAACCGTTACCTTGGATAGCGCTGTAGTGAGCGAATACGTCTTGTCCGCCGTTGTCTTGAGCGATAAAACCAAAACCTTTAGCTTCATTAAACCACTTTACAGTGCCTTCAACTTTATCTGACATAAATTTTCCTGACTCTTTAACTGTTGGCGAGACTTGTGTCATCACCGATTAATTGATATATACCCATGCATCTTTTGCTGAACGCTACGGTTCAAAATTGCAAATAATCTAAGAGAAAACCTGAATTTTTTACCTCAAATACTTTGAGTACAATCTGATTATAACAGTTTTCTATACAGGTAACAGTCTAAATTGATGATTTTTGTAAATAAATTCCAGCTATTAGAACCTATCAAAATAGCTAGCATTTTTGCCGTTATCATATTGATATTGAATAAATTTCTAACATATGAATATTAGGCTATAATTACGAAGCCATCATTAAATACGACAAGAAAGACCCTTATAGGCCAAAAACTCATTCATTGCCTATTGCAATATCGGTAACCATGGTGAACTTAATACAAGCAAACATAGCCCAAAAAATATCAACGAAAACGACTGACTATAAGCAATATATTTGGCCGGTATGACCAAGTCCTTAGGAGAATCAGGGATACCTTTGCGCTTTAGTAGTCGCGTACCGTAGACCCAACCAAAGGTCGTGTAAATGCCATAAGCGGCAGGTACAGCAATCGCGAGCGGTGCCAAATCAATCACGTATAGGACAACTACAGAGATAAAGAACCAGATGGTGTCTAAGATTGAACTGATTTGGAAAAACTTAGATTTGGGCAGTTTACCATCGGTTTTCTTAAGCATTTCTCCTTCTATCCAAATTAAAACTGCTACGACAGCGCTAAGAGTAATATACACGAATTGCGGCGTTAGCCAGTCTGGATAAGATATTTGCACAACATACAACCTGTAATCTATAGAAAATATGAATGAGGACTCATCTACTTTGATCAATCAAAGATAAGCAAGCACAGTAAAAGCCCACTGGCTAATGTGAAGATGCCTGCCTATATTGGGCAGTTTTTACTGGTTTTCAACCAACACATATAGCGGTGTAACCATATGCTAAAAGTAGGATATAAAAAACCCCGTGCTATCAGGTGATAACACGGGTTACTTAATAAACTACCAAATACTCTATTTAAGTAGTATCGAATTAGTTTTTGTCTTTATCGATGATTTTGTTGCCACCAATCCAAGGCATCATAGCGCGCAATTTGGCACCTGTGGTTTCGATCTCATGCGCTGCATTGTTACGACGACGAGCTGTCATTGATGGATAGTTGGTTGCACCTTCAGAGATGAACATTTTTGCGTATTCACCAGACTGGATGCGTTTTAGCGCGTTACGCATGGCTTCACGTGACTGCTCATTGATAACTTCAGGACCAGTCACATATTCGCCGTATTCAGCGTTGTTACTGATTGAATAGTTCATGTCAGCGATACCGCCTTCATACATTAAGTCGACGATAAGCTTGAGCTCATGTAAACACTCAAAGTAAGCCATTTCTGGCGCGTAGCCTGCTTCAGTAAGGGTTTCAAAGCCCATTTTTACCAATTCAACCGCGCCGCCACAAAGAACCGCTTGCTCACCGAATAGATCGGTTTCAGTCTCATCTTTAAATGTGGTTTCGATGATGCCTGAACGACCACCACCAAC
Source organism: Psychrobacter sp. CR212 (assembly GCF_059693765.1). Lineage (NCBI taxonomy): Bacteria > Pseudomonadati > Pseudomonadota > Gammaproteobacteria > Moraxellales > Moraxellaceae > Psychrobacter > Psychrobacter sp. CR212. Next base: position 107,684 of record NZ_JCATIF010000007.1, on the reverse strand, counting down.
GCCAGCAGCGTAAGATAATGCTAATTGCTTAGCTTGACCTGAAGCATCTTGGTAGATGGCGATTAAGTCAGGAATACCGCCACCTTTGGTGAACTCTGAACGTACGGTGTGACCTGGTGCTTTTGGTGCTACCATGATCACGTCAAGATCGCCACGTGGCACTACTTGGTTATAATGGATAGCAAAACCGTGGGCAAATGCAAGGGTCGCGCCTTCTTTGATGTTTGGCTCGATGACGTCGTTATAAAGCTCTTTTTGGAACTCATCAGGCGTCAAAATCATGATAACGTCAGCAGCTTTTACCGCTTCTTCGACTTCAGCAACTTTTAGGCCCGCATTTTCAGCTTTTTTCCATGAGCCTGAGTTGGCACGTAGACCAACCGTTACATCAACGTCTGAGTCTTGTAGGTTAAGCGCGTGCGCATGGCCTTGTGAACCATAACCGATAATGGCCACTTTTTTACCTTGGATAATTGATAGATCACAATCTTTGTCATAAAAAACGTTCATAAATAGAGTCCTTGTCCTCAATCATGGCTTACCATGGATAGTAGACGCTTATACTGTAATCAAGATAGTGATTAAGATAAGCGCTTTGTTGATTTAGATAAATAGTTCTTCAATAAAATAGGATATTTGGGCATTAAGTCTAGGTGCTAAGGGTTTTCTCACCGCGGGCAATACCAATCACACCCGAGCGAACCACTTCCATAATACGGTCACGTCCAAGCACATCGATAAAACCATCAAGCTTGGCTTTGTCACCAACGATTTGAATCGTATATAAGTTGGCATTCACATCGACAATCTGCGCACGGAAGATATCTGCACTGCGTTTTACTTCTTCGCGTATGCTACCAGTTGCTCTTACTTTGATCAGCATCAATTCACGCTCAACGTGTACATTCTCCGTCAGATTATGCACTTTAACCACTTCAATCAATTTATGCAATTGTTTGGTGATTTGTTCAATTCTTTCTGGTGAGGTAATGGTCGTTAAGGTCAAGCGTGAAATGCTTGGGTCATCAGTAGGCGCGACGTTGAGCGTTTCGATATTGTAGCCACGTTGTGAGAACAAACCGACTAGACGCGACAACGAACCCGCTTCGTTTTCCATCAATACCGAAATCAGATGTTGTTGTTGCATTAGGTACGCTCCCCTTTTGTTAACCACATATCACGCATGGCTTGTCCAGCGATTTGCATCGGATATACATGCTCATTACGATCGACATAAACATCGATAAATACCAACTTGTCCTTCATGGCCATCGCTTCAGCCAACTGCTCTTCCATCGTTGCAGGGTCAGTAATCTTGATACCGACATGACCATAGCTTTCAGCCAATTTGACAAAATCTGGCAAGGAGTTCATATAAGACTGTGCATGGCGACCTTCATACAGCATGTCCTGCCACTGCTTCACCATACCTAGCTGTGCGTTATTTAAATTTAGAATTTTAACTGGCAAGTCATACTGCAAGCAGGTTGATAGCTCTTGGATATTCATCTGAATAGAGCCTTCGCCTGTGATACACACCACATCACGCTCAGGGTTGGCAAGCTTGGCTGCCATGGCATACGGCAAGCCAACACCCATCGTACCTAGGCCGCCTGAGTTCAGCCATTGGCGAGGCTCATTATAAGTATAGTAAAGGGCTGCAAACATCTGATGCTGACCGACGTCACTTGTGATAATAGCGTTACTGTTAGTCACTTTATCTAGAGCTTGTACGACACTTTGTGGCTTAATGCCATTATCTGTGCTGGTGTCATAACGCAAACCATGGCGCTTACGCCACTCATTAATTTGTGACCACCAATCGAGCAATGCGTGTTGCTCTAATTGCTTATCTTCTCCAACGATCTCTAGCATGTCAGTTAAGACAGATTTTACATCGCCAACGATAGGAATATGCGCAAGGATGGTCTTTGAAATCGACGCAGGATCGATATCGATATGGATAATCGTCGCGTTCGGACAGAATTTTTTAACATTATTGGTGACGCGATCATCGAAACGCGCACCCACTGCCAAAATAACATCGGCATGATGCATAGTCATGTTGGCTTCATAAGTACCATGCATACCAAGCATACCTAGGAACTGACGATCAGAGCCAGGAAATGCACCAAGACCCATTAGTGTATTGGTCACTGGTAAATTAAGACGGTGAGCCAGATCAGTCAACTCTTCGTGAGCATTGCTCCAAATAACGCCGCCACCTGCATATACGACAGGACGCTGGGCAGATAGTAGTGTCTCGACCGCTTTTTTGATCTGACCACTATGGCCTTTGAGCGAAGGTTGGTATGAGCGTATAAATACCTCTTCTGGATATTTATAGGCAAACTTTTCACTAGGAGCAGTCATGTCTTTTGGCACATCAATAACGACAGGACCTGGTCGGCCAGACTGTGCAATGTGAAATGCCTTTTTGACAATCATCGGAATTTCGCTAGCATGGCGCACCTGAAAACTATGCTTAACGATCGGACGCGATACCCCCACCATATCCGTTTCTTGGAAAGCATCTTCACCGATTAGACTACTTGGCACCTGACCTGAAATCACGACCATCGGTACTGAATCCATAAAGGCGGTCGCAATAGCAGTAACCGTATTGGTGGCACCAGGCCCTGAGGTTGCCAATACAACCCCCGTCTCACCAGTGACTCGTGAATAAGCATCTGCCATGTGTCCTGCCGCCTGCTCATGACGCACTAAGATGTGCTCAATGGCTTCTTGCTGAAATAGCGCATCATAGATGTGCAGAACGGCACCGCCTGGATAACCAAAGACATATTTGACACCTTCGTCTGTCAGCGCTTGTACCAGCATTTCAGCGCCCGATAGCATCACAGGCTGTGAGCTGCCTTCTGCAAGACGTTGTTGTTTTTCTTCAAAATTTTTGGCGGCATTACCCGTTTGGGTATGTCCCGTCATATTCGGACTTTGCGTGGTTTGCGTCACTGTCATCACCTTTTTTTGCGGCGAGGATTTGCGGTATTCTATGATAAAAGATAACCCCATATAGGTATTACTTCAAAACTCATAAAATGATCGCTAATCCTTGTCCATATCAAGAATATTTGCCTATCATATTTAAGTAACGTTGTTTTTTAAGACAGCAAATTACTCAAACACAGCAATGTATTTAAGGTCAGTTTTGTGATGGATGTTTATCGATATACAGTGACAAGATGCGGGCGCACCTATAAAAGAAGCTTATTATTGAGTGTTTCTATAAATAAGTACTGATAATAAATTCATGAGTGCAAAGACGTACAGATAACAGGATATTTATACCCAAATACTATGCATAAGTTACTAAAACTTATAACAGAGGCTTTGGCGCACTTTATAACCAGTACTGTATCGTATTTTGCACAATTGCCAGAATTACATTTAGCACAGTTCAAATAATAAGTTTATCTTAGTCATTGTAGACAGATAAGTCCGGAGACAATGTATAGTTATGAGTAGCCAATGCTACGTGTGCTATATCATCATCACAAAGAAAATAACACTGCATAAACTACCGATAAGTAGCTCGTAGTGATCATTTTCAAGTGCCACGGCAATATCATAAAAGCCGTTCACTGACCAATCAACTTCTATTATATTCGATTGTTTGTCTGTTATTGTCAAGAAAAACTTCTAAAGCCTATCCCAAACTATTAGTTATTAAATAATATACATTGATAAGTATTATTTGCTAAAATTGGAAGTCGATACATTAGTGCTGCCAATAAAGTGCTCAAATGTTATATTTACCCTTATACAAATTTGCTTTTATAAAACAAGAGGATTGCTGTCATGGCATATGCGTCTAAAATAGCGACTGCTGCTAAATGGCTAACGAGTACCGCCTGTATGCTAATGCTGTCCATGAATGCCAGTCAGGCTATTCAAGTTTACAAATCCATTGGCGCACATGGCGAAGTTAAATATAGTCAGCACGCGCCGCAAAATGGTAAAAACGTTGAGTTGATTGAATTTCGTAGTGACGGTAGACAAAATAACGCCGGGCAAATGGCTGGCAAAACAGACCCCAGCCAAAGCAATAATACTCAAACGGCAGAAGAACAGCGCGTAGCCGCACTTGAAGCGCGTATCAAAGAACAAGAAGCTCAAGCCAATGCTCAGCGCTGCCAATCGCTACGTAACAATTTAACGAATCTAAATGTTGGCGGCCGTATCTATGAGATGGATGCAAATGGCAAGCGTCAATATCTAGATGGGCGTGAAATTGAGCTAAAACGTGAGCGTGTACAGCAGGCGATCGACCAGTATTGTAGTGGCTCTACAACCTAGTCGACCCAATAGTGAGGGTTAGTCGACCATCACTAGCTGCATAACATGGCGAATGGCTGCTGGCATATCTTGCGCTTGTAGCCCTCGTTGTCCAATCAATAGCTTATTGTCACGATGATATTCATTACCTTGATTAACCAGTGTGTCCCCTGAAAATCCATGAATAAGTACCGCCTGAGGTAAACTGTACGACTCTGCTGCTAAGTCTTGTTGTGCTAATAATCCAGCAATCACTCCAGATAGAATATCGCCCATGCCAGCAGTTGCCATACCAGCATTGCCCGCATCACAGACATATACTCGCGCTCGTCCTGATTTTTGCTCCAAAACTAGCGACCCTGCTCCCTTTAATACCCAGTCACCACCATAAACTGCAGCGCATTGTTTTATGGCTCGCAATCTATCACTTTCTACCTCGCTTATTTTTTGATCGAGCAATCTAGCCGCTTCGCCGCTATGCGGTGTCAAGCAAACTCGATGATTGATGCTATGTTCGCGAAGCTCTGTTACCAGTTCATGGCTATCCATTTGCAGCGAGGCCAAATGATAAAGACCATCTGCATCGATCACTATTGATTTTTCATGAGCTATCGCAGTCTGTATGTAGTCGATAAACAGCGCCTTTGCTTTTTCGTCACGGCCCAATCCCATGCCAATCGCGATAACACTGGCTTGTTCAATCAATGCCTTTAACCCATCTGCATCATGCAAATCAATTGTCATCGCATCTGGCAGTGACGTTAATAATGCACCATGAAAAGCCTCATGACAGGCAACGGTTATTTTACCAGCGCCAGTTGCCATGGTGCTTGAGGCAGACAGTATCGCAGCACCGCCCATCCCTTGAGAGCCATCAACGCGATTTCCACCAATGATTAGCGCATGACCGTAGCTACCTTTGTAACTGTTTTGGCGGCGCGGCTTCATACTATGTGCAGCCGTCAGCAGTATGGCAACAGGTTCAAATGCTTCAATAGTATTTTGCTTGGTATTTTTATCAGATATTTTGTGAGGTCTAGCTGTTTGATAAGGTATTAACGGTATATCGATTATGTTTCCGCTATAATCCGTACCATCTTTGGTGTGCAAACCAAATTTGCGCGCAATCAGGCATAAGGTGACATCAGCTTGTACTGCTATACGATCAAATACCGCACCAGTAGACGCCACCAATCCACTTGGAATATCGACGGCGACTGCTAGTGCGTTTTGTTGCTGAGTAGTACGATTAAAAGCGCTAATAGCCTCTTTATAAATACCTTCTGGTGCACGATCTAGCCCAATCCCAAACAGTGCGTCAATATAAATTTCAGCTAATAAAGCAATTTTCTCTGACTCATTGTGACTGCTATGAATCTCTTCGAAGCGTTGATAATGACAGTTGGCAGATAGCGCTATTTGAAGAGCCTTTGTTGCGTCAGTTATATTGCTACTGTCGCTGTCTTTGCTGTTAGAAGTGACTGATTTATCATCAATAACGAAATCGTTTTTATCAAAACCAACAGCAATGACCTCTACTTGCCAGCCAGCTTGTTGCAGATAGTGAGCAATGAGCCAACCGTCCCCGCCATTATTACCCTTGCCTACCCAGACACTTACTCGGCGCAAACGCTCCGTACGATGATAAACGTTGGTATTAGCAGAATGATTAGCATTGAGACATTTTTGTTCATAAAGCAATTCTATCTGCTGTGCCATTTGCCAAGCTGCTTGCTGCATTAAGCCAAAACTATCGTATCCTTGAGCAAACCACGCTTGCTCCATGGCATAAATTTGCTCACTACTATAAAGCGCAATAGGTTTTGTATTTTTTATAGGTGATAAACTGGTAAAATTTTTCATGTATTATCCTCGGCCATGTTTTTCTGATATTTTTATAGTGTTGAAAGTCTAGTTTCTAAACTTTGGTATCAGCTTAGCAAAAGCTCATGTCTACTTATGTATCAATATGAATGTGAGTTTATTTTCTTTTCTACTTGCGCTTATCGCTCACTGGCTTATCATAAACACTATTCATATGATTACTGATTGTGAGATGCGAATAATCTGATCAACCCAAACAAGCAGACAGCCAATAAGCCTCTATCTCTATGCCTACCGACAAAAACAAGATTGCCGTTAGTAACTCAACAGTCTTTGCAACAACAGCAGATGTTAAACAATGGATCAAAACGCAAGCGCAAACGTTAGGATTTGCTGACTGTGGGTTTTTATCTGTCCATCATCCACTGTTTACTAAGCAAATTGAGCAGCTTCAAAAATGGCTCGATAAAGGCTATGAGGGTCAATTGCAGTTCATGCACAACAACCATCATCTGCGCGCTCATCCCGAGCAGTTAGTGGATGGCGCAAAGACCATTATTAGTGTAAGGATGGACTACCTAACCAAAGCCCCAACACCGCGTGCTGTCACAGACAACGACCATCCCAACCAAGGCATCATTGCGCGTTATGCAAGAGGTCGTGATTATCATAAGACAATGCGTAGCCGTTTAAAGCAATTGGCTCTGAATATCCAGGCCATGCTTCCTGAATGGCAGCATCTAGATATTGGTTCAGATAAAGAGTTTATCTTTAGACCCTTTAGTGATTCTGCGCCTATCTTTGAGCGGCCTATTGCCGATGCTGCTGGTCTGGGCTGGACAGGTAAGCATACGTTATTAATCAACAAACAAGCTGGCTCATTTTTTGTGCTAGGTGAGCTGTTTTTAAGCTTAGAGCTGCCCGATGACCAGCCTGTTAAAGAGCATTGTGGCAGTTGTAGCGCTTGCATTGATGTATGCCCTACCCAAGCAATTGTAGCGCCTTATGAGCTCAATGCTTCTGCCTGTATCTCTTATTTGACGATTGAACACGATGGTATTATTGATACCAAGTATCGACGCGCGATTGGCAATCGGGTGTTTGGCTGCGATGACTGTCAGCTGATCTGTCCATGGAATCGTTATGCCAATCTGACTACCGTTGAGGACTTCGCACCAAGGCATGGTCTCGATAACAGCAGTTTGCTTGAATTATGGCAATGGCAAGAAGCGGATTTTTTGAACAACACACAAGGAAGCCCGCTCAGACGCACAGGCTATATCAATTTCTTACGTAATATCGCGATTGGTCTTGGCAATGCCAATGCCAGTTTGGACGTGGTTGAACAGTTAAAATCCAAGCTCACTATACACAATGCTATGCTCGACGAGCATATCGAGTGGGCCTTGAATGAGCAGCAAAAAAAGCTGAAAGACAGCACCCAAGTCTAAATACTTCAAGTATTCGCCACTATTAGAACTTCATATCCATTGCTATATCATTTTAAATAATAAAAAAGCCTCTTATAAAAGAGGCTTTTTTATCATCGATTTTTTGTACAGATTATTTATTGCTTATATCATCAATTTGTTATGGCTTAGGAATGCGTAACACTTGACCTGGATAGATTTTATCTGGATCAGATAGCATTGGCTTATTGGCTTCAAATATTTTCATATAATCGCCAGACTCACCGTAAACATCTTTAGCAATCTTAGATAAGCTATCGCCAGATTTTACCGTATACATCGTTGACTCAGGTGCATCTTCTTCGATATCGATATTATCAATGACCTTAGCAACATTTTGTACGTTACCAATGGCAATAATTGCTTTTTCACGATCAGCTTGAGTTTTCGCGTTACCGCTAATTTCTGCTGTATCTGTAGAGCCGTTATATTTGATTTTTAAATTACTGATATTTAGATTCTGTTGTTGTATACGGCGTAACAAAATATTAGCAACGGATTGAGCTGAAGGCTCGTTGCTTTTTACCGGTGTATTAGCATCTGCCTTGGTTTCTGTCTTAGCATCATGCTTCTCATCATCACGATTAAAGATTTTATCACCGATATCTTTTGCAAAACTGAACATACCCATATAACTGCTCCTTGAAATATTGTTATTTATTATTCATATTTATTTTCGGTGGTGTGTTATTGAACATCACCGTGCTTTGTACTGTCTACCATGATGAGTATAGACAAACGAACCAAACGTGAATAGTAAGAGTATGTTGAGTAATGTTAATTGACGTAGCTTATGTTAATGCAACCGATCAATTAAATTACCCTCATAAAAAAACCGCCTATCTATTAAGATAAGCGGCATTATAAAATTTGCTAAACAAATGGCAAATTATAGCTGGGCTTGTACGTAATCAATTGCTTTTTGAACAGTAGTCAATTCTGCAGAGTCTTCGTCAGGAATAGTGATACCAAAATCACTTTCAAAAGACATCACCAATTCAACTAGGTCCAACGAGTCCGCACCTAGGTCTTCCATGAATGAAGCATCGTTATTGATGTCTTCAACGTTCATACCTAGTTGCTCAGCAACTGCTGATTTTACTCTTAGCTCGATATCATTACTCATATAGATTACTCCGTTATCATCTATTATTTTTAATAAACTGCTATTGTGCCTTATTTAAGCTCTATAGCATGGTATATAAAATGTGTTTGCCAGACTAGCAATGCTGTCTGAGTACTCTATGACTTGTCACACAGTCTGTCTAATAAAGCCCTGCTATAATACAGGGCTTTGAATCAAAAGTATTCGTTATTATAACACCCTTTATTATAGTTTACACTCGTTCACACAGTTTTTTATTATAACTATGTAACGCCTACATATACATGCCACCGTTGACCGGAATGACCGCGCCGGTGATATAGCTGGCTTCATCACTGGCTAAGAAATGTACTGCTGCTGCGATGTCTTCTGGTTGACCAAGACGGCTGATAGGAACGGCATCTAGCATAGAATTCAATAGGCGTTCGTCGAGCTCATCTGTCATATCAGTCTCGATTAAACCTGGTGCCACGCAATTGATAGTCACTTGGCGTGAACCGATTTCACGTGCAAGCGTACGACTGAAACCTTCTACACCAGCTTTAGTCGCGGCATAGTTAGATTGACCTGCATTACCCATTTGAGCAACAACAGAGGTGATATTAATAATACGACCACGGCGCGCTTTCATCATACCGCGTACTGCGCGTTTGCTCATGCGGTAAACTGAGGTCAAATTCGTATCGATGACATTTGACCAGTCATCGTCTTTCATACGCATTAGCAGACCGTCTTGCGTGATACCTGCATTGTTAACCAATACTTGTACCGCTCCATAGACGCTTTCGATCTCTTCAAACAATTTATCAATTTGAGTAGTATCACGTACGTCTAAGACGCGACCGATACCACCACTATAATGAAGATAGTCATCAATAAGTTCAGCACCTTTTTCAGTGGTTGCTGTTCCAATGACAAAATGTCCTTCTTTAGCAAAGCGTTTGGCTACTGCCTTTCCGATACCGCGGCTCGCGCCAGTTACTAATGTAATAGTACGGCTCATGATAACACCTCTAATAATTTCTCTAGACGGGCAGGCTTGTCTGTAGGATAGCTTGCGATTGGCTGCGCTTGACGCTTAGCCAAATTGCTTAATACGTTGCCACTGCCACATTCGATTAATAGATTAATTTGCTTATCGGCCAGTTCCTGCATGGTTTTTGACCACAGTACTGGCTCACTCAGCTGTTCAGTCAATGCTTGTTTGATACCGGCGGCACTGGTCTCAACGCGTGCATAGCGATTTTGGATAACAGGGATTGCTGCTTGATCAAATTGAATGCCTGCTAGTATCTCAGCTAAAGCATTGCTTGCCGGCTCCATTAGCGCACAATGAGACGGCACACTCACTTTTAAGGGCACAGATTTTTTGCCCGTATTTTTGACTTTGTCGATGACAGCGTTAACGCCAGCAGCGTTACCCGAGATCACTACCTGTCCTGGGCTGTTGAAGTTAGCAGCGCCAACAATGGCACCCTCGACATGCTCTGTTGCTTGCTCACACAGATTTTCGACTCGGTTGTCTTCTAGTCCTAACACGGCAGCCATAGCAGTATCGACACCTACAACGGCCTCTTGCATCAACTGACCGCGCTTATGCACTAGGGTGACGGCATCACCAAGCGATATCACATTGGCAGCACACAGGGCGCTGTACTCGCCCAGAGAGTGACCAGCTAAATAGCAAGGCGTCTCTTCTATTTTTTGTTGTAAGACACGCCAAATGGCAATGCTAGCTGTCAGTAGCGCTGGCTGAGTATACTCGGTTTGATTGAGTTTTTCTTCATCCTGACAGATTGCCCACAAATCCTCACCAAGCGCCTCACTCGCTTCGGTAAATGTATCGCGTATCTCTGGGTAGATTTCAGCAAGCTCACTCGTCATCGCGACTGCTTGAGATCCTTGTCCAGGAAAAATGACCGCGATACGAGCGGGTTGCTTTTTTACCATATCGGGTACAGAAGCCATAACCAATATCCCTTATCTGATTAGAAATATCCCTAAAACAATGGGGTGTATTATATTATTAAATGTGATACAAAGCCGCTAGTTCAATTATTTATCTAAGAAAACGGATTGTCAGTAAACTATACACTGACACACACTATTATCATAGCGGATGCAGACCAAACAACGATAGGAAAACACAGTACCAATCAAAATCACTAACGATTGAGTACGCGTTTCTATCTGCTAAAAATAAAAAGTCATCTAAGCAATGAGTTTAGTCATAAATAACAAAAAGCCAAGTTATCCAGCCACATAATATATGATAGCGAAATAACTTGGCTTTTTTTAGCTCAAAGCTTATTGACTAATGATAGCCAAGTAAATACAACAACAGTCACCAGTACTGTCACTATTTTACCTAGCTATCATAGGGCCAATGTCTTAGGCATCTTGACTAACTTTGAATAGCTGACGACCACGGTAGAAACCATCTTTAGTCATGTGATGACGACGATGTTTTTCACCAGTAGTAGCATCTACGCTTAGTTCAGCAATTTCCATACGGTGATGTGAACGGCGCATGTCACGACGAGAACGGCTTTTACGACTTTTTTGAACAGCCATGATATAGCTCCTATACTTAAAAGGGATAAGCTTGAAATTCAGCTTTAGTCGATACTGACAGAGGCTATATAATCACAACAACCTAAGTCTGAAGCATCATTAGTTAAATAGATTGTTACTTACATAAAGCGCTAACTATGTCTGAAATTTATGAAAAATTTACCTAGTCAGCTTCTATCAGCACGCAACAGGTTGCTCGAATGCAATAAACCGGACATTATACGCATATTTATTAGATTAATAAAGCCCCGCCTTGCACTCTTCTGTACAAAGCAGATAAAAGGCTTCTCAAATACTTGAATAAATAAATTTGGCTCTTATAGCTTACCTTTTAAGGAGGCTAAAGCAGCGAATGGATTTTCATTCTCTTCTTCTTCTGGTATCTCGCCAAACTGCTCAACTGACATCTCACAATCATCATGCTTTGGCGCCATTGGTGTTTTGAGCAATATCTCATCTTCTACCAGTTTTTTAAATGGTAATAGACGCTCCGGAGACTGCTCAGTGACGATTTCATCAAGTAACAAATAATCTTGCTCATCATTAACCAGACGCACTTGGCTGTCATTTTCGAGTAGTGCAATGTCATAATCATCAGATAAGTCTATCGCAATTGGTTGTAAACAGCGTTGACACGTTAGCCAAACATCACCTGTCAACGTAAATGCCAAATGCAAAACATTATTACGGCGATAGAGTTCAGCGTTTAACTGAGTGTTTGACTGATCATGCTCGGCGCTCAACGTCGTGGCAAGACGTTCAAAAGAGTTTGGATCGACTTCTCCTGACCACTCAAAACCCGTGTCCGCCCATTTGTCCAAAGAAATGTGCTCAGGCATGCTAGTAGATACAGGCGCTTTTTTATTGTCAGCGTAAGGTGCTGACGGTTTAGTTTCTGGAGTGCTTGACATGCGCGGCCTCATTCATAAAAACGGTGTATAATATTGCCTGCCATACTAACGGAAAGTGCCATATTCTGCTAGCGCTAGTATGTTAAGATTTTTTGATAGCAAATATGTTCAAGCTTTTTTACTACTTACTTTTTTACCTAAAATTTTTTGTCTTTAATATTTATTAAGTCAATGTCTTCTCTATGAATCTACCTGATAATAAAATCAATTTTTCTGATTTACTTTCTCCTGCTACAGCAAGTTCGTTGCTGCAATATCTTACTCAACTAGATCGTCATATTGAAAATGCTCTTAGCAATAGACTGTGCCTCGATGAAGATGAGTATTTAAGAGAATGGAGAAGTCAGTGGCAAAAGTTATCTACTACTCAGCCTGACAATACTTACTCAGCAGGATTGATAATTGATAGCGAACGATTAGCTACTGATTGGCTCATACAGCTATTTAATACTTTATTTACTAACCAGCAAGTGATATTGGTTCGTAGTGAGGGTGAGCCAGAGTATTTCCCTGCTCAAGACAATGAGCCTGCCAGAATTGAATTCGCTCATGGATTTTTTGCCAGTGCCCTGCACGAGCTGAGTCATTGGTGCCTGGCTGGTGACGCTCGTAGACAATTACCTGACTTTGGCTACTGGTATGCCCCAGACGGTCGGACAGAAGCTCAGCAGCAAGCATTTGAGCGCGTAGAGATCAAACCACAGGCATTAGAATGTTTATTCACCTTAGCGTGTGGTCGAAACTTCCAAGTCTCACAAGATAATTTGTTTGCCGACTTCGACACTAGTAGTAGTACCTTTGCTAGTGATGTCTATCAGCAAGTAGAAAGCTATATAGCCAAACCTTATACTCTGCCGCGTGACGCTAAGACTTTACTGACTGCTTTAATTAGCGTTTGTACTCCTTCATCTGAAATCAACGCTTAATTCAAATTACTAAGTGTTCCTAATTATTAACGATTTTCTACGGTTGGTAACGCCTTGCCACTAAACTTATATTTGCTTTAAGCTATACTGATAACTAAAGTAGTATTTTAAAAATACAGATTTGCTTAATTTTTGAAATAACTTTTTTAATATGTCTAATGATTGAACTACATCTAATTAATGAAAAAATTGTCTCAATTAAAAACTAATAATTATAAAATAAGGAACCATTATGGAAGTTTTCTATATTCATCCTGATAATCCTCAGCCACGTCTCATTGAGCAAGCCGCTGACCTACTGCGCAAAGACCAGTTAATCATCTACCCTACCGATACCAGCTACGCTTTTGGGTGCCGTTTGGGCGCAAAAGCGGCCTTAGACAAACTTAAGCAAATCCGCGCACTGGATGACAAACACCAATTTACTTTACTTTGCCGCGATTTAAGCGAGATTGCCACCTATGCGACCGTAGACAATGCTCAGTATAAACAACTAAAAGCGCATACCCCAGCCCCAATTACTTTTATCCTAAATGCGACAAAAGATGTTCCCAAAAAACTGGCGCATCCTAAGAAAAAAACCATTGGTATCCGAGTACCAAGCAATCCTATCGCTCAAGCATTATTAGAAGCTATGGATGAACCTATCCTGACCAGCTCGTTAATTCTCCCTAATCGAGATGATATATTAGACGATCCATTTGAGATTGAAGACTTATTAGGTAATCAAATCGACGGACTCATCAATGCAGGTATAAAAACGACCAAACTCACCACCATTGTAGATATGACTAGTAGCCGCCCTGAAGTCATTAGGCAAGGTGCTGCTGATGTCGACTCATTACTACTGTGATCAGATAGCAATATAATTAACTAAATCTAAGCACAAAAAAAAGCTCCAATTCAATTGGAGCTTTTTTTATGAAATATGTCTTTAATGCAAAACTAGTCGCGATCAACCAATTCTACATAAGCCATTGGCGCATTGTCACCATCACGGTAACCACACTTTACGATACGCAAATAACCACCTGGACGCGTCTGATAACGAGGACCTAACGTGCCAAATAATTTGCCTACCATAGCTTTGCTACGCATACGGCTAAATGCCAAACGACGGTTAGCAACGCTGTCTTCTTTAGCCATAGTGATCAATGGCTCGGCAACGCGACGTAGTTCTTTAGCTTTTGGTAAAGTTGTTTTAATCAGTTCATGCTCAAATAATGAGTTGGTCATGTTCTGAAACATTGCCTTACGATGACTGCCGGTACGACCCAGCTTGACTCCACTCTTACGATGGCGCATAGTCAAAAATCCTTAAAGTTTAACGGCTACGATAAGAAAAGCGATCATCAACACGTAAATCAGCTGGTGGCCAGTTATCTAGGCGCATACCGAGCTCTAAATCTTTAGACGCTAGTACGTCTTTGATTTCTGTTAATGATTTCTTACCAAGATTTGGGGTTTTTAGAAGTTCAGTCTCTGAACGCTGTACCAAATCACCGATATAGTAAATGTTTTCAGCTTTCAAGCAGTTGGCTGAGCGAACCGTTAGTTCAAGATCGTCCACAGGGCGTAATAGCACCGGATCAACCTCTTCTTTCTCTTTCACAGGCTCAGGCGCTTCTTCAGCTTCTAGGTCAACAAAGATTGAAATCTGTTGCTGTAAAATAGTTGCTGCTTTACGAATTGCTTCTTCTGGATCTATAGTGCCATTAGTTTCAAGCTCAACGATAAGACGATCAAGATCAGTACGCTGCTCAACGCGAGCGTTCTCAACCTGATAAGCAACACGAAGCACAGGACTAAAACTTGCATCAAGCTTTAAGCGTCCAATTGCTCTGGTATCACCATCTTCACGGCGCTGGTTTGCTGGCTCATATCCACGACCCATCACTACACGCAAACGCATCTTAAGATGACCACGGTCGCTCAATGTACCCAAGACCAATTCTGGATTGATGATGTCAACATTGTGCGGTAACGCGATGTCTGCAGCAGTGATAGTGCCTGGACCTTGTTTATCCAAGGTCAAAAATACTTCATTTTGGTCATGAAGTGTAATTGCCAAGCCTTTTAGATTCAAAAGCAGGTCAAGTACGTCTTCTTGTAGTCCTTCAAGCGTTGAATATTCATGGTCAACACCATCAATCTCAGCTTCAATGACTGCAGCACCAGGTAATGAAGATAACAAGATGCGACGCAGAGCATTACCTAGGGTATGCCCAAAGCCGCGTTCTAACGGTTCGAGCGTGACTTTCGCAATCGTTTCGTTAACCGTATCCACATTAATGGCGTTCGGCGTTAGAAACTCAGTTGCATTTAGCGTCATGATGTCACCTCGATTTATTAAACTGGTTTAATTAACGTTAATTGCTCAATGCCATTTTCATAACATTGAGCATGACGTTATTACTTAGAGTATAGCTCAACGATCAAGCTTTCGTTGATTTCAGCAGGTAGATCAATACGATCAGGCGCTTTTTTGAACGTGCCTTGTAGTTTGCTATGATCAACATCAAGCCATTCTGGAATACCACGTTGGGTCGCTAGTTCGATAGCGTTTTTGATACGTAGCTGTTCGCGAGACTTCTCTTGGATAGCGATGACATCACCATCTTGAAGCTGAATTGATGGAATGTTCACACGAACAAACTCATCACGACCAGCTTTTTTTACCATAACAGTACGATGACTGACTAGCTGACGTGCTTCAGCGCGAGTTGAGCCAAAGCCCATGCGATATACCACGTTGTCTAGACGGCTCTCAAGCATAGCTAACAAGTTTTCACCAGTAGCACCGCGCTTACGAGCAGCTTCTTTATAGTAATTAGCGAACTGACGCTCTAATACACCATAGATACGCTTAACTTTTTGCTTTTCACGCAACTGTAGAGCATATTCTGAGGTCTTGTTACGGCTTACACCGTGTTGACCTGGTGGACGACCAGCTTTTTTCGTTTTTACGTCATATGGTTTAACGCCAGACTTAAGACCTAAGTCAGTGCCTTCACGACGTGATAATTTAAGTTTTGGTCCAATATAACGGGCCATTGTTATGTCTCCTATAAGCTTTTGGGATAAAAAGCTTCGTCTTTAATATTAGACGCGGCGCTTTTTCGGCGCACGGCAACCATTGTGTGGGATTGGGGTTACATCAGAGATGCTGTTAACTTTATAACCCAATGCACCTAGTGCTCTTACCGCAGACTCACGACCCGGTCCTGGTCCTTTGACCAAAACGTCGATATTCTTAACACCATATTCTTGAGCCGCTTTACCAGCGACTTCAGCTGCAACCTGAGCTGCAAATGGTGTAGATTTGCGTGAACCACGGAAGCCTTGTCCACCTGAAGTGGCCCAAGCCAATGCATTACCTTGACGATCGGTAATCGTAACAATGGTGTTATTAAAAGACGCATGGATATGGGCAATGCCCTCCGATACTGAACGACGAGTCACCTTTTTGCGACTACGAGTGTCTTTTGCCATCTTTTAGCTTCCTAAGTTAATTATCTTTTGAGAGGACGTGTCGGACCCTTGCGAGTACGAGCGTTGTTCTTGGTGTTCTGACCTCTAACTGGTAGGTTACGACGATGACGGATGCCACGGTAACAACCAAGATCAACTAAACGCTTGATGTTCATTGAAACTTCACGACGAAGGTCACCTTCAGTCATGTAGTTTGCAACTTGTGCACGGATAGCATCTAACTGTGTATCATCTAACTGACTGACTTTAGTAGTAGGGGCGATGCCAACTGCTTCTAAGATTTTCTGAGCAGTGGTACGACCTACACCAAAGATGTAAGTTAGTGAAATAACAGCATGCTTATTATCCGGAATGTTTACGCCGGCAATACGAGCCATTGATTTCTCTCCATTAAAGAAAAATAAGCGTTATCTAGCGATAAGGCTTTACTCTTCAGATTTGTTGCTGTTAATACTAGAGCTTTTATAGTCATTATCGATGTTTTGACTATAAGTCTGCTCATCGATTCTATTATAAAAGATTTTGTATAAACACGGCAAGTGGCGGATGATATCGCATCCGCCGTTATTTTTCAAGTATTAATTTAATCAGCAGTGAAAACTAGATGTTTTCTAATACTAAATATTAACCTTGACGTTGCTTGTGGCGAGGTTCTGCTGTACAAATAATATGTACACGGCCTTTACGGCGCACAACTTTACAGCTACCACAAATCTTTTTAACTGATGCTTGAACTTTCATAGCATGCTCCTTGAAATATCGTACCGCTCATTTAAGGTTGAGTGGGCGATTGAATTAACGTCTGATCATGATATTGATGGGTCATCAAATGCGCTTGAATCTGCGAGATGAAGTCCATTACCACAACCACCATAATCAGTAAAGACGTACCACCGAGTTGAAACGGCACACCAAACGATGACTGGACGACCATTGGCATTAAACAAATAACCGTCATATACATCGCGCCAATAAAGGTCAGTCGGTTTAATACATGATCGAGGTAACGCTGAGTTTGTTGTCCTGGGCGAATACCTGGGATATACGCACCACTACGTTTAAGGTTCTCTGCTACTTCACGCGGACTAAATACCAGCGCCGTATAAAAATAACAGAAGAAAATAATCATTGCGCCAAACAGTACTAAATATAGCGGCTGTCCTGGAGACAGTACCAATGCCATATTTTGAAGTATTTTCTGTACAAAGGTAGGATCAGTCGATTGACCAACCCACTGCCCTAAACTTGCAGGAAACAATAACAAAGAACTGGCAAAAATAGCTGGGATAACCCCTGCCATATTTAGCTTAAGCGGCAAATGTGATTGCTGCTGAGCATAAATTTTGCGGCCTTGTTGCTGTTTTTGTGCATAGTTCACAGGAACACGGCGTTGAGCACGTTCAATATAAACGATACCCGCAGTAACCGCGATACCTAGCAGTACAAAAATAAATAGCACAATCAAGTTCATCTGACCTTGATTGACCTGTTCAATAGATTGCGAAATCATACCTGGCGTACCAGCCACAATACTCGCAAAAATGAGCATTGAAATACCATTACCTACGCCGCGCTCTGTAATCTGCTCACCAAGCCACATTAAGAACATTGCGCCTGCTACTAAAGAAGTAACAGCTGGAATATAAAAGGTAAGACCAGTAGATAAAGTAAGGTTTTGGCTGATTAAGCCGGCACACATTCCTAATGACTGTACTAGGGCTAAAGCAAGCGTTCCCTGACGGGTATACTTGTTTAACTTGCGTCGTCCCGCTTCACCTTCTTTTTTGAGGGCTTCAAGCGATGGCAATACTGCAGACATCATCTGTACGATAATCGATGCTGAGATATATGGCATAATGCCAAGTGCCATGATAGACATACGCTCTAGCGCACCACCTGAGAACATATTAAACATGCTCAGAATGGTGTTTTCGTTGCGCGAAAACAGATCAGCCAAGTTAACTGGGTTAATACCCGGAACTGGAATATGTGACCCTAAACGATAAACAATCAATGCGCCGATTAAAAATAATAAACGCGTCCATAGCTCATCATACTTACGTATAAATGCGAATGGATTAAGCGGTATACCAGCCGATGACATTGATTGCTTTGACACGTTACTACTCCTCGATGCTACCACCAGCAGCTTCGATTGCTTGCTTAGCACCTTTAGTCACTTTGATACCTTTGAAAGTATAAGCTTTAGTGACTTCACCTGATAGCATTACACGAGCACGTTTCATATCGTGACGGATAAGGTTAGCAGCTTTAAGTGTTTCAAGGCTAACTACATCGCCTTCAATTTTATTCAGTTCAGAAAGACGTACTTCAGCAGTCTTCATAGCCAGTTTACTGGTAAAACCAAATTTTGGTAGACGACGATATAAAGGCATTTGACCACCTTCAAATCCTGAGCGAACGCTAGAACCTGAACGAGATTTCTGACCTTTTACACCACGACCACCAGTCTTACCAAGACCTGAACCGATACCACGACCACGACGTTGGGCAGTTTTCTTTGCGCCAACACCTGGTGATAATTCATTTAATCTAAGACCCATTACGCTTCCTCCACTTTTACCATGTAGTTAACGCGATTAACCATACCACGTGTTGAAGGAGTATCTTCTACTACAACAGTGTGATTAATGCGGCGTAAACCCAATCCTTTCAAGCTCGCTTTGTGGCTCTTTAGGCGATGGGCACCCGATTTAAATTGAGTGACTTTCATTTTTTTCATCGTAACTCACCTAGTCTAAGTTAACCCAAGATTTCGTCTACAGATTTACCACGTTTAGCTGCCATCTTCTCTGGAGTTGACATATCACGTAAACCGTTAAACGTTGCACGAACAACGTTAGCAGTATTGGTAGAACCATAACATTTAGTCAAAACATCTTTGACACCAGCAACTTCTAACACAGCACGCATTGCGCCACCAGCGATTACGCCAGTACCTTCAGATGCAGGCTGCATGTAGACTTTACTAGCACCATGACTTGCTTTGATCGGATGATACAAAGTTGCATCATTTAGCTCAACAGTAATCATATTACGTTTGGCAGCTTCTAGTGCTTTTTGGATAGCAGCTGGCACTTCACGCGCTTTACCACGACCAAAACCAACACGACCATTACCATCACCCACTACAGTCAACGCAGTGAAAGAGAAAATACGACCACCTTTAACAACTTTTGCAACGCGATCAACGGTAACTAAGCGTTCTACTAGACCGTCAGTCTGTTCATTTTTATCATTTTTATCATTTCTAGCCATGATTAAAACTCCAATCCGTTTTCGCGAGCAGCTTCTGCTAAAGCTTTAACTCGACCATGATATTTGAAACCACTACGGTCAAAGGCAACTTTAGTAATGCCAGCTGCTTTTGCGCGTTCTGCGATCATTT
Source organism: Psychrobacter sp. CR212 (assembly GCF_059693765.1). Taxonomy (NCBI): domain Bacteria; kingdom Pseudomonadati; phylum Pseudomonadota; class Gammaproteobacteria; order Moraxellales; family Moraxellaceae; genus Psychrobacter; species Psychrobacter sp. CR212. The sequence goes on along the minus strand of NZ_JCATIF010000007.1, from coordinate 87,678 downwards.
GGCCTACAGACGTTGCTGAATCAGCATTACCAGTCGCGCCTGAACGCAAGCTGCTGTCTAAGGTAGATGCCTGAGCAATCACTTCACCACCATTTGGAGAGATAATCTGGGCATAAATATGTTTTGACGTGCGGTTAACCGTTAAGCGATGAACGCCTAAGAAACGGATATGCGCGCGTGTTTTCTTAGCTCGACGCAGACGAGCTGCTTTTTTATCAAACATTTCAACTCACCTTATTTTTTCTTAGCTTCTTTGCGAATCACATGCTCGTCACTATAACGAATACCTTTACCTTTATAAGGCTCAGGTGGACGGAAACCACGGATATTAGCCGCTGCTTGACCAAGCTGCTGTTTATTGTTTGATTTCAAAACAATTTCAGTTTGCGTTGGGGTTTCAGCCGATACACCTTCAGGTAGTGTGTACTCTACTGGATGAGAGTAGCCAACGTTCAAGGTTACTTTGTTACCAGCAACTTGTGCGCGATAACCAACACCAATCAATTGAAGACGCTTTTCAAAGCCTTCATTTACGCCAGTAACATAATTGTTAACAAGAGCGCGCATGGTGCCAGTGTGCATCATAGCTTCTTTTGAATCGACTGCAGGTGAGAAAATGATAGCATCATCTTCCTGTTTCAGCTCGACCAATTCATGCAGGTGTAAAGACATAGTACCGTTCTTGCCTTTAACTTCGACCTGCCGATCGTTCAAAGTAACGCTTACGCCATTTGGCAGCGTTACTGGGGCTTTAGCCACACGAGACATAGGAATATTCCTTAAAAAATTTAACTTGCTTTTATTAGCGAAAAAACTAACAGGCTAAAAAGCGTGTTAGTTTAGCATAGTTGACTGTGTTAGACACCTATCAATTTGAAATAATTAAACATTACTCAATCGATAGAAGCCTAACCACCATCAAATAGACTTCATCGTCGTATAGCTTACGCTACAAATGCAACGATTTCACCACCGATACCAGCAGCGCGTGCAGCACGATCGCTCATGATACCTTGGCTTGTAGATACGATAGCAACACCCATACCTTGCTTAACAGTAGGGATTTCGTCTTTACCGCGGAACTGGCGTAGACCAGGGCGGCTATAACGTTGAATAGTTTCGATAACCGCACGGCCTTCGAAGTATTTCAATTCAATAGTAAGGGTTGCTTTGTTGTTTTCTTCTTCAGTAACAACAGCGCTCGCCACATAACCTTCGCTAACTAGCAGATCAGCAATTGATTTACGTAATTTAGAGCTCGGCATTGCTACCGATACTTTGTTAGCCATTTGTGCGTTACGGATACGGGTTAGCATATCCCCAACGGTATCTTGCATACTCATATAGTTACTCCTTACCAGCTTGCTTTACGAACACCAGGCACATCGCCTTGCATGACACGCTCACGCAGCATATTGCGTGATAAGCCAAACTTGCGGAAGTAACCGTGAGGACGACCGGTGATAGCACAACGATTACGCAGACGTACTGGTGATGAGTTGCGTGGAAGAGCTTGTAGCTCTAACATCGCGTCCATACGCTCTTCGTCTGATGCATTGATATCACTGATAGTTTGTTTTAGCTTGATACGCTTTTCAGCATATTTAGCAACCATTTTTTCGCGTTTTAATTCGCGGTTAATCATGCTCTTCTTTGCCATAACGTCTTTACCTTATTTAAATGGGAAGCCGAATGCTTTAAGCAACGCACGACCTTCTTCATCAGATTGAGCTGACGTGGTGATTGTCACATCCATACCACGGATACGGTCAATCTTGTCAAAATCTACTTCTGGGAATACGATCTGTTCTTTGATACCCAATGAGTAGTTACCACGTCCGTCAAAGGCTTTAGGTGAAAAACCACGGAAATCACGAATACGAGGAATTGCAATGGCAACGAGACGATCTAAAAATTCGTACATTTGCTCACCGCGTAGCGTTACTTTACAGCCAATTGGCCATTCTTCACGAATCTTAAAGCCAGCAACTGATTTACGCGCTTTGGTGACAACAGGTTTTTGACCAGCAATCGCGGTCATGTCAGCTACAGCACCTTCAAGCAATTTCTTGTCTTGAGACGCGCCGCCTACACCCATGTTAAGTGTGATTTTAGTGATTTTAGGCACTTGCATCACATTGTCCAAACCAAGATCTTCTTTGATTTGCTGCTTTAATTTATCGTTATATAAAGATTTTAATCTTGCCATTACCATTACACCCTTAGTGTCTTACGCAGTCGCCACTACTTCACCGTTTGAACGATAGACGCGTTGTTTCTTGCCATCTTCGCCAAACTGATAAGTAATACGGTCTGCTTTTTGGGTTTGCGCATTTAAGATTGCGACATTTGAGATATGCATAAAAGCTTCTTGCTTAAGAATGCCACCTTCAACGCCAGTCGCCTGATTTGGCTTCTGATGTTTAGTAACAATATTAACGCCTTCAACTTTAATACGATCGTTTTTTACAGCTTGTACAGTACCTTGCTTGCCTTTGTCTTTCCCAGCAATCACGATAACTGTATCGCCTTTACGTAATTTTGACATGGATTACCTCACAATACTTCTGGTGCTAGTGATACAATTTTCATAAACTGATCACCACGTAGTTCACGAGTTACCGGTCCAAAAATACGAGTTGCAATCGGCGCTTTGTTTTGGTTCAACAATACCGCAGCATTGTCATCAAAACGTAACACAGAACCATCTGGACGACGAACGCCTTTTTTGGTGCGTACAACTACTGCATTCATCACGTCGCCTTTTTTGACACGACCACGAGGAATGGCTTCTTTAACCGTTACTTTAATAATGTCGCCAACTGATGCATAACGACGATGAGAACCACCCAGTACTTTAATGCACTGAACTCGCCTTGCACCGCTATTGTCTGCAACTTCCAGCATTGACTCAACCTGAATCATAGCGTTACTCCACACGTATGAGCAATAAAAACCAGTTGCTGCCGCTAGCACAGAATGAGCAAGGCGGCATTTTAATATAAATAACCGCAGCTTACTCTTAATGTGAGTGATATACGCTCGGCGCAATCAGCATCCTTAAAAAGGCGGCTATTTTAACAGCTTCTGGCTTTCAATGCAATTTACTTAGATTTTTTCTACTTTTTCAACCACATCAACTAAAGTCCAAGACTTAGTTTTTGAGATTGGACGCGTTTCTTTGATGCGGACAAGGTCGCCTTGTTGACAAACGTTGTTCTCATCATGTGCTTTGATTTTAGTAGAACGACGAAGCTGCTTGCCATACAAAGGATGACGAACCAGACGCTCAATCAAAACTGTGATGGACTTGTCCATCTTGTCGCTGACAACTCGTCCTGTCAATACGCTAGCATTGGTAGCTGTTTGATTGTTATCGCTCATGAGTCGCCTCGTTGTTTCTCGTTAATCAAAGTCTGAAGCTGAGCAATCGTACGACGATTTGCTCTGACTTCATGGGTATTACCCAACTGACCAGTTGCTTTAGCCATACGAATACGGAAAGCATCAAGCTGCTTTTCATCAAGTAACTGGGTCAGTTCTTCTAATGATTTATCACGTAATTCACTGATCTTCATTACATTATCGTCCGCTTAACAATGGTAGTTTTAAAGGGCAGTTTTGCTGCAGCAAGCGTTAATGCATCGCGAGCAAGCTCTTCAGATACCCCTTCAATTTCATATAGCACTTTACCAGGCTTGATTTCGCATACCCAGTACTCAACTGGACCTTTACCTTTACCCATACGTACTTCTAATGGTTTGTTGGTAATAGGCTTGTCTGGGAATACACGAATCCAAATCTTACCGCCACGCTTAATTTTACGAGTGATGGTACGACGTGCTGCTTCGATTTGACGGGCTGTCATACGACCACGCGTCAATGATTTTAGACCAATTTGTCCGAATGCAACGGTGCTTCCACGATGAGCTAGCCCAGTGTTACGACCTTTATGCATTTTACGAAACTTGGTACGTTTTGGCTGTAACATAGTTTAACCTCTGTCTGAGTTTCGACGGTTTCCGTTTCCGCGACCACGGCGTTTTGGCGCACGAGTCTGCTCTTCTTTGACGGGATTATAAACACTGTTCATACCGTCAAGGATCTCTCCGCGGAAAATCCAAACTTTAACACCGATGGTGCCGTAAGTTGTCTCTGCACGAATTGACGCATAGTCAATATCAGCACGAAGTGTATGCAATGGCACACGGCCTTCACGATACCATTCACTACGAGCAATCTCAGCACCGCCAAGACGACCAGACAGCTCAACTTTAATACCTTTAGCACCAGAACGCATGCTGTTCTGTACAGCTCGTTTCATCGCACGGCGGAACATAACACGACGCTCAAGCTGGCTTGCGATACCCTCTGCTACCAAACGTGCATCAAGGTCAGGTGACGTGATTTCTTCAATGTTGACCTGAGCAGGTACGCCCATAATTTTGGTCAATTCTTTTTGAAGTCTTTCGATATCTTCGCCTTTCTTACCGATAACGATACCAGGGCGCGCAGTGGCGATGGTAATCTTAGCAGCGCCAGTAGGACGCTCGATCATGATGTTGCTGATCATTGCGTTATCTAGCTTTTTACGTAGATATTCACGAACTTGAATATCGTTGATTAGGTATTCTGAGTATTGTTTAGGATCAGCATACCAGTTTGCGTTATGCTTTTTTACAACACCAAGACGAATTCCGATTGGATGTACTTTTTGACCCATAACTTATTCTCCTACCTTTATAGTGATGTGACAAGTACGCTTGCTGATACGATCAGCGCGACCTTTGGCACGTGGTAGGATACGTTTTAGCGTAATGCCTTCATCAACATAGATAGTAGCGACTTTTAGGTCGTCAATATCTAGGCCGTGATTATGTTCGGCATTGGCGATGGCTGAGTTAAGACATTTCTTAACAAACACAGCGCCTTTTTTATTGCTATACGTTAGGATATCCAAAGCACGCTCAATAGATTTGCCACGAACTTCATCAGCAACGAGTCTAACTTTTTGTGCCGATATGGCGGCACCGCGTAATTTTGCAGTTACTTCCATGGTAAGCACCTTATCTCTTAGCTTTTTTGTCAATGCCATGACCACGATACGTACGAGTCGGGGCAAATTCACCTAGTTTATGACCAACCATCTGCTCACTGACGATAACCGGTACGTGAGTACGGCCGTTGTGGACAGATAAAGTCAGGCCAACCATTTGTGGTAGGATCATCGAGCGGCGCGACCAAGTTTTAATTGGCTTGCGTGAGTTGGTGTCTAATGCATTCTCAACTTTAGCAAATAAGTGCGCGTCTATGAATGGACCTTTTTTCAATGAACGAGGCATGAAATTCTTCCTTTATTTCTTCTTGGCGCGGCGGCGGATGATCATGTTGTCAGTACGCTTATTATGACGCGTTTTAAGTCCTTTAGACTTCTGACCCCAAGGGCTAGTTGGATGGCGACCTTTGTTACGACCTTCACCACCACCATGTGGGTGATCAACTGGGTTCATCGCGACACCACGAACTGAAGGACGAACACCACGCCAACGTGAAGCACCAGCTTTACCAAGTGATTTCAAGTTGTTTTCAGTGTTAGAAACTTCGCCAATAACAGCACGGCAGTTTACGTGCACACGGCGAGTTTCGCCTGAACGTAGACGTAAAATAGCGTAGATACCGTCACGGCCTAATAACTGAACGCTAGCACCCGCAGAACGAGCCATCTGTGCACCTTTACCGATTTTCAGCTCGATATTATGAATCACAGTACCCAATGGGATGTTTTTTAGCGGTAGGCAGTTACCTGGACGTATTGGAGATGTTTCGCCTGACATTACTGTATCGCCAACTGCTTGTTTTTTAGCAGCGATGATGTAACGACGTTCGCCATCAGCATACTTAAGTAATGCAATATGTGCAGTACGGTTAGGATCGTATTCAATACGCTCTACCACAGCTGGGATATTGTCTTTAGTACGTTTGAAGTCGATAATGCGATAATGTTGCTTATGACCACCGCCAATGTGACGAGTAGTAATACGACCATTATTGTTACGACCACCTGACTTACTTTTTGATTCTAGAAGCGCTGCATAAGGACGACCTTTATAAAGGTGTGGATGCACCACTTTTTCAACAAAACGACGGCCTGGTGATGTTGGCTTTGCTCTTACGATAGGCATGAGTGTAATCCTTATTCGTTATTCGCTGTTTCACTAGTAGAGGCAGTCGTGTTTGCGACTTCTTCACCAGCATCAGCCATTTGTACATCTTGACCAGCTTTTAAGGTAACATAGGCTTTTTTATAGTCGTTACGACGGCCGATACTTTTACCAAAACGCTTTGTCTTACCTTTAACATTCAAAGTGTTTACTTTAGTAACTTCAACACCTTCAAACATCAACTCAACTGCTTTTTTGACTTCAAGCTTAGTAGCGTTAGAGTCAACTTTAAATACCTGCACACCAAGTGAGTCGCCAAGCATTTGAGATTTTTCTGAGAATACAGGCCCTCTTAAGACCTGATAAAGTCTTGCGTTGTTCATGCTAGTGCTTCCTCAAATTGTTTCGCAGCTTCAACTGACATGATCACTTTATCAAATGCGATCAAGCTCACTGGATCCACTTCGTTTGTACCAAGTACATTGACGTGCGGAATGTTGCGAGCAGCTAAGTATAAGTTTTCGTCAACTTCTTTGGTGACGATCAATGCACGAGGTGCATCAAGCTCATTTAGCTTTGCAATCAGTTCTTTAGTTTTCGGCCCAGAAACGCTCAACTCTTCTACCAAAATCAGACGCTCTTGACGAATCAATTCTGCTAGGATGCACTGCATCGCACCGCGATACATTTTACGGTTTACTTTCTGTGACCAATCTTGTGGTTTTGCAGCGAATGCACGACCACCTGAACGCCAGATTGGGCTACGAATAGAGCCCGCACGAGCGCGACCAGTACCTTTTTGGCGCCATGGCTTGATACCACCGCCAGAAACTTCGGCACGGGTTTTTTGAGCGCGTGTACCTTGGCGAGCACCAGCTAGATAAGCGGTGACGACTTGGTGCACTAATGCTTCATTGAATTCACGACCAAAAGCCGTATCAGAAAGCTCAACCGCTGCACCTGTAACTGTTTTTAAATCCACGTTAATCCCCTTGCTTAGGCTTTGACTGACGGACGTACGATAACATCGCCACCGGTGGCACCTGGGATAGCACCCTTGATGACAAGTAACCCTTTTTCGGCATCAACCGAAATCACTTCTAGGCCTTGAACAGTAACACGCTTGTTACCCATCTGACCCGCCATCTTTTTGCCTTTGAATACTTTACCTGGTGACTGGTTTTGACCAGTTGAACCATGTGCACGATGAGACACTGAGTTACCATGAGTAGCATCTTGCATACTAAAGTTGTGACGTTTGATTGGACCTTGGAAGCCTTTACCTTTGCTTTGTCCTGTCACATCAACCATCTGACCTTGTTCAAACAAGTCAGCTAGAATCTCACCGCCAATCTCACGACCTTCAAGATCGCTATCGTTGACACGAAATTCCCAAACACCACGACCAGCTTTAACGCCAGCTTTCGCGAAGTGACCTTTTTGTGCAGCAGTTACGCGGCTGTCACGACGGGTACCTGTGGTGACTTGGATGGCTTGGTAACCATCTACATCAGTATTTTTTACTTGAGTAATGCGGTTTGCATCGACCTCAACCACTGTTACAGGGATAGATGCGCCTGTTTCAGTGAAGACACGGGTCATGCCGCATTTTTTACCGACTAAACCGATCGCCATTTTAGACCTCTTTATATCTTATATTAATGGGTTGGGTGTGTAATGTGCATTAACCCAAAGCAATTTGGACGTCAACACCCGCCGCTAAATCTAATTTCATTAGCGCATCCACAGTTTTGTCAGTAGGCTGAACGATATCAACCATACGCTTGTGAGTACGGATTTCGTACTGGTCACGAGCGTCTTTGTTAACGTGTGGTGAGGTTAGAACGTTGAAGCGCTCAATGCGAGTCGGCAACGGTACAGGACCACAAACTTGCGCACCGGTGCGCTTTGCAGTATCAACAATCTCTTGTGCAGATTGATCAATCAGACGATGATCAAAAGACTTAAGACGGATACGGATTCTCTGGTTAGCCATGCCAGCAAGCTCCTAATATGTGCTTTCGTCATTCTTGGTTTGCAAGACTATGATCAAAAGCAGTTTGGTTAAATATTCACTTAAAGCGGCCTTCTGTTCTTAACCAGAATGAGTTCTTTATCCGAACTTATAGCGTGCCAAAAGCAAAATAGTTTAAAGCCCCGCCAACTCTCCTATAATGGATGTCAGCAAAGGCATAATGAAATAGTGCTAGAAACGATGCTCCAGCTGTCATAGCGTCAGCTTTTTTAGTCAGCTGCGCATATATAATTCAGTGGTGTGTATTATACAGAGTATTTTAGGTATTGCAAGGGCAATATCTGACGTAATTAAAGACCTCAATTTTCAGAAAACTGCTTTGTTGGTCAAGATACTTGTAACAAGTCTCTGGCAGTAGGCTCAGTAATCTCAGTCCAAAACAATGTCATACTGCTCTTGGGTATATAGATTTTCTACGTCAAATGTAATCACTCGACCCAGTAGATACTCTAAATCTGCTACTGTATCTGACTCTGATGTCAGCAATAAATCAATGACTGCCGCATGAGCCACTACTGTGAATTTCTTAGGAGAATTATAAGTACGGGCGCAGCGCATGATCTCACGGAAAATCTCAAAGCAAACGGTCTCTGCGGTTTTAACGAACCCACGACCTTGGCAAGTTGAGCACGGCTCACAAAGCTGCTGACCTAATGATTCACGCGTGCGCTTGCGTGTCATCTCCACTAAGCCAAGTTCACTAACCTGCGTAATTTTGGTTTTGGCATAGTCTTGGGTTAGCTGCGCCTGTAAGCTCTCTAATACATCATCCTTATGCTGCTGTTCAAGCATATCGATAAAATCTAGAATAATAATGCCGCCTAGATTACGCAGGCGCAGCTGACGTGCGATGGCATGTGTGGCTTCTAGATTAGTCTTATAAACGGTGTCTTCTAATGAGCGACCGCCTACAAAAGAGCCTGTATTAACATCAATCGTCGTCATTGCTTCTGTTTGGTCAATAATCAAATAGCCACCAGACTTCAAGTCAACACGACGTTTCAATGCGTCACGTAAATCATCTTCAACCCGATGCACGTCAAACAGTGACTGCTCTGCCGTATAATGCACGATTTTATCGTAAATGAACGGTACAAACTCTTTGGCAAAGTATCTGACTTGTTCATAAACTTGCGTATTATCAATGATGACTTTTTCGGTATCAGCATGTACCAAGTCACGAATAGAGCGCAGTGGTAGCGATAGTTCTTGATAAATAAGTTCTGAGCTTTGGTGATGATTGATCTCTTGGCGGCGAGCACAGATAGTACGCCACAGCTGCAACAGGTAATAAATATCCTCTTCTAGCTTGTTTACAGGAACACGCTCGGCGGCAGTACGAGCGATGAGTCCACCTTTTAGATTGACCGTTTGCATTAAGCTACTAAGCTCAGTTTTCAGACGCGTGCGCTCTTCTTCACCATCAATACGCTGTGATATACCGATATGATCGCTTGAGGGCAAATAGACCAGATAGCGGGATGGTAATGATATGTTGGTGGTTAAGCGAGCACCCTTACTGCCTAATTGGTCTTTAGTGACTTGTACCAAGATACGCTGGCTTTCGTGTAATCGATGCTGAATCAAGGTCTTAGAAACAGGCACTACCTCCGTACTTTGAGCACTGACAACAGGTGGCGTGACTGCTAAGCTATCCGTGGATGTTTCTAAGATGGCGCTATTGTCACTATTATCTTTTTTGATATTTGTAGCGGCTTTGCTTTTGTCTTCTGCAACTGGGCGAGGCTCACGCTGCATATCATTGACATGTAAAAACGCTGTCCGCGATTGACCGATATCAACGAAGGCTGCCTGCATGCCTGGAAGGACACGTACGACTGTGCCCAGATAAATATTGCCGACCAAACCCAGTTTGTGATGTCGCTCAATATAAATCTCACCCAAGATGCCATTATCTAAAACCGCAACACGGGATTCCATTGGACTAATATTAATCAGCAGCTCTTCGGACATAGTTTTTTCTCTTATCTCTCAGCTTTCTTATCAGACGGTCATCGTCTATTAGATTGACAGTGTAACAAATGCGCCTTGCTCTTGCCCATTGCCCTACCGTGTCATTATGTGCATATATAATTATAACGGGTCAACGATATCCTCACTGCCTTCTGTCATGTCTTTGATTAAGGCCAGCGTTTGCGCCAGTGGCAATCCAACGACATTGGTGTAACTACCGTTGATACGGCTGACCCAAGCAGCACCCAAACCTTGAATACCATAGCCACCCGCTTTATCAGCAGGCTCTCCACTGTCCCAATAATTGCTCATCATCTCTGTAGTCAATGGTATAAAGGTTACTGCTGTACGCTCAGTAATTTGCTGCTGGTCGATAATTTGAAATGCCTGAGTGCGCTTTGATGCATTGTGTTCTGTTCCTTTAGGTAGCCGCTGTATTTTGGTGGCTTGTACGGCAGTCCATACTTCATGGATATTATCTGACATCTGCTGCCACATGCTATAAGCATGCTCACGATCGGTCGGCTTGACCAGTACTGTCTTGCCATCTGGTAACACACCGATGGTATCAGAGGTCAAAATGATAATTAATTCGTTGGTACCGTTCTCATCGACTTCTAATGTGCCGTTTAGTTGCTCTATGGCAGCCATGGCTTTGGTAGCGACCATACGCTCAATATAGTCTTTGGGTAATTCATCATCTTGCGGCGTTTCGTCAATCTCTACACTCAATACTCTAAAATCTAACTGTGCTCTTGCTAGTAGCTCTCGACGGCGCGGCGAACCAGACGCTAAAATGATATCCATCGCTCTTCTCTTCATTTACAGATTTATGAGGTATGTATTTTTTAGATATTTTGTATATAAGTTAATAAACATCATTAACGCGCAAACTTGCGTAGAGCCAGTAAGACAAGTGGCCAGCTGATGATACTCATCATAAGCGACAAAGCAGATTTTGCGATAAAGGTATTTTGGATAAACATCTGCAGCATCCATAAATTTAGCTGAAAAACAATTAATCCTAAACTGGCTATCAGCCATGCGCTGATGGTATTTAGTTGTCTAACATAGATACTAGTAATTTTGATCACTAGTGCCACCACGACAGCGGCAAAGGCTTGCTGTCCTAGATGGGTGTCCATCAGCAAATCTGCAATAAGCCCAATAGTAAATGCGGTAAAGATACCCACATAGCGCGGCTGGAACAGTAGCCAATATATCAGCACCATGATCATAATCATGGGCCGTAATGTTGCCATACTTGGGCTTAACGGATAGACATTGAGCGATGAAGCAATGATAAAGCTTAGAACAATGACCACAATCAACAGTGCCGTTGAATTCTCAGAATCAGGATACGACATGAGTATTTACCTTCGATTGTGTAGCGACCGCTGTTATAGGATGCATTGGGTAATAATGAGATAGTACGATAGGCAAAATTTTGATAAAAAAGGCAGCTGGCATTATTGGTTAAAACGTTATGACATCAGAATTCATTGACTACTGCTCTTACTCTTAGTGAGCATTTTGTCTTGTAATATCAAGACATAAGCGTTGTCAATAAAGTTTGCAGAAGGCGTGACCTCGATACTTCTAAAATTATCCGCTTGCTCATCTTTGATGTGGGCAATACGGCCAACACGATAGCCCGCTGGAATTCGCCCACCCAAACCAGATGATACCAACTCATCACCCACACGGACATCTGAGGTTTTAAAGACATAGTTTAGGCTCAGTGCAGATGGGATACCTTGGCCTGTCACAATAGCCCGTTGACCTGTCCGCTTGACGGTGACAGCCACTGACTGCTGGTCATCTGTAATCAATAACAAACGGCTCGTATTAGGATAGACGTTAATGATCTGCCCCAAAATACCATTTTCATCAATGACCGTTTGTCCAACTTGCACGCCGTCTTGCTTGCCTTTATTGAGCACAACAATCTGTCTGAGTAAGTTGGTATCTGTACCAATGACTTGAGCTAAGTTGAGATCAAACTGCTCAGGCTTCGTGGTTGATAAAATCCCCTGCAAGCGTGCGTTTTGCGCCAAGATATAATCTTGTTGCTGCAGTTTGGCATGTGCATGAATGAGTTGTGATTTTAGCTGCATGTTTTCGCGGCGTAGGGCTTCTTTTGACTGGATGCTGCCACTCGCCCAATGCGTGGCATAGCTTGGCAATAAAGACAGCTCATAAATAGGCTGCATAGCAGCATGGCTGGTACTGCGCACTGGATTGAACCACTCCGAATTTTTGCTATCAAACCACATCAGAATTAAGGCCGCTATCAACACGATGGCGGTCTTACGAAGTGATAGTGCTTGGCGCGCAAAAATACTTGGAGTCATAAGTCGTCTAATTTAAGAATTCTAAAATGAGCAATAGCACTTATTTAGAGCATGGATGTTTATCGGCGATATTAGGTTCTAGCATGGATTAATGCAATTAAAGGCAGCGCAATTGGCTACCTTTAATGTTATTTACTTATCATCTCGTGAGTTATGTTAGCCATCCTGAAGCAGGATAATAGCGATAGCAAAGGTATGTGGGCATAACACTCATGAGCAAAAACTATTTAGACAAAAATCATGTTCAAGCTTTTGTTATTGATGAAATCAAGGGCGATACCACCACCACGGCTAACGCAGGTTAATGGGTCTTCTGCTACCGTCACTGGTAAGCCTGTCTCTTGTGAGATAAGCTTGTCAAGATCGCGTAGCAATGCGCCACCACCCGTCAATACGATACCGCGCTCTGCGATGTCTGATGACAACTCTGGCGGTGTCTGCTCAAGAGCGACTTTGACTGCGCTGATGATACCGCTTAGTGGATCAGTCAGGGCTTTTTGTATTTCTTCTGAGTTTACGATAAAGGTCTTTGGTACGCCTTCTGCCATGCTACGACCACGAACCTCTACTTCTAGCTGGCTATTTTCATTCAATGCAGAGCCAACTTCTTTTTTGATGCGCTCAGCGGTCGTCTCACCAATCACACAACCATGCGTACGGCGCACATGTGTAATAATCGCCTCATCAAACATATCGCCACCGATACGGATAGACTCAGCATAGACGCAACCAGATAGCGCGATAACAGCAATCTCAGTGGTGCCACCACCGATATCGACGACCATAGAACCACTGGCTTCATGAACAGGCATGCCAGCACCGATAGCCGCAGCCATTGGCTCTTCTAGCAATAATACTTTGCTCGCGCCTGCTGATGATACTGCCTCACGAATCGCCTTACGCTCAACCAAGGTAGACTTACATGGCACACAAACCACCACGTTAGGCTGTGCCATAAAACGCTTGGCTTTTACCTTAGTGATGAAGTGTTTTAGCATTTTTTGCGTCACTTCAAAATCAGCAATCACACCGTCTTTTAGCGGGCGAATCGCCGTGATATTGGCAGGCGTACGACCCAGCATTTGCTTGGCATCGATACCCACAGCAGCGACGGTCGGGTTTTGAGTACGATTGCTTCGCAATGCGACCACCGTAGGCTCGTCAAGTACGACGCCTTTATTAGGAATAAAAATAAGGGTGTTCGCAGTACCGAGGTCGATAGCGATATTATTTGATAAAAATCCAAACAGGTTCATGACTAATATATCCAGCGTCTTACGAATGAGGCGAATGAGATTGACTGAGGTGTTACTCGTCAGTGTTGAGCAGGTCGTCGTTAGACATTAACGGGAGCGAAAGTGAATCATCGCAACCAGTCAAACCTAAGCAATAATGATGAAATGAAAAACTGAGCTAAATTATACCGATTTAGCTCAAAAAAAACATAGGTATTTGCATCAGTAAGCAAGGATTTTTGTCTGAGACGCTAAAAGTTGTTACAAAGTTTGAAATAGTGGTGACTATCATTCAACTCAATGAAACTGCTTTTAATGTGATAACTAACAAGGCTCTACAGGCAGATAGTTGTTTTGCTTAGTAGTAGGTACATACTGTAACGTATTTTAGAACCTAATTGGGAAGCAATTGAAAATCAATCATGAATTATGCGGTCAGTTTTGCAAGTATTTGCGTATTGCTATGCCGGCACTCTGCCCTGATTGATACGTATGTTGATTGATATTGTGCATCAATCAAGCCTCATACTCTGTAAACTTGGGTCAGATGCTTTATAATAAGCCAACTTTATAGCCAATTACATTTGAGCGCTTATATATTTGCCTTATCCCTACTCTAACAAAAACTGTCCTTAACTGGAGAAACTATGTCTCAGCAATCAGCAACGTCTGACAACACTGTCAGCCGTGAAGAAATCCTAGAAGTGGCCAACCTTGCACGCTTGGGTGTCGATGAAAGCACGGCCGATAGCTATGCCGCCGATATCAGTAAAGTATTAAAATTGATGCATACCTTATCTAACGTTGATACAACAGACATCAAACCACTAGCCAATATCCATGAAGCTTGCCAAGAGTTACGTGCTGACGTGGCCAAACACGATATCAATCGCGAGCGCAATCAGTCGGTCGCGCCTGCTGTCGAAGAGGGCTTATACCTTGTACCTCAGGTGATTGAATAATAGTGGCTGAATAATACAACCACGCATTTGCCATTATCCTATTTTATTTTATGCTATTCACATTTTGACGGACGACACCTTATGTCTGAACTTCATTTATTAAGTACCGAGCAGCTAATTACTGGCTTGCAAGACAAACAATTTAGCAGCGCAGAATTAACCGAGCATTACATCAAGCGTATCGATGCGCTAGACAGCAAGATCAATAGTTTTATCACGCATACTTCTGAGACAGCACGTGCACAAGCAAAAGCCGCTGACGAGATGCGTGCACAAGGCGATCAGCGTCCACTACTTGGCGTACCGATGGCGCACAAAGACATCTTTTGTACCCAAGGCGTATTAACGACTTGTGGCTCTAAGATGCTGCATAACTTTGTCTCACCATATGACGCGACTATCGTCTCTAACATCGACAAAGCTGGCATGATTAGCTTAGGTAAGCTCAATATGGATGAGTTTGCGATGGGCTCAGACAACAGCAGCTCGTACTACGGCACCGTACAGAACCCTTGGAACCTAGAGCGCGTCCCTGGTGGCTCTTCAGGTGGTAGTGCTGCTGCCGTTGCCGCAGGTTTTGTCCCTGTTGCGACCGGTAGTGATACGGGTGGCTCTATTCGTCAGCCCGCCTCATTCTGTGGTCTAACGGGTATCAAGCCTACTTATGGGCGTGTGTCACGCTTTGGTATGATTGCCTACGCTTCAAGTTTGGATCAAGCTGGTAGCATGGGACGCAGCGCTAAAGATTGTGCTTATCTGCTTCAGCCAATGATTGGTCACGATCCACGCGATGCCACTTCGATCAAATACGATATGCCTAACTACGTACAAGACATCAATGATGCAGAGGCTGCGGCTGGTGATAAGCCATTTGACGGTTTGCGTATTGGTGTGGCTAAAGAATACTTTGGTACAGGGCTTGATAGCGAAGTCGAACAAGCAGCACGTGCCGCTTTAAAGAAATACGAAGAATTAGGCGCAACGATTGTAGAAGTAAACATCACTGACCCTGAAATCACGCTCGCCACCTATTATATGCTAGCACCTGCCGAAGCGTCTTCGAACTTGTCACGCTTCGATGGCGTACGCTTTGGCTATCGCTGTGAAAACCCAACCGACCTGATTGATCTATATACACGCTCACGTTCTGAAGGCTTTGGCCCTGAAGTACAGCGCCGTATCTTGACAGGGACTTATGCGTTATCTGCTGGTTACTTCGATGCTTACTATACTAAAGCACAAAAAATCCGCCGCTTAATTGTCAAAGACTTTGATGATGCTTTTGCCAATTGTGACGTCATCGCCAGTCCCACCGCGCCGACCGCAGCTTATAAGCTGGCAGAAGACCTCGACCCTGCGACCATGTACCTAGGCGACGTTTATACCATCGCGGTCAACCTAGCG
This sequence comes from Psychrobacter sp. CR212, assembly GCF_059693765.1. NCBI lineage: Bacteria > Pseudomonadati > Pseudomonadota > Gammaproteobacteria > Moraxellales > Moraxellaceae > Psychrobacter > Psychrobacter sp. CR212. Next base: position 71,553 of record NZ_JCATIF010000007.1, on the reverse strand, counting down.
GGTCTACCCGCGCTCAGTCAGCCAGTAGGTTTGACGACAGAAGGCCTACCTATTGGCTTGCAATTAATCGGTAAACACTGGCAAGAGAGTCAATTGCTCACGACTGCGCATTTGTTCCAGCAGCATACCGACCATCATCTACAACACTCTACCATCGCAAAGGAGACGGTATAATGAGTACAGCTACTACTGATAACAGTGCCGTCCGCGAGCACGCTGTGCTTAAAGAGCTACTTGTCGATGGCTATGAAGTGGTCATCGGTATCGAGATTCACTGCCAGCTAAATACAGAAAGTAAAATATTCTCAAGTGCGCCAACTGACTTCGGTCATGAGCCAAACAGCCAAGCAAGTATCGTTGACTTAGGCTTACCTGGTGTATTGCCAGTATTAAATGCTGGCGTGGTCGATCGCGCGCTAAAATTCGGTATCGGTGTCAATGCTGAGCTGGGTCTGTTTAATACGTTTGATCGTAAGAACTACTTTTACCCTGACTTGCCTAAAGGCTATCAAATCACTCAGATGGCCAATCCTATCGTGGGTGAAGGCTATATCGATGTTGTGGTCAACGAAGGCGAGAAGAACGAATATCCTAAACGTATGGGTATCACTCGCGCGCATCTAGAAGAAGATGCAGGTAAATCTGTCCATGACGCAGTCGATGGTATGACTGGTGTGGATTTGAACCGTGCTGGTACGCCACTAATCGAAATCGTCTCTGAGCCAGACATGCGCTCTGCTCACGAAGCGCTTGCCTACATCAAAGCCATCCATCAGCTAGTCACTTGGTTAGGTATTTCAGACGCAGTAATGGCCGAAGGCTCATTCCGCTGTGACTGTAACGTCTCTGTGCGCAAGCCAGGCGCTGATCTCGGTACTCGTACTGAGCTAAAAAACCTAAACTCATTCCGCTTTATCGAGCGTGCTATCAATCGTGAAATCGAACGTCAAATCGATATCTTGGAAGATGGCGGAAAAGTCGTACAAGCAACCATGCTATATGATCCAGAGCGTGACGAAACGCGTACCATGCGTACCAAAGAAGACGCCAACGACTATCGCTACTTCCCTGATCCTGACTTGCTACCTGTCCGTATCGAGCAGCATACCGTTAACGCGATCAAAGCAGCCATGCCAGAGCTACCCGTCGCTCGCCGTGCACGCTTTGAAGAAGCGCTGGGTCTGTCAGAATATGACGCTCGTATCTTGACTGGTAGTCGTCAAATTGCTGATTATTTTGAAGCTGTGGTCGCAGAAGTTGGACAAGCAGATGCCAAAATGGCTGGCAACTGGGTCATGGGCGACTTACTCGGCGCACTGAACAAAGATGACAAAGACATCGTCGACTCTCCTATCAGCGCCAAACAGTTGGCTGGTATGCTAAAACGTATCAAAGATGACACGCTATCTGGCAAACTGGCTAAGAAAGTCTTTAGTGCGCTATACGAGCGTGAAGGCGGCACTGGTGATGACGCAGCAGACAAAATCATCAAAGACAAAGGCCTCAAGCAAGAGACTGACACGGGCGCTATCAAAGCCATGGTCGAAGACGTCATCGCAAAAAATGAAGCGATGGTCGAAGAATATCGTGGCGGTAAAGAAAAAGCCTTTAACGGTTTGGTCGGTCAAGTCATGAAAGCCAGTCGCGGTAGTGCGAACCCGCAGCAAGTGAACCAAATTCTAAAAGAGCTGCTAGGTTAACACGAGCAGCGTAGCAATTAGACTGACTATACTAGGCAGAATGGTATTGTAGATTTTGACTAATATAAATAGCCCTTGCAATATACATAATTTTGCGTAAAATAGTCAGTCATTCGGGGCGTAGCGCAGTCTGGTAGCGCACTACACTGGGGGTGTAGTGGTCGCAGGTTCAAATCCTGCCGTTCCGACCAAACATAGCAGTAAAGAGAAAAGCCAATCATTGTTTTCAATGGTTGGCTTTTTTTGTGCTAAATTTGGCTAGGGATTGTATGATACATTTAAGGAATAAATGATAAGAATCTTGCTAAGGTACGGTAAGTAATCGAAAGCCCGCCACTAATATAGCTTTAGAATGGCTTGTCTTATAATTACTTTTATTTAAGGGTGTAGGGGTGTGTATTGTGAGGTCTTCAAATAAGCAAAGGTTAGAAGATGAAAAATATATTTATGCTTCTGATTTCATAGAATTAATTGCTTTCCATACTAAAGCAAATATTAAAATCGAACGTATAGCTGCATATCTTATAGATGAAAATTTCGATCAGCACGTAACTTCTTATCTCTTACATCGTAAAAATGGAAGTTATATAAAAGATCTTCATAGAGAAAGTTTTGGGTACGACCTTAATACCAGAAATTTCTTAACGCAATGCGACAATATTAAATATGCAACAAGTAAATATTTTCTATACAGCCACGATAACGATTTAGATGATAGTTTCTTATATTTAATAGATGAATTAAAGTCCATTGAATGTATTAAAAATTTAAACATAGATTTTGATAGTAGCGTTATGTTTCAAGTAGATGAAGCATCACGCAAGTGGAATGATGAGATTGAAAAACCTATTTTCAAAGTCTTAGGAGAAGAATTCAACAACCCTGAATTACGCTATGATTTTCTATTACACTTAATTAAGCGCGATAGTTTTAGTATTATGCAGGCGGCTTGTTTAGTAGCAGGTAATAGTACGTTTGAGATAGAAAAATACCAAAATCATTTTAGATTTACTGAAGTTTTTGCAGATTACATAAGTTACAGGCTAATGCTTGAACTTGCAGTAAAAAACGATGAGCTTCAACTAACTAATGGCTTTATTTTGTCCCTTGATCTACAAAAATATCTATTTGAAAATGGTTATATAATTAATGGCTTCAATGATTGGCTTACTATCGAACCAGCTAAGCCTTTGATCCTTAATAAATCTAACGAGCAATTAGAAGCTAGCAATAACGAGTTGAAAGAAGCACAGGCAAAAATAAAAGAACTCGAAAATAAGCTGTCACAAGCGCAAGAAGCAAAGCCTAAAGTTGCCGTTATTCCTTTCGGCAAACGCATAGATTTTATTAGTAAAGATCTGCCACAAAGTGAACGAATTAAAAGATCTTATGAGCTATGTAGTGACAATATAAGCTTTTATGAAGATACACACCCTGTAAACACGCCTGATGAAATGATAAAGCGCATTCAAGGACTGCTTAAAGTCATTAGGGACAAAGATAGTAAAATAAGTGAATTAGAGAAACAGACAAACACCTCAAATAATGCACAAGGCAAGATAGACGAACTCGAAAACCAGCTAGCACAAGCCAAAGCTGAACTATTAAATAAGCCCGCTAATGATGACAGGGAACTGAATACAAAATCGCAAAACTATGCTGCTAAGATTGTTTTAGCTATGGCGCAAGTAGCTGATTTAGACCTCAACAGTCCTTATGCGTGCAAAGAGCCTAATACTACAAACTCTAACATATTTGACCAAATAAAAACTAATGGTATGAAAGTAAGTAATCAAGTTATAGGTAACTGGCTAAAGCTCGCTACTGAACAAACTAAAGATGATTAGGATTTTATATAAAATCACTTTGCCGTTATATAAAACTGCTGTAACTATCCATCTCATAAACTAGCAACCATAAGCCGTATCAATCAAGTTACGGTAAATTATGGAGCTAAACATATGAAACAGAAAAATCACATCCTAACGAATCCAAAGCAAAAGCCATCTCAACATCAACCTAAATGGCAACTCTCTCTACTTAAAGCAGTAATTAGCATTCTACTACCTTACTTACTATCACCGCCTGATACCAGTATTCATATCCATCACATTAATATCATATTTTGAAGCCAAAAAGCTTAGCACTGCCCTAGCCGATACTCGTGTCCTATAGACTTTTATAGAGCGAGCCGTTAGGGTAAATGCTACCTCTTCACACTGGTGTATCCTATGCCCGATCCTGTCAATCAGCCCACATTTAATCGCCTCATAGATGATGCACCTTGGGAAGCGTATAAGCGGCCCTACGTGCGCGATTTGGCTTATGTACTGGCATGTCCTAATGTCTTGACCACGTGGCTAGACTTTGCACCGCATGAGAACACACATACCGTTGCTGTGCATAGTGCACAATTTTGGCAGACACAGTTTGAAGCGTATAAGCAACGATTAACAGAGCTAGACACCACTGCCGCCTATCAAGAGCTGACCCGCTATTTACTCAAACGCCCTAGTCCCAATCGATTGGGCTTTCACTTTGAGGGACTACTATCGTTTTGGTTAGAGGATGGGTTTGCGCGTAATCTGCATCCGTACGAGACACTAGCTAATAATGTACAGCTGTACAATGGTAAGCAGACTGTCGGTGAGCTAGATTTAATTTTATACAACCATGAAGAGAGGCTGGTGGAGCATTGGGAACTAGCCATTAAATTTTTTATGGGATCAGTACCTTTTGAGCCTGTGAACTGGGTAGGGATTAACTCCAATGATAATCTACAGCGTAAGATGACACACATGCAAACCAAGCAGTTTCGAGCCGTCTGGGTAGATACGGAAGATCACGGGCAGGTCAAAATAGACAAGCGCTATGGTGTGATCAAAGGGCGATTCTTTTTACCTATCAATAGCACTGACTTTGAGTATCCCGCTTGGCTTGAGCCAAACTTCCCACTGCATGAGTGGTGCGATAAGAGTGATGAGACCAATCTTGTGACCATTGATATGGCGGCATTGAGAAAAGCCCATTATATTGAGTGGTTTAATAGGCGCGACTTTTATGACCGCTATGGTCGGTGTCAGCCGCCCCTTACCTACCCTGACACGCCAAACCTCAGAACAGGATTGTACTTCGAAGGTGAGCGACTGATTGTCATTTATCCAAGGCAGTTAAGCCAAATAAAAGAATAGTCTAAGCTAGATAGTTTGAATAACTGTCTCATTTTAACAACCAAAGAAGCTTAGTGAGCCATTTAATAACTCTCAATCACCTGCATTAGCTCATATCTCAGCATATCGGCACTAGGCATACGCTCAGCGTGAAAACGAACGATGGCGATGCCTGCACTCGCCAGGGCTTTGTCTTTTTTATCATCGGCTTTTTGCCGCGCTTTGCTGCTATGTGTCCAGTCATCAAGCTCGATGGCAACTAGCGTGGTCTGAGCGTCAACATCCACGATTACATAATCAACGCTCTGGCGACAGATACGATTAAACCAAAAACTGCGCTCGGATGTCTCGTCACTATTGGCTTCAATGATTCGTGACAGCTGAACTTGCACAAAGATATGATACTCTGGCAGCGCATTTTTTAATTTATTAAAAAATATCACTTCAGTGTCGGTCATGATTGGCATTGGGGCAAATGGCCAGATAGCCAGCTCATCACCGCGTACAGGCTTTGGGTCTGGCTCTGCGACTGGACGTCTGGCCAATAGCTTTGGTAACGTAATCAGCCCTAAAAACCCAACGGCCAAGATTAAAAATATAGCGCCAAATGACATGGTTTTACCTTATACAATATAACAGTGACCGGCTAGCCCTCACAACTCTGAAGAGTCAATGATTGGCTGATCACCACAGGCCAACCTTTATAGGCTGACAGGTTATACAAAAATGAGTAATAAAAATGGTGCTCATCGTAACCAAGCTTGCGCCAATCGGCAAACGATAAAACAAAAAACACGACAGCGAATGTCGTGTTTTGATCATTAAATAATAATTCAAGTCAGTACTAAAGAAAATATCTCACTTATCTACTCATCAATCTCTGACGACAGTCGCTGAGTCTATAGTTATAGCTTAACGCCAGTAAAGCACCCAAGCACCGGTCGTATTGACGTTAGAATCACTATTGATCTTATCTTTTAGTGCCAATGCAGCAACTTTTCCACGTTCAGGACCAACAATGACGCGTACACCGCGACTGGTCGGACTGGTCTTCACTTGATATCCAGCCTCTTTGAATTTTTTCGCTAGTTGATCCGCTTTGGCCTGATTATCTGCGAGCGCTACTTGCACCCCAAAGCTGCCTTTCGCATCGGTTTCTTTAACTTCTTGACGAGCCTCACGAAGCTTTTGCTGAGCGTCTCGCTTAGCCTCAGCCGCTTTTTCGGCAGCAGCGGCTTCTCGCTCCAGACGTTGCACTTGATTACGCGATGGTATGGTAATGTTTTGACCCAGCTGTAATGAGGTCGATGGTGAAATGTTATTTGCTTGAGCCAAGACTTCGACAGGCATATTGTACTGTCTTGCAAGCTTAATCAGCCCATCGCCTTTTTTGACTTGATAATCAGAGGGCGATTTTGGTGGCTCATTTTTAGCCGCTTCAGCTGCCTCTCTCTTTTTTTCGGCCGCAGCTTGAGCGTCCGCTTGTCTTTTCGCTTCTGCTTCTTTTTTACTTTCTGCTAGTTTTTCAGCAGCGGCTTTTTCTTGTTTTGCTTTGGCTTGTTGCTGCTCATCTTCCGCCTGCTTTTTTGCTTTGGCTTCATTCACTGCATCATCGGCTGCCTTGACCAATTTTTCAGCATCTTGCACTTCCTTACTTTTGACACTTTTTTCTGTGTCTTTTACGTCTTCTGAACTCTCACTCTGTTCATTTGTCGCCGCGATATTTTTGACATACTGCTGGCTTTCAGCACGGGCTTTGGCCAACGCTTCTGCTTCAGCCACTTCTTGTTCTGTCAAAAACTCCTGTGCGCGTCTCTCCTGCTCGGCAACACGAGCAGCACGTTCTTTTTGCTTTTGCGCAAGGATACGTTTTTCTGTCTCAATGTCAGTCGTTAGCGGTTGCGGAGATTCTTGCTCGGTCGTTGGTTTCTCTATCATCGCTGATGTTGGCTGTGGCTGGTTGCTCTCGCCAATCTGCTGCACCATGGCGTATAACATCACGCTACCGCCTAGAATCATCCCAATGCCCAATAAGGCTTGTCTCGAAAAGTTCATCCGTTTACGTCTCTTAGTTGGTGATAAGGTTGATTGAGCGGCGCTGCGATGATTCCAAAACAATATAGACCATTGCTCTCATACACATATTTACCGCCAGTTACTGCCATTATTATGCAAAATGTATATCGACCTTCTTATACCAGTCTTGTAAATCATTTTGATTATAAAGCATATTTTTCGTGCTGTCTGCTATCAGGCAAGTACTAAGATTAACACTAAACAGGCGCCACCTTAACTTAAATGATTATACGGCAAGTGCAGCAAGCGCTTCGCCAATCGTATGAAACGAACCACATACGACGATTAGATCTTGTGGCTGACTATCAGCTATTACCGCATACGTCGCTGCATGCAAGCCATCGAATTGATATATGTTGGCGCTATCCACATATTGAGTTAAGACGCCTTGTAGCTGCTCGGTACTCGCGGCACGAGGATAATCAATCTCAGCAATGAACCAATCACTAATCGGCAAGCCTGCTTGAGTCAGACGCTGTACTACTTTGTCGATATCTTTATCACTCAACATAGAGAACAACATTTTGATTTTTGGAAGGTCTCTATCAGCTTGGCTGCCGTGTTTACTCAAATGCTGATGCCAAAATGGCAATAACTGCGCTAATAAAAATTCCACACCTTGCTCGTTGTGCGCCACATCAAACAACCAATGGCGATGATGGCTTTCACGATAATCAAAGCGCCCTGCCAGTTTGACAGTTTGCAATGCCTGCTCGATGGCACTTATATCGACTTTCAACGGGCTTGCAAGTACTGCCGATAGTGCATTAGCAGTATTGGTCAAGGATAGCGCAGGGCGTGGTAGTTGCAAGGTAACTGCCGCATTACTGTATTGCCAAATCATTGAGTCAATATCGCGGTAGCTAAAATCTTGCCCAATTTGATAACAAGTCGCTTGCTTATTATCGATAGCGTGCTGCACGCTAGATGGCATTTCAATAGCACCATAAACTAAAGAAATACCTTGGCGCAATATACCTGCTTTCTCGCGACCGATGTCCTCAACATTGTCACCGAGCCAGTCGACATGATCGATACCAATATTAGTAATCACTGCCATATCAGGATCAATAATATTGACCACATCTAACCGTCCGCCTAATCCAACTTCTAACACCCATACATCACAGTCTGCCTCAGCAAATATGAGTAATGCTGCCAGCGTTGTCATCTCAAAGAATGACAAGGTCAAATCGCACTCTAAACGTGCTGCTTCGACTTTGCTAAAAGCATCAATCAGCGTCTCATCGCTGACCATTTCGCCATTGATACGCACGCGCTCATTAAATACGCTCAAGTGTGGCGATTGATATAGTGCCGTCTTATAACCTGCGGCTTTACACATTTCGGCGATAACAGCGGTCGTAGAGCCTTTACCATTGGTGCCTGCCACAGTGAAGACATAAGCGTCATCTTTAGCTGACTTTACTACTCCTAGCGCTTCGGCAACAGGCAATACACGCGATAGTCCCATATCTATCGCAGACACATGTATTTGCTGCATATAATTTAACCATTCGGTCAAGCTGGCTGTACTGGTAGGAGTCATTGAACTGGATGCTAGAGGGTCAGACATGGGTGAAACCTATATGAGATGTTAATAAGAAATAATAGACGCATGCACTAGCTGGTCCGCTAGAGGCAGGAGACGCACCCTAAAAACCAAAAATAGCATTTACCGTACCATGACGATAAATGCTATTAGAATGTCTTGTGCACACAATAGATGTTAGCACGCGGCTAGGCGTTTATGCACTCAATAAATGACTTATGATACTGAGCCATACATCTTATTAAGCATCTACATTAGGTATGTGGCACAGTTTTGCGAGCAAACGATAGATCGTATCAATCAGTTGATGACGATGCACCACTTCATCTACGACGCCATGCTCTAATAAGAACTCTGCACGTTGGAACGGCTCTTCTAACGTCTCACGCACGGTCTGCTCGATTACACGCTTACCCGCGAAGCCAATCATCGCTTTTGGTTCTGCCAGATGGATATCACCCAGCATGGCCAATGACGCAGTCACACCGCCATAAACAGGGTTAGTCAATACCACAATATACGCAATACCAGCGATTTTTAGACGTTCAATCGCGGCAGCTGTACGTGCCATTTGCATCAATGACAAGAGACCTTCTTGCATGCGCGCACCGCCAGAAGCAGCAAAGCACACTAACGGTACTTTTTGCTCAAGCGCTCTTTCAGCGGCTTGTACAAAACGATCGCCAACCACTGAACCCATCGAGCCGCCCATAAAACGGAAATCAAAGGCACAAGCGACAATATCAAGGTTACGCAGCTTGCCGTACATGGCAACCAGCGCTTCACTCTCGCCCGTTTTTTCTTGTGCTTCGCTCATACGCGCAGGATATGGCTTGCTATCCACAAAGCTCAGCGGATCTTTGGCAGTGAATTCTTGCCCTGTCTCACCGTCTACTTGATCAAGCAACCAATTTAAGCGCTCACGAGCACTCATCGGTAAATGATGATCACAGTGCGGACACACATAGCAGTTAAAAATCAGTGCGGTGTTGGTAATCACAGAATGACAATTGCTGCATTTGGTCGACGGTTCAGTCTCTACCGCGGTCAATTGCGCAGTTAATTGCTGCTTGATACCTGGTATAGGACGGTTAAACCATGACTGCCTATCAGCGTTGCTGTTTGGCTCGGCTTTAGCAGTATTATTATCGAGTTTTGTTGCTGTATCAGTCATATTATTTGCCATCATAAAAGGCTTATTGACAAGTTGGCTCATTCGCTTGTCATTGAGAGTTTAATGGTTGTCTAAACAAAGCGTCAAACCCAGTCATAACATGAGCAATTATGCGACACGCTAATGTATCAATCTTACGTGTCGATCATTTGGTTAGGTGCTTGTTGATAGATGATGTGCTTGTTGAGACTTTTTGACAAACGCTTTTTGGCAAATGCTTTTTGAAACTAGTCACTGACAAACCACGGCTATCAGACGCCATATAATAGTCATGTTAGTTTACACTCGTAAACTAAATTTAGCAAAGTCATTTAACATCATCTTTCAGTAACGTTTTTGAGTCATTGATTCCTATTATTTAACTTCGCGATTCAAGGACAACTACTCAAAATAACCCCTTCAAACCAGCTGTCGCCTTTATAACTATTACCTTTATCAAATTGTCTCAATGAGATACTTAAAACATCTTGCCGCTGTTAGATTAATAAAAGCGATACTAGGATAATGAATATTAAGCACTCAGACTGTCTAATGCTGCACGCAGCTCATCCATTTTTGCCATGATGTTTTGCTGAGCCTTGGCCACAGCCGCGGTATCATTGGCATCAATATCTGCAAAATTCTGTACCAATGCACTACCCACGATAACGCCATCCGCATGAGTACCAATTGCTTTTGCAGAGGCACCATCACGAATACCAAAGCCGACACATACTGGCAGGTCTGTTTCTGCTTTGATTGCTTGAACTTGAGTGGCAACATCGTCTGTATCTAGCGTGGCTGAGCCAGTCACACCTTTTAGCGATACATAATAAATATAACCGCCACAATGGGTCAATACTTGCTCACGGCGTTCAGGCAACGTCGTTGGCGATAGCAAAAAAATCTCATTCATTGAATGGTCGGTCAAATGCTGCGTAAAGCTACCCGCCTCTGCTGGTGGCAAATCAACCATTAGTAGGCCATCAACGCCTGACTGCTCGCATAGATCCACAAAATTATCGTAACCGATGATCTCGACAGGGTTTAGATAACCCATCAGGATAATTGGCGTTTGCGTGTCGGTTTGGCGAAACTCTGCTACCATCTTTAGCGTGTCACGTGTGCTCGTCCCTGCTGCTAAGGCACGCTCACCTGCCAGCGATACGACTGGACCATCTGCCATCGGATCAGAGAATGGCAAGCCAACTTCGATCATATCTGCACCGTGCTTCACTAAATCGTGCAATAGACCTACGGTCGTTGCAGGATTAGGATCGCCTGCCATCACGTAAGGGATCAGAGCTTTTTTGTTTTGTGATTTTAAAGTTTCAAAAGTGCTTTCAATTCGGGTCATAGTGATCTCTTATAATTTTGTTAAATAAATTGTTAGCTTATATAAGTGTATTCTTACCAGCCAATATCCATTAAATTATCATGGTTATCTTGCGACAAATATTTAATACCATCAGTTCTTTGCTTGTGAAAAGTATTCATAATATTTAGAATTTCACGCAAATCAATATAATACCGACCATTCAAAACATTGTAATGCTCATATAACGTAAATTTTTTGTGAGCTAACAAGCCTTCAAGTCTTTTACCTTTATTTTTCATAGCTGCAACATGCTGTTTTTTATATATTATCGAAAAACCAATACCAGAATGACTACTTTGATTTAGATAAAACTTTTCAACATCATCAAAGCTTACTATCTGATCATGATGTAGCTTATCAATGAATATAAAGAAGCTAGATAGAAAGCTAATGCTATCTTCTTTAATAACCATGATTGGCACATGTTTCCAAGTCAACCGCTTTGCAACCCATGGATTTGGAACGACAAAACCTCTGTAGGTACGATGCAACCAATATATCATCAGGAATAAAAACAACATGGGTATAGCTAAAAGAGACCAAAGCCCAATAATATTTCTTAAAATTTCATCAATTGTCGTAACCGTATAACCTGTCGAAAACTCCCAAACGGCCATAAAGACATAAATCACTGACCATACAATGACAACTACAAAGAAACCATAACTCTGCCAAAAACTGACGCTTTCAGTAGGTACACCCACACTTATTGTGACTGGCGCTGTTAGCACCGTTTGATCTGGATATTTGCCCAACTGGCTAGGCTTACTCGGTATTAAGCGGTTCAAATTCATGGAGGTATACTATCGATAATGAAAAAATAGCTAGCAATATTGATAACTACTCTACTCTATAGAGTGAAGTAATTATCAATTAGCGTATTGAGATTTATGATACCTAATCAAATTAATACGCTGCTAAACTTTCTTATACAACCATCTAAACTACTCTACTCTTACTACATCTCAATCCCTTCTGCCTTCATTACTGAATGCAAATCTTTGTCACCGCGACCTGACATATTAACGATGATTGTCTGATCAGGCGTCATGGTTTTCGCCAGTTTCAATGCATAGGCGACAGCATGCGCAGACTCAAGCGCAGGGATGATACCTTCTTTGCGCGTGGCTTCATGGAAACCTTCTAGCGCCTCTTTGTCAGTACAGCCGACATACTCAACGCGTTTCATGTCTTTTAAGAAGCTATGCTCAGGGCCAACACCAGGATAATCAAGACCGGCTGAAATAGAATGCGTCTCTTGAATCTGACCATCATCATCTGCCATGAGGTAAGTACGGTTACCATGCAATACACCGATACGACCGGCAGCTAGTGGTGCAGAATGACGACCTGACTCGATACCATCACCCGTGGCTTCGACACCATACATTTTAACGTCAGTATCGTTTAGGAAATCAAAGAACAAACCAATAGCATTTGAACCACCACCAACACAAGCAACCAACGCATCTGGCATTTTGCCTGTTTTTTCTAAATGCTGGATACGGGCTTCTTTCCCAATAATGGCTTGGAAATCACGAACCAATAGCGGATAAGGGTGCGGCCCTGCAACCGTACCAATAATATAATACGTGCTATCAACATTGGTCACCCAATCACGCATGGCTTCGTTCATCGCGTCTTTGAGCGTACGTGAGCCAGAAGTAACCGGCACGACTGTCGCCCCAAGCAAGCGCATACGATAGACGTTCATTTTTTGACGCTCAACATCGTCAGCACCCATATAGACGATACATTCTAGCCCCAAGCGCGCAGCAATCGTTGCGGTCGCGACACCATGCTGTCCTGCGCCAGTTTCGGCGATGATACGTTTTTTGCCACACATCTTGGCAAGCAATGCCTGACCAATGGTGTTGTTTACTTTGTGCGCGCCAGTATGGTTCAGGTCTTCACGCTTAAAGTAAATTTGCGCGCCGCCGATCTCATCACTCAAGCGTTTGGCATGATACAGCGGCGTTGGACGACCGACATAATTGACCAAATCGTTATGATACTCTTCCCAAAACGCTGGATCTGCTTTGACTTTGGTATAAAGCGTCTCAAGCTCTTCTAATGCGGCCATCAGCGTCTCAGAGACAAAGCGTCCACCATGTACACCGAAATGGCCGCGTGCATCAGGGTATTGGTTAAAATCTTGCACGTTTTCAGGATTGGTAAAGGTGTTTACAGATTGTGCTGTAGTAGATAAATCTTTGTTCGCGACATGACTCATGGTAATTCCTACTGTAATAAGTGGTATTTTTTAGAATAAATATAAAGAGAAAAATGAAATAAGATTGGAACGGATAAATCGGAATAACGACCAAATAAGCCTATTATATATAGAAAATAACCTACGATAACAAACTTAAATGGCGTCAGTGACCGTAGCGTTTTGCCATCGGTCGCGCTTGACCGCTTTCATAAAGGCACGCATCTTAGCAGCATCTTTTTTGCCTTTATCAACCTCGATACCACCACTGACATCAACGCCGTAGATGGGCAGATTTGATGTCTCTGCGACATTTTGCGCATCAAGACCACCAGCCAGTACAATGGGTAACGCGCTGTCATGGGGAATGAGACTCCAGTCAAAGCGCTGCCCTGTCCCGCCATATGCCGCTTGATGATACGCATCCAGCAAAATACTACTGGCACCTGCATCAGCAAACTGTGCAACCTGAGCACGAACGCTATCGGGCGTGTCTTGCTCTACATTGATACGCAATGCTTTGATCCAGCGTTTATTGACACGGCTTGCCAGCTGCTCGCATTGTTCGGGCGTTTCATCACCGTGAAACTGAAGGATATCAAAAGGTACATCGTTTGCTAATTTGACTAGCTCTTCTTTAGGCATATTGACCACTAACGCCACCACGCTCACAAAAGCAGGCACGGCAGCACTCAATGTCTGTGCTTGCTCTATCGTGACCGCACGCGGACTTGGCGGATAAAACACCAAACCGACTGCGTCTGCACCTAACTGTGCCGCAGTCTGTATGTCACTAAGCTGAGTAAATCCGCAAAACTTAACGTGCATTTTGTGACCTTGGATTTTATATACATAAATCTGACATCGATTATAGCGGCATCAGATAGCGTCAGACTAAAGATAAATCGTGAGATATGATGAGAATTTGTTACGCAAACGGCAAAGCCATTGCATCCAAAAACTTATCCTAGCATACTTTTATGCCGAGTTTTGTTTATGATTGCGATTGATTCATATAGGGATACTTTGATGTCAAAGACTACTAACAACAATGGTAGCAATAATAAAAACAATGACAGTAGCGATAGCGACAGTCCGTTGCATTACTTGATGTGGTTTCGTCGAGATTTGCGCATTCATGATAATACTGCATTGGCAGCACTGTGCGAGCGGGCTAATGAAGACAATGCATCGGTATCCGCCATATTCTTTTTGACACCTGAGCAGTGGCAACAGCATGACACCTCTCTGGTGCAAGTCGACCATATTGCCCGTACGTTACCTATACTAGCAAAGGATTTGAAATCACAACTGAATATCACTTTAACAGTACAGCTCTGTCCAAGCTTTTCTGACTGTATAGAGTCTCTGACGAGCTTATGCAAGGACAACGACATCAGCTGCGTCATGGCTAACCATGAATACGAAGGCAATGAGATTGATCGTGATGAGGCATTGAGTGAGCAGCTTGCAAAAGACGACATCGAGTTTGTCCGCTGGCATGACCAATGTAACTTGCCACCGCTGAGTATTACGACAAATGACGGCGATAGTATGTATAAAGTCTTCACGCCGTTTTATAAGAAATGGCGACATACGCTAGACGTTAGCACCATTCAAATGCATGACGCACCAGCAGTCGACTGCGATGATAAAATCGAGCTAAAATCATCGAAAAATAGTGCCTATACAGCTGACGATATCAAAGCCCTCAGTGAAGAAATGCTTGGTGATTATCAAAAGACGCTGCAAAAAGAGGACTCGTTACAGCATATCGATATAAAAGCCCAACTCACTGCCGCAAGGGACGCCTATCCTGCAGGGGAGTCTGCTGCTTGCCAGCGCTTAGATGAGTTTGTCGCTGATGATATCAATGACTATGATGTCAGCCGCGATGTGCCGCACCTGCATGCCACCAGTCAGCTATCCGCTTATCTCACTATAGGCACTATCAGCCCTCGGCTCTGTTATTTACAAGCCAGCAAAGTACAAGAAAAGCTACACGGTAATGATGGCGATAATGAAGATATCGACCGCTGGATAAGCGAGCTTGCTTGGCGAGATTTTTATCGTCATGTGCTGATCGATAAGCCAAACCTGATTCGCCATAAAGCGTATAAAGAGGACACTGACACCAAAGTGAGTTGGTCATACGATGAAGAGGATTTTCAAGCATGGTGCACGGGCAAAACAGGCGTACCACTCGTTGATGCGGCGATGCGCTGTCTAAACGCTACTGGATTTATGCACAATCGACTGCGCATGGTCACAGCAATGTTTTTGACCAAAGACTTGTTGATTGATTGGCGCTTGGGTGAGCGCTACTTTATGCAGCAGCTCATCGATGGGGATTTTGCCTCCAATAATGGCGGCTGGCAATGGAGCGCATCAACAGGTACTGACTCAGCACCCTACTTCCGTATTATGAACCCCTTTAGCCAAGGCAGCACTCATGATAAAAAAGCGATATTTATCAAAACGTGGCTACCAGAACTAAAAGACATCCCCGCGAGCACTTTGCATAGTGAGGATAAAATGCGTAAAGCACTGGCGAAGGGTGGAGACTTTGCAAATGCTGACTACCCTGCGCCAATGGTCGAACATAAATCAGCACGTAAGCTCGCCATTGCTGAATTTAAAAAAGAGTAAACTAGCTATTAGTGACTGCTGGCAACTGGCATGCGCCTGCACCCTGCGTGTTGACCGTCACGACAGCACCCGTTAAAGCAAACAGCTGCTGCAATTGCGTTTGAGCATTTTGCAGCGCCATGTTCATGACATCTCCTCGGCAGGCACGCTCTAGCACTTCTTTTTTTGCCATGATTTGTGCTTGCGCCAATATCTTAGGATCAACTTGCATCATGCCAAAAGCGCCTGTCTGCCAGTCATAAATCTCGATATCATCTAAATATACTGAAAATATCTCTGTAGGTGGTAAGGTAATATTGATTTGTGGCATGGCTGAGGCAGGTGCATTATTCGCTGCTTGCTCATCCTCTGCACCAGTTATAGTCTGAGTAGGCTGAATGACCTGCACCATCTCAGGCGTCAAAGCACTCAGATCAACCCCTGCTTCGACGCGGCCATGAGCGATGAACAGCGCTTTTTGTTCATCTTGCCACAACTTCATCCAACTCCCTGGACGCTCACTCGTAATCACCGTATCAACACTAAACGCGACGGTATGGAGTCTGTTTAATTGCTGGATTTGCGTGACCACGCCTTCTCGAGTAATGGTTTCTATCGGTTCTTCTTCTGTGATTTTTTGCGCGCTATAAATAGCAAAAACGATGGCTGCTAAGCCAATGAGTAATATTACCCAAGACATCATGGCAATAGGCTGCTTCGCTGGCTTGTGGGTGCCATTGGTATTGTTCATATCAGGAGTACTCATAGAAGTTACCTTTATAAAGGTGCATCGTTATAAGAGTGCATCGTTTTTCAGATGACCAACGGTTTTATATAATTAAAACAAATACTTAACCTGTAAATGCGACTATTGTGCAGTAAATTCAAGTAGTGGCTACCAATCTTCTACATAATACATAAATCAGGCAATCTCCAAAACATACATTACCTTTGGCTTAAAAGCTTATAAACAAGTCAATTATTTGAGCCTCATCTCAGCCTTTGTATAACGTTCGGTCTGAAAATATAAAAAGTCATTGCGTCTTAGGCGAACTTTACCTAACATAGTCAGATTGTATGTATAAAATGTCAGTCTTTTAGCATTATCAGGCTCTTGCCCTGAATATCTTGCATTTCGGCATATTCATACCTCAAATCAAATTTGCCTCTCTTGTTTACTCTTATAAGAGCGGTTCTTACTGATGTGCTTTTTTATACCAGCATGTGAGTAACTAGGAAATACCCTAGAATATTGCTAAGTGATAAAGGTAAGCTTGCGGCGGCAATGAAACGATTAGCCATACGCTCAACATCCTACTATTTCTTATTTTTTTATCGTTGATAAGGTTACGCTTTATTTATGAAAGCCAGTCAATTTTTATTTGCCACACTAAAAGAAACCCCAAGTGATGCCGACATCGCCTCAAGCCAATTGATGGTGCGTGCTGGTCTTATCCGCAAGATCGCTTCTGGATTGTATATTTGGTTGCCCATGGGTCTGCGTATTTTGCAAAAGGTTGAGCGCATCGTTCGTGAAGAGATGCAAAACATCGGCGCACAAGAGTTGCTGATGCCGATGACGCAGCCTGCTGAGCTATGGCAGACCAGCGGACGCTTTGAAGACTACGGCCCTGAGCTACTGCGTTTCAAAGACCGTCATGATCGTGACTTTGTGCTGGGTCCAACGCATGAAGAAGTCATCACCAATCTGGCAAAAGGCGAGCTACGTAGTTATAAGCAACTACCGATTACTTTCTTTCAGATTCAAAGCAAATTCCGTGACGAGATTCGTCCACGCTTTGGTGTGATGCGCGCACGCGAATTTACCATGAAAGATGCTTACTCGTTTCATATCGATCAAGCCTCACTTGCTGAGACTTATCGAGATATGTACGACGCCTATACTCGTATCTTTAGCCGTTTGGGTTTTGACTTTCGCGCGGTACAAGCGGATTCAGGCTCTATCGGCGGCTTTGCCTCACATGAGTTTCATGTTTTGGCAGACAGTGGCGAAGATGACATTGCCTTCTCAACCATCTCTGACTAC
Organism: Psychrobacter sp. CR212; assembly: GCF_059693765.1. Lineage (NCBI taxonomy): Bacteria > Pseudomonadati > Pseudomonadota > Gammaproteobacteria > Moraxellales > Moraxellaceae > Psychrobacter > Psychrobacter sp. CR212. The sequence goes on along the minus strand of NZ_JCATIF010000007.1, from coordinate 53,637 downwards.
GCAGCCAATATTGAGCTTGCTGAAGCCATCAGCACAGGCGAGCGTCAGCCTGCGACTCAAGAACTGACCAACGTTGATACCGTTAATATGCCAACCTGCGAAGCAGTTGCTGAGCATTTAGACATTCCACTTGCCACCACCGTGAAAACCTTGATTGTCAAAGGTCATACGCCAGAAGGCGAAGAGCAGTTGGTTGCGCTGGTACTGCGCGGCGATCATACGCTCAACGACATCAAAGCGGAAAAAATCGAAGAAGTAAACACGCCGCTGACTATGGCGAGCGAAGAGGAGCTAAAAGCCGCAGGACTGCTCAAAGGCTATATCGGTGTCGATCTAGATATCCCTGTGTTCGTCGATCGCGCAGCGGCTATTCTCTCTGACTTTGTCGCTGGTGCCAACGAAGTCAACAAACACGCAACCGGAGTCAATTGGGATCGTGACGCGCACATCACACGCATCGTTGATATCCGCAACGTACTCGAAGGCGACGCCTCACCTGATGGTCAGGGAACCCTACAAATCAAACGCGGTATCGAAGTTGGTCATATCTTCCAGTTGGGTGATAAGTACTCACAAGCACTTGGCTGCAGCGTCTCAGGCGAAGCTGGCAAGCCTGTAACCTTGATGATGGGCTGCTATGGTATCGGCGTCAGCCGCATCATCGCGGCTGCCATCGAGCAAAACCACGATGATAACGGTATCATGTGGCCACAAACGCCTGATGTAAAAGACTCACTTGCGCCTTTTGAAGTGGCTATCGTACCGATGAAGTCAAAAGAAGAGACGGTCATGCAGACTGCCACTGAGCTTTATGAGACGCTAAAGGCCAAAGGTGTCAATATCCTACTGGACGATCGTAACGAACGCCCAGGAGTGAAGTTTGCTGATTTAGAATTGATTGGTATTCCACACCGTATCGTCGTGTCTGATCGTAACATCGCTGAAGACAAATACGAATATGTCAATCGTCGTGACGGTGAAAAAGAGTTGCTTAGCCGTGACGAGCTACTGGCAAAACTTGGCTGTGAATAAATCGTAGTCCAAGCATACAGCGTCAGTAAATTGAACGTCAGATATGTTTGATTTGAGACACAAGAAAAGCGCCTATCCCATTAAATGAGATAGGCGCTTTTTTGTACGACTTATAAATTATTGGCGAATCAGGCGACTCGGCGCAGGCAATAGTGCCATATCGCTAACACGGCAAGGATTTATATCGATACCGCCGCGGCGTGTATACCATGCGCGTACCATCAACTCACTTGGCTCATAATGCTCGCTCAAATCTGCAAATATCTGCTCAACACACTGCTCATGAAAGCCGTTATGCTGACGAAAACTTAATATATAACGTAGCATATTTGCGTTGTTAAAAGTCTTGTCAGTCATTATCGACACGGCTAGTGTGCCCCAATCTGGCTGATTGGTCACAGGGCAATTACTACGCAGCAGATTAGAATAAAAAACATAAGGCTGATTGCTGTTATTTGCCACACGTTCACTGCTCGCTTCTGTTACATCATTACTCAACAGTGATGCATCCGGATGCTCAGTTAACTCGATTTTTCCCGTGCTACCTGCCAATGCGTCATCAATACAAATACCTGTTGGCTGGGCTATTAGCAGGCTTGCTGCATCATTCAGCGCAAATAGTTCTACCTGTACTTCCGCTTGCAAACAGGCTGACAGGTCTTTAGCGATCAACGCTTGAACGTCATTCCAACTGGCGAACTCAGTAAAATTGATACTGTTCAAATATAGCTTGAGCGATTTTGACTCTACGATAAAGGGCGAGCTGGCAGGAATACTAAACCGCGCCATCGCCACTTGCGAAATACCTTGTAGATTTAACCAAGAGATCTCGAATGCCTGCCACCAATCTACGCCGACCGTTAGTTTGTCAGCGTGCCAACCAATCACATCACGTCCCATACTACGTGCAATAGGATATAGCGTCTCTGGGCTATACTCAGTCGGATAATCGGTGGTTTGTTCTCCTAAAATACCATGAATACTCATTTACTTTCCTACTATTTAATCGTTAAACCCTAACTGCTCAACCGACAGCGCTTTGGGCATCGCTATCGCTTCACACGCTGACCATCACAAGCGCACGCGCGAACCGTTACTGAGCAAGCGATAAGCAATGGTATAAAATATTGCACAAAATACAAAAATCGCTGCCATCGAATACCAAACGTTGACATCAGAATAGCCAAGAATACCGTAACGGAAAGAGTTGACCATATAGACGATAGGGTTTAATAGCGAGATGTTTTGCCAAAATGGTGATAAATTTTCCATCGAATAGAACACGCCGCCAAGATAGGTCAGCGGGGTCAATACAAAGCTTGGAATGATAGAGATATCATCAAATGATCGCGCAAACACCGCATTGATAAAACCGCCTAGTGAGAACAAAATAGACGTGCCAAGTACCGTAAATACAGTGACAAATAAATGCTCGATACCGAGGTCAGTAAAGAATAACGCGACAATCGAGACAATCACCCCGATAGCCAGTCCACGGAAGATACCACCGCTGATATAACCCATCAAAATTGCATGCTTGGAGACGGGTGAAACGAGCAGCTCCTCGATACTAGACGTGAATTTGGCACTAAAGAAGCTTGAGACCACGTTCGAGTAACTGTTGGTAATGATCGACATCATGATCAAACCTGGTACGATGAACTGCATGTAGGGCACGCCGCCCATCTCACCCACGCGCGAGCCAATCATCTTACCAAAAATGACAAAGTACAAGCTCATCGTAATCACTGGCGGTAAGAGCGTCTGCGGCCAAATACGCAGAATACGGCGCACTTCTTTGAACCAAATAGTACGAAACGCAATCCACTTTTTACTCAGTGACATCGTTTTATTATGATCGATTAGTTCCTGACTCATAATCCCGCCTCCTTCATGCTGTTTGCACTTTCAATATTTTTGTCAACCAAGCGCATAAACAACTCTTCTAGACGGTTGGCTTTATTACGCATACTGCCGACTTTGATGCCTTTATCGGATAACTGATCAAAGACACCATTTAATGACTCGCCTTCTGTCAGGGTGACTTCTAGCGTCTGCTTATCTGGCTGGGAGATGTCTGTCACTCCAGTCAGAGCCAATTGCTCATTGAGCGGCGTCTCTAGATCAAAGACAAACGTCTCTACTGACAACTGCGCCAATAAATCTTTCATTTCTGTATTGATACGAATCTCACCGTGATCCAAGATCGCAATACGTTTACACAACTGCTCGGCTTCTTCGAGATAATGGGTGGTCAATATAATCGTGGTGTTTTCTTCGATATTGATCTGCTGCATAAACTCCCACATCGAGCGGCGCAGCTCAATATCGACACCCGCTGTGGGCTCATCGAGAATCAGTAATTTTGGTTTATGAATCAAGGCGCGCGCGATCATCAGACGGCGTTTCATACCGCCAGATAAATCACGTGATTTGCTGTCACGCTTATCCCAAAGCCCCAGTGCTGTCAGCAGTCTTTTTGCGCGTGGTTTGGCTTCTTTTGCTGGAATACCAAAGTAACCTGCTTGCGTAATCAAGATATCTTCGACTTTCTCAAACATGTTGAAATTAAATTCTTGCGGTACTACGCCAAGGTACTGTTTGGCAATCGAAGGGTTCTCTAATAAATCTGTCCCAAAAATATGGACACTACCCGTTGTTGGCTTAAATAGTGAACTGATAATGCCAATCATGGTAGACTTACCTGCGCCATTTGGGCCAAGCAGTGCAAAGAACCCACCTTGTGGTACGGTTAAATCAACCCCTTTTAACGCCGAAAACCCATTGTCATAGGTTTTGGATAAGCCTTGGATAGAAAGTGCTGGTACATCAGACATGAAGACCTCTTATTTTTTATCAATTTGTATAAAACACGATTTTAGAATAATAGGCCGTGTTGAACATTCGACTGTCATTATCATACTGACCGAGGCCATATAAAAATGTTCAACACGCTCTACTATCTAGAAGACACGGTGTAATCTCATAAAATGAGGCTGCTAATCGCAAATTTCAACTGCTTTATATTTGAAGTACCGTATTAATAATACTTATTATAAAAAAGCGCCTATCTCATTACTGAAATAGGCGCTTTATCAATAACTGTTGTAAGAGCCAGCAAAGCCGTTAGCAAAAATTAGCTTGCTTCTGCAACCATATAGTCTACAGCGTTTTGGACTTCTTCATCAGGGATGTCCGCGCCGCCTTTAGCAGGCATCGCATTGAAACCGTTGATAGCATGGGTATATAGCGTATCTTTACCTTTCGCGATACGTGGTCCCCAAGCGCCAGCATCACCAAAGATAGGTGAACCTAACAAACCAGCGGCGTGACAAGTATGGCATACCGCATTGTATACTGCTTTACCATCACGAGGACCGTCACCAGCAGATGGGCCAGATGAGCGTGCTGTTACGTCACACACTTCATCGTCTTCAAAACATACAGTTGCAACAGGTTGAATACGCGCAATCAGATTAGGATACAAAGCAATCAGCTTTTGTACTTGCGGCGTATCTTGCGGAATCGGCTCTTCGTCAGCTTCAGGCGCTGCAGCGGCGGTCTCTTCACCTTCTGCTGGAGCGGCACCATCAGCAGGTGCAGCGCCATCTGTTGTGTCTGCAGCAGCTTGGGGCTCACCACCTAGCGTTTGAGGCGCCTCTTCTACGACTTCTTGGCCTTCTGCGACGTCAGTCACAGTTACAGGCGTGTCGACAATATCTTCAGCTTGGCTCACCGCGATACTAGCGATTCCTAGAATGGCAGCTGCCGATAACATAACTACTTTTCTCATTCGTCACGTTCTCTTATTACGTATACAAGGACTAGCACAGCGCAGACATTCTGTCTGTCCTCCTTTGACGACCTCTAAGTCCTCAATAGCAGACAGCCATCCCGCGTGCCAGCGCACTTGCAATCGGTGATTATAAATATGAATTTTCCCCAACATTATAAGGGAAAAGGCAGGTAAATTGCCATGCTTGTTTAATGACTTGGCTGTTTTTTCTTAAAAAACCTCAATCACGACTGTCATTTATTGGCTTTATGCGTTTTATTTGTTAGACTAAGCGGTCTTTATTTCTAGGCATCTTATGCTGGTTATCATGCGCATCTAAGCGTGACATTCAGACATATCGTTATCATATGCGCTCGTAGCTCAGTTGGATAGAGTATCGGTTTCCGAAGCCGAGGGTCGTGGGTTCGATTCCCGCCGGGCGCACCAATTACGATGCTTACAACCTCGCTCTACCCTTCCTTAGTGCTATCTTAAACTGCTCATACTCATCAAACCTATATATCAAAATGTTGGCAGTCTTTCTGTGTGCGCATACATCTAGCGCTCTCATCTATATAAATCACTCCGCATCTTGTAAGTTGGCAGTCAATTGAGCACGGCTGGGCACACGGTGATAATTAATCACGGGTATTTCACCCAAACGACGCTGACCTTCAGCAATTTTTTTATCAATGGTAATCATCGCGATTTTTTTGCCTTGTTGGCTGATGAGCAAGTGTTTTGCCTTACGAGTGACTCGATAAGCAGGAAAATACTGCTTTAATAATGCGGATGTTTTTTGCAGGGCATCATTCGGTACTGTATTTTTTGACTTGGCACTACCGTGCTTTTCGCCTGCTTTTGCCCCGCGCGATTTCGCTACCAACCATAAGGCCATGATGATGGCGATTAATATGACAAGCCACCAAATTCCGTCTATCATAAGTAAAAATATCCATTACTAACAAAGGTTGGCTCATGTTAGCAGAATTATCACCAGCGGTAATAGCAGAAGTAAAACTTGCGGCAACATTGTTGGCATCGAAAGAGCGCATTTGCATTTTGACAGGGGCAGGCATTTCAGCCGAAAGTGGTATTCCGACGTTCCGAGATAAGCAAACGGGCTTGTGGGAAAACTACGGCGTCGAGGATTTGGCCACTCCTGAAGCATTCGCTCGTGATCCAAAGCTTGTATGGTCGTGGTATCAGTGGCGCAGGCAGTTGGTGGCTGATAAAGTACCAAATCCAGCCCATCATGCATTGGCTCAGTGGCAGTATCATGCGCAAACCTCCGAGCAGCAAGTCACACTTATCACGCAGAATGTCGATGACTTACATGAGCAGGCTGGAAGCGCAGTAACTCATTTGCACGGTCATCTGTGGCATGATCGCTGTGGTCAGTGTGAGATACCTTATCTAGAACAATCAAGAGCCGCCTATATTAAGCAAGATACGATACGTTTTGATGATAAGCTGATTACTTGTCCGCATTGCGACGGTTACATCAGACCAGATATTGTGTGGTTTGGCGAAGCACTACCTGTACAAGCATGGCAGACTGCCGAAGAGGCTGCGGCTAACTGTGATGTGTTTATCAGTATCGGTACCTCAAGCTTGGTCTACCCTGCGGCCGGACTCTCACAGCTAGCCAAGCAAAATGGTGCGCAAGTTATCGAGATAAACCCTGACCCAACACCGAATACCATCGTCGATATCACGCTAATAGAAAAAGCTGGAGTGATTTTGCCGTTACTTATAGAAGAGATTACTGCGTTATAACTGCGACTGCTTAATGTCATTACCTGATAAACAATAAAAAAGGCTTAACGATTGCTATCAACCGTTAAGCCTTTACTATACTAATAGCCAATCAATATCTATTGCAATACCGCGTCCACTTTCGCCAAGTAATCTTCTTTTAGCTCGTCGCTGATAAATGCCGATCTAAATGAGTTTTTTACTAACGTAATAACATCCTCTTCTGTTATCGGTAGATTCTCATGCAAATTAACAAAGTTTTGATTCACGTAACCTTTGAAATAGGCAGGATCATCTGAATTGACGCTGATATTTAGACCATAATCCAAAAGCGCTTTGATATTATGCTCTTTGTAATTATCAAAAACTCGCAGTTCGATATTTGAGTTCGGGCAAACGGTTAGTGGCATTTGCTCGTCTTTGAGTCTCTGCATCAGCTCTGGGCTTTTTATAGACTGCACACCATGATCGATTCGATTGATATTCAATAAGTCTAGCGCTTCGTAGATATATGAAAAGTCCGCTTCTTCGCCTGCATGAGCGACCAGTTTAAAGCCTGCTTCTTTGGCTTTTTGAAAGACTTCTTTGAACTTCGATGGTGGGTTACCAAGCTCTGATGAGTCCAGACCGACACCGATGATGTCATCTTTAAATGCCAGCGCTTGCTCTAATGTTTCAAACGCTGCTTCTTGTGATAAATGGCGTAAAAAACACATGATGATACAAGATGTGATGCCGTACTTTTCTTTGGCATCTGCTAGTGCTTCTTTGATACCTGTGATGACCGCTTCAAAAGCCACGCCGCGTTCGGTATGCGTCTGCGGGTCGAAGAATATTTCTGTGTGGATGACATTGTCTTCAACACACTTAAGAATATATTCCCACGTCAAATCATAAAAGTCGTCTTGGGTAAGTAAGACATTTGCGCCAGCATAGTAGATATCTAAAAAACTTTGCAGATTATTAAAGTTGTAGGCGGCGCGCACGTCTTCTACGCTGTCATAAGGGATCTCTACGTTGTTCTTTTTTGCCAGTCTAAACATCAGCTCAGGCTCTAATGACCCTTCGATATGTAAATGAAGTTCCGCTTTTGGTAGTTTCTGTATTAAATCAATCATAGTATTCCAATAATGGTATTATCGAGACGAGCTGTAGACAATTTATATATTTGTACCGTCTTTAAAGGGTACGAACATTTTGCGTGCGATATTTTAGCATCAAAACCCTAGAGACGAGAACAGTCACCTTCGACTCTATCAATAATGCGCTTCAAGATGCCGTATTACTATTTTAAAAATACCACGGTATCAGACAGCTCATTGCCTGCTGGATTGTGCTCAAGCTGATAGTACTGGCGCAGCACTTGTCCCACTTCATCCAACAATTCAGCCAAGCTCTCTTCTGTCTTCTTGTTGCTGATACCTGATACGGCCTTTTCACACATGGCGTGCCAAACCGTTGGGCTTACATGAGTGCTGATACCGCGATCCGCCACAATCTCTAACTGATGCTCGCAGATATTGACATAGATGAGAACGCCTGTGTTCTCTTCGGTATCCCAAACTCGATATTCACTAAACAGATCAATTGCTCGCTCGCGGCAATCCATATGATAAGCGTCTTGAATCGGTAAATGGTTTTCGACAATCAAAAACACCTCACCGCGATGCCCACGCTCAGCGCGTGTCACCTCATCTGTCAGGCGTGCTTTGGCTTCTGCTGTCAGCCACTTGCTATGCAGCAAAGGGACAAACAAGACCTGACGCCACCATCGAGCAAAGCTAGAAGTTGAAGCATGGTTCTCTGCCATTATGTTATTTCCTAAAATACGTCATTGTTGATGATTACTGGTGTTTGGATAGTTGCAAACGTTCTTATTAAGACTCTAAGCTTTTAATAAATAGACACTTACCACGAGCCACCAGCACCGCCACCACCAAAACCGCCGCCACCACCACCAAAGCCGCCGCCACCGAAGCCACCACCGCCAAAGCCGCCACCACTTCCGCCGCCCATACCTGGCAAGAAAATCATACCGCCTCTACGCCCACCTTTACCGCCGCCGCCTTTGCCACCACCGCCGCCACGGGAAATCAAAAACATCCATATAAATATCGCCATGATCAATGTCATAAAAAAGCCGCCGCCAAGCGCTAATGAACCGGCGAAAAAGCCCCCTGCAGTAACGATAGAGCCAAATACTCGGCCCAAAATATTGGTAATAAAGCTACCAAATATCATGGCCATGATAAATAAGAAAATAGGTGACGGTAGCTCATCTGAGCCTTGCTCAGCACTACGCTCAGCAGCTTGGGCATCAGCACGTGCCAAGACCTCAGGATCGGCAGTGAGACGAGCTTTGAGCGCATCCACGCCTGCCAGTATCCCAGCGCCATAGTTGTTTTGCTTAAATAATGGTGTGATGTCCTCACGGATAATACGATTGACCGCCGCATCTGGCAATACCCCCTCTAACCCATAGCCTGTGAGGATATACATGTCACGGTCATTGACTGCTACGACGATGAGCAGACCATCGTCGATATCTTTGTCGCCCAATTGCCATTTTTCTGCAACCTGTAAAGCATAGTCAAATATAGGCAAACCATTGGTTGTTGGTACGATGACCACTGCTGCTTGTGCCAAACCCTGCTGATAAATATTTCTTAGCTGAGCCTCTAGACGCTGCTTCTCTTGTGGATTTAAGATATTGGCCTGATCAACGACTGGTTCATTCAGTATGAGTTTGTCAGCATCGACGCTCTCGGCACTTGAGCGTACTGGTGGCTGATCTGGCGTTTGCGCGCTGGCGGCTGCCTCACCATTTGCCGCACTTTGGTTAATGGCATCGTTGCCAAGCACCGCGCCATTGATGGCATCATTATTTAATACCGCATCATTGATCGCCTCATTGGACTCTCCTGCTTTGGCAATAGCCACCAAGTCTTCAACACTACGATTTTGCAGATTTGAGGGGCTATCTGTCGCTACAGCCGTGCCAACATCGTCACCGGGCGCAGCATGTGACACCGATACACCACTGACACTAAGTACCAACAGTAACGCTGATAAGATTGCTTTTGAATTATTCATCTAATCTATACCACCTCAAATGACATTTTTACAAGTTACGAGACATCAACCAATCGTCATTACGTCATCAGTCAAATAAATAAAGCGGCAGAAACCGCTCTATTCTTATATATCAATTGTGCTCTACTCTGCTTGGGCAGAGTCACCAAAATCAACACTAGGCGCTGTCGAGATGGCATTCTCATTAGCGACGCTAAAGTTTGGCTTGGTGTCCATGCCAAATACTTTTGCGGTGATATTGGTTGGGAACTGGCGCACGGTGGTATTGTAACCCTGCACTTCTTGAATATAGCGGTTACGAGCAACCGTGATGCGATTCTCAGTCCCTTCTAGCTGCGCTTGCAGATCTTGGAACAGTGCATCTGACTTGAGCTCAGGGTAACGCTCAGACACGGCCATCAAACGTGATAGCGCCCCTGTCATCTGATCTTGTGCAGCGGCATAGCGTTCCATCGCTTCTGGGTCATTGAGCACTTCAGGCGTCACCGTGATACCGCCCGCACGCGAGCGCGCTTCCGCCACTTGAGTAAAGACCTCTTGCTCTTGCGTTGCATACTGCTGTACGACCTTGACTAAGTTTGGCACCAAATCAGAACGGCGCTGATATTGGTTGACCACTTCTGACCACGAAGCCGTTACTTGCTCATCTTGCGCCTGAAGATTGTTATAACCACAGCCGCTCAGACCGACAGTAGACGTCGTCAATAGTGCTGCTAGCAACATCGGCTTCATAATAGATTTACGCGTCATCGTTGTTTCTCCTAATAATGATAAATAACAAATATCTGGTAACACGTTTTTTAATAATTTTTTTGCGCTTATGCCTTCACAATCATCTAACGGTCATATGCGTTCTATATTTTGTATAAAGGCACGTGCTTGTAGCTTTTATATCTACAGACACAACATGAAAAACCACTCATGCATATTGCTCAATCTTATAAGCTACAAGATATACTGCTCATAATGACGCTATCATGATGCTTTTACAATTGACCGTTACCAAAACACAACCGCAACAACTGGGTGTCATTTTTTTGGTTATACCTTTATGTAGTGCTATTACTATTTAGATAGATTAAAGTTTATTAAATGGATTGCCAGCTCATAAATTCGCTTCTTTATTAAGGCTAATGATGCATAAATCGATGGTCCAAAAATAAAACTCATCCGTCCATACACAAAGAAATTTCTAGTAATTAGGACAAAAATATGGCAAATTGCAGTTACGTAGCCGTACGGTTTGAATACATTTGGTAGTGGACTTATAGTTTGATACGTATTAGCGAGTTGATAGATGTGTAAAAAAGACATTATTCAACTTATGAATACTCCACTAATACCATCAATTCGCCCTACCAGCAGTGTAGCCAATCGGGACGGCTCATAGCAATTGGGTGTCATCATTGTGATGCGCATTTAATTATATAACCGCCTGTTTTATCCGTGGGTTCACTTATAACGCATCTTGCTTACGACTTGGTGATAAGGGACTGCAATAATTGAGGCTGTAGAACAATCACAAACTCAGCTGATATTAATGCTATCAATGATAAACGCTATCTCAGTAGTTTTTATCAATGATAAGCCAAGCGGATAAATACAGACAACTACAGTCCATTCTTGGTGGCTAAGCACGTATGAGACTTAACTAATATAGATATGAGTCGATGCAGATAATTTAACTGCTTAACTTAAATAAGTAAGTTAACCAGTTAATTTACTCCTAGCATACAGAGCCACCTTGAGACAGTACTAGGAATATACATATGGAAGGTTTAGTTAACTTAGTAAACGGAATTATCTGGAGCCCAGCACTGATCTATCTGTGCTTGGGCGCTGGTCTGTTCTATTCCATCATGACGCGCTTCGTACAAGTACGTCTATTCGGCGAAATGATCAAACTACTATTCACTGGTAAGTCCAGTACTGATGGTATTTCGTCATTTCAGGCACTAGCCGTTTCCCTCGCAGGACGTGTGGGTATGGGTAACATCGCTGGGGTAGCTGCTGCTATCGGCTTCGGTGGTCCAGGTGCTGTATTTTGGATGTGGATCGTGGCGTTCTTAGGCGCGTCTACTGCCTATGTCGAGTCTACCCTTGCACAGATTTACAAAGAAAAAGATGTGGTAACTGGCGAATATCGCGGTGGCCCTGCTTATTACTTTGAGCGTGCGCTTGGTCAAAAATGGTACGGCATCCTCTTCGCCATCGCTTCTATTTTATCATGCGGTATGTTCTTACCTGGCGTACAGGCCAACGGTGTTATCAGTGCATTCGCACAATTAATGGGCGAAGGTACGATCATGAACGTTGCAGGCCTAGAAGTCGGCTCTATGCGCTTGGTTGGCTTGGCCATTATCTTAGTCGTACTAGGTGTCATCATTTTCGGTGGTATTAAGCGTATTGCAACCTTTACTGAGTTTGCCGTTCCATTTATGGCACTTGGTTACATCGTCCTCGCCTTAATCATCATGTTCAGCAACTTCAGCCTGATTCCAGATGTGTTTGGCATGATCATTGGCGATGCATTCACTGCACAAGCAGGTTTCGGTGCAGCAATCGGTTGGGGTGTTAAGCGTGGTATTTACTCTAACGAAGCCGGTCAGGGTACAGGTCCTCACGCTGCCGCAGCTGCTGAAGTTGAGCATCCATCACAGCAAGGTCTTGTTCAGGCATTCTCAGTATATGTTGATACATTGTTGGTTTGTTCTGCGACTGCATTCATGATCTTATCTACTGGCATGTACAACATCCAAGGTACACTACCAGATGGTCAGTTCATCGTTCAGAACGTTGCTGCTGCTACTGAAATCAATGCGCCTGCGTTTACGCAGATGGCAATGGAATCGGTATACGGTACGTTTGGTAATGCCTTTATCGCAATTGCTGTATTCTTCTTTGCCTTTACCACAATCCTAGCGTATTACTACATCGCTGAAGTAAACGTCGCTTACTTGACACGCTTCCTTGGTCGTAACGCAAACAAAACTGGTCTATTCCTCGTTAAAGTATTGATCATGGCGATGGTTGCTTATGGTGGTCTTAACTCAGCTGGTTATATCTGGGCCATCGGCGATATCGGTGTTGGTCTTATGGCTTGGCTCAACATTGTTGGTATCCTTGTTATCTTTATCGTGGCTCGTCCAACGCTTACCATGCTTAAAGACTACGAAGCACAACGTAAAGCTGGTGTGGCACGCTATAGTTTTGATCCTGCAAAATTCGGTATCAAAAACGCACCTTATTGGGAAGAGCGTCATCTAGCAGACCAAAAAAGAACGAATGTAGACCCACTACGTAAGTAATATAGATAATATGCGCTAACGTAGCTACTGCTCAATCTTATTCAGTCTTCCTAAAAGCCCGAGACAATGGTCTCGGGCTTTTTTATTGCAAATAAATAACACAGATTTTTAAGATACCGCTGCTACGCGCCACCATCTTATAGACACAAAAAAGCCCAGCATTATAGCCAGGCTCTTTTACTCTTGTTAAGTCTCAGAGTGACTTAACTAAATATTAATCTTACTCAGGCATCAATACTGTGTCGATTGTATGAATCACGCCGTTGCTTGCCATGATATCAGTACCTGTGATGTTGGCTGTGTTACCAGCCGCATCAGTAATAACATTGTCTTCGCTGATTGAGATGGTTTTGCCGTTCACCGTTTCGATATCGGTACCATAAGGGATATCAGCTGCTTTCACTTCCATTGGAACAACGTGATAAGGCAATACGGTTTTTAATAAGTCTTTATTAGCCAATAGCTCGTCTTTGGTCACGCCTAATTTTTCTAATACAGGGGCGAATGCATCATCAGTTGGCGCAAATACAGTGTATTTGGTGTCTTCCATCAACATGGTGTCAAGACCCGCTGATTTTAGTGCCGCTGTCAGAATAGTGAGATTGTCGTTGTTTGCAGCGATTTCTGCGATGGTTTGTGTCGCTTCCATATTCATGTCGTCTGCCATTGGCTCGGCTTCGGTCTCTGCTACTGGCTCAACCACCACTTCTTCAGTGGTAACTTCAGGCTCAGCTGGATCTGCGACTGTTTCAGTATCGTTACATGCTGCTAATGACATCGCTGCTGTTACTACTGCGATCGATAATAAATTCTTCTTTAACATGGGTCATTCCTTTTTAATAATTGGATGTCTGGTTTGTCTAGCGAATAACTGTCTTTACTACATGAATAGCTGACGCTAATACGTATATCAATAATTGACATTTTTTAGCTATAGACAATTTGCTGTAAGTAAACTGATATTCGCTATATCAATAGTTTCAATTCTAACGATTTAATTTTTAATTGATACTTACTTAAGTAGTAGCACTGTATCAATCACGTATATACCATTGTTCACTTGTATATCGGTTATTGCGATGTATGAAGGATCGCGCTTATTGGTCATGCTCACTCATTAAAATAGGCGTTATTTATATCTAAATCATGCCAATTAAATACTAAAACAGCCGTTATCTAATGAAAAATTCATAAAATAATGGCTGCTTACTTAAGCTTCATCATAAACGTAGATGTTATTTCGCTAAAGCTTATTTAGGTAGTAGCACTCTATCGATGACATGGACAACGCCATTGGTCGCTGGGATATCTGTTTTTACGATATTGGCAGTGCGGCCGTTTTCGTCCATCAACTTACCTTGATTCGTCACCATTAGCGTGTCTTTACTTGCGGTCATGACATTGCCAGGTTTGACATCTTTGGCATACATAGCCATATCACCACTGATGACATGATAACCTAGTACTTTTCTTAGCATTGCTTTATCAGCAAACAGTTGCGCTTTGGTCATGCCAGTCTCTTTCATTGCCTGCATAAACGCCTCATTGGTTGGGGCAAATATGGTGTAGTGAGCGTTAGGATCAGCGAGCATACCCGTTAGACCTGCTGCTTGTACCGCTTCTACTAAGACTGAAAAATCAGAATTACTTTGAGCAACTTGTACCACGTTCATTTTTGCCATAGTTTGGCTATGCATTGGCGGCTTCATATCTGCGCTTTTTGCTGGCATCATATTGTTACAAGCACTTAAGCCAGCGATAGAGATAGCTAGCGTGCCGATAGTCGCAATTTTAGTCAGTTTCATAACATTATCCTTAATGATTGAGTATGTATTTGCTTATTGTCTTACAGGTTAGATTGTCTTCTGATATCAGTTGCTCGTGCTATTTAAACGCTTATTTCTTGATAAGCAAAATCTAGATAGACCAACAGAACAATAATAAATTTTTGCCCATAAGTGATTTATAAGAAAAACTTACAAAGACCTAATTATCCTGAAATAAAATTAACATGTATAAAACCTTTATCAACCTGCCTTTACGCAACTTTTTGTAGTACCGGTGTAAACTCTGTCGGACTTTTAAGCACAAGCGTTGGCTTTCATTTGCATAAGCAAAGCTTTGTGTAATCCATAAACGAAATGATATTCATTTGTGCACATATTCTTTGTGAAACAGAATTTAATGCTATGCTCAGCAGTTCAATGAATAGGTATCTGCTTGTCTATGGTAAAAGTAGAATGAACAGTATCCATGTGTGCTATATTTTTCATGCTAAAATAATTCAAATTTGATGATTTCCTTTATAAGACTTTGTACTCTATTGGTTTGTTATTCCTTCCTTTTATAATATTGACGATATAAGCAGCGCACCTATGACTCAAACGATGACCTCACCGACCTGTTCTCACTCTGATACTACTTCTGATTCATCATCTGCTGATGACTTTATATTGACGCCGCCTGCTGTATTTCCTTATAAGGAGCAGCAGCTCACCGCGCGCACCCGTATCACCGAGCAGATGGCATCACGCATCTTGATGTTAGATGGGGCAATGGGTACGCAAATTCAGACCTATAAACTAGAAGAATCAGATTATCGTGGTGAGCGTTTTGCCGATATCGACCAAGATGTGCGTGGCAATAATGATTTGCTGGTGCTAACCCAGCCGCACATGATTAAAGATATTCATCACGATCATCTTTTGGCTGGTGCGGATATCATCGAGACTAATACCTTTAACGGTACGCGTCTGTCGATGGCTGACTATGACATGCAGTACTTGGTACCCGAGCTGAATAAAACAGCAGCTAAAATTGCGCGCGAGGCGGCTGATGAATTTACCGCCAAGACGCCTGAGAAGCCGCGGTTTGTCGCTGGTGTCGTTGGCCCAACCTCACGCACGTGCTCGATATCACCTGATGTCAATGACCCTGCCTTTCGTAACATTACATTTGATGAGTTGGTCCTAAACTACCGTGAAGCGACCTTATGCTTGATAGAAGGCGGCGTCGATCTTATTTTGATTGAGACGATCTTTGATACGCTCAATGCCAAGGCAGCGATATTTGCCATCACGGGTGTGTTTGATGATATTGGCTTTGAGCTGCCTATTATGATTTCTGGTACGATTACTGATGCGTCAGGTCGTACATTATCTGGTCAAACGGCAGAGGCGTTTTATAACTCGATCCGCCATGCCAAGCCATTGTCCATTGGCTTTAACTGTGCGCTTGGCGCGGATGCACTGCGTCCACACATCCAAACGCTATCGAACATTGCTGATACCTATGTCTCTGCGCATCCAAACGCAGGGCTGCCCAATGAGTTTGGTGAATATGACGAAACCGCTGAAGAGACCGCCGCCCTACTCGAAGGCTTTGCCAAAGCAGGAATCCTAAATATCGTTGGCGGCTGCTGCGGGACGACGCCTGAGCATATCCGTCAAATCGCTAATATGGTGGCGAACTATCCGCCGCGCGCCATCCCAGAGATTGCGCCTGCCTGCCGACTCTCAGGGCTTGAGCCATTTAATATCACGCCTGATAGCTTGTTCGTCAATGTCGGTGAGCGTACCAACGTCACAGGCTCCAAAAAATTCCTCCGTTTGATCAAGACCGAAGCCTATACCGAGGCGCTCGATGTCGCGCGCGATCAAGTCGAGGGCGGTGCGCAGATCGTCGATATCAATATGGACGAAGGCATGCTCGACTCGAAGCAAGCCATGATTCACTTCGTCAACCTCGTCTCAGGCGAGCCAGATATCAGCCGTGTGCCCCTCATGATTGACTCGTCCAAATGGGACATCATCGAAGAAGGCCTCAAGCGTACGCAAGGTAAATCTGTCGTCAACTCCATCTCGCTAAAAGAAGGTCATGCTGAATTCGTTGAGCGCGCCAAATTATGTATGCGCTACGGCGCTGCCATTATCGTCATGGCATTCGATGAAGACGGACAAGCCGATACCTACAAGCGCAAAATCGAGATATCTAAACGCAGCTACGATGTATTGGTCAACGAAGTGGGCTTCCCTAGCGAGGACATTATTTTTGACCCCAATATCTTTGCGGTCGCCACGGGTATCATCGAGCACAACAACTACGGCGCGGACTTTATCAATGCCACACGCTGGATCACGGAAAACCTACCGAACGCGATGGTCTCAGGCGGTGTGTCCAACGTGTCGTTTAGTTTCCGTGGTAATCCGATTCGTGAAGCGATCAACTCTGTGTTCCTATTTCACGCGATCAAAAATGGCCTGACCATGGGTATCGTCAACCCAGCCATGCTTGAGCTGTACGATGATATTCCAAAGGAAGCACGTGACGCCATCGAAGATGTCATGCTCAACCGCAATCAAGGCGAAACTGGTCAGGATGCGACTGAGCGTCTGATGACGGTCGCTGAAAACTACCAAGATGGCGGCAAGAAAAAAGACAGCACCGTCGATATGAGCTGGCGTGAGGGTACGGTAGAAGAGCGTATCGCCCACGCACTCGTCAAAGGTATCACCACCTTTATCGAAGCCGATACCAAAGAAGCATGGGAGAAATACCCCAAACCACTCGACGTTATCGAAGGGCCTTTGATGGATGGCATGAATATCGTCGGTGACTTATTTGGCTCGGGTAAAATGTTTTTGCCGCAAGTGGTCAAGTCGGCACGCGTCATGAAACAATCGGTCGCTTGGCTCAACCCGTACATCGAAGCGGAAAAAGTCGAAGGCGAAGTCAAAGGTAAAGTTCTTATGGCAACGGTCAAGGGCGACGTCCATGATATCGGCAAAAACATCGTCGGCGTGGTACTTGGCTGTAACGGCTATGATATCGTCGATCTGGGCGTGATGGTACCATGCGAGACCATCCTCGATACCGCTATCAGAGAAAAAGTCGATATCATCGGTCTGTCAGGGCTGATTACCCCGAGTCTCGATGAGATGGTCTATGTCGCCAAGCAAATGCAAGAGCGCGGTATGAACCTGCCGTTAATGATTGGCGGCGCAACAACCTCCAAAGCCCATACCGCGGTAAAAGTCGAACCGCAGTATCAAAACGATGCGGTCATCTACGTCTCGGACGCCTCGCGCTCGGTCGGCGTGGTGACCAAGCTGCTCTCCAAAGACAACCGTCAAAGTCTCATCGATGAAACCCGCGAAGAGTATATCAAAGTGCGCGAGCGTCTCGCGAAGCGTCAACCCAAAGCGGCGAAGCTGACTTATGCTGAATCAATTGAGGGTGGTTTTCAATACGATTGGGACAACTATACACCGCCTGTACCGAATCAGCTCGGTCAGGTGATATTGGACGACTACCCTATCGATAAGCTGCTGCCTTATATCGACTGGACGCCGTTCTTTATCTCTTGGGGTCTGGCAGGTAAGTATCCAAAAATCTTGCAAGATGAGGTCGTTGGTGAAGCGGCGCGTGATCTGTTCGATAACGCCAAGAACCTGATGCAAAAAATGATTGATGAAAAGTTAATCATCGCTAAAGGCGTGTTCAAAATTGCTCCAGCCAAACGCACTGGCGCAGATACGATTAGCGTTTATGACAAATCGCCTACAGATGGTGGCCGACCTACGCATACCTTTGAGCATCTGCGCCAGCAATCAGACAAAGCGAGCGGCAAGCCAAACTTTAGCCTCGCCGACTTTATATCGCCGTTAGAGGACTCTGACGATTATATCGGCGGCTTTACGGTGTCGATCGTTGGCACCGAAGACCTCGCTGAGCAGTACAAAGCGGCAGGCGACGATTATAACGCCATTATGGTACAAGCACTATCTGACCGCTTAGCCGAAGCCTTTGCCGAGCATTTGCACGAGCGCATTCGTAAAGATTACTGGGGCTATCAGGCTGATGAGACCCTCACCAATGATGAGCTGATTAAAGAAAAATACGTTGGCATCCGCCCAGCGCCTGGCTATCCGGCTTGCCCTGAGCATACCGAAAAAGGCAAATTGTTTGATTGGCTGGGTACAGTGGACGCTATCGGTACAAGACTGACGGAAAGCTATGCAATGTGGCCGGCATCTTCGGTCAGTGGCTTTTATTACTCGCATCCTGATAGTGAGTATTTCAACGTCGGAAAAATCGACCGAGATCAGTTGGAGGATTATGCCACTCGTAAAGATTGGGATATAAAGACGGCTGAGAAGTGGTTAAATCCGAATTTGTAAGAACATACAAATCAGTTAACGCCTAGATCATTTATCGCTATTTTTTGGCTTATTCATTTAACATGATTAAGCCTTTTTATTGTGTCCTCTTCTGTCTGCTCTCAGCAAACTTATCGCTGCACGTATCACAAAATACTTTTATCATTCGCTGCCAATAACCATGTTAAATTATTGTCTATTTTATCCCTTTTATCGTTGTGAGACAGACTATGAATCAGATTGCATTACTTTCTAGTTGGATTGGCAAAACCTTTGCAATCTGGGCATTGGTCAGTGCTGTGTTAGGCTTTGTGTTTCCTACATTTTTTGCCTCATTGGCTTTTTTGATTGTGCCAATACTTGGCATCATCATGTTCGGCATGGGTATGACGCTCAAAACCGAAGATTTTCTAGAGATTGTCAAACGCCCCAAGCCTGTACTGATTGGACTGCTCGCGCAATTTACCCTCATGCCGCTGATTGCCTATCTGCTCACGCTGGTCTTTCACCTTGATCCGCTGATTGCGGTCGGAGTCATCTTGGTCGGCTGCTGCCCTGGTGGCACATCGAGCAATGTCATTACCTTTTTGGCAAAGGGCGATGTCGCACTCAGTGTCGCGATTACCTCCATATCTACCCTGCTCGCGCCCTTTTTGACGCCGCTGCTGCTCAACCTGTTCGCAGGTCAGCTGATTGATATCGACTTGGCAAACATGATGCTGACGATTACCAAAATCGTCATCGTGCCCATCGTCTTGGGTATCGTGTTTCATAAGCTGCTCGGTGACAGGGTCGAGTTCGTCACCGCCATACTGCCGATGGTCTCGGTGCTGGGCATCTCTATCATCATCGCGGCAGTGGTCGCGGTGTCCAAAGCGACCATCTTAGATAGCGGTGCGATCGTCTTTATCGTCGTTGCTCTGCACAATATGCTGGGTTATACCTTGGGCTATGTGATCGCGCGCTTGTCTGGATTTACGGAGAGACAGCGCCGTGCCATTATGGTAGAAGTAGGCATGCAAAACTCTGGTCTGGGCGCTGCCCTTGCCGCGACTTATTTCAATCCTGTCGCTGCCTTACCGAGTGCGATATTTAGTGTGTGGCATAACTTTAGCGGTGCGCTGGTTGCGAATATTTTTGATAAGAGAGATGATGGGTAAGAAGTTTTACTGTTTAGGGGTGGATTCTAAGTACTTGAATGTAAGTAAGATTAGCTAAGCAAAGAAATTGAGCATAATATAGTTAATCCAATTTAAGAGTGGTACAAGGCAACCGAGTTCAGATGTATACGTCATAATTCAAGCGAGGTTAACGCTGTAACGATTTTCTAGTGGATTGACTATAGTCAGAGTATAAAATTTATTGAGAAAAGGATAGGTTACACTTCATAAAAAAGAGGCTTAGAAATGAAATTCGCTGAGCCTCTTCTAGCATAACTATAAACGTTAATGTTTATGTCTATCATATGCCTCTAGAAACTCCTTATGATATTCTTTTGACTGCTCCAATAGCTCAGTATATGTTTTAACAAATACTTCACCAGATTGAAAATAAGTATTCTCTTTTCTTCTGAATATTCTCTCACCACTCTTTTCACCTCCAACCACAAAACATACAACTTTACTAAATCCACTGATAGAAGCAAATTTTTCAGTTAAAAATGCACCATATTCATATGCTTGATCTAAGGCTTTCAGGTCAACTTTATAGTTACTTCTTTTAATCTCTATTACATAAAGTATTTCACCTAATGCACTAGAGCATAGAAAATCAATTCTTCTATCTTTTTCCTCCAACTCCTCATCTGGATAGCTTTCTTTCAATAGCGTTGAGTATCTAACTTCATCTCTAAACTCAAGGATTCTAGGATCTAAAAGCCATGAAAACTTCTTAAGAAAGGTATGTAGCGTAGGAACCTCTTTAGTATCAGTATCTAGATACTCTTCAAACTGCTTAATCACTTCAACTCGCGCATAAGCTAGTCCTTGAATCTCTTTTGCTTCGATAGACTTCCATTCATCCATTAACTGTAAAAATTTATGCATCTCTTCAGGTTGAGATATATCAGCTATGTGGGACGCATATTGTTTAAAAGTTTCGTTCTCGAACTGTCCCATTACACCTGTGACAATTTGCTCACTCTCATCAGTAGATATATCAGAGTTTTCAAGAATAGGATTGATAATTTTATTACTTAACTCTCTCTCGTAAGTAGGTAACTTGTCCTGCCACTCATCGATATCAATATTATTATGTGCTTTTAAAGTAGCTTTTTTCTTTTCAGCTCTTTTACTACGCCATTCGTTACCAATTTTTTTTATAATTTTATGCAAGTAATCTTGTAATGCTCGTGTTTCTTCGTTTTCCCAGTTTAGTGAAAGTCTATCTGTGGAGATAACATCTTCGTCAAAGTCGTCAATGAAACTGACGTCTAAATATCCACTAATATAACTATGAAACTGGTCATTATCACGAGCGCCATAAAATTCTGCTGAATTTACGATTTTGCCTCGAGATGTTAGATAAATACCACGCATGTCAGGATCTTTAACTGGGGTTTCGAAAGTAAATATATGCCCAGATACATTTTTCCATTGAGCATAATCCTTATCATATTTCTCATCTGGGAAGCTCCACTCAAACTCTTTTTGAAAACTTTGGAACTTGAGTTCATTATTGATTTCTACAGAGCTATCATCATTAGAGTTTTTAGATAATGTTACAGCCATCTCATGGAAAATCTGAAATTTCTTTGATAAGCTTAAAGCTATATCTTCCAAGTCAAAATCAGATTTTCTTCTAATGTCTTTAAGAGTTATGATCGTTCCACTTTTTTCTTCAGTCGCTTCATTTAAAGATAAAATTTCGGGTTCATAGTCACCATTCGTACACTGTCTAATCTGATCCAGATCCATGTGAAATTCATTTTTCAAATTATCTCGTATAGAGCGTACTTCTACAACGTTGCAAATACCAAATACTGATAGCTTCCCTAACCCTTTTTTACCAATAACAGGTCTATCTTTGAACTCGCTTTTCTGTGCGTCTTCCTTCTTTCTTCTATTACGTCCAATAACTAAATATTTATTTTTTAACTCATCGAAAGTCATACCATTGCCATCATCACAGTAAATAATTTCTTTACTATCATCATTTGCAATAAAATCAATGGAAACATTTTCTGCGTCTGCATCCCAAGAGTTGGATATTAACTCTGATAATACACTAGGAAGCTTTGAATATAATGAAATACCTAAATGCTCAATTGTATTGGGATCAAATTGTAATTTGAGCTTTTCTGTTTTGTCTTCAGGCTTAATACTACTTGCAGTCATAGAACCCTCTTTATTTCTTCAGCTATTTTTAGAGCCATTAATGGCGGCACAGCATTACCA
This sequence comes from Psychrobacter sp. CR212, assembly GCF_059693765.1. Lineage (NCBI taxonomy): Bacteria > Pseudomonadati > Pseudomonadota > Gammaproteobacteria > Moraxellales > Moraxellaceae > Psychrobacter > Psychrobacter sp. CR212. The sequence continues at coordinate 31,118 of NZ_JCATIF010000007.1, read as the reverse complement.
ATCTGCTTAAAAGCAGCACTTCTACCACCTTCAAAATAATAATCATCAGGAAAAGACTGAATACGAGCTGCTTCCCTTACTGAGAGTGATCGGACTTGCTCTGTACTAGGATATATATAGTAATGACCATCTTTGGCGATATGCGCAAGTACAGTATGACTATAACTATTTATATCAACTACTTTGAAACGATCGACAAATGAATTTTGGTTTTTGTGTGTTTTTAACCGTTCTGGTAAATCACCGTATTTGAGTCGCTCTTTACCATTTAACCACTTATCAATAGCTATTTTATAAATTTCTAAATCTCTATCATTATGTGTTCTTGCCACATGCTGAGTAACGAAATCCGCACCATTACGAATGGCTGATTTTTCAAGGTATTCGTTAGTATCACTAGCGTAGTTAGTAATATTATTTTGATCGCCCGGCTTGAGATACGCTAAATCTTCTAAGATATCGGCTACAGTATATGGGTTTGATTCTGCTATAAGTTCAGGATAAGAAAAATCACTACCCTTCTTCCAACCAATAATAATTACACGCTTACGGTTCTGAAGTACACCATAGTCAGATGTATTTAATACTCTGGACTCTAGCTCGTAACCTAATGTCCTAAAATATACTTTAATATTATTAAAATACCTACCTTCTTCTGCGCTTAATATTCCTAAAACATTTTCGAAAACAAACACTTTAGGATTGTACTTCTTGAGGAAACGAGCGTACTGTCGATATAGTAAGTTTCTTGGATCGTCTGCTTCTAGCTTATTAATACGATGCCTACCGACTACAGAATAGGCTTGGCAAGGCGGGCCACCAATGATTAAATCGACTTCTCTACCTTTAGTTAATTCATCAATACGATCGAAGATGCTTGTATTGTCGTCACCAATTGAAGCATTAATGACATTATCAAGTCTATTCAATACACTTTCTGATAAATCTTTGTGCGAAATATTGCCTAGTAGGTAGTCGTAATATACCTGTAATTTATTAGCTTTTTTCAAGGAGTAATAGTAATTTCTAGTTTCAAGTGTTTTGCAGGCATGAGCATCCATTTCAACATGAGCAATTGGCTCAAACCCTGCTTTTACAAAACCTTCTGACAACCCGCCAGCACCTGCGAATAGGTCAATAAAATTCATTTTTTTCATCAAGCGCTCACTTAAAAACATGTAACCTTAAATGATATCATGTTATCAGAATTAAGCTCATTATGATTCAAGATTATTACTACTTACCCTTCCCCCGCCGACACTTCTCAGAACAATAAATCACCTGCTCCCAATTCTTCTCCCACTTTTTACGCCATGTAAACGGGCGCTGGCAGACGGGGCAGATTTTTTGCGGTAGGTTTTGTTTTTTATGTGCCATGATGACCCTTACCGATTACTCATATTCGTCAAATATTTTGTTCAGCCTATTTAGGCTATTGACGATCAGCTTACCAGATTGATCAGTGCTGCTATCAATCGCGAGCTTCTCATCCATGCGCATGGTCAGTGGTGCCAGCGCTTGCTTGAAGGCATTGGCCATCAGTGTGGTCTGCTCATGGATATCAGGCGCATCGTTCTCTACGGCTTTACTGTCATCATTTTTAATCAGGCTTTCGGCTAAGCTACGAGACAAGCTATCTGCCATATTGTGTGCCAATTGCTCCACGGCATCGACCAGCTGCACCATCAGCGCTTTTTGCACGTCTTGGTTTTGCTTGAGGTACTCGCCCTCGGCTTTATGATCATGCTTATATATTTGTAGCAATTGGCTCACGCTTTTCTCAAAGCCATTATCGATGCTATCGCTGACGACTTTGGCATTATTGATCACACTATCGGCGAGGATTTTTTGTGAGGCGAGCTGCGCCTCCATCTGAGTTTCTAACTGAGCCTTACGCTCTGCTTCTCGCAAACGGGCGATTTGCTCTGGACCATTTTTGGTTTTTAATCACCCAATTACATAGTTTGGTATGACATGAATGACGATTGCTCGACTTGATGCCGTTATATTTCTATTTTTAGAATCGACTTATGTTTCTTTATAGGTGATTATATATACATTTCATTACATAATATATAGCTGTGGCTATTAACGACCCCATATCGGTGAGCGTACGACGCCACCATTTTGGCTATTAATGGCGTAACTTGTGTTCCCTAAGAGCGAATGAATAACCAAATCGCCACCTTTTTGACGTCCTAAACTTTGACCGCCTACTTGCCCACTGATTTTTGAATGACGCGTTGGGTAGACTGCATACTTGCCAGAAGGAGATAGACGAGCCGGCTCATCGAGACCAGTCTCTGCCAGATTGAGCACGTGCCCAGTCTCCAGTGTTATGACAGCCGCCTTACGACCATTTAGATAAGCCATGCGCTGACCATCTACACTGAGCTGAGGACTGGCGACATAACCATTTGTCGGCACAGGTACAGCATTACCAGTCGCGAAGTGATAGCGATAGATACGTGGGCGCCCAGCACGGACTTTGTCACTGGTATAAACAAAGCTTTTGCCGTCAGCGGCATAGCTGGGCTGTACCTCAGTGCTCGGTAGTGTCGTTAATTGCTCAGTTGTCCCATCACTTAGGCGCATCTTATAAATATCAGCATTGCCACCGACCGTTGAGCTATAGAGCAGATATTGACCGTCAGGTGAAAATGACGCTGACATATTACTGCCTTCAGCATTGACGACTAGATTGCGCGTTTTGCTGCTACGGTCATAAATATATATTTTAGGATGCTCGCGCGAGGCTTGTTTGCTATAAGCAAGCAGTTGACCATCAGCCGACCACGCTGGCGCATAGATATAACCTGTGATCTGATCAATGCGCTGACGATCACTGCCATCAGGACGGATGCTATAGAGTGTCGATACTTTTGCGCTCCCTGACCCTTGCTCTTCCACATAAGCAATGTGTCCTTGACGATCAATGGCAGGCATAGCAGCGGTCAGTGGATTGCTATCCACTGTGCTGGTCGGCTTTTTCATTTCAGCACTCGGCAGTGTCTGACAGCCAGTGAGAGCCGCCAATATAGCGATCGTCGTCGCCCCTTTTATCATGATGTTATTCGTGGTTGGTTTTGACATAATAGTTTTAAACATAAAATAGTATCCAGTGAAATCTATAAGACATAACAACAGCTTTACGCTAGTGTAGCGCAAAATTCGACAAACTTTGGACGAAAAAAAGCCCCACATATTAGTGAGACCTTATCAAATCTAACCGGCGTATTTATATCGTTCTAATACATCGCTGGCTTATTTAGAGACGGCTTTAAAGTAAGCCACTTGATTGTCATTTTTGATGGTTAAGATTGGCACTTTTTCGGCGTTTTTGCTGAGGCTATACTTGCCTTGTACCGTTGCTAGGGTCGCTTTGTCAAAGCTGGCTTGCGGCTCAGGACAGGCCATCATTGTGCTGATGCCGTTTTTGATCTGCACATCACCATTGACGACACTGTAGCCCGCGCTCATATTGTTGCAGGTATTCATAAATGCGACGTAGTTTCTACCGTTATCATTCATAAAGCTCAAAGTGAGCGGCTTGGCTGGATCAAAGAACAGCTGAGACACCTGTTCACCGTTGCTACGTTTGGCATCAACCAACTGCCAATTGTGCGCTTGTAATGCCTCTACAGTGACGGGCTGACCGACTGGCGCAGGCAAGGTAGCCGTTGTCTGGCAACCAGCGGCAAGAGCACTAACTGAAAAGGTAGCTGCCATCATCACTTTAGTCATATTTTTCATATACATTCCTTTTTTATTGAATCCAAAAACCTTGCCGAGCATAAGGTCATACTTGACACAAGACCCAACAAGCGCATTCAGAATTTTGATTTATTATGGTAATTGTCTTATTCACTGTTTCAGACAGTAGCGATATTGTGTTTGACTCACCAGTGACTGTCATTATCAATTGAGTAAGTATTTAGCGGATATTTTTTGCCTCATACATACTACTGACTACTGATATTTACTATTGACGCTATTTACCAGTGGTAATGTCACTTTTCTTGATGAGGTTTTATTTAAACCTTCTCTTGGCAGATGTCAGCTGATACAAAAACACCCCACTAAATAGTGAAGTGTGTTTATCGTGCGACTATCGCATCTGATGACTGATATCACTTATCAAAACGGTAGATACAACGTCAGTCTTAATAAGCGTATGTACTACTATTTTAGATCACATCTGTACCAGTAATGTTTGGCTCTTCAGTCGCGGGCGCTGTCATACTTGACATCGACTGGCAACCGACGAGTACCGTTACCATGACAATACCTGTCATCAATGCTTTGGTTAAGTTTTTCATATTCGCTCCTAGAATCGTTTTAATAGACTGTTGGTTCAATTGAAAGATTACTGGCATTTTACTAAAGCTATAAATATCAGGCCGTACTTCTTCCAATGATCATAGCTTATTCACACTTTTAGCATACCCATCTCTTATATTGCTGTAAGTTAATTAGGGCGTGTTGAACATTCGCAAATAGGCACTGCTGATCGCTAAAATTGCTCCAGACAAGGCACAAAGCGACGATANTAGGGCGTGTTGAACATTCGCAAATAGGCACTGCTGATCGCTAAAATTGTTCCAGACAAGGCACAAAGCGACGATAATGCAGATGCCTTAGCGAGATTTGTAACGCAGTATGGGGCAATTTTAGCATCAGCCCCAACGATAAAAAGCAGGGGACAGGACTCTTTTTTGCCGCTTCATCGTTAAAAATAAGCGCTTAGAGTGACTAAACTTATTATTTTTAACATCGAATCGCCTAAAAAATAGTCGCTGTCAGTGCCATGGTCGAATGTTCAACACGCCCTAATATTAAGGAAATATGCTTACTGAGTTTTGGTTTCCTGCAACGCTGCATAACCGGATAAACGCTTGCGCTCAGCATCATCAAACAACTGCTGCTCAAGTTGGTCTATCTGAGTTTGCGCCTCTGCTAGATTGGCACTTTGATTTAGTAAGCGCTGTTTTTGCGTTTGATACTGAGTGAAGCGCTGATCAAAATTGGCATCTTCTTGATCGACTTGCGCCAGTCTCTCTGCCGCTGGTGCACCTACTAGCTCTCGACGCATATTGTATAGTGCTTCAGGGCTGGCACCTGCCGCTTTCATCTGTTCAGTACGAGCCATAAGCTCATTAAGATTGGCTTGCTGCATGATATTGGTTTTGATCGCACCATCTGGTAGACGGCTCACATAATCTTGTCTGGCAGCCTGTTTCTGTGCCTCACTCATTTGCTCATTTTGATTGATTCTGACCATCTCCATACTATAGTCATCATAACTATCGCTAGCACCAAAGAAGGCTTCGATGGTGGTTTTGTCAAAATACTGCTGACGTAAACTCGCCACATCCTGCTTTTGCTGAGCAATGGCATTCAAATCTAGCTCACCATTTTTGGTCGCCTGCAGTTGCAGATTGCCATAACGCTTTTCTATCTCAGGAAGCGCTTTGAGATACGCCACATATTTGCCAAAGATAGCGACCGCTTGGCTGGCAGCTGGCTCTGGGGTATGGTGACGGATATAACTCTCGACACGCGCAAAAATAACGGCTTCGTCCTCCTCTCCTATTGCTGATAAAAAATAATCGAATAAACGCCGCAGACCTTCAGTGACGACCAACTGCTTGTTTTCATCGATGATGATTTCGCCGTCCACTTGCGTGCCTTTTAATGAGCGTGGCAAACTCTCCAATCCAGTGACAAATGCAAACTGGTTCTGGGCTGAAGCGGTTTGTTCTGTTTGCTCACTATTTAGCGCAGTGGACAACGTACTCTCAGAGGTATCTGCAGAGGCAATGGACGCTGATTGTGCTGTCTCCATTCGTTGACTATCTGGCTTAAACCACATAATCACCGCCGCCGCGATGACTATGATGACCACAGCGATTATAACAATCGGTAAATAGGCTGGACGGCGATGTTTTGACATAGATACTAGTTCTTAGGCAATCATTAAATAGATCGTCATTAAATAGATGATCATTGGGGTTAGAGATTGGCGTTTTTTAGGCGATTGACCTGAGTACGATAGATAGATTTTGGCTCAGACTCGCCCCATGCCGTCAGACCTAGTACTTGGTCTGCTGAATCCAAATGGTTCATGAGGTAATTATCACGAATCACATACCCAAGTCGGCTTGAGCAGGCAGAGACCAGACCATCATTTCCCTCCAATAAAAACGGTACGCTTGTTGCTGCAAGCAGATAATCACTAGGGTCAAGGACGCTTATGACTTGTCCGACGCCACTAAATGAGTAATATTTGATACCGTTTGCAGAGGTACTGGTTGGCTGACCACAGTAACTTGTTGGCATTGCTGCAGGGAATTTGGCATTGAATTTGGCCGCACCATCGGTTGATAGCGCCATGAGTGCTTGCCAGCCATCTTGCGCTTGTATCTCTTTAAAGCTGATGCCTGACCCAACATCTGTAAAGCCGCCAATCAAATTAAACACCCCTGATACCAGCTGTGTCGTGACGTTTGATGGCTCACCTGTGTCATTGTTTGGTTCAAGGACGTTTTTGACAAAATCGGCTGTTTTTGAGCCTTGCTCTGGACTTGATACGGCGGTGACCGAGGCGACGTATTTTGGTGCAACGCCAGCGACATAGCGGATGTCTATACCGCCTTGACTGTGCCCAAACAAATTGACTTTTGGATCGCCTGAAATGGCAGTGATGGTTTTGACTTGCTGTAATAGCTGCTCGCCGCGGACTTCACTATTATTCACCGCTGATGTTTTGGTGGTGTACACCTCTGATCCACCTTTCATCAGCTCACTAGGAATCCCGTTGAAATAATCTAAGACCCCAAACATCTTGGTAAAACCGCCAAGCCCATGAGCCATGACCACTGGATACTGAGTCTTGGTATAACTGGAGGTAAAGTATTTGCTATCGACTAGCGTGCAGCCATTGGCGTTGGCACAATTATAGTACTGCCCTGCCGCTTGCGCTGAGGTGGTTTGCATGGTCATTAATAAAACGCCAGTACTGATAGAGCCCAGTATTGGTAAAAAAGTGCGCGGCGTGAGCGCAGCACGAACGTACGAGGAGAGCGTCATAACAACATCCTTGTCATCATTAATGGTGAGTGCCTTTACCTCATAACGTCGGCAAAGACTGCTGCTAATCCCTTTAGCATGCAAAATTACATTACTTCTATCTTTTACAAGATTCAACTAAATTGTCAAAATATGAATATATTATCGTGACTGGAGGGTCATAACGGCTCAAATGCGGCTGTAAAGTAACTATTGTCAATAATAATGATAGATTTAATATCACTTATCATAAAACTGCCATTCATCCATTTATGGTATAATTTCCCCACATTAAACCCATAATTATAAGACACAAGATGATGACTAAAAAATCCCTTATCCAGTCCCCAGAGGCCATAGAAAAAATGCGTGTGGCCGGCAAACTTGCCAGCGACGTCCTTGTCATGCTCGACGAACATGTCAAAGTCGGTGTTAGTACCGAAGCCCTCAACCAAATCGCTCATGACTATATCGTCAATGTGCAAAAAGCCATTCCTGCTCCGCTGAACTACAATGGCTTTCCTAAGTCTATTTGTACCTCAGTCAACCACGTGGTCTGTCACGGCATCCCAACCGAAAGCAAGCTACTCAAAGATGGTGATATCATCAATATTGATGTGACCGTGATCAAAGACGGCTACTACGGCGACACCTCAAAAATGTGGATCGTCGGTAACGGCTCTATCATGGCGCAGCGTATCTGCAAAGTCGCACAAGACGCGCTATATGCGGGTATGAGTGTCGTCAAAAACGGCGCGCGTCTCGGCGATGTCGGTGCAGCAATTCAAGCAGTGGTCGAGCCTGAGCGTTTTAGTATCGTCCGTGAGTTTTGTGGTCATGGCATCAGTGATGAATTCCATCACGAGCCACAAGTCATGCACTACGGCAAAAAAGGCACAGGCTTTGAGCTAAAGACGGGCATGACCTTTACCATTGAGCCAATGATCAACCAAGGCACATGGCAGACTAAGATTTTGCCAGATGAATGGACAGCCATCACCAAAGACCGTAAGTTATCTGCTCAGTGGGAGCATACGATGGTCGTAACCGACAATGGCTGTGAAGTATTTACCACGCGCCCTGAAGAAGATTTGAGTTTTTTGACACAGTAAGACAAGAAAAGATCGCCTAGGCGGTCTTTTTTTTGGCCGATGGTTAGCGTGTATCGAGTTAGGACAGATTGAGTATTGTGCTTACTGGCTTTTTGTCTTTATACTCTGATGAGTTAACAATTTATATTGATACATTTATTATAGTGAATTCAGTATAAAAGCGATACAGTGGGACTGGGATAAATTTTTCGCAGCCTCTGTCTGCGTAGGCACAGCACGCAAGGAAAATTTAGACCAGTTCCACCTTGATATATAATGTATCTGTTTTATTTAGGATTGACTATAGTACATTCTATTGGTGACTTTTATCAGCTATCAGCAGCTCAAACGCTCTATTTTTAAACTCTTAATTGGATAACACTCATGTTCACTTGTGATGTCGCTTCTATTGATCTAACGCCCCTACCGCTACTATCAAATGATACGGCGACAGATAACTCGCTGTTGTCAGAGCAAAATACGACAGATAAAGCGCTACTCGGCATTCCTGAATGGCTGGCACAAATCAATGAGGATATCAGCCGTGCCCTTGAGCGTGGTACCAATATTCGTCAATTGGTCGAAGTACGTGCCTGCGCGATTGATAGCTTACTCATTGCTTTGTTCAAATGGTTTGAGCTAGATAAGACGGATTTGGCATTGTTTGCAACGGGTGGCTATGGACGCGGTGAGCTGTCGCTTTATTCAGATATTGATATCCTGCTGTTATCTCCTGACGAAATCGGCGCTGATGCCAGTGGTAAGATTGATAAATTGGTCGCATTGCTGTGGGACATCGGGCTGGAGCCTGCGCTGTCTGTACGTAGCGTCAACGATGCGTTAGAAGCTGCACTTGACCATACGATAGCCAGTGCCCAGCTCGAAGCTCGATTGTTAATCGGCAACGAAGCACTGCGAGATATGCCCATCCAAATCGTTAACAAGCAGTGGTCTCCTCGTGCCTTTTTTGATGTGAAAATGGAAGAGTCCAAGGCCCGTTATCTACAACATAATGCAACTGAGTATAACCTTGAGCCAAATATCAAAACGGCCCCAGGTGGTCTGCGTGACATTCATATCATCGGCTGGGTGACCAAACGCTATTTTCGTGTGGGCAAGCTCTATGACTTGGTACAACAAAACTTTTTGACCGAAAAAGAGTTTGATGAGTTAAGCTTTGCAGAAGGCTACTTATGGCAGATACGTCATTATTTACATGTACTGACAGGTCGTAACGAAAACAAGCTGTTGTTTGATTATCAGCGTGAGATTGCTCAATTAATGGGTTACGAGACCCAGCCAGATGACCAGCCCAATGCGGCCGTTGAACGCTTTATGCGTGATTACTATCGCTGTGCCATGCAAATATCAACGCTGTCTGAGATGCTGACCAACCACTATTATGAGACCATTATAGAGCCCAGCCTGCCTGATGATGAGCGCCCCAAAAAGCAGCCGATCAATGCAAGATTCAACCGTGTGGGTGATCATATTGCTATAGCGCACCATCGGGTTTTTGCTCAGCATCCTGAATCTATTTTAGAGATGTTTTTATTGATGGGTCAGCACGGTATCGACAAGGTTCGCACCCATACCTTGCGGGCGCTAAAAATTGCGGCACGCGGCATTGACCAGACCTATAGAGAAAACCCTGTTCACAAAGCTTTATTTTTATCTAATCTAAAAGAGCAAAACTATCTGTTCCATCGTTTGCGCACCATGAATCGCTATGGGGTATTGGGCAACTATATTCCTGCTTTTGCGCAAGTCACGGGTCTGATGCAATATGATTTGTTCCATCGCTATACGGTGGACGCGCATACGTTATTTTTGATTCGAATTTTGCACCGCTTTACCGATCCTATGTTTTCTGAAGAGTTTCCGCTGGTCAGCGCTATCTTTCAGCGCATCGAACGCAAAGAGATTTTGGTACTGGCGGCGATGTTTCATGATATTGCAAAGGGCCGCGGCGGCGACCATAGCGAGCTTGGTCAGACAGAGTCCATTGAGTTTTGTCTGTCACACGGCATGAGTTTGGCAGATGCTAATTTGGTTGGCTGGCTGACTCGCTACCATCTATTGATGTCGATTACCGCACAGAAAAAAGACATCTCAGACCCTGAGGTGGTGACTGTCTTTGCAGACCTTATCGGTAATGTGACGCACTTGAATCATCTGTATGTACTGACGGTTGCTGATATGAATGCAACCAACCCACAGCTATGGAATAGCTGGCGGGCGACGCTGATGAAACAACTCTACTCGCAGACACGGCGTATTCTGCGCGCCGATATTGATGCGCCTACCAATCGCCAGGATATGATCAGTGCCACTCGTGCGCAGGCGCTCGCGATGCTAGACAATGTCAACAATCAGCACATGAATCGCGATGAAGTATTGCGACTATGGGACGATTTGGGCGATGAGTACTTTTTGCGAGAGATTGCAGAAGACATCTTGTGGCACACCGAAGCCATCTTGAACCATCCACCGATTGGGCTTGCTTCTAATGCGGATAGTCCGCCACTGGTGGTTTTGCGTGAGCATCGCGAGCTGGCACTGGATGCGGTACAGGTATTTGTCTATACCCAAGATCAGATGAATCTGTTTGCCGTTACGATGGCGGTGTTCGATCAGATGAATCTTGATGTATTAGATGCCCGTATTATTACTGCTACCCGCGACTTTGCTCTGGATTCTTATGTGCTGCTAGATCCTAGTGGTACGCTGTTGGTCGATGAAGACAGTCAGCAAGAACTTAAACAGCGCCTGATTAATGCCTTTAAAGATCCAACAGTACTAAAGCTCACCAACAAACGTATGCCACGTCAGCTCAGGCATTTTGAAGTGGCTACGGTGATTAACTTTGAGTTTAATGAGGCATCTGACCAGCATATCATGAGCTTAGAGACACTGGATCAGCCAGGACTCTTGGCTCGGGTTGGACAGATATTTTTGCAGGAGCAAATTGAGGTTCATGCGGCTCGTATTACGACCTTAGGCGAGCGCGCAGAAGATATGTTTTATATTAGCGATCAAAATGATAAGCCATTATCTGCTGAACGACTTGATGCGTTAAAATCAGCACTGCTCGCCAGCCTAGCGACCAAAAGAGAAAACAACGTGGTTTATAGCTATTAATTGAATGACAACATCTTTGATGATAAGAGCGCGCTTTACAGCGTGCTCTTGTATATTATATTGTCAGCATGTTCTATCAGCTCTACATCAGCAAGCTCTGGTGGCAAAACACCTACTTCAAGTAGCTGCTGCTCCATGATTAATCGTCCAGCCTTGATTTCTTTTTGTAATAAGCAATGCAAGCTTGATAAATGAAACTCGCCATTAAGATAGTCACCCAGCTGCCTCAAAGAAATAGGCGACTTGGCATGCACGTCAGGATACAGACTATCCTCTGCCAAAATAATCATTTCATTGAACGTCTCTTCACGCATCAGTTCATCATTGTCTATCTCATCCTGCAACTTATTCGCCAGACGGCCTTTCGCTGCAAGAATACCAACAAAAAATATAGTCTGTAAGATAAATAAAGCAATGTATTGCCACAAAGATAACGATAGATTCAACATATTATTTAGCAGCATCAGCGCCATGGCGACAACCACGTAACCAACCAACTGCCATAATAACCACATGATTAAACTATTTTCGCCATACCAAAAGATTTTCTTCTCTTGATGCTCAATCAATTGCCGCCTCGCCTGCCACCAGCACGCTTCACGTTCTTTTAGCAGCGCATATACGTTAATAGGGTGCACACCTGCATCAGGAATGTCATTATTGATATTTTTAGCGATGAAGTTATTATGATTTAGTGCACTAGGCATATCAAACTGTCCTTAAAATGATCTGTCTCTGGCACTGACAGTCATCTTTTATATTGTTATAAGTTATCAGACGCGAAGCGTTCAATGCGCTTTGTAAGTACGACTGAATGGGCTATGATAAGGTCAGCCGTTCAAGCACAATAAATTCGCATTCACGTTATGAGAAGAAAAAGGCAAAAGAGGTATTACACTGCTCTAATGTAAATTTTCTTTATAACTTTATTATTAATTGTCTATTATAGTTATCACACTTATGAATCACAACTTAAAGCATCTACATCCTTATCCCTTTGCCAAGATGGCAACCTTACTCGCTGACAGTATACCTGCCGACGGTTACAGCGAAATCAAACTGGGTATTGGTGAGCCAAAACATGAGCCACCAGCATTTGTACTGGACGTACTACGCGAAAACTTGGACAAAATAAGTCGTTATCCGACCACCAATGGTATGTTTGAGTTACGTCAGACGATTGCGCACTGGTTAGAGAAGCGTTTTTTTCTTAGCCATGTCGATGCCAACACCCAAGTTTTGCCAGTGATGGGTACTCGCGAGGCCATTTTTAGCTTTGTACAAGCCGTCATAAGTCATGATGCCGCTGATAACGAAAGCACGTCCTCTTCAGCCTCTAATGCTTCGCCTTTGGTCATTATGCCCAATCCGTTCTATCAAATATATGAAGGTGCAGCAATATTGGCACAAGCGATGCCCCATTTTGTTCCCTGTACGTTAGACAATGACTTTAAGGGGGATTATCGCGCGGTGCCAAAAGACGTTTGGGCACGCACGCAGCTTGTATTTGTCTGTAGTCCGAATAATCCAACGGGTTCGGTTATGACTATGGAGGATTGGGAATATCTCATTCGTTTATCAGACCAATACGGTTTTGTTATTGCCAGCGACGAGTGCTATAGCGAGCTGTACTTTGATACTGCTCCGATTGGCTTACTGCAAGCTTGCGCGAATCTGGGTCGCCGTAATTTCAAAAACTGTATCGTATTTCATTCATTATCCAAACGCTCGAACCTACCTGGTTTACGCTCTGGGTTTGTGGCGGGCGATGCCAAGATTTTGCAGTCTTATTTGCAATATCGTACTTACCAAGGCTGTGCGATGCCGATACCGCATCAGCTTGCCTCTATCGCTGCGTGGCAAGATGAAAAGCATGTCGCACACAATCGCGCCCTTTATCAAGAAAAGTTCGCGCTATGGATGTCAGAGCTTGGCGAGTTGCTAGATTTGCGCATGCCAGAAGCTGGATTTTATTTTTGGATAAAAGTACCTGAACCGTTCGATTGCGATGATGAAGTATTTGTCAAAGCATTATACGAGCAGGCCAATATCCATGCATTGGCAGGACGCTACTTGTCACGCGAGGTTGATGGGAATAATCCTGGAAAAGGCTATGTCCGTGTTGCTTTGGTCGCGAGTGTCGAGGAGAGCCGCGAAGCAATCAGTCGTATTCGAAAGTTGCTGGCGGCATAAACAGTCACTCAAAAAGCTTTTATCTTAAGCTAATAAAGCAGCCTCTAATAACCACAATATAAATAGGGTTATTAGAGGCTTTTTGCATGAATAGTGCTATAGTAAAGTCTCTACTGCAAAATATACCATCAAGGATGATGCCATGCCCCATCTTGACTTTACCCAGCCGCCCTTTGACGTACTGAGTCTAGCTGAACGTCAAAGCATCAGAAAAAACACGAAGATCTGTTATCTTGCTAGAAATGAGATCCTACCCGCAGCAGACTTGCAGTATCTATATGTGGTCATCAAAGGACAAATTGAGCAATCACTGAGTGGTGAATTTGTCGCCTCTTATTTGGGCAGCAACCATTCTGATGAGCCAAACAATAATGACTGGTTTGATAGTCGCCGCTTACCTGAGTCACTCATAAAAAATGGTGTGCCAGAAAGTAAAAACACGCCTATACAGCCGTACCAGTTTCGGGCCAGTGAAGAGACATTGCTACTACAAGTCGATGGTGCGACTGTCGATAAAATCAGCGCGCAAAATCATCTGGTACGCCAAATGCTATCAGACAAGCTACCCGAAAGACTAAAGGCATTGCGACAGCGCCGTAGCAACAAAGCCCTAAACCCTGCTGGCTATACCCATCAACAAGAAGTGCAGCAAATCATGCTGCAACCTGTCAGCGACGTCCATTTATTGCCAGTACATATTGTCGATGCCAATAACAGCTTGTACGAAGCTGCGCGTATCATGACCAAGGCTGGGCTAAAGCACGTATTGGTACGACCGCTGAACTATGTAGAAAATATACGAGACACTGAGCAGCCAAAACTGCTGTTAGGCATTCTCACCGATACGGATATTTGCCGTGCTGTGAGTGACAGACAAGATCCCGCTATTACGCTTTGCCAGCGCTATACCAATTTTAACCTACGTACGATCAAGGCCACTGACGAGATTGGCGATGCGTTGCTCACCATGACCCGCTATCGCATTCACAGGCTGCCGGTCATTGATAGCAGTGGTGATGTCGTCGGCGTGCTTGGACAAAGCGATATGCTCGCCCACATTGGTCATCACTCACAGCTTATTAGTATTCAAATCGAGCAAGCAACCGATCTACCAAGCCTAGATACCGCAGTCGAACTCATCGGTCGCTATATTCGTGCGCAGCATCAAAACGGTGTCAAAATCGGTAATATCAGCCGCATGGTACAGACGTTGAATGCGCAAGTATTTACCAAGCTCTGGCAGCTGATCGTACCTGATGAAGTGATAAGCAACACTTGTCTCATCGTCATGGGTTCAGAAGGTCGCGGCGAGCAAATCATGCGTACCGATCAAGACAATGCCCTGTTCATTCGTGATGGCTATACGCATCCGGATTTGGCACAGTTTGCCGATACCTTTAATAATCACTTGGCAACGCTTGGCTATCCGCTGTGTGATGGCAATATTATGATGGCCAATCCTATGTGGCGACAACCACTCAAGCAGTTCAACAAACAGATCGCCTCATGGTTTAGGAACACTGACCCCATGCATGGCATCTACTTGTCTGCCATAATGGATGGCGAATACGTCTGCGGTGATGAAACCCTACTTACACAGGTACGTCAGCATTTAAGAATGGCTCACAGACAAGCCGATCCAATGTTTGTACGTCAGTTTGCCCGTGCAGCATTGCAGTTTGGCGATGTCAATCAGTGGTGGCAAAAGTTTGTGCCTTTGATAGGGGGTAAATCTATATCAGCAGATATTGATCTAAAAAAAGCAGGGATCTTTCCATTGGTTCATGGTATTCGTACGTTGGCATTAGAAAATGATGTGCTCGATGTGCCTAGCAGTAAAGATCGCCTAAAGGCATTGGTGCAGTCTCATGCCCTGACCCAAGAGCGCGCTGATACATTATTGGAAGCCTTGGAGTTTTTTATGGCGCAGCGTTTATCAGTCGCACTGTCAACCGATGACAAACAGGCAAGGCAAGTCGATCCAACGACACTAACCGCACTAGAACGCGACCTGCTCAAAGAATGTCTGGCCGTGGTAAAAAGTTTTAAAAATCAGCTGCGTCAACACTATCAGTTAGAAATAGCATAAATATAGCAATAGAATAAATAAATGGATGATCAACATGAGCTGGTTACAGCAGTTATCTTGCGCTTGGCAAAAGACGCAGCTACAGCGTCCGGAGCTGGCATCAATGTTCACCACACCGTCGGCTGAGCAGTGGGTAGCGATTGACTGTGAAATGACTGGCCTGAACCCCAAAAAGCACCATTTATTATCCGTGGCAGCGATACATATCAATGGCAATACGATCGATACGGGTAATGGCATGCACTTAGTTTGCAGACCGCCTGTAATGCCAGATCGGGATACAATTGTCATTCATGGTCTGCGTACTGCTGATGTAGAGCATGGCATGAGTTATGACGAGATGCTGGCTCTCTTGTTACCTTTTATTGATAACCGACCCATCGTCGGGTTCTGCACACAGCTCGACATGGTATTTTTAAATCCTTTGGTCAAACGCTATATGGGAACGACCCTGCCCAACAAAGTCATCGATGTGCGTCAATTATACAGTCGACGTATGGGCGACCGTACGCAAGGTATTCCCAATCAAACGCAGCATTTGACTAATATTCTGGCGCATTATGATATTCCTGAGCTTGGTGCCCATGATGCTTATAACGATGCAATAATGACGGCGATGGCATTTTTGCATGTACGCTAGCCTTTATTATTGACGATAAAATTGAGCTTCTGAGAGCATATGCGAAAACAGCAACTCATGTTACCATAAGCAGTTTTTGCCACCTGATGAAAGATGCTCATGCGATACCGTTCAAAGCGCGACCATCAGTCGCCCATTACTGCCAAAACTGCCGCAATCTGTAGCCGTGTATTACCCTCTCACTTATCTAATAAACGTCTGCCTACCCTCACGCTATTCGCCGCGATGATCATAGCGCCTGCTTATGCACAGGCGGCTCTACCAGCCCCCATTGAAGCAGCATTGTCACGTGCCAATCTGACAGAGTCTGATATCAGTCTTATCGTAACGCCTGTGGGTGACAAAAATGCCAGTCGACTGCCCGCGTCTGTGCAAGTGATTGATAGCCGTGATACGGATCGCCAATCGACGCGACCCTCTGACTATAACGCTGTGACTGCTAATGAAAACAATAGCAGCCAAAACGTGACAAAGACAGATAACCCAGCGACCAACGTCACCACTCATACTGACTCACAAAGCGCGCTAATCACTATTGAACAGCGTACGATTGAACAGCATGAGCGAAAAATACATACGTATACTGATGATCCTTATACGTATCAGAGTGTAGAGAGCATACCGACGGTTGTACCTGATGAGAACCCTTCCCTTACTAATGATGACAATAGCGCAGTGAGCACGGATAATGCCTCGGTAAAAATCTCCTTTTCACCACTATTGAAACATCAGCCTGATGTACCGCGCACGCCTGCCAGCACCATGAAGTTGGTACCCACTTTTATCGCGCTTGATACATTGGGGGCAGGTTTTGTGTGGCACACGCGAGTTTATCATACGGGTATACAAGTCGGTGATACCTTGATGGGCGACTTGATCATTCAAGGCAGCGGCGACCCTAAGATGACTCATGAGCGATTAAAGCAGCTCCTTTATCAAGTGCAAGCGGCGGGTATTCGCCATATCAATGGCGATATCATCGTTGATAGCAGCATTTTTGAGTCGGTGAGCAAAGATCCTGCCGCCTTTGACAATGCGCCAATGCGTCCTTACAACGCCAGTCCAGATGGGTTTTTGGTGAACTTTAGCACCGTCGGTATCAAGACTCATCCTTTGGACAACGACCACGCAAGCTTGACTTATAAGCCGCGACTGGCTAACTATCAACTCCCTAATAAGATCCGCACTCGCGACGCGGCTTGCGGACAGGTAAGCTACAGCCTATCGCCGCAGTGGCAAGCGGAGCGGCTAGCACTCAATGCCAACCTGCCAAAAAGCTGCGGTGAGCATGTGTTTTATGTGGCGTATCCTGATGCCAAAACGTTTGCCGCACACGTCATTGCTGCAAAATGGCAAGCACTAGGCAATACACTGAGCGGACAAGTGATCTCACAAGAAACCCCTTACGATGCCAAAAATACTTCAAAATCATTACAAGGCCTCAGTGCGATCACCGTGTCACCTCTGCCCTTGGTCAGCTATCCTTCATTGGACTTAACGCAGCAAATTTATGACATCAATCATTTTTCAAACAATGTCATGACAGAGCAAGTTGCCTTATCCATCGGCGCTTATGACACAACTGAGCGCGCCAATATGCCTGCTAAAAACAGCACGCAAAAGGCCGCCAGCTTATACCAGTATCAGCCGATGCATACTGACTATCCTGCAGCGCTAACACACATCAGCCAATGGTGGCAAACCAACCTAAGCACACCGCCGCCTTATTTGACCAATGGCTCGGGACTCTGCCGCGACTGTACCATCACCGCTGCCAATCTAAGCGAGCTATTGACCTATGCTTATAATCATCCAAGATTTGATGCGTATGTAGACTCGTTAGGTATCGCTGGAGTCAGTGGCACCATTGCCGCTCATAGTGAGCGACTACCTGACTCAGCAGCGATTGGCCGAGCGTGGATCAAGACAGGCACACTAAATAACGTCACCTCAATGGCAGGCTATGTCAAAGGATTATCAGGTCAAGACTATGTGGTTGTCGGACTCATCAATACCGAGCAAGCGCTCAATCCGTACACTGCTCGGCCTGTACTAGATGCAGTACTTGACTGGACCGCTCAGCGCTAATGGTTTTGCTAAAGCGATGCTTAGTAAGCAGTAGTAAAGCAGCAGCAGATATTTTGACGCAAGTGGCATGATTATTTGCACAGCAATTATGACTGCTATGTTTATGAATACATTTTTAAAACTTTTATTTTTACCTTTATAAAGGCAAGCTTATGTCACGCCAGACAACCAATCTCAGTAAGCCTCGCACGCTTGCGTCAAGTCAGCTTAAACTGGCGCAATATATTGGGTTTTTCGCCATTGGTTACATCCTTGCCAGCGCCATATTTATGATGATTCAGACCAAGATTGCGCTTAATTCGCAACTGGTCATGGTCGTCTCTATCATCGTCGGTGCTTATATTGCGGTCAGCAAATTCATCAAACATCAGCAGCGCGCTTTGGCTAAAAATGAAATCAACCGGCTCATGTTTGGCGGTGTTGCGGTGGTTTGGTTATTGACGGTCCTTTATTTTTTAGCCATATGGTTTTGGTTATTTGATGGGGTTAGCCGTGAGGTATTACTCGAGATGGCTATGGCGCGGCCTTTGCCCTTGCTTTCTTCATTGGTGCTGATGCTGGTATTCACCTTGGTCAGTACGCGTATCAGCCTATGGGCCATCAACCATTTCTTGAACCCTGCTCCCAAAACAGTATGAGCATACCAGACCATCTACAACGAGCATAACCGACCACCTACAAGGTAATACAAAGTTTTCTCCTACTCATACGTAAAATCCGTTAGGCTAACTTTGAGAAGTCAAATTTTAGCGGTTATTTGTTTTACTTTATAATAGGAGCAAACATCATGGAAACGGTTTTTTTTGACAACATAGATAAGCTCGGTCGCATTGTTTTAACGACTGTTATGGTCTACGTGTTGATTGTGTTGGTGACCAAAGCCTCTGGTAAACGCTCGACGTCACAGCTCAATAACTTTGACTGGATCGTGACCGTCATGATTGGCTCATTGGGTGCCAGTACCATTTTGCTCAAAAATATCCCTTTCATCGAAGGGGCTTCGTCGATATTGGTACTCTATCTCTTACAGTTTTTGATAACCAAATACGCCTCTATCTCACCGCAATTTAGCAGTGTTATTCTGTCTGATCCACGTATTGTCTTTTATCAAGGGCAGTTTTTGCCAGAAGCGATGCGTGCCGAGCGCCTGACTCGTCAAGAGATCGAATGTGCGATGCGCGCTGAAGGGGTCAATAATTTTGATGATATCGAAGCCATTGTCTTCGAGTCTGATGCCAAACTCAGCGTGATTCCAAAACAACGCCAAGCCGATACGAGTGATGATGAGCAGGATGTAGATCACAGCGTGTCAGAGACCATTACCCCTTTGATGTAGTGATTAGATAATTGAGCACTGATGGCTATCAATACTCAGATTCAGTGCTCGAATGTAAAAATTTTTCAATTTAAAAAATGGTACGTACTATGAAGGTTAGAATTTTGACCGTTGGCAATAAGATGCCTAGCTGGGTGCAAACAGGTTTTGATGAGTATTTTAAGCGTATTCAGCCCATGCTGAGCACAGAGATTATAGAGATTGCCGCTGCAAAACGGGCAAAAAACCCATCAGATGCCAATCTAGCACAGTACCGTGAGCAAGAAGGTCAAGCGATATTGGCCGCTCATAATGCCGCGAGCCGTGAGCAATTATGGGTACTAGACGTCAAAGGTAAGATGATTTCAACGGAAGGATTGGCTGATAAACTCGCTGATGGCATGCAGCAAGGTGATGATATTGCGTTGGTCATCGGCGGTGCAGATGGCGTATCACCAGCAGTGTTAGCAAAAGCCGACGCAAAGTTATCATTATCAGCACTGACATTGCCGCATCCGCTGGTACGCGTTGTACTAATGGAGCAGCTATACCGCGCGATGAGTATCAACAATAACCACCCTTATCATCGCGGTAATTAACCAAACCCCAAGCTTTTTTTGATTTAAAACGTCAATCCCAAAATAGATTGAAAAACTGGCGTACGCCCTAATAGATGGAACATGAAATATCCAAAACGCGCGACATCCAAAGCCTCTCAGACTACGCATCAGCGTGATCATCATCACGACACTGTACAGACACCTATTACCTCTGCTGCGGCATGGGAAAGTGCGTCTGCTATAATGCCCAATGCATCCAAACTACCTGCGTTGTTTATCTCGCACGGGGCACCCACGCTTGCGATTGAGCAATCTGCCACGACCAGTGCATTGGCACGTATCGGGCAAAACTTACCTAAGCCACGTGCTATCGTCATTATGTCGGCGCATTGGCAATCAGCAAAGCTCGAGATTAGCAGTAACCCGCAGCCAAAAACGTGGCATGATTTTTCGGGTTTTGCGCCTGAGCTTTACGATCTTCAGTATCCTGCATCAGGTCAACCAGCGCTGGCTGAGACACTTGCTCAGCAGCTCACCGCACGCGGTATCACATGTAGCGTCAATCCTGTACGTGCCTGTGATCATGGCGTTTGGGCACCGCTCAGACACCTGTACCCAGAGGCAGATGTGCCTATCGTTCAAGTGTCACTGCCGCAGCATTACGATAGCATTGCTTGCTATCAATTGGGCGCGCAGCTCGCGCATCTGCGTGATGAGAAAATTCTTGTTATTGGCTCAGGTAATATCACCCACAACTTGCAAGCGCTACGCTGGGAAGCCGATAGCATCGATCAGGCTGCTAAAGGATTTAAGCAGTGGTTGCTCCAGCAGCTCAAGATAGACATACCCACTGCCCTCGACTGGCAACAATATCCAGAGTACAAAGACATTCACCCTAGTGATGAGCATTTGCTGCCATTGTTTTTTGCATTAGGTGCCGGTCAGCGCGTTTCTGTCGTTCATCAGAGTATGGCCCATCATAGTTTGGGCATGGATATTTACCGCTTTGATTAGCTTCTATTTACTATTTCCTACTTATCTAATTAAAGCACACAAACCAAACCTACTTTTCAAAGGCAGGTTTGGTAAATAAACCCGCACGCTCCATCTCACCAGCCAGACTAAATAGCGTCGCCTCATCATTCATACGCCCAATCAGCTGCATGCCAATTGGTAAGCCTTTTTTACTCATGCCTACCGGCACCGACATGGCTGGTAATCCTGTGACGTTGCCCAACAATGTGAAGCCCATTTTTCCTAGCACAGGCGCGCTTAGCTTTTCGATCATGCCTGACTTAAAAGCGTATCTACCCATGTCAAACCCTTTATTGAGCACCCCAGCGCTACGCATCATCATCTCATCCATGCGGCTGGGTGGTAGCACGCCGTGCTTGACCGCAGGCGTCGGTACCGTCGGGGACAAAATCATATCGTAGGTTTCTAATAACAGTCCCGTTTGATACTGACTGTTATGCCAACCGTGTTTGGCATGAACCAAGTCCACTGCTGATAGCGAACGTCCGAGTAGCGCCATATTGTAGGTTTGCGGCTCTAGGTTTTTGATATGGGCGGGCCCAAACTCGCGCTCGATATTATCAATCGTAAAAGCGGTATGCGCGCAGACCACGACGATAAAGTCATGCCAAAACTGCTCAATATTGATATTTGGCTCAGCAGGTATCACTTGATGACCCATAGACTCTAATTGCTTAGCGGTTTGCTCCAGTACAGCAAGGACTTCTTTGTCTACTACGGTATTGGCAATCAGTGGCTGCTGCTGTAACGCGATTTTCAATGGCCTTGGCGCGCGCATCGCCGCCTGCAAAAACGTGCCGTCTGGCGGCGCAATGACATAAGGCGCGCCAATCTCCACGCCACTGGTGGCATCGAGCATCGCGGCACTATCACGTACCGAACGCGTAATCACATGATCGGCCACTGCCCCATCCCAGCCTTCACCAAGATTAGGGCCAAGCGGATTGCGGCCACGGCTTGGTTTTAAGCCAAACGTACCGCACCAGGCAGATGGAAACCGTATCGAACCGCCACCATCACCGCCGCCTGCCATCGGTACGATACCGCTCGCCACTGCCGCGGCACTACCACCCGACGAGCCACCAGAGCTATAGCCTTTTTTAAACGGGTTGTGAGTGGCGCCATGGGCTTTTGGCTCAGTGGTGATAATCAAGCCAAACTCTGGCGTATTGGTTTTGCCAAAGGTATTGACGCCTGTCGCTTTCATGCGTTTGACGATTTCGCTGTCTTTTTCTGAGAGGATATTGACGCTGCGGCTGCCCATCGTAATAGGCTCACCTGCAAAACTAAATGATAAATCTTTTAGCAAATACGGCACGCCAGTAAATACGCCAGAAGGCAGTCCTGCCTGCGCCGCGTTGTAAGCGCGCTCATCGAAACGGTGAATAATGGCATTTAGCTTGGGATTGAGTTTATTGGCCTGATAAACGGCGGCGTCTAATAGCTCCTTTGCACTGACCTCACCTGAGTTAACCAGTGCCGCTAAGGCGAGTGCATCGTACTGGGTATATTCTTTAAACATAACCAACCTTCCTTGGAGAGTAATTGTAGTAAGATTTTTTAAATATCTATTTCATCAGTAACTGTCAGTTTATTATAAAAAACCATGACTTATGGTTGATAAACAAACTCACTGGTCATTTGAAAATTTTGGTAGCTAGTTCGTTTATAAATGAAATTAATCTTAAATCTCTTTCATAAAAAAACGAGCCACTTTCATGACTCGTTTTTTCATTATTCATTCAATACTAAGCACTACATTAACAGTTCGCGCTTACCACTTTTGCCCATCGAGCTGACCAGTCCAGCATCTTCCATTGAGTCGACAATACGGGCTGCGCGGTTATATCCGATACTGAACTTACGCTGGATACTAGAAGCTGAGACCTTACGCGTTTCCATAATAAAGGCGACGGCGTCATTATATAGATCATCATCTTCACCAGAGGCATTAGCCGTGCTACCACCGCCCGGACTAGATAGCTCAAAATTTCCTGCCATGTTGTCAATATAATCGGGCGCACCGCGCTCACGCCATGCGTCACAGACACGGTTGACCTCTTCATCACTGACATAAGCACCATGCACACGATCTGGTTCAATCTGACCTGGCCCCAAGAACAACATATCACCGTTACCGAGCATGTCCTCAGCACCGCCACTATCCAGAATCGTACGCGAATCGACTTTTGAGTTGACTCGTAATGCTGCACGCACAGGAATGTTGGCTTTAATCAAACCCGTAATGACATCGACTGATGGGCGCTGAGTAGCTAGCATTAAGTGAATACCAGCCGCACGTGATTTTTGTGCCAAGCGCGTGATGAGCTCTTCAGCTTGCTTGCCCACCTGCATAATCATATCGGCAAACTCATCCGCGACAATAACAATCATGGGTAAGGTTTTGAGCTTTGGCGCTTGGCTGATACTTACGCTGTCGTTTGGTCGCCATAACGGATCGAGCATTGGATTGCCTGATTTCTCTGCCGCGATGACTTTTTTATTAAACTCGTTGAGCTTACGAACCTTGAGTAAGCTCATTAGCTGATAGCGGCGCTCCATCTCGGCCACGCACCATGACAAGCTGCTAGCGGCCTCAGTCATGTCAGTGACAACTGGGGTAAGCAGATGCGGAATGTCATTATAGTTGGCAAGCTCCAGCTGCTTTGGATCAATCAAGATGAGTCGCAATTGATTGGGCGTGTACTTGAGTAACATCGACAATAGCATTGAGTTGACCAATACCGATTTACCAGAGCCTGTGGTACCAGCAACCAGCATATGCGGGGCACGCGCCAGATCAGTAATAATGGGGTTACCGCCAATGTCTTTACCCATCGCCATGCTGATTTGTGCTTTAGGGTCTTTGAACATCTCGGTACTAAGTAGCTCGATTAAGCGTACCATTTCACGTTTTTTATTGGGCACTTCGATACCAATATACGGCTTACCAGGGATGACCTCGACCACACGCAAAGAGGCCATCGATAATGAGCGCGCCAAGTCACGTGAAATACCAGTAACTTTGCTGGCTTTGACACCAGCCGCCAGCTCCACTTCAAAACGAGTCACCACAGGCCCTGGGATAGCGTTGACGACGTTGGCTTTTACATTGAACTCTTGGAGCTTGATCTCAAGCAGCTCAGATAATTGTTCAAGCTCAGCAATGGTATAGCTAGGCTTACGGTCAGGATCAGGCTTGTCCAATATAGACACTTCTGGAATAGGGGTTAGGCTACTGCGATAGGCAGCCGTCTGCATTGAGCGCGATTTTTTGCTGAATGCTTCGTCATCGCTGATATGCGGCATGACGGGTGAAGCCGTGTCTTCACTGTCATCTTCTGGCATCATATCTGTGATATGGTTGCTACTATCACCTTCTGGTACCGCAAAGCTGACAGAAGGTTTAGCTGGGGCTACAGGCTGCGTATTTGAGGCCGAACTGACCGCTTCCACAGTTGGCGCCGCTTTTGGATTGGCAGGCGGCGTGTTGGTCGGTGTCATATCCGAAATTTCTGATACTGATGCGGCCACTTCTACTGATGGCTGAGCCACTGTGACCTCAGGTACAGGCGATGACTCATCACGTTGTAGTAGTTCGGACTGTGCAGCAGAGAGCCCATAAGAGTCGTCACTTAGAATGCTATTAGTGGCGTCTGACGTAGGCCTTGATAGCTCTTCTTGCGGAATTTGATTAGTGACATTAGTTTCCTCAGCAGTAGCAACTGACGATTTTGCAACAGGTTCTGATATATTGCCATGCTCCGCCAACCATGCTTCTGCCAACTTATCGACATTCTCCGTTATATCATCTGGGTGAGAGTCTTCCGGCTCAGTAATAACCTGATTGACAGCTTGAGCATTCGTTGATTCATCCATTGAGGATTGAGTAGCTAGCTCTTGATTAGATAAATCTGATTGAGTTTCTGTTTCTACCATCGGTGCTGCCACAGAGGTTTGTACTGCTTCTTCTAATGACACGTCAGTGACGACTTCACTCTGTGCATAGTTAGGCACAGTAGAATTATCTATGCTGTTAGTGCTATAAGCCATCTGTTCACGCGCGAGCAGATCATCAACCGTATTTGCATCATTCCATGCAAAGCTTGGCTCGACTTTGCGAGCAGGCGCTACGATAGGGTTTGGTATCGTTGATGTGTTGGTGTCACTGACTGTACTGCCAACCGTAGCATTAGCAGTCGCTGCGACCGCGTATGGTGACTCACTTTTTTCATCGCTAGACGTTGCTGCTGCTTTTGCTGTCGCCATAGATGCTTTCACACTATCAGCCAATCCTGACGTCGACAAAAAATCTGATAATACATTGCTGAATCTGCCACTATTATCTACTGCGTGAGCACTATTCGCATCGTCAGCTGATTGCAACTCAAGTGGCAGCTGCTCATACTCGGCTGTTTGATTGGGATTTCCCTCTTTGATACTGTCACGGTCTTGCGTCACCTCACTTTGCTCATCCAACTCGGCAGCATCTTCTTTATTTTTTAACCCTGAGCCAAGCCAAGATAATGCTGTAATCTTCTGATATATAGCGAGCCAATGGATGTTAAAGGCAAAGGTCGCGGTAATCACAACGAACACCGCCAAGAAAACCACACTGCCCCACTGCGATAGCAACTGTGCCAAACGTTCCTGCAACTCAAGACCGATGATACCACCAGCCACGCCTTCAAGTCCCGTTGATGCAGGATTGGCTACTTGCTGAATTAAGGCAACCAGTTGTGCAAATAATGCACTGGCGCTCAACAGCAAAAACACATAAGCGACCAGTCGCATGAGCCAAAACGTCGGCTTATTGTCCCACCAAATAAGGATAGACTCATAAACCACAAACGCTAAAAACCACCATGCACCATAGCCAAAAAAGCTATAGAGCAAGTCGGACAACCAAGCGCCCGTCTGGCCACCCATATTGTTAATAGTCGTCATATCACTACTGATGTGCGACCAGCTAGGATCATTGCCTGTGTAAGTCATTAAAATAACAAACAAATAAACAGCCAGTATTAACCCAAGGAGGGTAAATATTCCCTTTTTTAAATACTCAATAAGCGGTGCTGATATCACGTAAAATCTGCCTTGTTGTTAATACTAAATGGTCGCCAGTGCATGATTAAGTCTAATCATGCTGACATAAAGTGCTGACATATAAAGGTACCTAGCAAAGTGTTTGGTTGAGATTCACCTCTCAAAAGGCCTGAGCATAGCAGTCATCGCTTAAGCCCTATCACACTTGGCATAACTTCTTATAATAACAAATACATAGGTGCAGTGGCGACACTCTTATAAAGAAAGCGTGCAAGAAAGTAAATCAATGTACGATTTGCGCAAAAAATCTGCGAATAATCCAAAAGTTACTAGGGCGTGTTGAACATTCGACCATGGCACTGACAGCGACTATTTTTTAGGCGATTCGATGTTAAAAATAATAAGTTTAGTCACTCTAAGCGCTTATTTTTAACGATGAAGCGGCAAAAAAGAGTCCTGTCCCTGCGGGCTGATGCTAAAATTGCCCCATACTGCGTTACAATCTCGCTAAGGCATCTGCATTATCGTCGCTTTGTGCCTTGTCTGGAACAATTTTAGCGATCAGCAGTGCCTATTTGCGAATGTTCAACACGCCCTAACAGAATACTGCTAACAATTTTGTATAGACCCTATAAAATACCAGCTGTTTCTAGCACGAGTATTTCAAGGTTATCATGCTTTGATTCTAATGATAGCTGTGTTTGTTTTAGCAAACTTGCACTTTTTGCTATCTACCCTTATGTTATTATCACACAGCAATTAGAAAAACCATATTAGTAGCAACGCTTGACGTTTTTTTATTAGATTTATAACTCATATTTTTCATTCGTATATTTAGAAAGGAACCACTTATGGCAACTGACACTACTGCTTCACGTCACGAAAAGCTCATCATTTTAGGCTCAGGTCCTGCCGGTTATTCGGCTGCGGTCTATGCAGCACGCGCCAACCTCAAACCTGTTATGGTGACGGGTATAGAAGTGGGTGGTCAATTGACGACCACTACTGAGGTTGATAACTGGCCAGGCGATGCGCATGATTTGACCGGTCCTGCATTAATGGAGCGTATGAAGGCACATGCTGAGCGTTTCGGTACAGAATTGGTTTATGATCATATCAATGATGTTAACTTGAATGTACGTCCTTTTGAGCTGTCAGGTAACAATGGCACCTATACTTGTGATGCCCTGATTATCTCAACAGGTGCCTCTGCCCAGTACCTAGGTCTAGAATCAGAAACCAAATTTAAAGGGCTTGGCGTATCCGCTTGTGCCACTTGTGACGGTTTCTTTTATAAAGATCAAAAAGTCGCCGTGATTGGCGGTGGTAATACAGCCGTTGAAGAAGCCTTATACCTCTCTAACATTGCTTCTGAAGTCACTTTAGTGCATCGCCGTGATAGCTTACGATCTGAAAAAATCCTACAAGACAAGCTGTTTGAAAAAGCCAAAAACGGTAATGTTAAAATCGAATGGAACCATCAAGTCAAAGAAGTTGTCGGTGATGACATGGGCGTCAATGGTGTCGTTATCGAATCAATGATTGATGGCAGCACCAAACAATTAGATACAATGGGTATGTTTGTCGCCATCGGTCATAAGCCTAATACCGACCTATTCAAAGGTCAATTGGATATGAAAGATGGCTATCTGGTCGTCAATAGTGGCTTGAATGGTAATGCCACGCAGACCAGTATCGAAGGGGTGTTTGCCGCAGGTGACGTGGCTGATCATGTCTATCGTCAAGCCATTACCTCTGCTGGTACTGGCTGTATGGCAGCGCTGGATGCTGAGAAATATTTGGATGCTATCGGTGAGGCAACGGCGAAAGACCATACCTATGCGTCAACGCTGACTGCTGATCAAGAAGACTAAATGAATAACTTTGCGCAACATGGCGATCATGATCAATACATCACGCCTGAGACTTTACAAAGTCTTGGGCGTTATGACTTTCCTGATCCTATCTCTATCGATCCTGAGGGCATTGGTATTGTCGCAATGGGTGGCGATCTTGCACCCGATACATTAATATCTGCTTATGCACAAGGACTGTTTCCATGGTTCAATGAAGATGAGCCTATCGCTTGGTGGTGTCCTGAGCCGCGTTGTGTGATCGTCCCATCTGATTATCAACCGAGTAAATCTTTACGAAAACAGGCGAAGCGCATGCGCTGGCAATTGACAATTGATAAGGTATTTGATGATGTCATACATGCCTGTAGTCTGCCGCGTAGCGATGGTCTTAATAATGACCTGCCCGAAGGCGAACACACTTGGATTCATGAAGAGATGATTGAGGCTTATACCAAACTGCATGCACAGGGCTTTGCCCATAGCATTGAGGTGTGGGACGAGACAGGTCAGCTCATTGGTGGACTGTATGGGCTAAAAATAAATGGCATCTACTTTGGCGAATCCATGTTTCATCGTGCCTCTAATGCGTCAAAACTCGCGTTTTGGGGGTTGATGCGCTTATGTGAGCAAAGCCATGTTGCACTTGTCGACTGCCAGTTACCTAATGATCATCTCATGAGTTTGGGTGCCACTACTCTACCGCGTCCTGACTTTCTTGCTCAATTAGACCGCTTAATAAGCAATCGCTCCATCAATTGGCACAATAATTTTCATCAACCATTGGCCGTATCCCTTCTCGATACAGCAAATCCTTGGCAGCATCAATCATGAAATCTACAAAAGCTAAAGAGTTAAGAGAATTTTATGGCGCTTGATACCTCATTTCTGCTAATCGGAGAGCTGGCAGCAAAAGCCAATACAACCAAAGACACCGTGCGTCACTATGAACAGTTGGGCCTATTAAGGTCACGTAAGCGTCAAGCAGGCTCACGTTTATATACTGAGTTTCATCCCGAGTGCGTCGAACGTATTGAGCTAATCAAAAGCGCGCAAGCCATTGGCTTCACCCTTACTGAAATCAAAAACAGCTTAAACGATTACTATGATGGCCAATTGGATATTGATTTGCAGCTCATGCTGACTCAGCAAAAGCTAGAACAAGTTAAAAAACAGCAAGCCAATATAAGCGTGATGGTAGAGTTATTGAGCGAGCGTATAGATGTTCTTGCACGGATGAAAGCAGACAGCAATTATCAATTAGACACTAATATCTGTAAAAAGAAAATACCATCAAGTTAAATACGATAACGTTGGTTGAGATAAATAATTTATCTTTAAAGAAACCACGCTTATAACTCCTAATGAGAATTTACTCTCTTCACTCACCATAGACATGTTGCATAATGAGTGCATCAACTGCGGACTGATTCGGTGACTTATAATAGCCTTTGCGTCTATGAATGACTGCAAATGCTTGCTTTTCATATAACGCTATCGCAGCATGATTGTCTGCTCGTACTTCTAACAACAAATTTTCCACCTGATTACTCTGCAATACTTCATGCAACTTATCAATAATTTGTGAAGCAATGCCTTGTCGTTGATAATCAGGATGCGTGCCAATACGCAAAATCTCTGCTTGCTCAAAAATCACTTGATAGAGGCAGTAGCCAATGACTTTATTATTATCGGCTTTATCTTCTTGTTTATAAACTATGAGCATATGCATACTATCTTGCGCGAGCATCCCAGCCAACGTCTGCTCAGTCCATGCGTCGTGCGGCTGTACGAGCGCTTCGATATTTGCAACGGCTTGAAGCGCTTGTTGCCGCTCTGATGTACTGATTGCTAATTTCTTTATAATAAACACCGCTTCTCCCTTTATTTTTCTTATGCAATAAATGCTATCTTATCGTCATTTTTATAATTACTCAGAAATGACATTATTTATGTCATAAATACCCGCTTTCGCGCCTCATATTTAACACTATCTTAGGTATTTCTTTTAATATTGCCAAAATTTTTGTAGAAAACATAAAAAAACTGCTTAGTCCTTATACTTAAGGATTAAGCAGTTCAACAGTATTTGAGCTTTAGCATTCAAGTATTTATCGACGCCTGATGATACCAGTCAAACGTCAACACACTTAAGAATTGTGATTAAGCATTACTTTTCAGATATTCTAACATGGTATCTGCATCTGATACTTCAAATGGATCTGTTGGACAGTTATCATCAAAACCCGCTTCTTTAAACACTTTTTTGATTTCTTTATTATCGACATACATCGAATATCGCCATGAACGCATACCAAAGCCAAGATTGCTCTTATCAACCAGCATGCCCATTTTACGAGTGAACTCACCATTGCCATCAGGAAGCAAGAAAACGTTTTCACGGTTTTGCTTCAGGCCCCATTGGTACATGACAAAGGCATCATTGACAGAAACACAAACAACTTCATCAACACCTAGCGCTTTAAACTCATTGTAAAGCTCTTCATAGCGAGGCAAATGACTGGTCGAACACGTTGGCGTAAAGGCACCTGGTAGAGAGAATACCACTACTTTTTTATTGGCAAATAACTCATCTGTGGTTAGATCATACCATTTGAATGGGTTTTCACCACCGATAGATTCATCACGAACACGAGTTTTAAAAGTTACATCAGGTACATGGGTAATCATTATTTACTCCGATTTAAGTTATTGTGTTTTTATTTTTAAAATCCTGCCATTATATAATAAGGGTTATAGCTATCTATAAGCAAATCTTTAATCTACTGTATATGAAGCAGTCCTTGTAATTTATAGCTTTAGAATTTATTTTTTCAAATGAGAGAAAAACCCTAGTATTTAACCCCTTCTCCTCATTCACACCCCAAAAAAAAAGCCACCCTAGATAGGATGGCTTTTTTATGACTAATTCATAATCTCATTACTGAGACTTAAGTCTTAGTTCAATACGTTAGCAACAACACCAGCGCCTACAGTAC
>NZ_JCATIF010000006.1:0-224081 GCF_059693765.1 Psychrobacter sp. CR212 | reverse complement strand
AGTTAAGCTATCTAGCGAGCCGACTATCTTATCATATTGATTTGAATTGTCAAGACTTTTTATAATTTGTTTCACCAGGTTAACTGCGTTATTAATGTGTAATCTACACATCTTTCACTGCCAGTCCGTCTGATGAGGGCGTATTATAGAGGGTTTAACTTTTGTGTCAACCAGTTTTGGTGATGTTTTTGGACTTATTTTAGCAGAATATAAAAATGGTAATTTTTTCAATGGGTTGGGCTTGGTTATTTTTGATGCACTAGAAATGAGTAGATATGTGCTCTTGATTATGTTTTATCCTAGTAAAAATATTTAGTTCCAGTAGATAGATGCGTTTTACTACCTTTTAGCTTCATTCTATATTGGAACAGTCCTCTCTATAGTTATACTTTATAACTTACCCATCCTCTCAAAAAACGCCTTATATGCAGCGACTTTCTTATCCAACGATAGCGGATAAGCGCGCGAGGTGGAAGGCAGCCTATATAAAGTTAAGTCATTAACCATATTGGTTTGGTTGCTGTCTTGCCACTGATAAGGGTAATCCATACTTTGATTGGTTTTTGGATGTTTTGATTTGGCAATTGGCTCATCTAATAACCCAAGTAGCACTTCGGTCGCCTTGCCTCCTGTCGTGAACAATGTCGCTACCTTTGGCACTTGCGGCAAGATACTATCCAAATCAACTGGCGTCACCACGGATAGGTTTTTATCCGAAGCATTGCCAGTCTCTCGAATAGCCTGCTTGACTGTCGGGCAAGACGCTATACCACGCTCGAACATAAAATTGCGTATGCGCTCAGGGTCAAAGCGCTTCTCATCACCAACTCTAAAATAGTCAGCATCATCAAAAAACACTCGGCCATAGATACGCCACATATCATTATAAAAATTGGGATAGTGAAAGCTCATTGCCCATTTATCGCTAGTCGGCGGAAACGTACCCATCATCATGACCGTGGCATTTGGTGGTAAAACAGGCGCAAAAGGATGATTTTCAATTTCTCCTGATGAACTCTCGGTTGCTACTATCTCGTTATTAGCCTTGTTATTAGCGTCTTCTTGGGTGTTTGATGGTTTTATAGTCATGATATTCTTCATCAGAAAAGCGGTTTTTTTGGTATCATAGCAAGCCTAGACACTACTGCACTTATGATAATTTCATACAGTCAAACTCAGTCGATTCAAATAGTGCGACAATATATAGTCGCTTAGCCTGAGCGGTTTAGGCTTGGCTGCCAATTGTGAGTGTCTAACTGATCACTTTTGGTGACATTACACTCTTATACAAGTAGCACGTTTATTTGATTTGCATGGTCATTGAGGTTTTTATTTTACTATCAATGAGACCAAACAGAGTTAAAGTGGGGTAAGTGTTTGTATCTTTTTATATTAATAGCAACCGCAATGACTGCGCACGCATCAGACAAAAACCAAGAGAATACTTATGAGTGATTTAAACAACGATTTAAACATTACGGTCATTGATCATCCATTGGTCCGTCATAAACTCAGCCTCATGCGCGAAAAAGACTGTAGTACTTATAAATTTCGTACATTGACTAAAGAGCTTGCACGCTTGATGGCTTATGAAGCAAGCCGTGATTTTGAAATTGAGACCTTCCCAATGCAGGGCTGGTGTGGCGAAATCACGGGTGAGCAAATTATTGGTAAGACAGCGACTATCGTGCCGATTTTGCGTGCAGGTATTGGCATGCTTGATGGGGTGCTCGATCTAATTCCTACTGCTAAGATTTCTGTGGTCGGTTTGCAGCGTGATGAAGAAACGTTGCAGCCAGTACCATTCTTTGAAAAATTTGTCAGTCACATGGACAAGCGTCCTGCGCTAATCATTGATCCAATGCTAGCTACGGGTGGCTCAATGGTTGCGACCATCGAGATGCTAAAGAAAAATGGCTGTACTAATATCAAAGCATTGGTATTGGTAGCTGCACCTGAAGGCGTCCGCTTAGTCAATGAAGCACATCCTGACGTGACTATCTATACCGCTGCGTTAGACAGCCATTTGGATGAGCACGGTTACATCATCCCAGGTCTTGGCGATGCGGGTGATAAAATCTTTGGTAAGCAATTATCAAATAGATAAGTCTCATTAGGGTAAATAAAGCCGTCATCAAGGTTATGATAGAAACATGCAGCATCAATAATAAGGACAGACAATGAACGTATTGATTACAGGAGCGAGCGCGGGTTTTGGCAAAGCGTTGGCAGAGCGTTTGGTAGCCAATGGTCATCGCGTGATCGGTTGCGCCAGACGCCTTGATAAACTGAATGCGTTGGCAGACACGTTAGGCGACGCATTCTTGCCTGTTGTGATGGATGTGAGTGAGACGGCATCTATCCCACAAATTATTGCTGACTTGCCTGATGACTTTAAAAAAATTGATGTCTTGGTCAATAATGCAGGATTGGCACTGGGTACAGAGCCTGCCCACAAAGCCAATCTCGATGATTGGATGCGCATGACGGATACCAATGTTAAAGGTCTAATGGCATTGACTCATGCGGTCTTGCCAGCCATGGTCGAACGCGATAGCGGTTATATCATCAATGTTGGCTCGATCGCTGGGAGCTGGCCGTACTTTGGTGGCAATGTGTATGGTGCGACCAAAGCCTTTGTCAAACAGTTCAGCCTAAATCTGCGTACTGATCTTATCGGTACGCAAGTGCGTGTGACCAATATTGAACCGGGCGTAGTCGCGGGTACTGAGTTTTCAAACGTGCGCTATCATGGTGATGATGACAAAGCGGCAAAAGTCTATGATGGCTTTAAGACCATGACCGGCGAAGATATCGGCGATATATTACTATGGTTGATTGAGTCGCCTGCGCATATCAATATCAATCGCTTGGAAGTGATGCCAGTCGCGCAAACCTATAACGGTCTGACGGTGGCTAAAAAAGACAGTTAAAAGCGCATCTATTATTTAACAGTCAACGTAACTCGTAAGACCGAAGCAATATAGATGACTCTATATTGCTTTTTTTTGTGTCATCAATCGTCATCTCATTAACCAAGCGCAAATCCTGAAAGTCCATAATCAATACTTCATTGCGCAAACGCTCGCTGGTGCGCTTATTATGGCGTATCGGAAACCCTAATACTTGCTTACCAATGATAGTGATTTGATTAACGATTACCTTTGAATAAGAAACCTGATATGTTGTCATTTTTTGCGCGTTAGTGATTGCCGTGGCTGGATTGACGGTGGTGGTGAGTAGCTTTGTTTGTCGTACCACTTTGGACATCTCTCCTGCAAAAAATAATACCTGATCTAATGGCATATACTGCGCATGGCGGGTCAGCTCTTGACGAAACAAAGCGGGCATTTCTACATTAAAACTGTCTTCTGTTTGTTGATAAAACGCGGTAAAGTTGCGATGCAAATACCGTCCAAATACTGTGGTATTGATCCATTCTTGATAAATATCGTTCGCCAGTAGTCGCTTGGAAAAGCTATTGGCATCTATCGTGACCTCATTATTCAACATCGACAATAAAAGCGCTTGTGGGCTAGTAAATGTCTGCTGCTCCCAAACTTGTGGATACAAGCTACTATCCAATGACGACAATATCGATTTGCTCATACCCTTCTACCCTTATCAGTTATCGCTACTGCTTTTACCGTTAGCTAAATTCTATGCTATGGTCAGATGACTGCTTCAATATAACAGTCTTTTATTCGCGGTATGAATACGTTTGTAAAAATACATCTTGACCACTCAACCAAGATGGCTTGATAACCAAAAGTGATGTCATTCTATGAAAAACCTCCTTTTTTCTCTACCCGCATCATATCAATTACGAACAATCGATATAAAGACAGCTGATGGTACGGCGCTACCCGTGTCTGTCATTGGGAATGGTAAACCCGTCATGATGATGCATGCTTATGGTATGGATGCACGTGAATTTTTACCTTTTATACTGCCACTAATGGGTAAATATGAGTTTTACTTGCCGCATTTTCGAGGTTTTGGTGCGGCAAAAAATATTGAGTTGACGCAGTTTGATTTCGTGCATCAGTATGCTGATGATATTGATACAGTGACTGAGCACATCTGCCTGAGGCGTCACGTAGAGTCATTGCCCGTTGCCGCGATTTCAATGGGGGCGCTCGTCATGTGGTCTTATTTTGAGCGTTTTGGTACAGCCAGAGTCAGTCGCTATCTGAACATTGATCAAAGCCCTGTGATTCACAATCAACCAGATTGGCAAGGCGGATTGTTTGGGGATCGGCAAAAAGAGATGTTTGCCGTGTTTCAAGAAATTGTCGATAGGACACTACCGTATGCGCAAGTTGAACACTTTACGCACTTGCCGTTTTCTCTCAAGCGCCGCGTGACCGATGTCGAAAGATTGTTTTCTTTACTGTCTGTCAGCCGTCCACGTTCAAAAGCTGTCGTACAAGCACTTACTCATCAAAACGATCATAAGCTGGCATTTTATAATCACCAAACATGGCAACACAAAATGCGCTGCCTGCAGGCGTATCTCGCCATACCTTATGATTTTCGGGCAGTTATAGAAAACGTCACCATCCCAGTGGTCAGTCTCATTGGTGGTCAATCAAAACTCTATGATCCCAAGTGGCAGCAAGATATCACACGTATGCTACCCAATGCTCGTGACGTCATCCTACCGCGCTCAGGACATGCCGTCCCTATGGATGAGCCATGGCAATTTCATAAAATGCTAAAAGAATTTCTACAAGACTGACTAAGATTTTACACAACCGCTTTATAATCACTACTATAACTTTACAGCCTGTCATAGCAATTAGCCTGAGCTGATTCTATACTAAAAAGCTGATGCAAATCCTTAATGACTCACTACGAATGACAGTCACTGATAAGCATCAACATAAAAATATATGAATATAATAATGTCAAAAGGATAAGATCATGCCATACGCTACCGTTGCGACTCAAGACGATCAACCAGTCGAACTCTATTATGAAACCCAAGGTACTGGCAAACCTGTCGTACTCATTCATGGCTGGCCACTTAGTGGACGCGCTTGGGAAGCACAGCTACCTGCGCTAGTCGAAGCTGGCTACCAAGTCATTACCTATGACAGACGTGGCTTTGGTCAATCGTCCAAACCATGGAACGGCTACGACTACGATACCCTAGCCCAAGATTTGAAAGGCCTTATGGAGGCGCTCGATCTTCAAGACGCGACCATCGTTGGTTTCTCTATGGGTGGCGGCGAAGTGGCGCGCTATCTGGGTAAATATGGCTCAGAACGTGTCAGCAAAGCGGTACTTGCCTCTGCTGTTCCGCCGTATCTGTTTAAGGCAGATGATAACCCTGATGGCGGTCTTGAAGAGTCAGATATCCAAGGATTTTTGGACGGTGTCAGCGATGATCGTATTGCCTTTTTAAACGACTTTACCAAGAATTTCTTTACGCCAAAAGACGGTAAGTCGCTGGTCAGTAAGCCTATGCGTTTATACAACCGCGATATCGCTGCTTTCGCCTCTGCCAAAGCAACCTTTGATTGCGTCAAATCGTTCAGTTACACGGACTTCCGCGATGATCTAAAAGCATTTGATGTGCCAACCTTAGTCATACATGGTGATGCCGATCAAATCGTTCCGTTTGAAGCAAGCGGTGAACGCTCTCATGATATGATTGCAGACAGTAAACTGCATGTCGTTGAAGGCGGCCCACACGGTATCAACGTAACGCATAGCGAAGAGTTTAATAAAACATTGATTGCGTTTTTGAACAGTTAATTGACCGTGTATATAGAATAAAAAAACGACCTCAACGGGTCGTTTTTTTATTTTATGAAATTAATGTTTGATCGTTATTAAGCACTAACCGCTTAAGGGTTGAATCAATTCAAATCGCGGGATTTCCTTGCCATCAACAGTGACCGTCTCAGTAAACATCGCAAGCGGGCGTACCCACACGCCGTACTCACCATAAAGACAACGATAGACCACGAGCGACTCTTCGGTCTCTGAGTGCTTTGCCGTGTGCAGCACTTGATAAAGGCTACCTTTATAATGTCGGTAAATGCCTTGGGGTACCGTGTTTTGACTTTTTTGAGACATAAACTACTCATTTATATTAATAGTTAAAAGATTAATGAACGCTTTGTACTTTTGCTGCAAGCTTGGGCTTTACATCTGCCCATTCAGAATAGACCATACTATACATCACGGTATCTGAAATAACGCCGTCACGGCGTACTCGATTGCCACGGATCACGCCATCTTTTTTGGCACCTAAGCGCTCAATGGCTTGTTGCGACCGATGATTATCAATATCTGTACGCCATCCTACGGTTTGATATTCTAGCGTTTCAAATATATAAGTGAGCAGCATCAGTTTACAAGTCGTGTTGACGTGCGTGCGCCAGTAAGATTTGGCATACCAAGTATAGCCAATCTCTAAGCGTTTGCTGGCTGGCAAAATATCATGAAAGCTCGTTGAGCCAATCGCTTTGCCAGTACGCTCATCAATGACGGCAAAAGCTTGCCTATCCGTCATTGAATCTGCAATATTAATATAGTCAATGACTTTGTCTGGCTCAGGTACAGATGTCACGTTTATTTTCCACAGCTCGCCATCTTGGCAAGCCTCAATCAAGTCAGTGGCATGAGCGAGCGTTAATGGCTCAAGGATAATGCCATTACTCGATAAGGTAACCTGTTCTAGCATTTATCTCTCCTCAAGCCATTATTGATGTGAGCAAGCGCTTAAGCAACCGTCACTTTCGCATAAGCCTTTTTACCAGCTTGAATCACAACTGTTTGACCTGAGGTTAAGCTAAAGCCAGCATTGACCTCTTCGCCATCGACTTTGACTGCATTGCGCTTGATCATGTCTTTTGCCGCTGCACTATTTTTAGTCAAACCTGCTTGGTTTAATATCTGTGTGATAAATAAAGCCTCTTGACCCTCTTCAAGCGTCAATGTCACTTCTGGCAAATCAACGGGTAACTCACCATCTGCTAGGACATTGCCTGCTGATTTATGCGCGTTGGCAGCGGCATCCGCATCATGGAAACGCTCAATCAATTCTTCGGCTAGGATACGTTTGATTTCTTGTGGATTACGACCAGCTTCCATTTCCGCCATCAAGGCTTCGATTTCGTCCATTGGCTTAAAGCTCAAAAACTCAAAATAGCGTTGGATTAAGGTATCTGGCATCGATAGGATTTTTTGGTACATGGTGCCTGGTGCATCATAGATAGCAACATAGTTTCCTAGTGATTTGGACATTTTATTGACACCGTCTAGCCCTTCTAAGATCGGCACCGTAATACACACTTGCGGCTCTTGACCATAACGGCCTTGCAACGTACGACCCATCAATAAGTTAAAGGTCTGATCCGTACCACCTAGCTCAACATCCGCTTTTAGCGCGATAGAATCATAGCCTTGTACCAATGGGTAGAGGAACTCATGAATTGAGATAGGTGTTTGCGATGCGTAACGTTTCGAGAAGTCATCACGCTCAAGCATACGCGAGACCGTCTGCTGGCTCGCAAGCTGAATCATATCAGCGGCGCTCATGTCACTGAACCACTCAGAGTTGAAGACCACGCGGGTTTTTTCTTTGTCCAAGATTTTGAATACTTGCTCAGCGTAGGTCGTAGCATTGGCCTTGATTTGCTCATCAGTCAATGGCGGACGCGTGCTATTTTTACCAGAAGGATCACCAATCTTAGCGGTGTAGTCACCGATTAGAAAATAAATCTCATGACCCAAATCTTGAAAATGCTTGAGTTTATTGATCAGTACCGTATGACCTAAATGCAGATCTGGTGCGGTAGGATCAAAGCCAGCCTTGATACGTAGCGGACGGTTGAGCTTTAGCTTAGCCACTAAGTCGTCTTCAGATAATATCTCTTGCGTACCGCGCTGAATAAGGGCCAGTTGTTCTTCTAGGGTGTAGGTTTGATCGGTCATGATGCTCTCTATATATCGCTTGAATTGGGATTTTTAGGAATATTGGTTACTGGCGCAACCCCTTATGACGTTTAGAAGCTCAAAAGGGCCAAAAAAATGCTAGAATTTGACGGATATACTAGCGTTTTTTAAGGTAAATTGCCATGACCAACCCCGCATCCATTGCTGGCACTGAACACAATGCTATCGCCGACTTGCTTATGAATAATGGTTTGGGTAATAGCTCAGACGATATTGATGATTTGACCTCGGATAATTCGAACTATGCCACACTGACCGATACGCTTGAGCAAACGGTGTTTGAAAGCTTTGATGACGGCTTATATATCGGCATGATGTCGGGTACCAGCTTGGATGGTATGGACGCGGTTATTTGTCAGTTTAATCATGACACGGGCGATACAGAAAATCCCAGTAATAAAGAAAACACCCAACCGCCAATGCAGCTGCTGGCGACATATAGTCAAGATTTTCCGCCACGATTGCGTGAAGTGTTACTAGCACTATGCCAACCCAATGGTGTGAATCAACTCGTACCAGAGGCCGATGAGCCAAACAGCGAGCTTGACTGGTTTGGTTGGGCAAGTCGCGAATATGCGGAATTTGCCAGCGAAGTAGTCAATACATTATTACAGCAAGCAGATATCGATGCTGAATCAGTACTGGCGATTGGCTGTCATGGGCAAACGGTACGCCATCGCCCGCAGATGGGTTTTAGCTTGCAATTGGTCGATGCCAATATCATCGCTGAGCGCACTGGTATTAGCGTTGTCAGTGACTTTCGTCGCCGTGACATGGCAGTTGGTGGTCAAGGTGCGCCTTTGGTGCCTGCTTTCCATCAAGCACTGTTTGGCACATCCGATGACACACGCGTGATATTAAATTTGGGTGGTATTGCTAATATAACCGTCTTGCCTGCTGATGGAAAAGATCAGGTTGTTGGCTACGATACGGGACCTGCCAATTTATTGTTGGATGCGTGGACAGCATTGCATACTGATAATAGCTATGATGCGAGCGGTGCTTGGGCGCAGTCTGGGAAAATTATCGAGCCGCTACTCGAGCAGCTGTTGGCACATCCGTTCTTTACTCAGCCTCATCCAAAAAGCACGGGTCGCGAAGTTTTCAACTTAGCTTGGCTACAAGATGAGCTACAAACATTCGATCAGGCTTCTGTCTATACCCGCTACTCATCTGCAGATGTACAAGCCACTTTGACTGAGCTAACTGCCATCAGTGCAAGCGCGCAGATCAATAATTTTATAACTACTGATAAAAATAGCTCGGTGTCTGTCTGCGGTGGCGGTGCTTTGAACGATTATCTGATGACGCGTCTGCAAGCCCATCTACCCCACTCTACAGTGATGACCACAGATCATTTAGGGCTGGCACCAACATGGGTAGAGGCAGTCGCTTTTGCATGGTTAGCCAGACAGACATTGATGGGTGAAACTGGTAATCTACCCGCTGTAACTGGTGCCAATAAAGGCGTGGTATTGGGGCAAGTTTGCTTTGCCTGACCAGTTAGATTTTAGTTTACATACGTGCACCAATGTGTTTTATAATAACTTTAAAAACGCCATCCTCTTAGGACCCGTAAGTATAGGACATATCGCATGAGCCAACACAGCACTTCACCTATCGACCAAGCCACCAATGATGATACAAATAATATGACCGCAGCTCCTGTATACAAATCGCGTCAAAAACCCCCTCATTATGAGCGCTCTGATGATACGCGTGTGGTGGTGACTGGTATGGGTGCCATCACCCCGCTTGGTCTAGACGTGGATAGCTCATGGACCAAATTGCTCAATGGCGACAGCGGTATCTCACCGATCACCCATTTTGATGCGACTGGCTACCGCGCACAAATCGCAGGTGTGATCAAAGATTTCGATGCCAAGCAGTACATGAGCGCCAAAGATGCGCGCCGCTATGATGAGTTTATACATTACGGGATTGCAGCGTCTTCTATGGCATTGAAGAATGCAGGGTTTATCGATGAAGTCAGTGCTGCTGATGCGCCAGTACAAGGGGTTGACCAAGATCGCTTTGGTATTATATTGGGTTCAGGTATTGGTGGTATCCAAACCATCGAAAACAGTCGCGATACCCTACATGAAAAAGGCGCCGCCAAAGTCTCACCCTTTATCATTCCAGGCTCTATTGTCAATATGGCGGCAGGGTTGGTCGCGCTCAAACACACCCTTAAAGGGCCAAATCTTGCGACATCAACGGCTTGTACCACTGCGACTCATGCCATGGGTTTGGCAGCGCGTTTGATCGCCTACGGTGATGCTGATGTCATGTTGGCTGGTGGTAGTGAAAAAGGCTCAAGCCCGCTTGGTATAGCAGGCTTTAGTGCCATGCATGCCCTCTCCACACGTAACGATGAGCCAACCAAAGCATCACGTCCGTTTGATAAAGGCCGTGACGGTTTTGTATTGGGTGACGGTGCTGGCATGGTCGTCTTAGAAAGTCTTGCTCACGCCAAAGCGCGCGGTGCCACCATACTGGCAGAGCTGGTCGGGTTTGGCATGAGCGATGACGCGAGCCATATTACCGCACCACCAGAAGACGGTAGCGGCGCTGCAAAAGCCATGCGTAATGCCCTCAATGATGCTGGGATTGAACCCGCAAGCGTCGGTTATGTCAATGCGCACGGCACCAGTACCCCTGCAGGTGATGTTGCCGAATCAATTGCTATCGAAACCGTGTTTTCACCAGTGAAAGACAGTATTTTGGTGAGCTCAACCAAATCTATGACAGGACACCTGCTTGGTGCAGCGGGCGGCGTAGAAGCCATATTTACCGTCCTTGCCCTACAGCATCAGCACGTACCACCGACGATTAACCTAGAAGAGGTTGAGGACAACTGCAATCTCGATTACGTGGCCAACCAATCACGTAAGGTCGATAACCTGCAATATGCTGTATCCAACAGCTTCGGCTTTGGCGGTACCAATGGATCTTTGATATTTGCACGCTGGCCTACCAACCACTAATAGCCAAAAGCCTATCGTGCGATGCGATACCGCTTTATCGTATGCTCACTTTGTCGCTTCGCTACTTTGCCACGTTGTAACGTTGGTGTCAGTTTGGCTACGTTTGTCCACTTGCAGCCCCTTATCGTACTTGCGTATGATAAGGGGTAATTTTTGGAACATTTATGGAAGATACCATGTCAAGCTACTCATTTTCCCATCAGTTTTATCAGCGCTGGACGTGTGCACCTGAGACCGTACGCGCAGCCATTACCCAAGAGCTAAAAGACATCACCACCCTACTGCAAGCAGATACCGTATTTGAAAGCTTCACTTTTCATACTCATGACCTGGATACCCATGTGGATGAGCTGTATGACAACTATAATGCCGAGCAAGCCATTGCCAAAGCGATCATAGACAAACAAGAACAAGAACGCGCGGCGGCTGAAAAGCAGCAGTTGGAAGAAGCCCAGAAGAAAGAGGCCGAAGAGACGGCGCGCAAAGCAGAAGCAGCTCAAAAAGAACAAGAAAAAAATGAGGGGCTGGCTGCAAATAAAACCCATAATAAAAAAGACAATCTGACCGAACAAGAGGCTGTAGACGGTGCGGTGGATCACCTAAAAACTGAGAAAGTCAGCACGGGCGCAGCAAGTGGTGAGAATAACAACAGCACTGACAGTCAGACGATTAGCAAACAGGCTGCTACCCTGAGTGATAAACCCATCAAAAATATACCAGACAACGCCAATACCACGATCAACTTGGTACTAGAAGACAGTGAGCTGGATGCGACGGATCGGACACTGATTCGTGAGCTTGAAAACCAAATCGACGACTACTTGAGTGAGCAAATGATGCTGATGTCTGAAAACCTCAAATCTTGGCTACGTGCCGAGATGACACAGCATTTCAGTGAGCAAAACGCGCCTGCTCCTACTGAAAATGCCTCTACAAAAAACATTCACTAACGGTAATGCGCTGTCTGTCCTGAAAAATCAGGCAGCATAAACCGCGAAAAGCCCCCATAAATGATTTATGGGGCTTTTTAATGTTTGCTTGAAAATTATTGACCTTGTTTTATACCACTTTCAAAAACGTAAGTAACAAGGCAAACAAGCGTAGGTACTAGATCCAGTAGACTAAGCGAATTTGACACCACTCATTATATTACTTGAGCTGGGTACTAGATGGCTTTGGTACGTTCAGTCAGCCACTCAAGGGCAGCGCCTTCTACTCGATCATTCAGCTCAGCATACACTTGGCTATGGTAGTCATTGAGCCAATCGATCTCGGTTTGATCCAGTAGTGATGGCTCAATCAGACGCGTGTCGATTGGGCAATAAGTGATGGTTTCGAAGTGTAAGAATTGACCAAACTCTGTCTCAGTAGGGCTAGGAACTGGTGTATTCACGACCAAGTTTTCAATACGGATACCCCATTTGCCCTCGCGATACAAACCTGGCTCATTACTTGAAATCATACCGACTTTCATCGCACGCTCTTTTGGTGTGCTGGCGCTATAAGCAATGACTTGCGGGCCTTCATGCACGTTTAAGAAATAACCAACACCGTGACCAGTACCATGACCATAGTCCATCTGAGCTTGCCACAATGGGGCGCGGCAAATCGCATCAATTAATGGAGAGGCGATACCATCAGGGAAATGGACACGAGCGAGTGCAATATGGGCTTTGAGTACGGTCGTAAAGTCACGTTTGTGCTCAGCGGTAACTTGACCAATACCGACCACGCGAGTGATATCTGTCGTACCGTTTTGGTACTGAGCACCTGAGTCAATGAGTAGTAAACCACCTTCACCCTCAGCCACATCAAGATAACTGAATTTCTCTGGCGTTGCGCGGTAATGCGGTAATGCCCCATTTTCATTGAAACCCGCGATGGTTGGAAAGCTTGGCGATACATAATGCGGCTGACGGCTACGCACCTCTATCAGCATACTATCTACATCCAGCTCACTCAGGCGCTCGCCTGCTGCTAGACGCTGCTCAAACTCAGAAAAGAACGCTGCTAAAGCCGCGCCGTCTTGACGCATGGCCTCACGCACATGATCGATATCTGAGTCAGACTTGACAGATTTGAGCAGTGTGCTTGGTGCCATTTGCTCAACAAAGCCAACATCATCTGCCATTTTGGACAAGGTACCGACTGCGACTTTACTTGGGTCTAACAGTAATAAATCTTCTGGTGTTAATGAGCTTAATGCATCCTGTACAGCAGAGTAATCAGCCAATGTGATACCGCTATCTTTTAGACTTTGTGCAATATCTTCGCTCACTTTATCGGTATCAACAAATAACGTTGCGCTGTCTGTATCAATCAGCATATGTGCTAAGAACACTGGGTTATAATCAACATCAGCACCGCGCAAGTTCGTCAACCAAGCGATATCGTCTAAGCTTGAAAGTAAATGATGGGTCGCACCTACTTTTGCCATGCCTTCACGTACTGCTGCAAGCTTTGAGGTGGCAGACTGAGCAAGGAACTGCTCATCATGAGCGTATAATTTGGCCGCTGGTAGTGCTGGGCGATCTGTCCAAATCTCTGTCAGCACATCACGCTCAGTGATCAAAGTAATATCATTGGCATCAAATGCCTTCAATAGTCGATCTTGCTCAGCGATAGAGAGCACATTACCATCAACTGCCACGCTATTCCCTTCTTGCAAATGATCGGCCAGCCAGTCGATATGATTTGGTTGACCAGGTGCCAGTTTCTCCAAAGTGATACCCGTACCCTCTAGCTGCTCAGCGGCATGTACCCAATAACGGCTATCCGTCCATAGACCAGCAAAATCAGCCGTCACGACAAGCGTCCCTACTGAACCCGTAAATCCTGATAGCCACTGAC
The DNA here is from genome assembly GCF_059693765.1 of Psychrobacter sp. CR212. Lineage (NCBI taxonomy): Bacteria > Pseudomonadati > Pseudomonadota > Gammaproteobacteria > Moraxellales > Moraxellaceae > Psychrobacter > Psychrobacter sp. CR212. The sequence continues at coordinate 210,273 of NZ_JCATIF010000006.1, read as the reverse complement.
GGGTTTGCCAATACTCTGGCAAATACTCAGACAGATGTGGATCGGCAGAGGGTATGATGATCGCAGTGAGGTCTTGAGCCACTAGTGTTTTGCGTAGCGTATCGATACGCGCTTGGATGATTTGTTTGTTCATTGAATGTGTCCTTATTTATTTTAGATAAATTATTTAGAAATCGAGAGGTGAGTAGCAACTATGAATAGTCGTCTTATTAGATGCTGCTTAATAGTATTGCAGTAGAACATAACTAAATGTTTGGGCAGAATGTAGGCTTTCAATAGCCTAAAAAATATCTCACTGATTGAAATAATAAAACGTGCTGCCAGTTATGGTAACACGTCTTATCATGAGTTATGGACTGATTCTAAGGGCATGATAGAAGATTTGCATACACCAGTTATCTGTCTTTATTGGCTTACCTCGTCAGCATGCTCGCTTTTTTGCAGCATATTATTGATAGGTTTGGCCAATACCAACAGTATCACGGCAGAGACTACCAAGAAGATCGTCATGGTGGTAAACAAGGTCGGCAAACCTTCGATTTTGTCCGCTGAAACATGACCACCAAAGAATGCCGCAACCAAGTTACCCATTGCAATAGAAGCAAAGAAAAGCCCCATCATCTGACCTTGCATGCCTTTTGGTGCAAGCTTGGTCATTGATGACAGACCTACCGGGCTAAGCGCAAGCTCACCAAGAGTCAATAACAGCAGACTTCCTACCAGCCATAAGGGCGACGCTAAACCAGCACCAGGTGCTAAGATGCTTTTTGAGGCAAAAATCATCAAGGCAAAACCAGCAGCGGCAAGTAGCATACCGAGTGCAAATTTCGCCATGCTGCTCGGCTCAAGACCTCGGTTACCTAGCTTGACCCAGATAATACTTACGATCGGTGCCAATATTAAAATAAATAGTGGGTTCAGCGACTGAAACCAAATGCTTGGTATTTCAAACCCCATAACATTTAGATCCGTATAACGATCGGCAAATAGGTTAAAAGAGGTTGGCTGCTGCTCAAAACTTGACCAAAACAGCGTCGAGCCAATGATTAAAATAAAGCAGATCAGCAAGCGCAGTTTGTCCGTCTTATCCAATCGCGGTGAAATAAACATAATGGCAAAGTAAAGGATGACGACGGCTGCAATGATATAGGTCATATACTCCGCCACCATCTCAGGATTGAATGACACCATACCCGTAGAGATTAACAGCACCGCAGCGACCAACAATGCAACAAAACCACCCACCCAACGGCCAATGTTTTTGTATTGATCATTGGATTGCTCCCATTCAGCATCGACACCTTTGGCCTGCGCAAAACGTGTTAAATTCTTTTGGGCGACAAAACGATAGATAAGCAAAGACACTAGCATCCCCAAACCACCGACGCCAAAACCGACGTGCCACATGCCTTTTTCTTTGAATACGCCAACGATGAGCGCCGCCAAGAGTGCGCCAATGTTGATACCCATATAAAACAAGGTGAAGCCGCCATCACGGCGAGCGTCACCCTTAGGATACAAAGCGCCAACCATCACTGAGATACAGGTCTTAAATAGCCCTGACCCCAAAACGATACATATCAATCCAACGAAAAATAACGCCATCCCGAACACAGCGGAGAGTGCAATACATAAGTGACCAAGGGCAATCACAATACTGCCCCACCACAGGGCACGCTCTTGACCCAGCCAGTTATCTGCTAGCCAACCGCCCGGTACGGCTGCTAAATATAATGAACCAGCAAAAATACCATAGATAGCAGACGCCGTGACTTCATCAAACCCAAAACCACCACTACTCACTGTTGCTACCATAAATAGCACGAGTAGCGGACGGATACTATAGTAAGAGAAACGTTCCCACATTTCAGTAAAAAACAACGAGCGTAATGGCGCAGGATGACCCATAAAGCCATTGTCTAGTGCTTGCAGCTCAGCCGCACTAGCTTCTGATTTTGATTGTGTACTCACAACTTTATTCCTTTAAAGGTTATTTTGGTAATGACCAAATGCCTAATTATTCCGATAAGCGGTCATATAGGCGGAACATTGTTTCACTTGGTTATACCCAAGTAAAGAAAAAGTTGGCTAAAACTTACACAAATACCCACAAAAAAGCTCGCTCTCAATCGCTGAGAACGAGCTTTTTTGTGGTCTTCAATGCAGTCCTATCGTATTGATATTACTGTTAGTAGAGACTTTGATAACCACTCATTTAAGAGTCGTTTTTTGCTATATAAACTATCAATTGCAATGTCAAAAATTACTGCGCTACTGCTGTGTCGTCAGCGGCGGTGCCAGCATCCCCAGCATCTAAGTCACCATCCGCTTGCTCAGCCGTTAAGTCAGCATCGGCAACAGCCGCTTGGCTTACTGTACCAGAAGCGGTCGCTGTACCTGCTTCTGCAGTGACGACTGCACTATCTGCATCTGTCGCTGGGGTGACGGTTGCATCTGCAGCCGTATCAGGTGCTGCTGCATCTACTGGTGCTGTTTCAGCATTTGCTTCAGCTGGGGCAGCAGCGTCTTCGGTAGCAATGGCTTCTGCTTCATCAGCAGCTTCTGATGCTTCCGTTGGCGTCGCCGTGATGTGCTCGCCTGCTGGACGCAAAAATGCAGAAATACCAATAAGTAAGACAATGCCTAAGAATAAGGCAATGCCGCCTAAAGCATATAACAGCTCTTTTTTTGGATTGTTATTGACGATACCTTCTGACATACCTTATCCACCTTGCACAAAATATTTGAAATATTGACCTATTATATCGCAATTTATACTGATTTGTGAAAACCCTTAAGTATTTAAAGGGTTTATTATCATCAATTTTACTATTCGCTTTTAGCGTTGATGACAGTTATTTACCCAAACGTACTAACTTCTTAGGACGCTTACCCAAGTAACTCAGTATCAGCAGTAGCGCCATAATAAACAAAATAGGATATTGGCCAAAACGCATAAACGGCGTATTACCAACGCGCGCCTGTATATTACCGCGTAGTACGGTGCGCTCAAACTGCGGAGCACGCGCTACGATGCGACCTTTATGGTCGATGATAGCTGTCACCCCCGTGTTGGTCGCACGCATAAACCAGCGACCATTTTCGAGCGCGCGCATCTGTACCATCTGTAGATGCTGTAGCGGGCCTGCCGACGTACCAAACCACGCATCGTTTGAGATGGTCAATAAAAAGTCCGTCCCAATTGCATTTTTGCGCGTGGTATCTGGATACGCCACTTCATAGCAGATAGCAGCGCCCAAGTTATGGCCTCGTACACGCAGCGGCGACTGTTGGTCACTGCCTCGGCTATAACTCATGATGTCTTGGCTACCTGCCAGATTGGGTAGTATATCAAGCACGCCTTCAAATGGAATGTATTCACCAAAGGGCACGAGGCGCTGCTTTTTGTACAGACCCTCTGCTTGAGCGCCTAGCGCCACCACACTATTATAGAATGGGGCGTATTTGTCTTTACTGGCATCAAATGCCGCCTCGTCTTTGTAAGGAATGCCCGTCACCCATGTCGTATCGGTCTCCTTGGCCACTTTTACCATTTCATTGATAAACCCCACCGCCTCTGTCTGAAACATCGGAATAGAGGATTCAGGCCACAGTACGATATCGCGCCCCCACTCGCTACGCGTCAGAGTTGCGTAGATTTTTAGGGTTTCTACCTGATACTCAGTCAGCCACTTTAGATCTTGCGGGATATTGCCTTGAATCAAAGACACGGACAAATCAGGCGTGCCTTTTGGCTTGGTCCATTGTGGATTGATCAGCCATAACGCACAGCTAACCACCAATAAGGCAATTGACGGAATCATATAGCCTGCGCGGCGACGTAGTAGCTCAACGACGCTGGCTCCCAATAATACCGCCACAAAAGAAACCGCAAACACCCCTGCAACAGGCGCCAAGGATGACAACCAATACTGCTCCGTAAACGCGTAACCGACAAACAACCAAGGAAAGCCTGTGAACAGCCACGTTTTCATCCACTCTTGAAGTATCCAGAGCGCAGCAAAAGACAAAGGCTGCTTACCGACCACACGATTAAAAATCAGTGCCAAAAAGCCATGGAACAGCCCCATACCAAGCCCCATCAACGCGATCATAATCAGCGCAAGCCATACAGGGGTCGAGCCATAGACATGGATGGAGGTATATAACCAAAACGCACCCACACACCAAAGCCCCGTCCCATAGGCTTGACCGATAATAAAAGCACGGCGTCCTGTCATCTTTGGCATCAATAGCGCATACAAAATAGCGGGCGATACCAAAGCGATGGGCCAGATACCATAAGGCGCCAGTGCAAGTGTGAAAGCCGCCCCTGCCAGCAAAGCGATCAGTACCGTTACCACGAGAGGTAAACCTTTCGGTTTTTCAGGGTTCAAGCGTTTTTGTAAATCAACAGTAGACAGACGCATAGCAGTTATCCAAGACCATATTTTTCAAAATTTTACAGCTCAGCACTGAGACAAAACTCAAGCAAAAACTGTCTGCATAATGCTTTATGCAGGACCACAAATAAAACCCACCCATGATACCAGTCAAAACCGATCAGTGGGTAAATTTGCGTAGTGAAAACCTCATACTAAAAAGTAAAAACCCAAACGCAAAAAAACACGATATTTCATCGTGTTTTTTCAATTTACTCACAAGTTTGATTGAGTACTGAGTTCGTACTCCGTTGCTGCGTCATGTCATGATAAAAAGATTAATGGCTACCTATCAATATCTGCTGATCAGGGTTGGTTTTAGTGATTTCTAAATTTTGGATAAATCGTCCTTCGACATCGGTAATCGTGATTTGCCAATCATCTATCACCACGCTTTCACCCTCTAAATCACCAACGAAGCCAAGCGCTTGCATGACCAGACCGCCCATCGTATCGACATCAGTATCATCGAAACGACTGCCAAGCTCATCATTACAGTCTTCAATCACGGTGGACGCTTGCACGCGCCATGTATTCGGCCTTTCTGGATCAGGGACGATATTATTAATATCGCTGTCTTCATCAAAGTCATCATGCTCATCAACGATGTCACCAACGATTTCCTCTAACAAGTCTTCCATGGTCACGACACCACCAAAGTTGCCAAACTCATCAACGACGATCGCCATATGCACTTGCGTGCGCTGCAATGAGCGCAGCAGGGTATCTGAACGAGCTGTTTCACTGATATATAATGGCTGGCGCACCAAGTCTTTTAGACGTTTGCTATCGATTTTGTCTTCTTGGTTGCGTACCATGTGTACCAAAATAGGAATCAAGTCTTTTGCCAATAAGATACCAATGACCGCATCATCATCTTGGCTATCGAACACAGGATAGCGCGAATGTGTCGTCTCAAGAATGATATCCATCACTTCAGAGAGACTGGTGCTTTCGTGGATACCAATCACTTGTGGCCTTGGCGTCATGATTTCGCGTACTTGGGTGGCTGGTAGATCCAGTACGCCTTCTAGCATATCGACCGTATCGGGCTCTAAAAACTGGCGCGAGTCTTGTACCAGACGAATCAATTCGTCACGGGTTTCGGGGGCGGTCGATAGCCAGCGTTTTAAGCCGCGCATCGACCAACTACTCGGGCTGGGAGTGTCGTCAGACATGGTGGTGTGATTTAACCTCTTTAGTTAATGGCAATTAAAATAACCGTTCAGAAAATAAGTAGAGCCTAGATGGGGATGCAAGCGCCAAATAAAACCGCTGGCTTATCATTATATAGTGAGCAAATAATAGACCCAGCAGCACAATTTAGCTTCACTTTATCGCAAGGCTCACTGACATTCAACGACAAATTCACTCAAATTGTATTGTCAGTGTGTTATAAACTTTGTTATGGTCAAAGCCTTTATTCATCAAAACAAACCTTATGTCGCTACGTTCCGTTTTTTCTCGCTTACTCTCGTCGCGTGCACGCAGCCCACTTGCAAGCAGTCGCTCTGCTGGTCGTGACTTGGGCGATAGCGCAGTAGATAGCAAACAACCAAAGCCGACCTGGCGACATCGGCTGATGATTTTTTTGATTGCCGTCACGCTTTTGCTATCAGCCATATGGTTACTGCTGGCGATTTGGTATCAGTATGGGGTCAGCTCAATATTGACATGGCTTGCCTCTATAGCGATTGTGAGTCTGTTAGCGGCGCTACTGGGTACGCGTTACTGGAGTGCTCTTAAAAAAATAATACACTGTGATGCATCAACTGACCAAAGCTTGATTGGCAAAAAATCAATTCATAAAAACACAGCGACTAGATACCTCATTGGCTTATATGGAGCGACTTGGCTGGTAGGGTTAGGCTGGTTCTTTTCTATCGAACCCAAGCAAGATCGTGATTGGATGGCGGAGGTCGAGCAGCAAGTGGCTTATGAGCGCGATCCTGCTAACCCTGATTTGATCACTTTGACCAATGTCCGTAATTTTGATTGGCATACAGACACTGACGCGACAGAGCACTGGGAGACGCGCACTATCGATCTGTCCAAGTTGTCTGGTATCGATGTGACCAACTCTTACTGGATGGGTCCGCTTATTGCGCATACATTGGTTAGCTTTCGTTTTGAAGACGATCGCCCGCTTGCCTTCTCATTTGAGATTCGTAAAGAAAATGGCGAGTCGTTTTCGGCACTGGCGGGATTTTTTAGACGGTATGAGCTGAGCCTGATTGCCGCCGAAGAGCGCGATATTATCTATACGCGCAGCAACGCGCGCGGTGAGCAAGTCTATCTGTTTCCTATCAGCAATTTGCAGCAACATGAGGTGAGATCGTTGTTTGAATCTTATCTAACGGCAATGGATGAGCTCAATACCAAACCCGCTTGGTACAACACGTTGACGAGTAACTGTACTAATATTATCTTTTATATGGCGCGTATCGTTAGTGGTGATCGCCTGCCGTGGGATTATCGAATTTGGGTCTCTGGTTGGCTACCAAACTATCTATATGATGTCGGCATGCTGGATGCTGCGCCTGAAAAGCAAAACCAGCCTTGGTCAATGGATACGTGGTATGAGCGCACTCATATTAATCCAAAATCGAGTGGCTTCAATAACCTGCACTCTATTGCCAATAGCCGTGAGTTCTCTCGGCAAATTCGTCAAGATATTCCAATCCCTTTACTAGCCGCCTCTCAATCTAGTGCTGAAGCACAGGCCAAATCGACTGCTCAGGCATCTCATTAGCGTGATAATCTGCCCTATAGTAGTTATGGATTCACCCAATTCACCACGCGCGTTTCCATCTCTTCATCAGACATACCAATCTCCGATATACAGCGGCCAGCGACACCCACGTTGGCCGCACGCATCTCGTGTTGTGTAACCACGGCGTCACCAGTCAATAATAGATGCCAGCTTGGCAAATTCTGTCCTTTATACAAACGCTTATAGGCGCAATGCGAAGGCAGCCACATCATATTAGGCAAGTTATCCATGGTCAGCTGAATACAGTCTGGTACATGCTCTTGACGCGTCGCATAGTGCTGACAGTATCCTGTCGCGCAGTCCATGAGCTGGCACGTCACATCGGTATACTCGACCAGCTCTTCGTCATCATCATTATCGATGTATTTGATTAAGCAGCAGCTGCCGCAGCCATCACACAACGCTTCCCATTCGCTATGGTTTAGCTCGTTTAAGGCAAATCGTGACCAAAACTGCGGTCGTAGTGTCTCAGACCTAGAATCAGTGTCAGGAAACAAACTTACCGACTGCGCAAGCTTACCATCTGGATTGACGCCTGAATGCAAGCCTGATTGTTCATCATTTTTGTTTAAGAAATTTATAGTCATAGGGTCGCAGTAGCATTTTGATAAAGAGCGTTACACTATTATAGCTGTTTTTGCTAGATATGGGCGTTAAGGTAGTACGAGTTAGAAAACGAACCATCACAATGACAAATAATCAAAACGACGAATAATTAAAACTCATAACATAAAAAAGGACAATCCTATGTCAGTTAAGACTTTCGAACTAATCAGTACCACCGAAAATGGTGTGGAACTTATCAGCTATGTGGCACTACCAGAAAACGCTTCTGATGATAACCCAGCAGCAGGTATTTTGGTTGCACCAGAATGGTGGGGCGTGGTCGATCATCCAAAATCAGTAGTAGAGCGTTTGGCAGAAGCTGGTTATGCAGCGGTCGCAATGGACGTTTATGGCGAAGGCAAACTTACTACCGATGCCGCACAAGCGAACATGTGGATGGAGCAAGTGCTTGCTGATCAAAACATGCTAATGGCACGTTGCCGCTTGATTTTGAATGACTTTAGCGATCAGTTATCAGTTGACGGTGACAATCTAGGCGCAATCGGTTACTGCTTCGGCGGCAAAGTCGTCCTAGACATGGCTCGCGAAGGCATGCCGTTAAAAGCGGTTGCTACCTTCCATGGTAACCCAACGCCAAAACAACCAGCCGATAAAAACTTTACTGCAAAAGTACTGGTCGCGCATGGCCGTGATGACTCAATGGTATCAATGGATGCCATCGAGGGCCTAAAATCAGAGCTAGACGCGGCTGACGTAGACTACACTATCAATGTCTATGACAATGCTAAGCATGGCTTTACCAATCCACATGCTGATGAGCGTGCTGAAAAAAACGAAGTAGATCTTGGCTATAACGAAGCAGCTGCTAAGCAAAGTTGGGAAAATATGCTTGAGTTTATGAAAGCAAACTTGGCATAAAAAACTTCTGATATAAAACTCATAAAGAAGGGCAGCTTAACTATTAAGCTGCCTTTTTATTTTCAGTCTTGTTTTATCAATGACCTTTTGGGTAAGTAATCAGAGCGGTCTTGTGCTTCTTAGCAAATCACGTCATTATCACATTACTATCAATTGGATTGAGCGACGAAGATGTTATATCTATTGGTAACCCAGTTGGGTTGGCTGGCCTTTACAATTTTATTGATCGTGGTAGTCGCGCTATACACCAAGATAAAGCGACAAATTGCGCATCTGCGCCGCGATATCATAAAACTACAAGCGGATCTTGAGCAGCAAAAAAATCGCAGTATAAACGCTTCATCTACCCATTTGGCTGATGAGCGTGTTTATACGCGCGCGAGCCCTAGTGAAGGCAATACTACTAAAAATGATGCTGCTAAGCATGCAATTTTTGATTCACAACAGCGGTCTATAGATAATCTTTCAACGCTGTCATCTACATCATTGCCACCACCACTGCCTGTTACTACGCCAACTCCGACCAAAAGTAAAATAGCAAATGCGCCGATTGAGCCTGATGAACGCTCACTACCTATTGTGACGTCGCTCATTCATTCAATCAAAAACTGGTTTTTCGGTGGCAATCTCGTCGTTCGGGTCGGCGTATTGGTGCTGCTAGTAGGCGTGGTGCTACTGCTGCGGTTACTCAGCGAATATATCGAAATTTCAATGACCACAAAGCTCGTAGCAATTGGCATCGCGGGGCTTGCGTTGGCAGCACTTGGGTTAAAGCTCACGGCAAAACGCTTTTCGTATGGGATTACGCTACAGGGCGCAGGCTTAGCGATTACATATTTGAGTATCTTTTTTGCTTATAGTGTTTATGAAATCATTCCGAGTATTCCAAGCTTTATTGGGCTTGGATTATTGTCTGCTGTGACCATTGCCCTTGCTGTACGCCAAAACGCTTTTCCGCTCGCGTTGTTAGCGTTATCTGGTGGATTTTTTGCGCCGATTTTGACCAGTGAAGATACGGGTAGCTTAGTCGCCTTATTCAGCTACTACCTATTATTGAATGTCACGATTGCTGTGATTGCTCATTATCGTCCATGGAAGATACTGAATCTATTTGGCGTAATTGTCACGTTCGGATTGGCCTACTATTGGGGCAGCACGCAGAATCTTGATCCAATTATTGAGACGCAGCTTTGGCCATTGGTTTTGCTTATTACATTGCATTGGTTGCTTTACTTGTTTGTCGTCATTCGTTACGCGCAGCAAGTTATTGCCTACAACGCACTTAGCGAAAAAGCCCTTAGCCATATCGATAGTACAAATAATATACAGCGTTTAGATAAAGCTACCGTAGGCAACAATGCCTATTTATTTCCCATCGATACTGGCTTACTGTTTTCAGTACCGCTTCTGTCTTTCGGCTTACTTTCTGCTTTACTTGATAAGATTCCTAATGCCTTGACCATCACTAGCGCGATTTTGGCGACTGTCTACCTTGGGCTGGGCTGGTTGTTTATCCAGCGCAGTGAGCGCTATGCTTTAATCACTGAAGGCATGCTGGCTTTAGGATTTGGGTTTTTGGCGCTGGTGATTCCGCTGGCGCTAGATGCGGAATGGATTGCTTTTGGTTGGTCAGTACAGGGACTTGCTCTGGTTTGGTTTGGCAGGCGTTCATTGCGGTCGTGGTCAGTATTATTTGGTCTACTATTGCAACTCGTCAGTATCGGGATGCTCGTGACCACAGCGATGTTCTCTAGCAACGACTATCCCGTTTTAGCTTTTAGTATTTCAGCAATTGCTTATCTGGCGACCGTTTTTATCTTACGCGCTAGCAACTCCCCTACGATATTAATGAATAAGCTAGATAACAGTAATAAGCAAAATCGTGACGCTATAACGCCTTCTACCACAAAGGCACAAAAGCGTGACAACCCATCAGATACGATGACCAATTATGCTCATGCACTGGGTATCAATGATCAAGCGGCACAGCAATGGCTGGACGCTATCAGTCATCAAAGCCATGCGTTCAAACTCGTCTGGCACAGTCCTAGATTAATAAAGTTTTTAACATTGACGGCGATAGCGTGGATGCTACAAGTGCTAATACTTGATTTGCATCATTGGTTCGATAGTTGGCAATCAGATACGACAGTCATTGCATTGGCAGCACTCATCAGCTTGATCGCCTATTGGGTCATCAACCGCTATCGTCCGTGGGCGGAAGTTAGACAGCTGAGTCGTGGATTATTGTTATTGTTTTATTTCATGCTAGTGCTGCAACTGCCACAAAAATTTGAGCGCAATTTAACATGGGCAACAGCGGAATGGTTGGTGTTCGTAGGCTTAACAATCGGCTGGTTAATCATGGGTCAGCTATGGCTAAAAACTTGGTCTGATACTAAAAACACGGCACGTTACACTGAGGTAAGCTGGCTCGGTACAGGGCTGTTACTGATTGCTGCCGCGGCGCATTATGGCCTACCAGACTCTGATGGTGTGATGGCTATCTTGTTTTCAGCGGCACTCATACTATTTGGGTTATGGCTCAATCATCGTTATATTAATAAAAATGAAGAAAATACATCAACTAGTAAAGCTTCAAAACAAGGTCTGCTGTATTGGTTTGATTGGCAACAGGCACTGTTAGGATGCGCCGCCATCTTTGCTCCCATTGCCCTACTTTGGGTTGTTCTTACCAATTGGTATTATGACGGTATAATTTGGGGACTGCCCTATTTTCCGTTAGTGAACCTATATGACATCACCTCATGGCTGACGCTATCGGTTGGTTTTAGTCTTTATTATATAAGCCAAAAAAACCGCGATGAGACACTTATCGGAGCAAGTACAACTGCCAAATCTAAGCGCATATTTACCGCTGAGAATCTGCTAATCATATTGGGACTGATCAGTTTTTGGTTAATCTCCAGCATGTTGGTCAGAACGCTACACGCCTTTATCGGCACGCCACTTTGGAATGATGATCAAGGCGGCGCATGGCAGAGCGAGCAAGTACAAACAGGACTGACAATTTTATGGACGCTCTTAGCCTTGGTCGCCACCATCATGGCGAGTCGCTATTGGCAGCGTGTGCTTTGGTTTATGGGGATTGGTCTACTTGGCATTGTCGTACTTAAGCTGGTTTCGGTCGATTTGTCACAGACCGAAGCGATTTGGCGAGTCATATCTTTCCTTGGCGCAGGTAGTTTGATTCTGCTCATTGGTTATTTGGCACCCTTACCACCAGCGCACGAGGAAACAGAAAACCATACTAAAGAATAGCGATAGATTTGGTCGAGTGAAATTGTCCCGTGAGCAAGGTGGTTCTGTAGTAAACTGGACACCATTAGAAAGTAAACGTTGATTGTTTTACTTTTAGCATTTTTTATAAAAGGTTATGAAAGCAGATGGATAAGAGAGCAAGTATTCAGTGGTTCCCTGGGCATATGAACAAAGCCCGTAACGAAATCAAAGAAGTCATGTCGCAGATGGATTTGGTCATTGAGGTCATCGATGCGCGTATTCCTTATAGCAGTGAAAACCCAATGGTCGCAGCACTGCGCGGTGAAAAGCCTGTTATCAAAATCCTGAATAAAGCCGATCTTGCCGATCCTGAATTGACGCAAGCATGGATGGATTATCTCGAGCAGCAAGATGGGGTCAAAGCCATTGCTTGCGACACTGAAAAAGCCAATGACGTCAAACGCATCATCGCCATCTGTAAGCATCTCGTACCCAATAAAGTCGGGACTGGTCGTCAAATCAAAGCGATGATTATGGGTATTCCAAATGTGGGTAAATCAACGCTGATCAATACGCTGGCTGGACGCGCCGTGGCAAAGACAGGTGACGAGCCAGCTGTAACCAAGTCGCAGCAGCTGATTAAGCTCGACGATGACATCATGCTCTATGACACGCCCGGTATGCTATGGCCGAAAGTTGAAAATGAAAACTCTGGCTATCGTCTAGCAGCGACAGGCGGTATCCGTGATACCGCTTTTGATTTCGCTGATGTCGCAAGCTATACCGCTGAGTACTTGATGCACGCCTATCCTGAACTACTAAAAACTCGCTATAAAATTGACGAGCTGCCAAAGACCGATTGGGAGTTTTTTGAAGTGGCGGGTCGTAATCGCGGCTGTGTGCGTTCGGGCAATCAGGTCGACACCTACCGTATGTCTGAGATTCTCATCAATGAGCTACGTAGCGCAAAGATCGGGCGTATCACGCTTGAGACCCCAGCAATGATAGAAGCAGAAGAAATTGTCGTCGCCGAACAAAGACTTGCTGCTGAAGAGAAGAAAAAAGCTCGTGAGGAAGAAAAGCGATTACGTCGTCTAAAGACGCGGAAGAATCGTAAGTAGATCAGAAACAGCTTTTTCTATTACCTACAATTACAAGCTGATTGAGTATAGATATGAATAAAAAATACCAAGTTTTTATTAGCTCAACTTATGAAGACCTAAAAGAAGAGCGTGATCAAGCAATTAAAGCTGTATTGGAAATGGGTCATATTCCTGTAGGTATGGAAATGTTTAGTGCTGGTGACGAAGAACAGTGGCAAATTATTGCTAGACAGATTGAAGCTACTGACTATTATGTGATAATCGTTGGTCATCGTTATGGTTCTAAAACTGATGAAGGTATCAGCTACACAGAAAAAGAATACGACTACGCTAAAGAGTGTGGTGTACCTACATTAGGATTCGTTATAGATAACACAGCACCTTGGCCTCATAATAAGACTGATAATGATTCTATTAAAAAAGATAAGTTGGATATATTCAAAGTCAAAGTAAAGTCAAAACCAGTTCATTTTTGGTCTAGCAAAGAAGACTTGCATGGAAAAGTTTCAATTTCTTTGATTAAAGCTATGAATGCTAATCCAAGAGTTGGTTGGACTCGTTCTGATGAGGCAATAGGCCCAGAAGTTACTAAAGAAATGTCTAGGTTGAGTACAGAAAATGCTAACTTAAGAAATGAAATTGAAAGACTTAAAAAAACTAAAGACAATCAAGTTGATAAAGTTAAGGAAGTTGCACATATTATGTTTGGCAACAAAAGAAACTTAAGGGTCAAGGAATCGACAACACTTGCTTGGGAGGATGCTACTGAATATACAGCAACCTTGTTCAACCTGTTTAAATTTATAGCTCCTAATTTAATTAATGAGAGCAGTAATTATAATATCTCAATAGATATTGCTTTTAATTTGCATGGTAATAAATTCTGTCAAGAATGTCCCATTCCAACAAATATGATATTAGACTTAATTACTGACTTCATAGCTCTTGAACTTATAGAGCCCTCAAAGAAAAAACACCCTGTAAGTGATAATGAAAAATATTGGACTTTAACTAGTTTAGGTAGAGGTTTTATAAAAAAAGCTAAAAGAATAGAACTTGAAAGTAACCTAAAACCTATTGAAGAAACTAGTAAAGAAGACGTTAGCACGAATGATGAAGAATTTTTATAAAAATCAATTAGTTATAAATTAATATATTAAACCCATATAAGAGTAGATTCAACGCACACAGTACTAGAGTAATCTTTCCTTAGTTGCGCGAGGCACACCCTTACTTGTACAGACAAAACTATGACCAAAAAAAGTTCTAGCTCAAAAGTCGAAAGTTTAAAAGACAAATTCACTCACACCACTTTTTCCCTAAACTCTTTCGCCCCCCGCCTTCTCAATTGGTTTGCCGAAAACGGTCGTCACGACCTACCGTGGCAACAGCACCAAACCGACACGCCCAATCCTTATATCGTTTGGCTATCTGAAGTCATGCTCCAGCAAACGCAAGTCACCACCGTACTGCCCTACTTTGCGCGTTTTATGGAATCGTTTCCGACCGTGCAGGATTTGGCCGCCGCAGAATGGGATGTGGTCGCCGAGCATTGGGCGGGGCTTGGCTACTATGCACGCGCGCGTAATTTGCATAAAGGGGCAAAGCAGCTGGTTGCAGTAATCGAGGAAACGGGCGAGTTTCCACAAACACTCGCAGGTTGGGAGGCGATTTCTGGCGTTGGCCCATCAACGGCTGGCGCGATTATGGCGATGGGATTGCACCGTTATGGCGTCATCTGTGATGGCAACGTCAAACGAGTGCTGACACGTTGGGCCGCCATCGACGGTGACATTACCAAATCTGCTACAACCAAAGAGTTATGGGCATTAGCGGAGCGCTTGACGCCCGTGGATCACTCAGGACTATTTGCACAAGCCATGATGGATATGGGCGCAACGTTATGTACGCGTAGCAAACCTGCTTGCCTATTATGCCCGCTACAAGAAGATTGCTTGGCACATGCTGAGGGGCGCGAGACTGATTACCCCGTTAAAGCGAAAAAACAGCCCAAACCGAGTAAGTTTAGTGATGCGTTACTGATAAAAAATATAGACGGTGAAATATTGTGGCTACAACGCCCTGATAACGGCATTTGGGGCGGATTGTGGAGTTTGCCCTTACAGTTTGTGGAAAAGATTGATGGTAAAGCGAACAGTAAGGCTACTGTTAAAAAGACGCTAGCTAGCGATGATAAGCCATCAAACACAGCAAATGACGTACGCAGTAATGAAAAAGTCTATGAGACAGAATTCACCACGGCTGAGCAAATTATCAATGAATGGCTGATAAAAAATGAATTGGTGACCGAGTCAATCAGCAATACATTATTAGATGATGCGCCTATCAAGCACTCACTAACCCATTTTCATTGGTATTTGACCCCGCGTAAATTAACCGTCGACACCGCGCAAATGATTGAACTTAATGAGAAGTTAGCAGCGGCCGAGATTGATTTTAAATGGTTGACCGAACAAACAGCGCAAGACAGTCTAGGATTGCCTCGTGCGATGATTAAAGTCTTAGAATAAAAATTGGAATAAAAAAAGCGACTCATTAACTATAGTGAGTCGCTTTTTTATGATGGCAGGATAACGGTAGCTAATAATAAACAGCGCTAAGGCTAGGGTTAGGATTTTGGTACACGCAAGCGCATCAAGCCTTCTTGTTGCACGGTGGCAACCAGTTTGCCATCTTGCCAGAACTGCCCATGGTTTAGCCCTTTTGCATTGGACGTGGTATCACTCCACATGTCATAGAGCAGCCAGTCATTCAAATCAAATTCACGGTGGAAGTGCATCGAGTGATCGATACTGGCCGCTTGCAACCCGCTGGTCATAAAGCTCACGCCATGTGACATGAGCCCCGTGCCCACCAAGTAAAAATCAGACGAAAATGCCAATAGCGCTTGCTGAATAGCAACGGGCTGATTGCCTAGTTTATGGATGCGCAGCCAGTTGGCTTGCTTAGGTTTCATTGGTTCTGGATTGATCGGATTGCGCGGTTTGACAGGCTTTATCTCGACATGACGGCGACGCATAAACCGTGCTTTGAGCGCGTCTGGTACTTTGCCCACGTACTCTTCTTTTAAATCTTGCTCGGTCAATAGATCTTCTGGCGGCGGATAGACAGGCATGTCTTCTTGATACGCAAGGCCGTCCTCCATGGGAGAAAACGACGCAATCATCGAAAATATCACTTGCTCAATCGGTGGCTTCCCGCGTACTTCTTTATACTGAATAGCCGTCACTTCACGAGCAGATAGACTGCGACCATCACGCAGACGGCGCACTTGATAGATCACTGGTTGATTGATATCGCCGCCACGCAAAAAGTACCCATGCAAAGAGTGACAAGGCTTGTCTTGATCTAAGGTGTGCGCTGCTGCCATGATCGCTTGGGCCAATACTTGCCCACCAAATATACGACTACCCACATAGTCATGACTCTTGCCCTCAAATACATCGGGCGTAACCTCAATAAGCGCGATCGTAGCTAGCAGCTCATCAATCAGTTGTGAATTATCGGACATGACGGTAGGTTTCCTTATTTTTATCAAACACGCCCAGCATCCAAAAGTAAGCATCTCACAATATCGATGCCATATAGCCGCTGCGCTTGAATTTAAAATAATATGAGATCGCTTGCTAATATACACAAGAGAGACTTTAGAATAAATATACAGCCGTAGCCAATAGGACTACCGATGCATATTTATTTTAGGTAGAAAAGGTGAACATCTTAACCAATATTGTTGGCTTTGACTAGCTACTGCCAGCTTACTCGTAAGTATTGCTTAACGGTTTGCGATAAAAAATCGCATCTACTTTACTCGTCCAAGCGATCTCATTCATAAAAAAACGAGATGCTTACTAACATCTCGTTTCTACCAACTTTCTCAGTGCTTACGGCTTCACCGCCACCAGTACGCGTATAGAGTCTGGCACTAGCGATAAGTTGCCAAGTGCTTGCTCACCTTGGGCCTTGAGCTGCTCTAAGCGTTCAACCTCTTCAGGACGTACATTTGGATTGATGGTCTGCAAGTGCTTGAGACGTTTGATCTCACGTGACCACTGCTGACTAAAGCGTGCACTTGCTTGTTCACCAATCTCCGCGATTTGCTCACGTGCGATGTCTTCAGCTTCATAATAGCGCTGCTCGATCACATCACCACGCACTTTAATCACTTGACGAGCACGGTTTTTATCCAAGCGCTCAACATGCGGCATGATCATGTCGGCACTGATACGAGCGGACAAATCACTGCCTTGCTCACTGATAAAGACACGAATATTTTGCGTGGTCAAGGTCGCTGGCAGATTGAGCACTTTTGGCGCGATGGCTTCGACACGGAAGTTTACTTCTAGCAGTACCATCCCTTGCGGCACAGCGGCGCTTTTTAGCATAGCCACTGTCGTATTCCCAAAAGTGCTGGTACTGGCAAGCTCATAAATAGCGCGCATCAATGGATGCTCATGCGTGATAAAGTCGATATCTTCACGCTGAAGCGCTTGCTCACGCTCAAAAGTCAATGTCATACCGTCTTCATCACCAAGCGGCAAGCCATCGATATAGTCACTGATCTCAGTGCTATCGATCGGTGCGATGACCCACGAGCCATCACGCTGGATATTATGATCGATATTGGCAGAGGCAAAGAAGCGCTCAATGAAATGCGGCAATAAATTATTGCCATCAAAGTCACGCATGGCATCCGCAATACGTCCAGCGACACGCGGACGACACGAGTTGTACTCTAGCAAACGATCACGGCCCGCTTGTAGCTGCGCCTCTAGGCCCAAACGCGTCTGTAGCGCCTCATCAATGATGTCTTGTAAGATAGCATTGTTATCCGCAGTATCCGCGCCTTCAAGTACAGGCTTGAGCTCTTGGATATACTGCTCTTGCACGCTTTGTGCCGTTGGTGATATCTGGTTAAACATATTCAGCGCATCATTATACCAATGGTATAGACGCTCTTGCGCTGTGCCCTCTACATAAGGCACATGCAGCATGATCTGCTGAGTCTGACCGATACGATCTAGACGTCCAATACGCTGCTCCAAAGTATCTGGATTGGCCGGTAAATCCCAAAGTATCAGCTGGCTTGCAAACTGGAAGTTACGACCTTCAGAGCCAATCTCTGAGCATAATAATATTTGTGCGCCTTCACTATCCGCGAAAAATGCTGCTGCTTGGTCACGCTCAAGCAGGGTCATCTGCTCAGTAAATATAGCGGTTTTGATGCCGGCATGCAGACGCAATACGGCTTCTAAGCTCTCTACTGTCGCGCCACTGCGAGCGATTAGCAGTACTTTTTGTTGCTTAAGCTCACCGCGTAAGATATCAACCAACCAAGAGACGCGTGGATCATCTTCTAGCCAGCCCCCATCTGGTTGATTCTCTTCGCCCCATAGCTGCTCACGCAATTTGCCATTGGTTTGATAGCTGTCTTTCCACGCGTCAGGGAGCGGCAGTGGATGCGGCTGACTGCTACGACCATAGAACCCTTTGACACTCTCACGCGTATTACGGAACAAAATACGACCGGTACCGTGACGATCTAATAGCTCGTTGAGCGCATAGGTACGCAGTTTGTCGTCTTCATTAATCGTGGACAGCTCATCCATACTGATGTCTAATAAGCTACTCAGAGCAGCGATTTGACCGTCATTGAGCGGCTTGTCTTCTATTAATACACCAGCGACTGCTGCCGTCTCCGCAAACGCTTCTTGACCATCAATGAACTCATCTAAATCATCGAAGCGATCTGGATCAAGTAGACGCAAACGGGCAAAGTGACTCTGCGCGCCAAGCTGCTCTGGCGTTGCTGTCAGTAGCATCACGCCTGGCGTCTCTTCTGCAAAGTCTGCCACCAGATCATATTTATCATTGCCGCCTTGCGCCTCATCCCAATGCAGATGATGCGCCTCGTCCACAACCAATAGATCAAAGCCCGCTTCCATCGCTTGATCATACAAGTCTGGATGGTCAATCAATAAATCCATACCCGCGATGATGCACTGCTCAGTGGCAAAGACGTTTTGCTCAGGATCATGTTCCTTGATCGCAGCTGTGCGCACCAAATCAAATAATGCAAAATTCAGATTAAAACGACGACGCAGCTCAATCATCCATTGATATTGCAAGCTGTCTGGCACCAAAATCAAAACACGCTCAGCTTTACCCGTTAGTAGCTGCTGATGGATAATCATGCCCGCTTCGATGGTTTTACCAAGGCCCACTTCATCAGCCAATAGCACACGCGGCGCGATACGCTTACCGACTTCGTGTGCGATATAGAGCTGATGCTCGATGATATCAACACGCGCGCCCATCAACCCTTTGAGTGGATGGCCTGCCAACGCTGATTGCATACGCAAGATATCTTGGCGCAGCTCGTACCAATCGCCGCGCTCGATACGACCAGCGAGCAAGCGCTCAAGTGGCTTGGCTAGCGTGATATTGGCAGCAAGGCGCGTCTCCATTATTCCTTTAGAAGCAGTGCCGCCCTCGTGCTCATCGACGCCATATTTGAGCACACCCATGACTTCATCGACAGCATTGACTGTATAGCTTTTGCCATCTTGGTCATAGATCGTATCGCCAACCTTAAACACCACACGCGATAGTGGCGCAGAGTTTTTTGCGTAGACGCGCGTCTCTTCACTTTGTGGAAATAAAATATGCACACATCGATCATCGACGTCGATCACCACACCTAAGCCAAGCTCAGACTCCGTATCAGATAAATAACGTTGGCCAACGGCGAATTCAGTACTGTGCAATGAAGCAATAGAGATAGTCATAAGGCGATGTCTTTTGTACTCAGATAATTAAAAATTAGATAGCAATGGTGGCTTGCGATAGCAGTCAGGTTAAAAATGAGGCAAATCATCAATAGATGCAAACGCGATGCCATAATGTTAGTGAAACCAATAGCCAAGCCTTACCATTATATAACGTTAGCGGCTAGATGAGTGCGTTAAGTTCAATTTTCAAGAGGCGGCTTATGATACCCATGACTTTATAAGGTCTTTGGGCCCAATCATGCTCAGTAAATCCGCTCATGATATAAATTACTTTGTTTTTAAACGCTTATCACCACTTAGCCAATATTTAATGGATTCGTTTTTGACTAAAAACCCCAACGTGCTACATTAAGCCGATAACGATTCATTTGACAACTATTTCTATCTATAGGACAACAATAAATAAGGAATCATGATGCAAGCCGTTTTTTTGGATAAAGGCACTTTTTCTGATGGTATTGACTTACCCGCACCAGCAGGCATAAGCGATTACGTCACTTATAACGATACGCCAAAAGACACCGACGTCATCATTGAGCGCTGTAAAGATGCCGATATTATCATCACTAATAAAGTGCAAATTGGCGCAGAGGTGATCGCTGGCCTACCTAAGCTAAAATTGATTCAACTGACCGCCACTGGCATGAATAACGTCGATCAAGCCGCTTGCGATAAACATGGCGTAGCACTTTATAATGTGGCGGGATATGCGGTAAAAAGCGTGCCTGAGCATACCTTTATGCTCATGCTGACTGCGATGCGTGCCGGTATTCATTACCATCAAAAAGTCGCTGATGGCACATGGCTAGCAAACGGGAATTTTTGTCTGCTGGATATTCCGCTGATAGATTTGGAAGACAAGACGCTAGGCATCATTGGTATTGGCACCATTGGCAAGCGCGTGACCGAAATCGCGCGTGCATTTGGTATGACAGTTCTATGGGCAGAGCATCAAGGACGCACGCCGCGCAACGACGATTATACGGCATTTGATGACGTATTGGCTCGTGCAGATGTCCTCAGTTTGCATTGCCCATTGACTGAACAAACCGAGCACCTCATTAATAAAGACACCTTGGCAAAAATGAGCAAGCAGCCGCTCATCGTCAATGTCGCTCGTGGCGGCGTCGTTGATAGCCAAGCATTGACTGATGCGATTAACAATGAGCAAATCATCGGTTATGCCAGTGATGTATTTGAACAAGAGCCCATCGCGAACGATGACCCATTACTCAGTCTCAGCGACCATCCACGCGTCATATTTAGCCCGCACAATGCTTGGGGCAGCAAAAGCGCCCAAGAGACCTTGTGGCAGATATTAAGCAAGCAAGTTGCTGACTTTATCGATAATCAGCATCAATAGCGACTATCGATCAATTAAAACCTAACGACTAAACCGCAACCAGTCGTCTTTTATTTTGCGGTATTTGAGCATCACACGGTCGCTAAGATAGTTGTTGGTCACGTACCACGGGTAGCGATCGCCTTGCTTCGGCAGTCTGTCTTGGGCACGTCTGACATATCCAGACGATAGCGAGCCCATCACCGTATCTGCTTGGGCGTAGGCGGTAGCATTCGCCGCCTGTGCCTGTGGCAGCGCGACTTGGTAGCGGTTTTTGTGCATATAACTCAACAGCCGCACCACATATTGACAAGCCAGATCAATCTTTAGCGTCCATGAGGCATTGGTATAGCCAAATAAGGCCACCATGTTAGGCACGCCTTCGATCATGACTGCCTTATACGTCATACGCGTGCCGATATCAATGGCCTGCCCGTCGATATATACCGCTGCTCCGCCTAGCATTTGCAGCTTCAATCCGGTTGCTGTGACGATGATATTAGCCTCAAGATGCTCGCCTGATTGCAGCATAATACCGGTTTCGGTGAAGTGGTCGATCTGATCGGTGACCACTGCTGCACGCCCACCGTGCAAAGACTTAAATAAGTCACTGTCTGGCACAGCGCATACGCGTTGATCCCACGGATTGTAGTCGGGCATAAAGTGCTCGACATCAACGCCGCTACCTTTTAACTCTTTTGTCACGCCGCCTTTTAGCACAGCTTTCATCAGCTTGGGCGCGTGAGTGGCTAATTTATACAGCCCTTGCTGCCGCAACACGTTGCGCGCTCGCAGTACCGTATAGGCCTGTTCTTTTGATAAAGGTGAAAACTTGCCTGATAGCCAGTCGATAGCATGATCATCGCCCGGTACGCTTGCCACATAAGTGGGTGTCCGCTGTAGCATCGTGACATGACGCGCACACCGCTCGCTGTCTTCATCTACCAATGCTGGCAATAGCGTCATTGCAGTGGCACCGCTGCCAATGATGACCACTTTTTTGTCGTTATAATCTAAATCATCCCAATGCTGCGGATGGACAATACGACCACGGAAATCTTCTTCTCCCTCAAAATGAGGTCGATAGCCTTGCTCATAGTCGTAATAGCCCGTAGCACCGACGACGAACTTTGCCGTCTTAACGAACACTTCTCCGCTGGCATGGTTTTTTATGGTTGCTGTCCATAATTGATCAATGCTCGACCAAGCTATTTGCTGAACTTCATGCTCGTAACGAATATGCTCCGTAACACCAAACTCGCGTGCCGTATCAGCGATATAACGCTTGATATCGCCACCTGCTGCCAGCATTCTGTAATCTAGCCACGGTCTAAAGTTATAGCCAAAGGTTAAGGCATCAGAGTCAGAGCGAATACCAGGATAGGTAAATAAATCCCACGTGCCGCCCAAATCAGCCCGCTTTTCTAATACGACAAAACGCTGCGTTTTTGTCTGTTTTTGTTTTTTTGCACCTTTATGACCAAATAGATTTTTATGCGCTACTTGCTGTAAACGGCACGCCATACCAATACCCGCAATGCCCGCACCAATAATCAGCACTTCATAATCAGCAGGCTTATCCCTTTGCAACTGTCTACGTGTGAGGCGACTTTTGATCGCCTGTTTGGTAGTGGTAATATCAAGCATATTCTCATCCTTGTATTTGCATGACTGGCGTAGCGACTCTATTGAAAACGCATTGGTCTCACATGTAGACAGCTAATGCATTAAAATGGGCATGAACTTTCCCAGTCCATCCAAGCACCCAATACTGGATGCTTTAAACGCAATTGCTGCGCATGTAGATTTAGCCTTGGCGCAATCTTGAGTGCCGCGCCTTCAGCATAAATCGGGTCGCCAATCATCACGTGACCTGCATGCACCATATGTACGCGTAGTTGATGGCTGCGACCCGTAACGGGTTTTAGCATCACTCGGGTAACTGGTTGACCATCACACATTTCGTGCGCTATGACTTCATACAGTGTTAAAGCATGCTTTGACCAGTCGTGATCGACGATGTGACGCGGCTTGGTCGTCGGCTCATAGCGTACTGGCACCGATATCTCACCCGCTGCGCCCACCTGCTCCCATTCCCCAAAAACTCGTGCTTGGTATTTTTTCTGCGGTAAGCGTTCAATAAACTGTTTACTGATATTGGTTTGGGCGGCGGCATTTTTTGCAAAAATAATTAGTCCTGACGTGTCCATATCCAATCGATGAATCAGTTTTACCGCTGGATTGGCACGCTCAAGCCGAGCAAGCAGGCTTACCTTGAGAGTCTTGCCATCGACACTTAACAGCCCTGCCGGT
Source organism: Psychrobacter sp. CR212 (assembly GCF_059693765.1). NCBI lineage: Bacteria > Pseudomonadati > Pseudomonadota > Gammaproteobacteria > Moraxellales > Moraxellaceae > Psychrobacter > Psychrobacter sp. CR212. The sequence continues at coordinate 186,760 of NZ_JCATIF010000006.1, read as the reverse complement.
TTATCTACTACCCAAATATCATCATCTTCGTACACAGTAATCTTTTGCGCAAATTGTTTGAAAAACTCAAGTGGATAGGCATTTTCTTGCGCGTTGAGAGCGTCGACTTCTTCATCAGTAAAAGGCATAAACTTAACTACTTATATAAATTAAACGTAATATGGGGCTTTGGCGGCTGTTATTTTGGCACAGTAGCGCTCTATTTATTGAGAGTAAAAGTGGGATGATTCAATGTAAAAACAGACGGCTAAAAGTGCTCAAAAAGTATGTTTTAGCAAAGCAATGATTACACGTAACAGAGAAAACCCAACCTGTGTCATTCTGTTTTGATTTATTGTGCTAATCGTAATTGTTGAACAATTTAACCAGCCTGAATCTGTCAAGACTGAGCAAACATGTTAATATAATGGCACATTTTCACCATTTCTAAACGATTCTTTGACCACTTATCAGCTTATTATTAGACCAATATGACTGCTTGCTCGTGGTGACAGAATAAATAAAACAAGAGAGATAAAATTATGTCAGACCTTATTGTTAATACTACCGACACCAACTTTGACCAAGACGTTCTAGAATCAGATGTGCCTGTATTGGTAGATTTTTGGGCAACTTGGTGTGGTCCTTGTAAAGCGATTGCGCCTATTTTAGAAGATTTAGCGACTGAGTACCAAGGTAAAGTTAAGATCGTTAAAGTTGACGTGGATAACAACCCACAAGCAGCGAGCCGTTTTGGTATCCGCAACATCCCAACTTTATTTGTCTTCAAAGACGGCGAAAAAGTAGATTCAGTGATGGGTCTACAGCCAAAAGCTGAATTGGCCAAAGTATTGGACAAGCATTTATAAGCTGAATGTTCTCATTTCAAAGTTTTTTGAATCAATGAGCTAAAGCGATAAAGAAAGCCATTATCTGATAACGATAATGGCTTTTTTGCATGTTTTTTGTGCAAAAAACTTGATTATACGAATTTTTTGGCAAAATTTATTGACAACGCTATTGTGAAGACCGTATAGTCTGCTGACAAGAGAAAACCATCTGTTTTCCTAGTATCTTGTCGCTATTCTCCTCGTGTTTATCAACAAAAACACAATCGTCATTATAAACACCATTGCTAAACGAAATGACTAAACGCAATGACTGATATTGAGTTTTTGACGCAGACTCTTATGTAGCCTTTTTTATTCCTAATTCTTATGACCTTGCATCCAGCGATAGCAATGCGTCTATAAGCAGACATGCAATACCAGCACTACATAAACCATTGCGCTGTACAAATACCTTCTATCATCATATTACTGTCGTTTTCTCACTGTCGTGACTTGTGCTGCTAATGGCATCTCTCATCTGATCAATTGCTAATGACCTATCTATGAATCTAACTGAATTAAAGAAAAAATCAATCTCTGAGCTGTTGGCTATTGCCAAGGAAATGGGTCTTGATAACATGGCGCGTAGCCGTAAACAAGACATTATCTTTGCTATCTTAAAAACCCATGCCCGCAACGGTGAAGCCATCTATGGTGACGGTGTGCTTGAGGTTCTCCCTGATGGTTTTGGCTTTTTACGCTCATCAGAAGGCTCTTATCTAGCAGGTCCTGATGACATCTATGTCAGCCCTAGTCAAATTCGCCGCTTTAGCTTAAAAACGGGCGACAGTATCGCTGGTACGATTCGCCCACCAAAAGATTCTGAGCGTTATTTTGCGCTACTAAAAGTTGGTGAAATCAACTTTGATACGCCAGATCGCTCACGTCATAAGCTGATTTTTGAGAACCTAACACCGCTATTCCCTACTGAGCAGCTAAAGCTTGAGCTTGGTAATGGTACTACTGAAGATCTGACAGGGCGTATCATTGATTTGATCGCACCAATTGGTAAAGGTCAGCGCTCTATTATTGTCGCACCGCCAAAAGCGGGTAAAACGATGTTATTGCAATCTATTGCTCAGTCCATCACTCGCAATAATCCTGAATGCTACTTAATCGTCCTGTTGATTGATGAGCGTCCAGAGGAAGTCACCGAGATGGAGCGTACCGTGCGCGGTGAAGTCGTTGCCTCTACCTTTGATGAGCCACCTCAGCGTCACGTACAAGTGGCTGAGATGGTCATCGAAAAAGCCAAACGTCTGGTCGAGCATAAGCAAGATGTGGTGATTTTATTAGACTCGATCACTCGTCTGGCACGTGCCTATAACACCGTTATACCATCATCAGGCAAAGTATTGACCGGTGGTTTGGATGCCAATGCGCTTGAGCGTCCAAAGCGTTTCTTTGGCGCTGCGCGTAATGTCGAAGAAGGTGGCAGTTTGACGATTATTGCCAGTGCGCTGATTGATACTGGTAGTAAGATGGACAGCGTGATCTTTGAGGAATTCAAAGGAACGGGCAACCAAGAAATCACCCTTGAGCGCGACTTGGCCGAAAAACGTGTCTTCCCTGCAATCAATATCAAAAAATCAGGCACACGCCGCGAAGAGCGCTTGTTGGACGAAGATAAACTACGTAAAGTCTGGATTTTACGTAAACTGCTGCAGCCGATGGATGGCGTCCAAGCTACTGAATTCTTGTTAGATCGTCTCAAAGAAGCGAAAACCAATGACGAGTTCTTTGAGCAAATGAAACGCAAATCACAGAACTAATTTACGCATATTTTTTCCAAGCATGCCATTGTTTGCTTGATATAAAGACTGCCGATCGGTGGTCTTTTTTATTTCCGATTGCCAAAATACTCGCCTACCTATTTTGCGCTAAGTACCTCATATAAGCAAGTACCCGTTTTATGATACAGTGCGGCAACATCAATTACATGTCGTTTGCAAAGTTTAGCGTTTTTACTACGACTAACTATCTACTAACCCACTATTATGGCAGACAGTAGAAATACATTTGAAAATATCATGGACATTGTTTTTTAAAGGTATTATATTTCAAACTTGACGAATAAATAGGTGATAATATGAAATTTGCTAAGACGATCGCAATGACAGCAATTACTAGCTCAGCACTCATCATGACTGGTTGTAATTCATATGGTGGTATGAGCAATACCGCTAAAGGTGCAACAGCAGGTGCCGCAGCTGGCGCGCTTATCAGAAGTAAAGGCGACAGCAAAGACATCGCTCGTGGTGCATTGGCTGGTGCAGCTATTGGCGGCGCTGGTGGTTATGTGCTTGATAACAACTAAAAACTTCTACACTGATATTTCTTCATTATTAAATTGAGTGATATCAACCAGAAGATAATAAAAAAGCCTGCAATTGATTGTAGGCTTTTTTATGTCAAATTTTTGCGTGGTTATTGTTGTACTGATAACCCATAGGCGGAGTTGCAAAAAATAATCTTACTTTTAAAGCGCACCACTAAAGGTATCGCAAGATTGTACATTACCGCTCTCTAAGCCCCGAGTGAACCATTCAACACGCTGCTGGCTAGTACCGTGAGTGAAGTTATCAGGCGCAACCGCTCTACCACTCGCCTGTGCCAATCGATCATCGCCGATCTGACCGGCAGCATTAATAGCCTCATCAATATCGCCCGCTTCTAAAAACTGTACACGCTCTTGGTTACGCTGCGCCCAAACGCCAGCAAAGCAATCTGCCTGCAGCTCTTGTAACACTGATAACTTATTGGATTGTGCTTGGGTCACTTGCCGACGGGCTTCATTGACCTGCTGACTAATACCTAGTAGCGTCTGAACATGATGACCCACCTCATGTGCGATAACATAAGCCTGCGCAAAATCCCCCGCTTTACCTTGGTTTTCCTGAGTCCCAGAGCCTTGCTGATCCCCTGCGATACCCAGATTTTGACGCATCTCCACAAAAAAAGATGTATCTAAATAAACCGTCTGATCCCCTGGGCAGTAAAAAGGCCCTGTTGCAGCGCTAGCACCGCCACAAGCTGAATTCACTTGACCATTGAACAGAATCAATGAAGGCTCTTTATAAGTACTACCCGCTTCGTTAAATATCTGATGCCAGACCTCTTCAGTATCCGCCAGCACAACTTTGACAAACTGGGTATCTCGATCGTCACTTATCGCAGGTTCGCTGGAAGTTCCATTACTACCACCACCAGCGATTACCTGACCTGTTTGCAGCGCAGTCATAGGATTTACCCCAAATACCAGCCATAAAATACCTGCGATGATGATACCGCCGATACCACCACCTATCATTTTGCCGCCGCCCGTACTAGAGCGAACATTAGAACTGCCTCGTCTGCCTTGCCATTTCATAGTTTATTCCTCAAATATACGAGATATAGTCACTCGTATTGTTCATTATTCATGTTGTACAGTATGCCGCTCAATACGTTGATTTGATTTTTGGTTTGCTCACTCACAAGCAATTTTTCTTAATATAAATAGCGCTAATTATCATGGCCTACTTGTCCCATATTAATGGCGTACTTGTGCCTCATTAGACGAGACAATCGGCTCTAATTTTACTTAATCAAACACCATAAATACGTTAAATTACAGCCAAAAGTAGGACTGCATATTGTGCCGTAACAGTCTGATGTCATTGATTATACGTCGATTAATCAGGTTTGTTGTATTAAAAATACTATCGAACAGATGAAGTAAAATATTATTTTAAATATTATTGTTACTTAATTGTACAACCCTATTTCCATTTTCATATAAAACATATAGAATGCGTGGAAGCTGAGTAGCTGTAACTAAGACTAATTGAATTCTGAGAAACCTCGGAATTCGTCCTTTGTTGCTGCTACTGCTCATTTCATTTTTCCGGAGAAAACCTTATGAAACTTAAATTACTTGCTCTAGCTGGTATCATGACTGCAACTATGGGCCTAACTGCCTGTGACAGCAACAAAGAAAACGCTGCTGAAGATCTATCTGACGCGCAAGAAGAAGTGCAAGACGCACAAGAAGAGCTAGCTGAAGGCGCTGCTGACGGTGAAGCTATCCCTGCTGATGCTGACGCTGCTGTTGCTGACGCTGAAGCTGACATCGCTGACGCTCAAGTTGCAACTGCTACTGACGAAATGGACGCTGAAGTTCCTGTAGACGGTACTACTACTAGCGTTGACGTAGCTAGCGAAACTGATACTGCTGCTGTTGACGCTTCTGACGAAGTTGTTGTTGAAGAGCCAGCTCAGTAATTTATTGTTCATACAATAAATAAACGGTAATAAAAAAAAGAGAGCCTATGCTCTCTTTTTTTATGCCTGCAATTTATGACAGCTAGTTATCTATAACCATACTTGGTATTTATTGGCTATACAAGATACATGTAGCGCAAGATATAGAGAATCATAATCGCAGTCACGCGCAAACATATATCAATAGTTTTACAAGGTTATAGCGAAAACAAGCAGGCTGTCATACTCAATAACGCATTAAGTATCAAATAAACGCTCATCAACTTTCTGACGAAATTTTTGTCCCGTTTTGAACGTAACCACGCGGCGTGCCGATACGGCGACAGGCTCCCCTGTTTTAGGGTTACGGCCTGGACGGCTGTTTTTGTCTTTAAGCTCAAAGTTGCCAAAGCCTGAAAGCTTGACCTCTTTGCCATCAATCAAACTATCTGACAGCTCATCAAAAAAGTTCTCCACCAGACAGCGACCTTCTTGGCGTGTCAGATTTAGATGACTCATTAAGTGCTCAATCATGTCAGATTTGGTTAAGGTGCTCACAGTACGACTCCTATGCTATGTCGTGATGTCGAATATCATGGTTTAGCGGTATGAGGGTTAAGTCTAATTATTATAAAGGTTTTTTGAGTAGTTTTTAATAAACTATACATTAAAATCCTTTATTAATAATGACTTAACTTATTTTACAAGTAAAAGGGTTATAAATAATAGTTTTTACGAATAGCAATGCTCCATAGCCTCATAACTGAAGAGGCTATGGAGCATTGGGTATTTTAAATACTAAATATTAGCTGTCACGTAACTGGACTGCGTGTTGATCCGTTAATGCTTGTACAACCTTATCAGTGGCAGTTTTTACAGCTTCATCCGATAGGGTTTGTGTAGCATCTTGCCATACAAGTGCAAACGCCAATGAGCGCTGACCAGTCGGTACTTTGTCGCCTTGATACACATCAAATAGCCACAGATCAGTCAACAAATCACCTGCCGCAGCTCGTACCGTTGACTCTAAAGTCTGCAAACTGATATCACTGTCTACTAAAATAGCAATATCACGGCGCACTTGTGGGAACTTGCTAGGCGTCGTAATCGAATGCTGCTCACGAGCAAGCGTCAATAGCGGTGCCAGTGACAATTGGGCAACCCATGTCGTTGGCAGATCCAACTGCTTAGCAGTATTTGGATGTAGCTGACCCAACCAACCAACATAGATATCATCGATATATAACTCAGCGCTTTGTCCTGGATGCAGGAAGCTCAGCGCACTACGCTCATAGCGAATACGGGCGCTATCGATCTGCGCTGGTAATAACTGTTCAATATCATGTTTGAGATCATAAAAATCTAAGACGCGGTTTTGATAAGCCTGCTCACTCCATACATCACCCACTGCGACCAATGCAATGCTTGGGGTTTGCACCAAATCACTGATACTTTGTCCAACAAAGCTAAGACCCGTCTCAAAGAAACGTACGCGTGGCTGCTGACGATTCAAGTTATATTGCACGCAAGGCAGTAAACTTGACAGCAAGGTACGACGCATGACTGCCAAATCACTAGAGATAGGGTTTGCCAGTGCCAACACCTCTCCTAGCGCTTCATCATCAAGCAATGCTTCTAATTTTGCATCACTAAAGCTAAAGCTGATGGCTTCCATATAACCGTTATCGACCAGTGCTAGCTTCATCCCATGAGTCAAATCTGCAGTATCGTCATAATCCATGCTGACTTGCAAATATGGCAATACGCTTGGAATATTGTCATAGCCATAGATACGGGCAATTTCTTCGATGAGATCCTCGCGGATACTCATATCAAAACGGTAAGACGGCGGCTTACAAATCAATGCGTCGTTTTGCTGCTCTACCTCAAAACCTAATTGAGTTAAGATACGTACCATCTCTGATGGCTCGATATCAATACCAATAACATCACGTACTTTCGCGATTGGCAATGTAATCGGTTCGCGTGCTGGCAGATGCTCAAGGTTTTCGGCCGTGACTATTTGTCCTGCTTCGCCGCCCGTGATGCTTGTGATCAAGTCACAAGCTCGTGCCAAGGCAAGTTTCGGCAATTCAAAATCGACCCCACGCTCAAAACGCTGTGATGCATCCGTATGCAATCCAAAACGGCGTGCGCGCGCAGCGATAGCCAGTTGATTAAAGAAAGCGCTTTCTACCACGATATTGGTCGTACTATCGGTGACACTGCTACGCTGACCACCCATAATGCCAGCCAGTGCCAAGGCACCTTTGTCATCAGCAATCACAAGCTCATCACCGGTTAGCGTAACCGTTTGCTCGTTGAGCAAAGTAATGGTTTCATTAGGCTGTGCCAAACGCACAACGATATCACCTTCGATGGTATCGGCATCAAAAGCGTGTAGCGGTTGCCCCAATTCCATCAACACATAATTGGTCACATCGACCAAGAAGTTGTGTGAACGTAGTCCTGACTGTACCAATGCATCTTGCATCCATTTTGGAGTATCGATGCTACGATCAATATTGCTAATCGATTGCAACAGATAGCGAGGGCACGCCTCTACCGCATCAACAGTTACAGCGGGCGTTGCACCATTATCAGAAGCGACTACATTGTCAGGAATCTCTGGCAGCTGTAAAGGCAAGTCATTGATGACTGAAATCTCGCGAGCGATACCGCGAACGCTAAAGCAATCACCACGGTTTGGGGTGATAGAGATATCTAATATCTGATTATCTAGACCTAAATACTCACGGATATCGGTACCAACTGGTGCATCTTCAGGCAACTCAAGCAGTCCATCTATATCATCTACCAAGTCAATTTCAGAGGCGCCGCATAGCATGCCGTTTGAGGCAACACCGCGTAGCTTGCTTTTCTTAATCTTAAAACCTTTTGCGTCATCGCTTGGTAGTATCGCACCAACGGTAGCAACCGGTGCTTTCATACCGACGGTCACATTAGGTGCGCCGCAGACAATTTGCAGCGGCTCAGCGTCGCCAATATTTACCTGCGTCACACGCAGTTTGTCTGCATCTGGATGCTGCTCAACGCTGATAACTTCACCGATGACCACACCGCTAAATGCACGGGCAACTGCGTAACGGTCATCAATTTCAAGCCCTGCCATCGTCAGCTGTTCAGCCAACTGTTCGCTGGTATTTTGGGGATTTACCCATTGACGTAGCCACTGTTCGCTAATTTTCATAAATATCTCGGATCAGAATTTTATAATAAAGATGTTGGAGTAAAGCTTGGCAAATTAACTTGTTGTATTAACAAGGAGTACTTTTATATCAACAAAAGCACGTTAGCCAAATTGCTTTAAGAAGCGCACGTCATTTTGGAAAAACAAACGTAAGTCATCAATACCGTAATACAACATCGCAAAGCGCTCGATACCCATCCCAAATGCAAAGCCTGTGTATTTGTCGCTATCAATACCGCAATTGGTCAATACTTGTGGATGTACCATACCGCAGCCCATCACTTCAAGCCATTTGCCGTTATCATCTAAGATATCTACTTCTGCAGACGGCTCAGTGAATGGGAAAAATGAAGGACGGAAACGTACGGTCAGCTCTTTGGCAAAAAATGCTTCTAGAAACTCACTAATCAGACCTTTTAGCTCAGCAAAAGTGCTCGACTCTGTGACCATAAGGCCTTCTAGCTGATGGAACATCGGTGAGTGGGTTTGGTCTGAGTCGTTACGATAAACACGGCCAGGGCAGATAATACGAATCGGCGGCTCGTTCTTTTCCATGGTACGAATCTGCACTGGGCTGGTATGCGTACGCAATAGATAATGCGCATCGAAATAGAATGTATCATGCATCGCGCGCGCAGGATGGTGCGACGGGATATTCAACGCTTCAAAGTTATAGTAATCGCTCTCAACTTCAGGGCCGGTGGCAACATTGAAGCCCGCTTGAATAAAGTACTGCTGCATACGCTGAGTAATCATCGTTACTGGATGCAGATGACCTTTTTGACCACCGCGAGCAGGAAGAGTAATATCAATGCTCTCTGCTTCTAGCTTGGCGTTGAGCGCGGCGACTTCTAACTGCTGCTGTTGATCGCTCAGCGCTTGCTGAATACGGCTACGCACCTCGTGCAACCAGCCGCCGTAGGTTTTTTTATCATCAGCATCGAGTTTGCCCATCTGCTTTGACCATCCCGTCAATGGGCTCTTTTTGCCGGTCAATTGCACACGCAAGTCTTGCAAGGTACGCGCATCAGTTACTTGTAGAATCAAAGCTTCAGCAGCACTCGCAAAGTCGGTAAGCTGAGCTTCATTGAGCTCGTTTAGCTCTGAAGACATGGTCGGTAGCGCCGACAAGTCGTTGGTAGCAGCAGGGTTAGTCATAAGACGCATTATTCCTGATTTGAACGGACTATTAATTGTAGGGATTTGACCAAATATTGCAAACCATTTATCCAGTTATGTTTATATAAAAATTGATATAAATACTGTTTATAAGAATGGCTTGAGTATTTAGTCGATGACAAACGTATGTCGTATCGACAAAGCCTCGACGTCGAACAGGCGTAGAATAATTTCATATAAAAAAAGCCACCGACCAGCGGTAGCTTTTATTAATATCGTACTATTAATCAATATTAGTTCTATTCGTTTAGATGCTTACTTAGATAAATTTTATATCTACTTAATCTCTAAAGAGTAGTTAATATTTATGCTAGTTCCGCTTTTGCTTTTTCGACCAATGCTGTGAAAGTCGCTGCATCATGCATAGCGATGTCTGCTAGAACGCGACGATCGATTGCGATGTTTGCTTTTTTCATGCCATTGATAAAGCGGCTATAGCTCAAACCATTTAAGCGTGCACCAGCATTGATACGTGCAATCCAAAGACGACGGAAAGTACGTTTTTTGTTGCGACGGTCACGATAAGCATATTGACCAGCTTTGGTCACTGCCTGTACCGCTACGCGGTAAACACGTGAACGGGCACCGTAGTAGCCTTTTGCGCGTTTTAAGATTTTTTTGTGACGGCGATTTGCCTGTACACCACGTTTTACACGGGCCATAATTTACTCCAAGATTTTGTAATCACTGTTAAGCGAGTGATGATGCTGTCAAATAACAAACATCATTGTCAGATTGCAAAGTCAACTATCATTTCATCAGATAGTTTTCAATCAAAGATAGATGACAGTAGGCTATTAGATGTATGGGCACATACGACGAATGGCTGCTTCGTCAGATTTATGTACCAACTTAAGACCACGCAACTGGCGAATACGCTTAGGTGATTTCTTGGTCAAAATATGGCTTTTGAATGCTTGCTTACGTTTAAAGCCGTTTGCTGTTTTTTTGAAGCGTTTAGCGGCACCGCTTCTGGTTTTCATCTTAACTTTCATGATGATTTGCCTCTTTTTCTGTTTTAGAACCTGGTCGTCAAATAGTCATACCGAATAATCGCTATATAAATAACAACTAAACCTCTATTTGCCTCGAGGTGGGAGGCGGTATTTTAGCAGATAGTGCCTTGTTTTGCCAAGTAAAGTTTTGGCCAACCTTTACTTGGCAATAAAGACCGTTAGCCAGCATGAGTAGCGCTACAGCGCAGCTCTTAAAAACCTCATAAAAATGGTCAATTTTCATCCAAATAGATTGAATGTCAGCTGAAGCTGTGCTTAAGTAGATACTTAAGTTACATCATAATATGAGTGTCATGAAAGCACACTCATTTATTAAATGTATACAGCCTTTTATTTGTTCATCGTTATTATGATTCTGCCAACCTATCGCATGATAAGTAGCATAATTGTTTGCCACCACTTTAGGAGATAGTGTGTCAAAGCAAGAGTTGGTATTTGAGGATTATTTATTTGTTTTTGAGACAGTGATGCGGGTGCGTCATACCGAAATCGACTTGGGACAGCATGTGACCATCGAATCTCTGACCGCCCTTCTGTCCGAAGCGCGACTAAGGTTTCTACACGCTAAAGGTATTAAAGAAATCAATTCAGATAACCAGGGCTTAATTATTGATACATTGCAGTTGGTTATTTTGAGTCGTATACGAGTATGCGAAGAGCTTTTGTTTGAAGTCGGTGTTGAGCCAATATATGATAATGGCGGTAATATAGTGATAAAAGTTACCCGTATGCACACGGGCGAAACGGTCGTAAAAGCACGGCAGCATTTTAGAAATTATGATTTTAATCTCAATAAAGTGATTAAGCTCGATAACACGACCAAAGAGGCTCTATATCCTCATTTATTTAGGCTGTAAAATAGCGAGTCAATATCACCTTTCTCATTTTAATGCTCGCGCAGCTTTCATATGACATCATATTTCAGAGCATTTTAGACAATCTCCTCGCTCTAATCATAACTCGCTCCAATCATAAGTAGTATAATTACTTATTGATATTTTTATTCTCTAACTATAAGACGACACATACATTATGACTCTACCTGCTTGGCTGACTGCCTTAACTTTTAATGCTGATGGTTTGATTCCTGCAATTGCTCAAGATCACGAGTCAGGCCGTATTTTGATGATGGCTTGGATGAATGCAGACGCATTACAGCTCACCGCACAAACGCAGACCGCGGTTTATTTTTCGCGCTCGCGTGGCAAATTGTGGCACAAAGGCGAATCATCAGGTCATACGCAGACCGTCCACGATATTCGTCTAGACTGTGACGCAGACGTGATTGTGCTAAGCGTGACTCAAGCGGGCGGTATTGCTTGTCATACAGGCCGTGAGTCTTGTTTTTATCAGCGTTTAGATCTATCAGGCCAAACACCTGAATGGCAGACAGTCGATAAAGTATTGAAAGACCCTGCGGATATTTATCATTCTGATAAATCTGCTAGCACCAATGCTGAAAACGAAAATGCTAGCGCGACCATCGACTCTAATAACACTCAAGCGCAAGTCGATAAAGGCTCTGTGCTACAACAGCTCGATCAGGTATTGGCAGAGCGCAAACAAGCCGATGCCGACAGCTCTTATGTCGCCAGCCTATACGCCAAAGGCTTGAATAAAATATTAGAAAAAGTCGGTGAAGAGAGTACAGAGAGCATCATTGCTGCCAAAGATTTTGCTCACTGTGATGAAAATAAAGACAAAGCTGCTTTTGAGGCGGCGCGCCACGAGCTTATCTATGAAGTGGCAGATGTCTGGTTCCATACTTTAGTCGGACTGGCATGGTTTGACATAGAGTCAGACGCTGTACTAAATGAGCTAGGAAGACGGTTTGGCTTATCAGGTATCGACGAAAAAGCGGCTAGATAGTTATTAAGATACAAAAAAAAGCATCGACCCTGTTTGATTATTGTTGATTTCACCTATTTGTAATAACTGCGGGTTATAATATAGCTCTGTTTTATCTCGCATTATATGTGATGCTTTTTTTGATACATAACTTTTTTATCAATTCAAAGCAGGCTTTATCAATACAAAGCAGACATATGAAGACTGAAAACTAAGTCACAAAACCAGGTCACAAGGATACCATTATGGGTAGTTTTTCTATTACGCATTGGCTGATACTATTGGTCGTCGTCGTTGTCGTGTTTGGCACTGCAAAACTAAAAAACGCTGGCAAAGATTTGGGCGGTGCGGTTAAAGGCTTTAAAGAAGCGGTCAAAGATGAAAATACAGAGCATGCCAAAAAACGCGTGGTGCTTGACCATGATGGCACGGCCCATACCGACGAGCGCCCAACAACCACTAAGGTTGATGACAAGCATAATGTATAGCATCTAGACAGTGACATCGGACCATTATGTTTGATATCGGGTTTTCTGAACTACTTCTCTTTGGCGTAATCGCCCTAATCGTCTTGGGCCCAGAAAAACTGCCACAGGCAGCGCGTACGGCTGGGCAATGGTATGCCAAAATTCGCCGCACCGTCTCCACATTACAGTCTGAAATAGAGGCCGAGCTAGACTTGGCTGAGACACGCCAACAAATGCAAAAAGAACTTGCCAAAATTCGTCAAACCGAAGCCGATATGAGGCGTGAGATGGCGGAGATGCGCGGCAATATGAAGGCTTTTGAAAGCTCACAAAACCATTCTCTAAAAGCATCAAATGCAGGGGTCGCGAATGATAAAGATAACAAAGCTGACGACACAAAAAATCATCAGCAATCAGCCATACCAAAAGCATTCGACTACTCTTATGCAACTGACGGGCCACAAGATACTTTAGAGAAGGGTCAGTTATCAAAGCACGGTAACAGCAATGATGATAGCGATATCGCCGCGCCCGTTACTCAAATCCTTAATACCCGACCGTGGGAAAACATGTGGTTTCGACTTGGCGCTTATGATAAGGCTCGTCGCCTTCCAATGCCACCTTATCTACCGAACTATAAAGCCGATACCTTACTAAATAGCTCGGTAAGTACGCAGACTTCTGATAATAAGCAGGGGACTGACTGATGCAACTACTCAAACGCAAGAAAAGCCGCCAAGAAAAACTCACTGATTCAGATATTCCTGCTTTAAATGGCATTAATCAAGACGGTAAAGCAACAACTGATAGCACTCAAAATGAATCATCAGAGGATGTTTTAAGCGCATTGGGCGATATGCCTATCACTGAGCATTTGATTGAGCTACGCCGCCATCTAATCAAAATATGCGTGGCTGTTTTGATCATATTTTTGGGGTTAGTCGGTTACTCACGTGAGCTGTATAACTTTTTATCGGATCCGTTGGTGGCACAGTTGCCTGCCAATTCGACCATGATTGCCACAGATATCACCTCGAACTTTATGGCACCGATACGTTTGACGGTCTTCGTCGCAGCCTTTTTGGCGATGCCTTATATTCTTTATCAAATTTGGTCATTTGTTGCGCCAGGTTTATATAAAAAAGAAAAGAGAATCGCTATCCCAGTGCTGCTGTCTTCTATATTTTTGTTTTATGCAGGTGTGGCGTTTTCTTATTTTATTGTGCTCAAAGGCGTCTTAAAGTTCTTTATCCTGTTTGCCCCGCAAAACGTATTACCGATGACCGATATCGACAGTTATCTGAGTTTTGCTTTAAAGCTATTTATGGTGTTTGGCTTGACCTTTGAGATTCCCGTCGTCACCTTGCTATTGATATTGGCAGGGATTGTCTCCATTCAGAGTCTAGAAGAAAAGCGTCGTTATATCATTGTGGGCTGTTTTGCTGTGGCTGCCGTGGTCACGCCGCCTGACGGGGTATCCATGCTGATGCTAGCAATCCCGATGTGGTTACTGTTTGAGCTTGGATTATTTTTGGCTAAAATCTTGATCAAAGAAGAACCTAGTACTGACCTGATATCAACAATCAAAGAATAAAGCATTTACCCGTCTGACTTATCTTGTTTTCTTCTTGCCCCACGCGTAAGCTTAGTGCTTATTGTCACGATTGAGTACCACCATCTATGAGCCATTGTTTATCCAGTGGCTTTTTTTGCCCCTTGTGTTTTTAATCACTTCTTGTATTTAGGTAGCTTTATTATGTCCGCATCGATGCCAGCTTATATGAGCGATCCCACTGATGAGCAGCTCGCCGCGCTGAATATGGCGATGGACCAAAAATCATTTAAAGTGGTGGCGTACGCAGGCGCTGGTAAGACCACGACACTCAAGCTAATCGGTGAGCGCTTGCGAGGTCGCGGGTTATATCTGGCCTTTAACAAAGCGATTGCCAATGATGCTCGTTCAAAGTTTCCGCCGCATGTAGAATGCCGCACTTTTCACTCGCTGGCCTACCGTCATGTCGCGCGTGATATTACCGCCAAGCTATCTCTACCGCGATTTTCACCTAAGCGCCTCGGTGATGATTTGGGCTTGCAACCTGTGCAAGTCCGTCGGCAAATGGATGGGGTTAATAAATACATTACGCTGACACCAGCACGGTTGTCTCGATTCGTCAGTGACGCAGTGAGTAATTTTTGTAGTACACATGCCAGCTACCCTGCGCCAAGGCATATCCTGTTCCCAAGCTGGCTCGATGATTCAGACGCCGAGCAATTACGCGAGATGCTCTACCCTGCCGTTGAGCAGCGCTGGCTACAGTCGATCGATGCGCGTCATCCTGCGGGCATCGGGCATGATATTTATCTCAAGCTGTGGGCATTGTCCAAGCCGAGCATCCCTGCGGACTTTATTTTGTTTGACGAGGCGCAAGATGCTGATCCATTAATGATGGGTATCTTGACCCAGCAATCAAGACAAGTCATCTATGTGGGCGATGCGCACCAGCAGATTTATGAATGGCGCGGCGCTGTGAATGCAATGAAAAAACTGCCATTGCCACAGACGTTATTAACGCAGTCTTTTCGCTTTGGTGAACCGATTGCAGAAGTGGCCAATACCTTACTAAAAGCGCTGCAAGAAGACGTGCCGCTAAAGGGCAATCCGAACAAACAGTCCTCTACTGATAAAGGTATGGTACACAGTAAAAAGGACGCCATTTTATGCCGGACCAATGCTGCGGCGATGTCACAATTACTCACAGGGTTAAAGCACGGGCACCGTGTAGCGCTACAAGCAGATACTGATCGTATGCTTAAATTCTGCCAAGCAGCAGAAAACTTAAAAAATGGTAAATCGGCTTATGGTGTACCCGAGCTGGCTTATTTTTATAATTGGGGCGATGTACAAGAGTACGCTGAAACCAATGAAGGCAGTGATCTTAAAACACTGGTCAAACTGGTCGATGACCATGGAACTAATGTACTAAGCCAAGCGGTCAATAGTCTCACCAGTATCGAAAATGCGGATTATGTCATCTCCACCGCGCATAAAGCCAAAGGGCTTGAATGGGGTAAAGTACAGCTAGATGATGATTTTTACTACGATGTGACGACCAATGCGGTCAAGATAAGTCCAGAAGAATTACGCCTGCTTTATGTTGCTTGTACCCGTGCCCAGAGCAATTTGGACATTCATAATATTAAAGACTTGATATCAGGATTACAGACAGGGAAAAAAGTGATTTTTGGCAATACTTAACCACTTTTTTGGTTGCCAACCTAACGCCTCAATCCACTTCACATTATAACGACCTTTTAACAGTGCATCACAAGTATGAATAATATTCAGCAACACCAAGCACGTCAAAATACCATGCATCAGTTATTTGCCAATCCCGTCCGACTCCTCGCACCCATGGAAGGTTTGACCGATCCACTGATGCGCCAAATTTTAACGCAAATTGCAGCAGACTTAGGTCGTCCCTATGATTGGTCAGTCAGTGAATTTATTCGTATCACCCAGCATGTCTTGCCAGCCCATGTGTTTTATAAATACGTGCCAGAGTTAAATCATAACGCCAAAACTGCCTCTGGCACGCCGATTCATGTGCAGCTTTTGGGTAGCGACGCGCAGCTGATGGCAGAAAACGCCACTTATGCTGCCGAGCTTGGCGCGCCTGCGATTGATATCAATTTTGGTTGCCCTGCCAAAACCGTTAATAGCCATCGCGGCGGCTCGGTGCTACTTGATGAACCCGAAACCATGTATCAGATTATCAGTGCGGTACGTAAAGCGGTACCCGCGCATATTCCTGTGTCTGCCAAAATTCGCTTGGGCTACACCGACACTTCACGTATGGATGACATTCGCGGCGCAATTAACGACAGTGGTGCCGACTGGCTAACCATCCATGCACGCACCAAAACCCAAGGTTATAAGCCGCCTGCCTATTGGGACAAAATCCAAAGTTTTAATGCGCTCGATATTCCAGTCATTGCCAATGGCGAGATATGGAGCGCCGCGCAAGCAAATGACTGTATGACTCAGGCAGGAACGCCACATCTCATGTTAGGTCGCGGCGCAGTGACACGACCTGATTTGGTTGCGCAAGTCGATAACTATACTGAAAATCATGATGACAGCGGAAAAAACACGGCAACCTTGCTATGGCAAGATTTGATCGCCCATCAAGTTAAGTTTTTGGAAGGTGAGGCAAAGAACGATGTGGTATTGGTTGGGCGTTATAAACAGTGGTTAGGGATGCTCACCAAAGGCTATGCTGAGGCGCAAACAGTGTGGGAAAGTATCAAGCGAGAGAAAAACAAAGCGGTGATTATCAATGCACTACAAGCAAGCGTACAACAATAATCACCTGATCATATGTGGTCTACTTAGTAAATATAGACGGGTAACGCTATACACTGACTCGTATCGCCAGATAAAATAGCATCAGACAGCATGCCATGGATAGCACCCAGAGAATAGAGCGAAACGTCGATAAGTTGGTGATATAAGCGGTGCAATAACCAATTCGAATGATCACATACAGCCATGCCAACACATTAATGATCGATTGTGGAACGAAAAATAGCATGGCCACCAACACGGCCGCCAAAAACACTGGCAAAGTTTCATAGCTATTTTGCTGCGCAGCATTGGCACGTGCAGCCATTCCAGTTGTGTGCTGAAAAAAATCGCGAGGATGTGCATTATTTCTGACCCTAAAGCCGCCAGATACTTTTGCCACTATTGATACAGCCCATGGTAGTAGACTTGCTACCACCATCGCCCAAATGGCAGACGCCACTTTATCAGAAACCAAGTCAAAAAATGCACTGATCATCGTATAAATCCTTAACCTGCAATCACTTCAAAATCATGGGTAATATTGACCCCACCTGCGACCAGCATGCGACTGGCTGAGCAGTACTTCTCTGCTGATAGATGAATGGCTTTTTCAACCTGTTTGTCTTTAATGTCTTGACCTGTGACTACAAAATGCAGATGAATATCGGTATAAACAGCTGGTACGGTTTCGGCGCGCTTGGCGGTCAGCTCACAACGCACGTCTGTCACTGCTTGACGTGATTTTTGGAGGATTGACACCACATCGTAGCTGGCACAACCACCCAGCCCTAGTAAGACTAGCTCCATTGGACTGGCGCCTTTTTCTTTGTCCGCATCGATTTGTACATTGTGTCCTGATGGTGACACGCCCATGAACGCTTTGTTCTCTTGCCATGTAACGCTTGCTTTTGATTCTGACATTGTAAATGTTCCTTACTGTAATTGGCATAAGCCTATTTTTATTGTTTGAAATATATGCAGCTTTGCTAGTGTAGCATAAGCCAAAGCAAGATTTGATAAAGCCATTGTTTGGCTATGGTGTCGTGAGAAAACAATTTCTTGGTTTTACTCTCTTCTTCAATAAATGATTTGAGCACTATGCAGCTATCGTTACTCGCATCGATATTTATCAAATTTTTATTTGAAAAACCCACAAAAGTCTATTTATAAATAATTGATTTTAAAAGGTAAAACTCGTGAAACATTTTATAGCAAAATACTGTTACACATTCTGCTTGTTTCTTGGTTTAATGACGGTAATGAATCTTGTTTTTAGCTGATATTGATAACCATCACCTTATAATAATTATGATTGCTATCGCAGTATCAGATGAAAACAGGCTATTTTTAAACAAATTAAAAAGGTTTAGTCATGATAGATGCAGACGGCTTTCGCGCCAATGTCGGCATCATCTTGGCAAATACACAAGGGCAGGTTCTGTGGGCAAAACGTATTGGTCACAACGCTTGGCAATTTCCGCAGGGTGGTATCGACCGCGGGGAGACGCCGATGGATGCAATGTATCGCGAGCTCTGGGAAGAGGTCGGTTTACACCCGCGTCATGTGGACTTATTGGCAGTCACTCAAGACTGGCTGCGCTATCGTCTGCCAAAACGTTACGTACGTCATGGCCAGCACCCCTTATGTATTGGGCAAAAACAAAAATGGTTTTTGCTACGCTTAGATGAGCCGAATACCCAACACATCCGCTTTGATGAAGGGAAACCTGAATTTGACCATTGGCAATGGGTCAGCTACTGGTATCCACTCGGACAAGTGATTCACTTCAAACGAGGCGTGTATCGTCGCGCTCTACAAGAGCTGGTACGTGAGCTACCCTTAAAGCAAGAGCTGATCTTGCCTGAGCAAAGCAATCATTTGATTCAATCTTAATCAGTAAAACGTACTTTTATTGTTTGTCATATTACAAAAAGCCTGTATCCAGTGATGCAGGCTTTTTTGTGTGAATGGTTTTAATAATGATGTATAGGTTCTCGTGAAATCAGTAGAAGTTATCACTGACATTGAATAATAAGTTTTTACTCACTAGCCACTGAATGTGGATACTCTCGACTGACAATGTGAGCGGTGATCTCTGAATCTACCCCGCCATTTTTGCTCAATGTCAAAATACTCTGGGTTCGTGTTCCATAAGTAGGCTTGCTGGTGTCAGCATTACCAAAGCTCACAGGCTCAATATAGACAGAGGATAAGGTCTGTTCAAGCTCAGTGCTCATCCCTGTATCTGGCAACTGATCATCCGGTGCCTTGGTATTATCTGACAACACATTGAATGCAGCTGCTTGCCAGTAGGCAGCCGCGCTGTCCTCGGCAATCAATGGCAACACCTCTTGGCGTAAACGCCCACGCAACCGCTCGGTCTTAAACCAGCTGTCCTCTGGCTGACCGTTTGAAATCACATGCAATCCTGTATGCAGTGGCGTAGGTGCATGACCACGATTATTAACAATGACTGCTTGCCGAGTGTCACCGACGATCAGATTAAAGCCTGCATAATTGCGCAAATCAATCTGCCGTGCAAATGCCATCGGACTGAGCGTACTGGTCAAAAAATGCGTGATCAACTCACCACGTGAACGCTCATTAATACCTGCCTGCACACCATCACGAAAGTTCAATACGGCCGCCCAGCGACCATTTTGCTGATAAATAGTGTCATCCTCGCCTACTGTATCTGTTAGCGACTGCTGATGAATACCCAGCCATGTACCGCCACTTTGCTTATCACGCCCTGCATAAATCGGCTGATCAGACCATTGATGCAGCCTCTCTGTCGGACGCTGCAGAAACTCATCGCGATTAGACAATAGCACTAATGGCAGCTCGTCAAACAACTGCCAAGCAATGGCGACAATACACATAATATTCCTTTGATAAACGTTTATGGGGCGCAAGATTTTTGGTAAAAATAAACATCATCGCTTAAAACTGATTTGCTCAGCAAGTATCATCTATCGATCACCACTCAATATCTTATTGGCAGGGTAACTGATTTGGGATGTTGTACGTATCACCTGTGACTGTTTATTCGGCACGTTAAACTCCCACGCTACCATGCCTTGATTGTCATTCCAATTGCGCTCGGTGACAGGCGGCGTGTGGGTGACAGCGACTTTGAGACTGTCATCACGGCTGATAGGCTCGCTCCCCAATACTTGCAGGCGCACAGGGCGGTTATGCTGATTGGTAAATTCATAGGCTTGGGTGGTTGTTAGAGTTTGGGTGCGGTTGAGCACGCCTTTTTCCCCTTGCTTGTCTTCATTGATTAGCGCTTTGACCATCATGCTAGGATCACGACCAAAACCAATCCCCTGCTCTTTTAGCATTTGATAGTTATAGCGCGATTGTCCAACATAGTTGTCATCACGGTACAGCTGTAGTGAGCCATCTACCCACTCTGGCGTCAGAAATGGCGCTGATGCATACCAGTAGGCAGCTGTCTCAACGCTTGGGGTACTACGAACCCACAGCTTACTGCTGCCAGACTGCTCGCCAATGACAGTACGTACTCGCCTGCCACCACTGGGTATCGTCACTCGCTGCGGCAAGCGATATTCAATAATACCGTTTTTATTTTGGCTACTGACCCTAAAGTTCGGCAGTGGTGCCATATTTGGTGCTCTAGAATCGTCGCTATAACCCTCTCTGGCAGATACTACGACAGGCGTGTTATCCGACATAGGTATTGCATACTCAACATTTTGGTTTTCTTCATATAGCGACAGGCGCGGTACATGAGGCAGTCGTCCTGTCGCGCGCTGGTTGGGGTTGGCTGTACTGAGAGTGACAGGAACGTTGGTCCAATTCTCGCCCGTTTGTTGGGCGATAATCGCAGAAGCGGTGATATTTAGCTGCTCGCTATTGGTGTTGAGACGCGCCTGATACGTAGGCTCCCAGCCTGCGCCTTGTACTTGATAATGCAATTTAATGCTACTTGGCGCGCGACTGGCAGTGCGTACACTCACTTGGGTCACATTACTCGCCGTTGACGTGACACTGCTTGCCATCATCTGATTTAGTGTATCTTGGGCGCTTGCTTGTCGCCGCTCCATCTCAATAATACTTTGGTTAATACGGGTCGCCTGCGCCTCTATATCGCGTGCGTTGCTAGCAATCGTACTCGCCGTATTGACTTGCGTGGCCTTAGTCAAATTTTGCAAATAGGCTTTTGCTAAGCGCGCCGCTTCTAATTCCGCATTAATACTAGCTAAAGTATTTTGCTGTGTTTGTACCTCGGCATCGCCTTGATATTGGCACTGGATTGCTTGCTCTCCTGTTAACTCTTCAATACTGATTTCACCAATATTGACATTACCCACCGCCTGCACGCTGAGACTGTCTTTATCCATATAAGGTGATAGGCACGAAAATACCACGGTTTGCTCACCGCTACCAGTAATGGGCAATGCTCGTGTCACACTTGCTAAGCCTTGATAAACCGTTACTTGCTCGATACTACTCTTTGCCGCTTGGGCGACGGGTAACCCTAATACCGTACTGCCCCCAAGCACAAGTGGCAAAACCATAAGGCGCGATCGTTGCGAGCGCCGTGATGAGGTGCGAGCATGAGCCGTTAGGCCAGACCACTGTGTTCGGTATGCGTTCATATATCTTTCCTTGGGGTGTGATTAATCATGGCGTCAGCGTAATCTGTTCATGAGATACGTATGTGAAATAATGTCTATTCTATAGGCTACCGTAGCCGTTTTGCAGATTTTTAGCAATAAGCGCTTTTAGCAACCTCTGTACTTACATAAGCTCTTCTCTATGGCGTGACTTTGTTTTTACATTGCACCAATTTTTTATCTCCTTCCCCGTTATGGTGCGCTCTATTAACAATCGTGCACTAAATTAACGAAAATCATAGAAAATATTTTTTTATTGCTCAAATATTATACGATTATTGGCATTTTTGACTTGGCACGGAACTTGAACGCTTAATAACTGTTCAGGAGCCATACTTTATCTTTTGTGTCTATTTAGGAGATGTCCATGTTTTCGTTACCCACTTTAGCCAATCCTCAGTTTGTTAATGCTCACCTACATGGCAAAATCAAATCACGTTTTTCCTTATTAGCGATTGCCGTCGTTGGTAGCCTGAGTCTAGCTGGCTGTCAAAAGCCTGCCGAAACTGCGGCATCGACAGAGACAACAACCGAAACCACAACAGAGACAACAACCACTCCTGCCGCTGATGGCGACACGATCAAAGTAGGCATCTTACACTCGCTATCTGGCACCATGGCCATTTCTGAAACTTCCCTAAAAGATACCGCACTGATGACCATTGACGAAATCAATGCCAATGGCGGTGTGCTCGGTAAGCAGCTAGAGCCTGTGGTGGTGGACCCTGCCTCTGACTGGCCGTTGTTTGCTGAAAAAGCGCGTCAGCTGCTCACTCAAGATAAAGTCGACGTGATTTTTGGTGGTTGGACCTCGGTCTCGCGCAAGTCTGTCTTGCCCGTGGTTGAAGAGCTGAATGGCTTGATGTTTTATCCCGTTCAGTATGAAGGACAAGAGCAATCAGAAAACATCTTTTATACTGGCGCGGCGCCCAACCAGCAGGCCATTCCAGCGGTAGAGTATTTGATGAGTGAAGAAGGCGGCGGTGCAGAGCGCTTTGTATTATTGGGTACCGATTACGTCTATCCACGTACTACCAACCAGATTCTAAAGGCATTTTTGAAATCAAAAGGCGTGGCTGATGCAGACATCATGGAAGAGTACACACCATTTGGTTTTAGCAACTATCAGACCATCGTCTCGAATATTAAAAAATTCTCAACAGGCAAAAAGACGGCGGTGATATCTACTATTAATGGCGACTCAAACGTACCGTTCTATCGTGAGCTTGCCAACCAAGGTATCAAAGCCTCGGATATTCCCGTCATGGCATTCTCAGTTGGCGAAGAAGAGCTGCGCGGTATCGATACCAGCTTGCTACAAGGACACTTGGCGGCATGGAATTACTTTATGTCGATCAAAAACCCCGTCAATAGCGATTTTACCAAACGCTATAAGCAGTACGCCTTGGACAAAAACCTGCCGAATGCCGACAAGGTTGTGACCAACGATCCTATGGAAGCCACTTATGTGGGTATCAATATGTGGAAACAGGCAGTGGAAGATGCTGGCACCACCGATGTTGATAAAGTACGTATTAGCATGGCTGGACAGACATTCGATGCGCCTTCTGGCTACACCCTCAAGATGGATGAAGAAAACCATCACTTATGGAAGCCTGTCATGATTGGTCAAATTCGCGCCGATGGTCAGTTTGATACGATTTTTAAAACGCCAGAGGTCATCCGAGCGCAGCCATGGAGCGAGTATATCCCGAAATAAATGGCTCCCTCAATAAATAGGTGCTGAAAAGCGCATGGTGGTAGCAAGTATGAATAGTAGACAAATAGACTATATCAATGAACGAGCCACCGCCTACTCGCTATCTTGAAGTTCAGCACTTATTCTCAAAATTTTAAGTACCTCCAAACCTTATCACGGCTTCTATGACTTACTGCGTTAAGTAATAGAGGACAAGGATTTGTTGTCTGTAAAAACAGGGAGCCGCACATGCAGCACCATACTTTACGCCCATTGTTGGGGCAGATATTATCCAAAAACAATAATGATCAGCAAGCAAGGACATACGCGTCTAGTATCTCAATGGTTGTGCCGCGACGGCTGCTGGTATTAATCGCCTTACTGTTAGCGGCCTTCACCACCATCGTTCATGCAGATGACGATGCTCAATCGGCAAATATCGCCACTGTGACCTCAGAGTCGATGACCGATGGTAGTGACACGCTGCGCACCAATAATGAGCAGTCATTGACTACCCCGACACAGCCTACGACGGCAGTATCAGGCGATGCTATTCAACAATTTGTGGCGGGCGATTTTAGTCAGCGCCAAGCCATGCTAAGTGCTTGGCCAGGATCGGTTGAGAGTTTGGACAATCTGGTCGAGTTGATTGCCAATGATGAGCTGTATCAAGGCAACCGTGGGCAAACGTATTTGCTCAATGCAGAGGAGCAACTCTTCACATATCCCGACAAAACCGAAACGTCCGATTGGCCAAGCGATTTGTCCCAAGTCACCTTGACCAATACCTTACGCTCGGCGCTTATCTTTGGACAGGCCAAGGTAAAGCTCGAATCTGACAAGCCAGCACAGCGCTTGCAGGCTGTGGAGATTTTGGCAGATAACATTGATCAAGTCGATCCAGCCATTATCACAGCCGCTGCCGCAAATGAGGACAATGCCAACGTTCAAAAAGCACTAACGGCTCTACAGGCTCGTATTGATTTCAAAAATGGCGATTTACCCACTCAGATTGAGGCTGTGAACCTACTCGCTGATAGCGATAATCCGCAGGTATTGGTTGATCTTGAATCTGCCCTTGCATCTGACAACTTGGATCCCACGCTTGAGGCGGCGCTCAGTGATGCCAGAGATAGCGTGGCACGCCGTATTGAGATAAGCACATGGACAGGTCATATTTTCACTGGCATGAGTACCGCCAGCATTTTATTGCTCGCAGCACTTGGCCTTGCGATTACTTTTGGTTTGCTTGGCGTGATTAATATGGCGCATGGTGAGCTGATTATGATTGGTGCGTATACCACTTATATGGTGCAAAACTTATTTCAAGCTTATCTGCCAGATATGGCGGGTTGGTATTTGCTTGCGGCGGTTCCCGCTGCATTTTTGGTCAGTGCTGTTATCGGTATGATTATTGAGCGCATTGTTATTCGTCCGTTATACGGTCGTGAGCTGGAGACGCTATTGGCAACCTTTGGCGTGAGTCTAATCTTAATGCAATTGGTACGGATGATTTTTGGCGCGCAAAACGTTGAAGTCAGTAATGTGGCGTGGCTCAGCGGTGCCTATCAAGTCTCATCAAGTTTGGTACTGCCTTATAACCGTATTGCCATCATCGTATTTACCGTCATCATCGTGGCGCTACTGGTGTACTTGCTCAACAAAACCCGCTTTGGTTTGTTTATACGCGCCGTCACTCAAAACCGTCAAATGGCACGTGCCGTTGGTATCCCTTCTGCGCGCATCGATATGATGGCATTTGGTTTGGGCTCTGGACTGGCTGGTATGGCTGGTTGTGCGCTTGCTCAAGTGGGCAACGTCGGCCCTGATCTGGGTCAGACGTATATTATCGATACCTTTTTGGTCGTCGTCGTTGGCGGGGTCGGACAAGTATGGGGCGCGGTATTGGCCGCCTTGGGATTGGGTGTCAGTGGTACCGTACTTGAGATTGGTATCGGTGCGGTATTGGCCAAGATTGTGTTGTTGGTTCTTGTGATTCTGTTCATTCAGAAGCGGCCACAAGGTTTATTTGCGCTCAAAGGCCGCTTTGTCGAATAAGGAGACTCTTATGATACTGACCAAATTACTGTCTGATACAAGGCGTAGCGCCATTTTAATCGGTTTGTGCTTTGCCGTGCTATTGATACTCCCTTGGCTACACTTAATGCCAGAGACGTCACCTTTTCATCTCTCTGCCTACTGGATTACCCTAATTGGCAAAATCATGGCATTGGCAATGGTGGCCTTGGCACTAGATCTGGTCTGGGGCTACGCTGGTATTTTGAGCTTGGGGCATGGTTTATATTTTGCGCTGGGTGGTTATGCATTTGGCATGTACTTAACGCGTGAGACTGCTGGCGATGGCTTGCCTGATTTTATGCGTTTTTTGAGCTGGACTGAGATGCCATGGTATTGGGCCGGCACGCAGCATTTTTGGTGGGCGATGGCATTGGTGGTTTTGGTGCCAGGTGTGATTGCCTTTATCTTTGGTTTTTTTGCTTTCCGCTCAAAAATCAAAGGTGTTTATTTTTCTATCATCACTCAGGCCATGGTCTATGCCGCCGCCCTGCTATTCTTCCGTAACGAAACAGGATTTGGTGGCAATAACGGCTTCACGGGCTTTACTACCCTCTTAGGTTATGACATTACTGCTGCCTCAACCCGTTCTATGCTGTGTTTTGTTACCGCCTTGGCATTACTCCTCTCTTACATGGGTCTGCGTTATTTGATGAATCAGCCGTACGGGCGAGTGCTAGGCGCAATTCGTGATAGCGAAAACCGCTTACAGTATTTAGGCTATCGCACGCTGTGGTACAAGCTCTCCGCTTGGGTATTATCCGCTGTCATTGCCGGTATCGCAGGTGCGCTCTATGTGCCGCAAGTCGGTATTATCAATCCAAGTGAGATGAACCCTGTGAACTCAATTGAGATGGCCGTTTGGGTAGCCACTGGTGGTCGAGGCAGCTTGGTGGGTGCGATTTTGGGGACAGGTGTGGTGAATGCAGTAAAAACCTATTTTACGGTTGCCTATCCTGAGTTTTGGCTATTGATATTGGGCGGGCTGTTCGTTGTAGTCACCTTATTTTTGCCCAATGGCATCATGGGCTTGTTCGATCGCTTCAAGAAGGAGAAACAGTAATGCTAACTGATAAATCAACACCATCTGAGCAGTCAATCCATGAGTATGGGCGTACTCATGGTGGTACGGGTCGCAGCCACCCAAAGCCAGCAGGCGTCGATTTTAGCCATGGCATTGCGCTATATCTAGAAGAGGTGAGCGTTTGGTTTGACTCGTTTCGCGCACTCAACAATCTGTCGCTCTATATTGAGGAAGGCGAGCTACGCTGTATCATCGGCCCCAATGGTGCGGGTAAAACCACGCTGATGGATGTCATCACTGGTAAAACTCGACCTACCGAAGGCAGTGTGTTTTTTGGTCAAACGCATAATCTTGCCAGCCTATCTACCGAAGAAATCGCTGAAGCGGGTATCGGGCGTAAGTTTCAAAAACCCACCGTGTTCGAAAATTTTACGGTAATGGATAATTTGCTACTTGCTGCGCCAAAAGACAAGCGCGTGGTCAAAAGCTTGTTCAACAAACTCGATGCCGATACGCGCGATACCCTCAATTCGACCCTTGAGCAAATCCGCTTGACGGACAAAATCAATAAGCCAGCAGGCTTACTCTCTCATGGTCAAAAGCAATGGCTAGAGATTGGTATGCTGTTGATGCAAAGCCCCAAGCTCATTTTGCTCGATGAGCCTGTGGCTGGTATGACGGATGCCGAAACTGAGCATACTGCCGAGCTGTGCCTGCGCCTCAAACAGAACCATACCTTAGTGGTGGTCGAGCATGACATGACTTTTATTGATGCGATTAGTGAAAAAGTCACCGTATTGGCACAAGGGGCGATATTGGCCGAAGGTACCTTGGCGGAAGTGCAAGCCAATGAAGCGGTGATTGAGTCCTATTTAGGTCGATAGTTGGACAATGATTCAATACATCATTAGCCCATAAACCGCGAAACTATGCAAATGCCAAGCTATGCAAATGCCAAGCTATGCAAATGCGAAACCCTGCAAATATTAAAAATCATTGAAAGATTAGGAGACCGTCATGTTACAAGTCAATGGTATCAATCAATATTACGGCGGCAGTCATATTTTACGAGATGTCTCGTTTACAGCGCCTGTAGGCGCGTGCAGTGTGGTACTTGGACGTAATGGCGTGGGCAAAACCACGCTACTCAAATGCCTGATGGGGATATTACCGATAAAATCAGGACAAATTTTGCTCAATGACCAAGACATCAGCAAACTCTCCCCCGAGCAGCGCGTGCGAGCAGGTTTGGCTTATGTGCCGCAAGGTCGCGATATCTTTTCGACACTAACGGTAGAAGAAAATATCTTAATTGGTATGGCAAAGTTTTCACGCGCTAAAGCCAAGCAAGTACCCAAGCATTTATATGATATTTTCCCAGTGCTTGATGAGATGAAACATCGCCGCGGTGGTGATTTGTCTGGCGGTCAGCAGCAGCAGCTTGCCATTGCTCGTGCGCTCGCCTCCGAGCCGTCTGTCCTTATTTTGGATGAGCCAACCGAAGGTATTCAGCCGTCTATTATCAAAGATATCGGTCGTGTGCTTCGCGACTTGGCTGACAAAGGGGACATGGCGATTGTACTGGTTGAGCAGTTTTATGAGTTTGCCGAAGAGCTTGCTGACAATTACACCGTGCTCTCGCGTGGCAAGGTCATCTCTCAAGGTGCAGGTGATACGATGGTCGACAACAAGGTACAAGATTTGGTCGCCATTTGATGACTCTTTCTCATACTTAGATAGTCATGCTCGCTCTTTGCCACTAATAATTGTGTCTCTATCTTACGCTGTGCATCATGAGAAACTCTTTATGATCGGTCTAAACCGCTCGCCTCTCTTCTATCATCCATATCTAGGGCATCAAATCAATGCCCTAAATCATCAATACCGCGTGCTTGCCTTGATAGCAATTGTGTATGACCAGCGCTTGAAATTTGCTATTATAGTCAGCACTTTATTATCGATATTATGACACTCTTATGATGATTCATCCTCAGTACGATCCTGTCGCCTTGGCACTTGGGCCCGTCGAAGTCCACTGGTATGGGCTGATGTATTTATTGGCGTTTGCTGCCGCTTACGGTCTGGCATGGTATCGCAGTACCAAGCGTGAGGGCTGGACGACAGATATGGTCTCAGATCTCGTGTTCTTTGGCGCACTGGGTGTCATCTTAGGTGGTCGTGTCGGTTACGTGTTGTTTTATCAGTTTGGCGAGTTGCTACAAAACCCAGCCTACATCTTCAAGGTCTGGGAAGGCGGCATGTCATTCCATGGTGGCCTGATTGGTGTCATGCTGGGGATGCTGTACTTTGCTCGCAAATATAAAAAGACTCCGTTTCAAGTACTCGATTTTATCGTGCCTTGCGTGCCGACGGGCTTATTGTTTGGGCGTATTGGCAACTATATCAATGGCGAGTTATGGGGCCGTGTCTCTGATGGTGGCTATAACTGGCTCACCTACTTTCCCCAAGCGGCTGGCTTTGATATGCAGCAGCTACAGGCCAATCCTGAGCTACAAGAGGTGATGACTGAGGTCAATGGTCAGTATTTATTGCCTCGTCATCCGTCACAACTGTATGAAGCCTTTGCTGAAGGTCTGCTGTTATTCTTGTTCCTGTGGTGGTACTCATCAAAACCTCGTCCGCGTATGGCAGTGACTGGTGTCTTTATGCTGGGCTATGGCTTGAGCCGCTTTATCATTGAGTTCTTCCGTCAACCAGACGTTGACCAAGGATTTATTTTGTTAGGCTGGGTGACCAAAGGGCAAATATTGAGCACGCCGATGATTATTATCGGTCTGTTTTTAATCGGTTACGCTTACAAGCGCGGTATCTACGATTGGGGTAAGCATGCCGCTTACTAAGGCTCTCGCCTTACCGATAAAACGATTAATAACTTGAATAAGAGGGTACGCCTCATAACGCCTACCCTAGCAATACTTTTAACAATGACAGCTTCTATGTGGATTATTAGCCTAATCTGTGGACGCTGTCAGCAGTAATTAAAGAGCATTTTTATGATCAATGGCACCCAAAGCAACAACGAACAAGCATATCTTGATTTGCTGCGCCACGTCTTAGACAACGGAACCGCAAAAGGCGATCGTACTGGTACAGGTACGCTGAGTCATTTTGGCGCGCAGCTGCGTTTTGACTTAGCGGTAGGTTTTCCATTATTGACGACCAAAAAAGTCCACTTTAAGTCCATTGCTTATGAGCTACTATGGTTTTTGAGTGGCAGCACCCACGTTCAATACTTGCAAGACCATGGCGTGCGTATCTGGAATGAGTGGGCGACAGCGGAGCAAACCGCACGTTTCAATCGTCCTGAAGGTGAGCTGGGCCCTGTCTACGGTCATCAATGGCGTAACTATGGTGCAAGTAAAGGCGCGGACGGCAGCTACAACGATGATGGTGTCGATCAAATCGCACAGGTCGTTGAGCAAATCAAGACCAACCCCAACTCGCGCCGCTTGATTGTTTCTGGCTGGAATCCAGGAGAGGCAGAGCAAGTGGCACTACCCCCGTGTCATACACTGTTTCAGTTTTTTGTGGCGGATGGTAAGCTCTCCTGCCAGCTGTATCAACGTTCGGCTGATCTTTTCCTAGGTGTGCCCTTTAACATTGCCAGTTATGCGTTATTGACGCATATGGTCGCGCAAGTGTGTGATCTGGAGGTTGGTGAATTTGTTTGGACAGGTGGTGATTGCCACATTTACCAAAACCACCGTGAGCAGGCTGAGCTACAACTGACACGTTCGCTATATACACCGCCAACATTGACCCTGAATCCAGAGGTGAAAGATATTTTTGCCTT
The DNA here is from genome assembly GCF_059693765.1 of Psychrobacter sp. CR212. Classification (NCBI taxonomy): domain Bacteria; kingdom Pseudomonadati; phylum Pseudomonadota; class Gammaproteobacteria; order Moraxellales; family Moraxellaceae; genus Psychrobacter; species Psychrobacter sp. CR212. The sequence continues at coordinate 156,323 of NZ_JCATIF010000006.1, read as the reverse complement.
TGAATACGACGATATTAGCGTCAATAACTATGAGTCTCATCCGACCATCAAAGCCAAAGTTGCCGTTTAAAATACGTCTCATGCACGACAATAAATAAGTCTGTAAGTTAAAATACAGACGTTTAAAAATATAATAGAAAGGACCCATTATGAGCTATGCCCACACTGAAGTTGCCCAAATCGCCGCCATAAGTAGCAATCGCTGTATCGGTAAAAACAACGAGCTGCCGTGGCATATCTCACAAGACCTGCAGCACTTCAAAAAAATGACCACACGTGACCCGCAAAATACGGCCTCTAGTAGCGATATTCAGGGCATCGTCATTATGGGTCGTAAGACGTTTGAATCCATGGGTAGCAAGCCTTTACCAAAGCGTGTGTGCTTTATCATCTCTACCCAAATGGACTATGCAGAACAGCAAGGACTGGTCGGACATGAATACGCGCATGTGGTGCATAATTTAGATGATGCCCTTACTCATGCCGCAAGTTTGGCACATGGGCTACATCTGGAGACGATCTGGGTGATTGGCGGTGAGCGCGTCTTTAGCGAAGCACTGATGTATACCGACCGCATTGAGCTGACCCACGTAGATACTGATATTACGGATGGTGATGCGTTCTATCCTGAGCTACCAGATCGCTTCAAAGTAGCAGAAGAATCTGAGCAAATGCACGATGAAAAAAGTGATTTGAGCTTCAAATTTACGACCTATAAAGTAGAGAAGACTGACCAATAGTGTTTGATTGACTCAAAAAAAAGGGTCAGCTTCAGATATGTATATTTATCAAAGCTGACCCTTTTTTATTTACTATCGTTTTAGCGTTACAGATCTACTCGTGTAATACTTTATAAACCGTCTTTGCCAGTACAGGGCCAATCCCTTGTACGCCTGCCAACTCTTGCTGTGACGCGCCAAGCAGTTGCTGCATACCGCCAAAGTGATTGAGTAAATCACGGCGGCGCTTTTCACCAAGACCTGGAATGACCTCAAGTACCGATGAGGAGCGGCGCTTATCGCGTTTTTTACGATGGGCGGTGATCGCAAAACGATGCGCCTCATCGCGAATATGCATCAGTAAATGTAATGCTTTGCTATCCATGGGCAAATCTAATGGCTCATGATCCAAAAAGTGCAACACTTCAAGTCCCGCCTTACGCCCTTCCCCTTTGGCAACACCAATGAGCAAGGTATCACCAAGAATGCCCAATTCAACCAGCACTTCTTTCGCCATACTCAGCTGACCCTTACCACCATCGATAAGCAACAAATCAGGCAACGGCTGCTTTTTATACCGCCTTGTCAGCACTTGCTTCATGGCTGCATAGTCATCGCCGCCTTGGATATCATGAATGGCATATTGACGGTAGTCACGCCTGCGCGCACCGCCTTGATCAAATACGACGCAACTACCGATGGTCGCCTCACCCATGGTATGCGCGATATCAAAACATTCAATGCGATCAATGGTGCGATCAGTCACCTCAGCCAGTACGTCTTTTAGTGCGCCAAAGCGTGCGTGCAATTCTAAATAATCACCAAGCTTAGTCTTTAGGGCATTACTGGTATTGAGTGTTGCCAAATCCAGCCACTCTGAGCGATGCTCACGCACATTGGTTTTGATGACTACTTTGCTGCCAAAATGCGTTGCCAATGCTTCGCTTACTGCTACCTGATCAGGAATCTCATGGCTTAATATAACCTCTGCTGGCAGATCGTCCGTCACCTGAAAATAAAACGAGGTAATAAAAGCTGATAGGTTATCTGCTAGCGACTCGCTACTGTCCACATCAGGGAAATAGTTTTTACCGCCTAACACGCGACCACCGCGCACGGTCAGCACGTTGACGCAAGTCATGCCCGCCTGACTATCAATGGCAATCACATCTGCCTCACCTTGCACGGTGTAGACAGCTTGCCTTGCTTGCACTTCGCGTAGCATCGACAATTGATCACGGTACAATACCGCCTTTTCAAAATCTAACGCTTCGGCAGCGCCTTCCATTTTCTCGATCAGCGTACTATGAATATCACTAGAGTCGCCCTTCAAAAAGCGAATGGTGTTATTCACATCTTCTGCATACTCTTCCGGCGATACCAGTCCAACGCAGGGCGCACGGCAACGCTTAATCTGATACTCCAGACAAGGGCGCTGGCGCTGCTTAAAAAAGGTGTTGGTACATTGGCGCATTTGAAACATTTTTTGCATCAACACTAGCGTTTCTTTTGCTGCATGGGCAGAGGGAAATGGGCCAAAGAAACGACCTTTTTGATGATTGCCTTTGCCGCGTCCATACGCCAAACGTGGATAAGGCTTATCCGCTGAGATAAACACGTATAGATACGACTTATCATCACGTAGCAAGACGTTATAAGGCGGGCGATACTCTTTAATTAAGTTCTGCTCGAGCAACAAAGCCTCGGTCTCACTACGCGTGATAATGGTCTCAATATTATGAATCCGTGCCACCAGTGCCCGCGTTTTTGGATGATCGATCGTCTTGGCAAAGTAACTATTCACACGGCTTTTTAGCGACTTGGCTTTACCAACGTATAAAATATCGCCGTTTTTGCCCAGCATCTTATATACCCCTGGCAAATTAGGCAAGTTCTTGATCAGATGCTTAAGACGGGCTTTTTTGTCATCGACAGGACTCAATTCTGAGACAGTAACCATAGAATGTATTGCTCTTAAAAATCTTAGTAATACTGCTAGTTATGGGGCAGGAATCGTGGTTTTGCAAGCTGATTATTGCCTCGATAGCACGCACAAAAAAGCCAGCTTTATGCTGACTTCGTTTGTTCGGTTATATGCTAATTATCAATGGTCTAATGACGGAAGTTTGCCATTAATGCTGGAATACCTGGCAACATACCGACGATAGCCATCACGCCAGTCAGTACCACGAACATAATACCTGGTATGATCCATCGGCTCATTTTAGTCAAATTAGCACTGCGCTCTTTTGAGCCAATCAAGCCCAAATTATCAAGCAATAGCGTGAGTGACCAACCAAAGGCTGGGTTCACTAAGGCAGAAGCAAACACCACAATAGCAGCAGACTGCGTGGTTTTACCTTCGCGCGTCATCTCCATGCCAGCCTCTAAGAGTGGGATGAAAACCCCAACGATCAATGCCACGCACATCACGGGTTGCCAGATGGCCAAATCCATTGGATAGCCCCAAACACCTGCGATAATACAGAACAAGGCCGTCAATAGCGCACCAGCAGGAATCGGACGCCTAGCAATCGCCGCAGGGACAATATACGTTCCCCAAGATGACGCAAAGTTGGCACCGCCTAGCACAGAGCCCACTACCTGACGAAATGAAGCGCTGGTCATCGTGTCATCGATGTCCATGAGCACTTTTTCAGTACGCTTAGGGTAGCTGATTTTTTGGAATACCTGATGACCCAAAAAATCTGGCGACCACATAGCAACTGCCAAGATAGCAAACGGCAATACCACAATGAAGCTTTCAATCGTCGGTAGCCCTAACATCCAACCTGTATTCTCACCCCACCAATACATTGGGTTCATATGCGGTAGACCTGGTGCCGTTTTGAACGCAAAAGGTGCGCCCAATGCAAAAGCAAGACCGCCACCTAACACGCAACTGAGCGGAACCGCAAGCCAGCGCTTTTGCCAATGTTCAAGCAATGCATATAGCAGGATAGTCGCTAGAATAATAAAGAAAGCAATGTGCGACATACCAATCCCTTCTGCCCAAGCAAAAAGGTTCTTAACCTGTGACGTCGTACCGATAAACCCTAAGTAGATTAAGAGGCCACCGCATACGCCTTTACTGGTTAAATTGGCCAGTAAGCTTCCTCCTTTACTAATAGCAAGCAGCAGGCCAAAAGCCCCAATGAGTAGGCCAAAAGCCATTGGATGCCCACCTGCAGCAACGACAATGGGAATCAATGGAATAAGTGGCCCATGAGTACCAGCGAGGTTGGCTGTCGGTAGCAGAAATCCAGAAAATAAGATAATAAAGAACGAGACAATCAACAGCTCATAACGAACGTTTTCTAAAACAAACGCATCACCTAAGCCGAGTGGTCCTGCAAAAGTTGCTGCAATAGCGCCTACCATGACCACTTTACCGATGGTCGCTGCCATCGCTGGGATAGTATCTTCATACTCAAAACGATAATCACGAAATGGTAAATTGGGACGCCAACGTTTTGGCTGCATAATTTGTAATTCGTGGTTGAGATAGGCATCTCGACTGTCGAAGCTTGAGCTTGGCTTATGCAAATCTATATAACTGCCTTGCAATTCGCTGTCTTGATTGGCTGGGTTTGGTCGCGGCGTATTAGACCCTGAAGATGAGGCCTGAATATTACTCATCACATTTCCTTGTGTCCATTAGGTTTTGATTGAATACTTTTTTGGTTTGGCGTTAGCTAAATGACCAATCGGTCATGATAAGCGGAAAACCATTGTATGTTAAGGCATAAGGAAATGCGAATTTAAGGTGAATTAAAAAGACTACATATATCGTTATAAAAATAAATTAAAGTTTTCATTGGATACAATAATAAACTTAATAGGAAACTATTGGGAATAGACAGCGCTAATTTAGACATAAAATTAAATTAAAGGCCAATTTTCTTAAGAATAACTGACATCTGAACATTTTTTATCATATAACTAAATACTAAAGATAGTTATATTAAATATTGCTTTGCGATAACTATAAAGACTATGCTTAGTTACGCTTTGAAACTAGCGAGTGCAGTCATTTTTAACTATGATAAATGTCTTTGTCGTTTATCGTCTAATAGCAAGCACTAAGAAACAGCGCTACCCATATCACTGAAAAATCAATAAAAGCAACAGGATAGATTTATGAGTGTACGTCCCAGCAATTTTGAGACTTTGAAGCGTCGAGCCAAGCAAAGTATCATGCCGCTACTGACCCCGCATCTTTTAAAGCTGCGACTCAATACTTACGCGCCCTATATCGGTGCAGGCATCAAAATCGACCACATCAGCCTCGATCAGGGATTGTGCGTGGTCAGCATGGAACTGACCACTCTCAACAAAAATATCGTCGGTACACAATTCGGTGGTAGTTTATACTCCATGGTAGATCCCTTCTATATGCTCATGCTGATGCATCAATTAGGTAGCAACTATGTGGTCTGGGACAAAAGCTCACATATTGATTTTATCGCGCCCGGTAACAGTAAAGTCACCGCGCGAATGAAAATACCTAGCACTGAGGTAATTACCATTCAAGAGTTGGCAAAAGACGGTGAAGCTGTATTTCGTGAATATAAAGTCGATATCGTAGACGATCAGCAAAAGCTCATTGCTACCGTCACCAAAACCTTGTATATCAGACTACGCAAATACAGCAAATCTAAAGAGCAGGCCAGCCGAATTGAAACACCCCATACTGAATAGTTTTTGGCTACTTTACTGGTAAGGCTTTTTGACTAATGACAAGGCATAGTATCTATCAGCTGTGAATATCCAGTTAACCAACCAGCAAGTTTAAATTGATAAGCGCGCACATACAAAAACCCCAATCTAGCATTCGCATAGATTGGGGTTTTGTCTTTTTTGGTATGGCCCGCTTATTTATAAATAAACCTATGAATAAGGGCTTGTATCTACTATTACCTTATTTGAGTCAATCCTAAAATAATACGATCAACTCAAAACGGCAAACTTGTGCTTAAATACCAGGTGCAGTATCAACGGCATCAGGTACACCAGCGTCAGTCTTTTTCTGAGCTGGACGTGGCGCAAGTTTTTCGCGGATACGTGCTGATTTACCAGAACGCTCACGTAAGTAGTACAGTTTCGCACGGCGAACAGCACCGCGGCGTTTCACTTCAATGCTATCGATCAGTGGTGAGTGCAGCTGGAATGCACGCTCAACACCAACGCCGCTTGAGATTTTACGTACGGTAAACGCTGAGTTTAGACCGCGATTACGCTTAGCAATTACAACGCCTTCAAAAGCCTGTAAACGCTCACGCTCACCTTCACGTACTTTTACTTGTACCACAACGGTATCGCCGGGTGCAAAGTTTGGGCGCTCAATCAATTGAGCATTTTCGATGACCTGAACCAATGGATGCTTGTTGCTCATGAGAGTTATCTCCTCACATTAGATAATAGAGGCTTGACGCATATCACCTGTTTGTAATAATTAATTGTATCTCTTTATAGGAAGATACAACATAAATGGGTTATAACCAACGGCCACTATGCGATGACTCGTTTTATTATTGCTCAAAATTCTGTTTCTTAACTGTTTATTAAGCTTAATGACGATAAAGTCAGGTATCAACAACCTACTTTTTATCTGCTTTTGCTAGTGCTTCAAGCCATTTCGCTTGCTCTACCGTCGGAGTAAACGCTTGCCACAAATCTGGACGACGCGTTTGCGTACGACTGACTTGCTGAGCAAAACGCCACTTAGCAATATTGGCATGGTGTCCTGAGAGTAATACCTCAGGGACGCTCATACCTGCAAACTCATGCGGCTTGGTATAATGCGGACAGTCAAGCAAGCCATCGACAAACGAGTCTTGCTCTGCTGACTTGTCATCCCCCATGATATCGGGTAGACGACGTATCACGCTATCCATCAGCACCATTGCCGGTAGCTCACCACCAGTCAACACATAATCGCCCAATGATACTTCCATATCGACATATTGTGACAGTAGGCGCTCGTCGATGCCTTCATAACGACCGCATAATAAAATTATGCCATCATAATCAGTCATACCGATGACACTACTCTCACTAAGCGTTTGCCCTTGCGGTGACATATAAATCACCGGACAATGCTCACTATCGACACGGCAACCGTATTCCTTGGCACGCAAGCGTGCATCCTCAATGGCTTTTGACAATGGCTCAGCCATCATCACCATCCCAGGACCGCCACCATAAGGGCGCTCATCAATACGGCGATAGTTATCAGTGGTATAATCACGTGGATTAATGCATTCAATTGTAACTTGCTCCTGAGTCACTGCCCGTCCCGTGATTCCAAACTCACGAATCGTGGCAAACATCTCAGGAAAAATACTAATGACGGCAAAATACATCTGATGTCTACTTACATTGAGGCTAAAACAATCGGTGTGACTATTAACAAATTCTGACTAAAAAGCCAGAAGCGATATCACCAGAGGCAATATTAATAATCACTTGGCCATGCCACAAGTACAGTTTTTTCAGTCGTATCGACTTCTATCACCGTTTGCTTATGCCATGGAATTAGGCGCTCTTCATTATCCAAACTGTCTGAATTGGTTCCCACGCGCATGATGTCGTGGGCACCAGTTTCAAACATTTCAGTGATATTGCCTAGATACTCGTTCTGCTCGTTCATCACGCGCATACCGACCAAATCCGACCAATAATATTCGTCTTCAGCTGTTTCCGGCAAGACATTTTGTTCGACCCAAACGGTCACACCGTTCATGGTCTCAGCAACATTGCGATCAGGAATCTGCTCAAATTGAGCCACAAGTCCTGTGCCTTGCTCACGCCAAGCTTTCACAGTCAAAGGCTTCATGCCAGTAGCAGTTTTCATCCACCACGGCTTCATGTCGAATATTGCTGTACGATCATCCGTATCGCTAAATACCCAAAGCCAACCTTTGATGCCGTAAGGCTTCTTGAGTTGACCAATTTTCATGAGATCACTAGCGTTTGGAGTGGATGACATAGCAGCTAACCTAACAATGATTAAAACAGCAATTACAAAAGCAATTGTGTCAAAAGCGATAAACAGTTAATGGCGCACCCTGGTCAGACCAGTTACGCTATGTGTTCTAAAGTCTACTGAATCAGCTTGTAATAAGACTACGAGCGGCTCAATAACAACGGAAACTTAAGCAGTTGCTTCAGTTTGTGCTGCAGACTTGTTGTAAGCTTTTGCTAATGAAGCAACGCGATCTGAAGGTTGTGCACCTTTTGCGATCCACGCATTGTACGCTTCCATGTTTAGGCGTACTGCTTCTTCAGACTCTTTAGCGAGTGGGTTAAAAAAGCCGATGTTTTCAATATAGCGACCGTCACGCGCGCGGCGTTGATCAGCAACAACTACTTGATAAAATGGGCGTTTCTTGGCACCGCCCCGTGCTAAACGAATAACAACCATGTGAATTCTCTCTTTCGCAGGTATACCAAAAAGGGCATAATTATATCACAGTCTTGATTTATTGAAAACATAAACTGTGCTTATTTAATTATTTATTAACAATAGCTTAAATACCCGTCTATGTAAAACATAATCGAGCATAACCGTACGTTTTATACAATCATTAAGGACGATCTATTTTAATCAGTTACTAAAATATACCGCGCTTTAGATTTGGTATTATTAAAATATTGGAGAGGCACATAACAGACTGCTTAAATGAATAGCGTCACAGTAAGATTCATCGATTATGCTATTCTATGGTGTGTTGAAGTAGACTGGCACACCCTACTCTCAGCCGCCATGTTTAGAAATAACCCGCTCTTTCTCCAAAATACAATTGCGGCTTAACTCAAAACCAAATTTAATCAGACATTTTCTTAATCTGCTGGATTTATATGATTACTCCAAACTCAAAGCCCCGTCGCAAAGGTTGGCTGCCACGTTCTTATTCCAATACCTGGCTGACAACCTTGATGGTCGCTTTTATTGTTCTCATAAGTGTGAGTTTGTCGATTTTATTCTTTTGGCGCAGTCTTTATCTGCCAGAACTCAAAAACCATGCGCGTTATTTGACAAGTGAGCTGCGATTAATCAATAGTGTAAATAAAGACTGGCAATATCGTCCTGATATCCGCCAATGGGTGTATCAACATTCTCATGTCGTGGTGGTGAACAACCCCAGTGACTTTCCAGAGGTGGCTGATAAAGCATTTGTGAGCTTCTTTACTGATGTACTTCAGTATGAGATTGGTGCACAGCTGGGTCGACCTGTCGAAGTTTATTTCAAGTTCAAACCAACACCGCAGCTTTGGGTACAAGACAGCCGCGATGACAGTTTCTGGATTCGTGAGCCAGTGGTTTATTACTCGCAGTACAGCCCAACATTGCTCATATTGTTTTTGATTGGTTTGCCTATCTTATCGCTGCTAACGATTATTTTGTTAGCTAGGCAATTGAACCGCCCTTTACGTTATCTACAACGTGCAGCGACTAACTATATTCGTCTGGGTCATGCGACCACACTGCCAACGCAAAAAGGCCCTACCGAGATACGTCAAGTAAACATGGCTTTCAACCGTCTATTTACAACATTAAATCAAGCCCAAAAAGAGCGAACTATTATGCTCGCTGGTATCTCACATGACCTGAGGACACCATTAACTCGTATGCGTTTGACTGCTGAGATGCTACCAGATGATTTTTTTCGTGAAGGGCTAATTTACGACATTGAGGATATGGATGCGATTTTGGAGCAGTTCATCTCATTTATGAAAGACGGCTCCGATGAGCCAGTTAGCTTGACCAATTTGGACACGATATTTAATGAGATCATGGTGCAATTCGCACCCATGAAGTTCGTTTATCAATCAGAGTGTCACAAGGTCATTCCTGTACGCCCCTTATCCATCAAGCGGCTCATCATCAACCTGATCAATAACGCCAATCGTTATGGCAAACCGCCGATTTATCTATCAGCCACGGTGATACCAACATTTATAGAAACGGTTGAAGAAGAAGATAGCGATGTCGTCAGTGAGAACGTTGTCAATAAAGAAGCACAAGAGCAACTGATGATTTGTGTGCGTGACTGCGGTGACGGTGTGGCAGAGGATCAATTGGAGCGTATCATGCAGCCATTTGAGCGTGGGGAGACCGCACGTACTACCCAAGGTAGCGGTCTAGGACTAGCCATTGTAGATCGCATTGCACGGTTACATCATGGCACAGTTGAGGCCATCAATCATCCCGATGGTGGGCTGCAAGTATGTGTGCGTATACCCCTACTCTCTAAAGTTGCTGGAGACAATACTTTGGCTGCTAATGCAGTCGATGACACATCTACAATCGATAGTATTACATCGAATGCAGACCACTCTTAACACTATCGCTCAGACAAACCCTGCGTGGATAAATTAATCTTTGCTACCAATGATAGGTGGAATATATTCAGCACTATTAGTAAATGCTAATGGCTGAGTAATTTCTTCTTTGGCTGTCTTTAGCGTTTGGGTTGTTGATGGCTGCTTTAGAAATAAGTAATAGCCCAGCGTAATCGCATTCAATAGCACCAAGCCACCAAATAAATATGGCATCCTTTGCCTCCTATATTGTCAAACTACCCTAGAATAAGCTGCTGCAAGCATGACACCTGATTATCAAAATATTGGTAATCAGGTTCGTTTAATGATGACAACTTTTTACTTGTCATTATTGTTCAGTATTATTCAGCGTTGTTATTTAGTATTGTTATTTAGTGTCAAAATCGCGTTCGCTTTTTTCTTGCGTCAATTCATCAGCAGCCAAAACTTGCGTCAATGGTTTGATAGGCCATGTCATCACAAACCTAGCACCCCCTAGTGAAAGACTCTCATCTACTTTCATACTACCATTAAACCAAAAGGCAATGCGCGATACAATAGACAGACCTAGGCCGTAGCCGCCTGATGCTCGTGTACGGCTATCATCCAAGCGCGAAAACGGTATAAATACTTTTTCACGATCAGCCTCAGGAATACCATGACCGTCATCTTCGACGCTAACGAAAGCATTGCCCTTTTTAACACCAGCACTCACGATAATAGTAGTTTCAGCATAACGTAAAGCATTACCTGCAAGATTCTGAATCACACGGTGCAGATAGCGTCGATCAGCAATCGCGGTTACTTTCGCATTTGGCAAGTTGGTCACTATTTTAATCGGCTTACCTAGTGCATTGGTCTCACGCTCAATCTGCTGTAGCAGCTCTCTGAGATTTACTGGTTCTAAATCTAATTTTGGCGAGCCCTCTTCGAGCTTGGCATAAGTCAAAATCTCATCAATCAAGCCATTAAGTGATTCGATATCTTCATCGATATAGTCACGCTGCATAAAGCGTGAATCTTCGTCATCAGTATCAGCCAGCATATCTACCGCAAATCGAATACGAGCAACTGGCGTACGAAGCTCATGTGATACGGCTCGCGTGAGCTCTCGTTGCGACTCAATCAAACGCTTTATATGTGACGTCATTGCGTTAAAGGTGGCTGATAAACGTGCGATCTCATCTTGCCCAATGACTTGTACTTGAATATCAAGGTTGCCTTTACTCACCTCATTAACACCAACTTGAATCAGCTGTAGCTTGCGCTCAAGTGGGAAAATGAGCGCATAAACACCCAAACTGATTAAAAACATACTAATCAGGATCATACTAATAATCAAATTAAGTGGAAACCAGTTAAATAAGGGTACAGGGCCTATCAAGACTGCCATATCATTGATTTCAGACGGAACCACTATCTTGATGGCCGAGCTACTGGTACTACTATTAGGGTCTTGTAATGAGATGACCACTTCATCGCGGCGTAGGCGTGACATTTGATCTGAATCTAAATCGAGCGTGTTAACAGGCACAAATGCCAGAGGAAAAGAAAATTTCTCCTCAAGTTCGGCCAAGCGTGCACGTTTATCAGACAAGGTGACTTCATAAGACAAATCGTCCAATAAAAAGACCGCAATTGCTCTGACTTGCTGCTCCGTAACCTCCGATATCCGTGCTGTTAAGACATTCTCATTATCCGGCAAGCGATAGTAAACATCTGCATACACAGGCTGTTCGACATAACGCACAACGGTATTGTCATTTTTAAAGCGTCGTAGCTCGCTGGCAGTAAAATCTACTTCATCAATAGGTATGATTTTGAAATTTGCACCAAACAAACTACTGGCATCAGACAGCCAGTATTCACGCTCTTCTGCAGTATTTTGGTGAGAGATACCTTCGCTCACCAAATGAAAAGCCCCCATTGCCATGTTTTCACGATAGGACTGTACACGCTCCTTATTGATAGTACCCATCAATAACTGCGCAAACAATGCTACGCACAAACAGACTATGAGTAGTCCAGCATAGATACGAACAAAAATACTGTGTTTTAAAGAAGAGACTAATGACATACGTGCCGTGACCAACTTAATGAATAAAAACTGCTGATATCTTATAGCCTATGAACACTGCTATATTACTAATATCAAGCTCTGTAGAATAGAATGATTAAACGCCAAATAATATACTCAAGTTCATATACCATTGTGTTCCATAAAAAACGTGCAAATAGTTTATGTATTTAATCAGCGTCTATAATAATTGCTTAATTAAACCACATAACACCGTATTTAAGTTTAAAAATTAAAATTTAGCCACAAAAAAACCAGCATAATGGCTGGTTTTTTTGTGAAGTGATTCTCAATATTTCATGATTATATGAATCAGTTCGACCTAGTTACCTTCTTTCACGAACAGGTAGCCTTTACTACGTACTGTTTTGATACGTTTTGGGTTCTCTGGATCATCACCGATTTTTGGACGGATACGCGAGATACGTACATCGATTGAGCGGTCTTGACCATCATATTCAATACCGCGCAGGCGCTCAAAGATATCTTCACGCGATAAAATGCGACCAGCATTCGATGCAAGTAACCATAATAAGTCATATTCGGCGCTAGTAAAATCTACCAGCTCATCACTAAGCGTGACTGAACGACCACCGTTATCGATGACTAGCTCGCCAAACTCTAGACGCTGTGGCACATCTTCTGATGGTGCATTTTCTGAACGACGTAGCAACGCACGAATACGAGCTAGTAGTACGCGCGGCTGAGCGGGTTTGGCAACATAATCATCAGCACCCATCTCAAGGCCGAGTACTTGATCCATATCTTCAGTACGGGCAGTCAACATCAGAATTGGATTTTGATAATGCGGACGCACTTCACGGCATACGGTCAGACCATCGCTACCAGGAAGCATAACATCAAGTACGACCATGTCTGGTTGCTCATTGACGATACGGCGAATAGCGCGGTTACCATCAGTTTCAATTGCTACTTCTAAACCATTTTTGACCAAGTAATCTTGAGTCAACATGGCCAGACGCTCATCATCTTCAACAATCAAGATTCGGGGGGTGTTGTCTTCTTCAGTCGTTGTCATTGTTATATCCTCTAATACATCTAATTTAAAAGCAGTAAAAGTAAGAGCGGTAAAAATTAATAGCACCATAAAGTGGCACAATCGATGTTCGTATAGCTGTTACAAACTTAGCAGCACAGTATACTATTAAACGTATCGCTTCCCATACTATAGCTGATAGTCGTTAACAAAACCTATAAACTATATCGAATAAAACTTTAGTTTACGTCCAAGAATAAAGTGATTTGTCCTCTACTGGCTAACCGTTTTATTCTGATTTGCCAATCACTGCCTAAATACATATAAATTGTCAAAATGAGTGATACATTACGCTTACATGCGCTCAATCATCACTCCCTATTTACAATGTTTCATTGTCTAATATAACGACATATTACGATTGTCGCCAGTCACTTTTGGACAAATTCTCATATTATTTTATGTGACAATGGATGAGTGGCTATATTTTAAAGAAGACATGAATGATGGATTCATCTATTTGAATTTAGTGAATTTAGCTTAAAAAAGACTGACAATAAAAAACCCATAGGCACAAAAAAACAGTCCATAAAGGACTGTCTTATTGTTGCTTGAGGATCCAAGCTAAAAATATCTAACCACAACTCTGCTTTACGCGCGGTTTTTGTACTTACGAATAGTTTGTAATTGTCCAACTGACTCTGCAAGCGACGCTAAAGCTGCATTGGTTTGTAGTGTATCAGACTGATTGACCAGCATTTGCTCTGCTTTTTTGCGTGCTTCAACGATTTTGCTTTCGTCAAGATTATGCGCACGCATAGCGGTATCAGCCAATACAGTTACCATTTTTGGTTGTACTTCTAGTACACCACCTGAAACATAAATGATTTCTTCTTCGCCGTTTGCTTTTTGCACTCGCATTGCACCCGGTTTTAGCAAAGTAATCAGCGGTGTGTGACCTGGCAATACACCAATCTCGCCTTCGGTACCAGTAGCTATTAACATGCTAATTTCGCCTGAATACAACTCTTCACGAGCACTTACGACGCGACATTGTAACGTTGCCATACTTAACTCCTTACCATCAAAGCGCAATCAAAAAACAGTAAACACTGCGATGCGTTACTAAAGAGTAGATATAAAATTTATATTATACCTACTCATTAACTCATGCTCATACAACTTACGCTGCAGAAGACTTCATTTTTTCAGCTTTAGCAACAACTTCATCGATGCTACCAGCCATATAGAATGCTTGTTCTGGCAGGTCATCATACTCACCTGCGATGATTGCTTTAAAGCTAGCAATGGTATCGCGTAGTGGTACGTATTTACCAGGTGCACCCGTAAAGACTTCAGCGACGTGGAATGGCTGAGACAAGAAGCGCTGAATCTTACGAGCGCGATAAACAACCAATTTATCTTCTTCTGATAGCTCATCCATACCCAAGATAGCAATGATGTCTTTAAGCTCTTTATAACGCTGCAATACTTCCTGAACACCACGAGCAACGTTGTAATGCTCTTCACCGATAACTTGTGGATCTAGCTGACGCGACGTCGAATCTAGTGGATCAACCGCAGGATAGATACCCTGTGATGCGATATCACGGCTTAGTACGACTGTTGCATCCAAGTGAGCAAACGTTGTAGCAGGTGATGGATCGGTCAAATCATCCGCAGGTACGTATACCGCCTGAACTGAAGTAATCGAACCTGACTGCGTTGACGTAATACGTTCTTGCAGTAAGCCCATCTCTTCAGCAAGTGTTGGCTGATAACCAACCGCTGATGGCATACGGCCAAGTAGTGCTGATACTTCTGTACCCGCTAGTGTATAGCGGTAGATGTTATCAACAAACAACAGTACGTCACGACCTTTGCCAGTAACAGGATCTTTGGTATCACGGAAGTACTCAGCCATGGTCAAACCAGACAGTGCAACGCGTAAACGGTTACCTGGTGGCTCATTCATCTGGCCATATACCATTGCTACTTTAGACTTACTAAAGTCTTCAGTGTTTACAACGCCAGCTTCCTGCATTTCGTGATAGAAATCGTTACCCTCACGAGTACGCTCACCAACACCAGCAAATACTGATAAACCTTCATGTTTTAGAGCGATGTTGTTGATCAGCTCCATCATGTTAACGGTCTTACCAACACCAGCACCACCGAACAGACCAACTTTACCACCTTTAGCAAACGGGCAAAGTAGATCAATAACTTTAATACCCGTCTCTAGTAGCTCAGTGCTGTTTGATTGCTCAGCATAACTTGGTGCTTCACGGTGGATAGACCATTTATCGTCAGCAGTAACAGGACCTTCTTCATCGATAGGACGACCAAGAACATCCATGATGCGACCTAGCGTACCAGTACCTACAGGCACAGAAATCGGTGCACCAGTATTAGTAACAGGTAGGTTACGCTTTAAACCTTCGGTTGAACCCATTGCAATAGTACGTACGATACCATCACCTAGCTGTTGCTGCACTTCTAGGGTGGTTTCGGTACCATCTACTTGCAAGGCATCAAAAATTTGAGGAACTTCATTACGGTTGAACTCAACGTCAAGAACCGCGCCAATAATCTGTACAATACGACCGCTACTCATTGCGTTCTCCTTGAACTTCTATATATAGGTGTAGTCAATTATGAAACAGCAGCAGCACCGCCAACGATTTCCGAGATTTCTCGGGTAATCGCCGCTTGACGCAGCTTGTTATAAACCAACTGTAAATCGTTAATAAGGTCACCAGCATTATCTGTTGCCGCTTTCATCGCGACCATACGTGAAGACTGCTCAGAGGCAATGTTTTCCATTACCGCTTGATAAACAATCGACTCGATATAGCGACCAAGCAATTCATCAATCAACGTCTTGATGTCAGGCTCGTAGATATAATCCCAGCTAAGTTCTGTCTGTAGACCACTGTCTTCATCACCAAATGACTGCTCTGGTAGAGGTACCAACTGATTGACTGTCGGCTTCTGAGTCATCGCATTGACGAATCGGTTATAGACCACATAGATACGGTCAAGTTTACCGTTGCTGTAGTCCTCAAGCATGGCTTGAACCGGTGCATTTAATTGCTCAAACGTTGGTTTGTCACCATAATCGGTCACAGCCGATGTAACATTACCACCAAAGTTTTTGAAGAAGCTGACACCTTTGGCACCGATGACTGCAAACTCAGCTTGTACTGACTGATCTTGATAATCTTGGATACTTTTAGTTAAAGCTTTGAATAAGTTAATATTCAAACCACCCGCTAGGCCACGGTCAGAGGTGATGACAATATAGCCAACCTTATTGACTGGACGCGATACCATATACGGATGTTTGTAGTCTGATGAGGCATGCACCAAATGTGAAATAACCCGGCGCATACTATCAGCATACGGGCGACCCACTTCCATGCGCTCTTGAGCACGGCGCATCTTACTCGCTGCTACCATTTGCATGGCACGAGTGATTTTCTGGGTGCTTTTAATACTGGTGACTTTGGCACGTATCTCTTTTAAGCTTGCCATAATGATTCCAATATAAGAGGGTTAAAAAGCATTGGCGCATGCAACAATCATTTGATATACAACATCACTTTTATAGAATAACATTTTATATCTTGTGGCAATACGCGATCTAATACCGGTCATGGTTAAGACAGTAGCGCCAATATCTAGTCAGACAACGCGCCACTTTTCAAACGACAGTCATAACCACTTCGGCTTAACCCGTTAAATTAATAACTGTGATTTTGTTTAAAGGTCTCTAACGCTGACTTTAAACGACCTGCGATATCATCATTGTAGTTCGCAGTGTCATCAATCTCACGCATCAATTCACTTTGTTCATCATGCATATAACGCAAGTAGGCTTCCTCAAAAGAACCAATCTTCTCGACTGGTACGTCAGCTAAAAAGCCTTCGTTTGATGCATAGATAACCGCTGCTTGCTCAGAGATTGACATTGGCTGATACTGCTTTTGCTTCATCAATTCAGTCACACGCTCACCATGATCAAGCTGTTCGCGAGTGGCGTCATCAAGATCTGAGGCAAACTGAGCAAATGCTGCCAATTCACGATACTGAGCCAGTGCGGTACGAATACCACCAGAGAGCTTTTTGATGATCTTAGTCTGAGCAGAACCACCAACACGCGATACCGAGATACCAGCGTTGACTGCTGGACGGATACCTGAGGCGAATAAGCTAGACTCTAGGAAGATCTGACCATCAGTGATCGAAATGACGTTGGTTGGTACGAATGCAGATACGTCACCAGCTTGTGTTTCGATGATTGGTAGTGCGGTTAAAGAACCAGTTTTACCTTTCACTTCACCGTTAGTGAACTTTTCTACGTAATCCGCGTTTACGCGTGATGCACGCTCAAGTAAACGTGAGTGTAAATAGAATACATCACCAGGATAGGCTTCACGACCTGGCGGACGACGTAGCAATAGTGAAATCTGACGATAAGCAACGGCTTGCTTTGATAAATCATCAAATACAATCAGTGCATCTTCACCGCGGTCACGGAAGTATTCGCCCATCGTACAACCTGAGTAAGGCGCGATATACTGTAGTGCTGCAGGCTCTGATGCTGAAGCTACCACAACAGTGGTGTATTCTAGTGCGCCAGTTTGCTCAAGCTTACGTACCACGTTAGCGATGGTCGAACGTTTCTGACCGATAGCCACGTATACACACTTAATGCCTGAAGCTTTCTGTGCGATGATCGCATCGATAGCCATTGCTGTTTTACCAGTCTGACGGTCACCAATGATAAGCTCACGCTGACCACGACCGATTGGGATCATAGTATCAACGGCTTTATAACCGGTCATCACTGGCTGATCTACTGACTGACGATCGATAACACCAGGGGCGATCTTTTCAACTTTGTCAGTCATCTTGGCATTGATAGGACCTTTGCCATCAATAGGATTACCCAAAGCGTCAACAACACGGCCTAGCAGCTCAGGACCTACGGGTACTTCAAGAATGCGACCAGTACAATAGGCTTTTTGACCTTCTTGTAATTTTAGGAAGTCACCTAGTACTACTGCACCAACAGAATCACGCTCTAAGTTAAGCGCCATTCCGTAGACTTCACCTTCAAACTCAATCATTTCGCCGTACATGGCATCTTCAAGACCATGAATCTGCACGATACCGTCAGATACTTTGACAATCGTGCCTTCATTCTTTGCAGTTGCACCCGCATCAAGGTCTTGAATACGCTGCTTAATCAGGTTACTGATTTCCGCTGGATTCAATTGTTGCATTGCCTTGTTTCCTTTAATTTATGATAACCCGCCCACTGACTCAAATGCTCTTACTGTCACGCAGACACTATATGACTGCGTCGATAAATGGCATTAGGCAGTTAGCTGTGTTTTTAACTGTTGTAACTTGCCGCGCATCGAATCATCAATGATTTTGTCACCGACTTTGATTGTAGCGCCTGCCAATAAACTTGGGTCCACTGATTCATGAATGACTATGCTTGCATTTAGTGATGTAGCAAGACGCGTTTGTAGCATTTGACGCTGTTCATCAGTCAATGGGTAGGCAGAAGTCACATATGCGTCAAGCTGCTTTAAGCTTATTGCCTTGTGACGGCGATAATGCTCATAAACTTCAGGAAGCAGCGCCAGACGCTCTTGTTGCGCCAACTGCTTAACAAAATTATTGAGCTGGGGTGATACTTTAGGGTAGCTAATACTGTTACCGTAGCGAGAACCCTTGCTCTCGCCCAGTAGCTGTTTAAAAGCAGAGTCGCTATCACCGGCTACTTGTGAGTCATAAAGATCGACCAAAGCAGCTGACTTATGCTCAGCAGAAACAGCTGGATTGTCTAGCCAAGTACTGAACGACTTGTCATTGACAACAGTGCTAGCGACAAGTAAGAAATCTTCCCACTCGTGTACAGCGCCGTTTTCATTGGCATAGTCAAACGCGGCTTTAGCGTACGGTCGTGCTAAGGTTGATAAGTCAGCCATTATATCCTCACAATTACAGCTTCGCCGCCAGTTGGTCTAACATACTGGCATGTTTTTGCACATCGACTTTGTCTTGCAAAATCTTCTCTGCACCAAGTACAGCCAGTTCAGCAACTTGGGCACGTAATGATTCACGCGCTTGATTGATTTCTTGGTCGATAGACGCTTGCGCTTGTTGACGAATGCGCTCACCTTCCGCTTGGGCTTGCGATTTTGCATCTTCGATGAGCTGATTGGCACTCTTGTTGGCTTGCTCGATTAGAGCGGCAGCCTTGGTCTTTGCAAGATCAAGTTCCTGCTGGACATTTTGCTCCGCGGTTGCCAAATCTGCTTTTGCTTTTTCTGCGGCATTCAAACCTTCAGAGATTTTGCGCTGACGCTCATTGATGGCACCGATAAGTGGTGGCCACACGAATTTCATGCAAAAAACCACAAATATTGCAAAAGCAATGGCTTGACCGACGAGGGTAAAATTGATATTCACGTGATCACCTCTTTGTTAATGAAAAATCAGTTTCATTGATCATGTTTGGTAGTCAAATCTTGACTATATTTAATAGAAAACCCTTGAGCACCAAACATGTACAACTGAGCTTTCGGATTAACCTGCTAGAGGGTTAGCGAACAACAATAGCATAGCAATACCAACACCGATCATCGGAATAGCATCCAAAAGACCTGCTACGATGAACATACGAGTTTGCAACTGTGAGCCAAGCTCTGGTTGACGAGCAACGCCTTCTAAGAATTTGCCACCTAGAATAGCAAAACCAATACCTGTGCCAAGTGCGCCAAGACCGATAAGTAGTGCTACTGCGATAACTGTGTAACCACCTAATACTGGATCCATTGATGTATCCTCATTTACCTATTGAATGTCTAATTAATGTTCAGTTGATGATGCAAGCGACATATAAACTATCGTCAGCATCATGAATACGAACGCTTGAAGTGTAATAACTAAGATGTGGAAGATAGCCCACGGTACCGATAACGCCCATTGAATCCAAAACGGCATTAGAGCAATCAGTATGAAAATCAATTCCCCAGCATACATGTTACCAAACAGACGCAAACCGAGTGATACAGGTTTTGCTATTAAGGTAACTGCTTCTAGGATGAAGTTGATCGGGATCAAAATCGCTTGTACGATTGGGTTCTTGGCACTAAATGGATGCAGTGTTAACTCACCGATAAAGCCGCCCAACCCTTTTTCTTTAATGCTATAAAAGATAATCAGTGCAAAGACAGAGAACGACATGCCAAGCGTGATGTTAGGATCAGTCGTTGGAACAATCTTAAAGAAAACATGATGGGGATCATGACCCATAGCAGCGCCAACTTGGCCAGCTAAACCTGGAATAAAATCAACAGGGATCAAATCCATCAAGTTCATCAAGAAGATCCAAACAAAAATAGTCAACGCCAATGGCGCAATCAATTTTGATGTACCACTGTACGAATCACGAACGTTGTTATCAACAAACTCAACGATCATCTCAACCGCTGCTTGAGTTTTACTTGGTACGCCTGAAGTAACCTTTTTGGCAACCATCCAAAAGATGGTACAAAATAAAATACCCAGACCCACTGACCAGAGCATAGAATCAAGATGGATAGCGTTAAAGCCCATTTGCGCTGCTTCTTCAGCAGTATGAGCGACTTTCCATCCTTCGCCCGGCAGATAACCGTACGTCCAATTCGTTAAGTGGTGAGAGATATATTCTGATGATGTTTGCTCGGATGCCATAATGTAAGCTTCTTATTAATCAACGATTTAATCAACTACCAAAAATATGGTTGTCATCTGATGGGTTTGTTATTTCTATTTGCCCTGCAATTAAGCAAACAAATAAATCATACTAAAAGCACCCATGTAACCAACAACATCCAACCCATAGTTCTATTACTAATGCTATATTTGATAACTTGACATAAATTTTAGCTATCAAAAAAGGGCTTATGATAACTCAGTAATAGCCCTTGCATGTATACGCAAAATTATTATATATGTGCTTGTTTACTGGCCGTTTTTTACGACCGGCGCTTAGTGTAGCGCTTATAAACAAAATATTTAGCTGTCTATATTAATGCAGCGTAGTATTCGTGTAAAGTCAATTATGATTTTATTATCCAATGTATGAATAAGTTAGCTGACAATAACGGCCACTAATATAGTTAGTCGTCCATAACTAAACTGTAAAAATTTAATCATCAATGATATTAGTAGCTAAATTGACTCTACCCTATCATTGTGTCGTTGCATACTACGCCTCATATAAAGGCTCATACTTCGATTTTTATAATCAATGGTGCTGTCATGGGACAGTTTTATACTTTGACTTTTTGAACTAGTCATAGAGAAGTTGGACGGCAGGGTGACTTGCCATTACTATGAATAAATTATCTATGTAGTGATCATTTATTAGCGCTAGCGTATATGCCACAACATCCAACTGTGACTAATTTGCATTACCATAAAACCGATAAATAGCGCAGGTGCCGATAGGGGTTGTACGGTAATAAAAATTAGTGCGAAACCAAACACAGTCAACAGCCATTTAGCCATCTGACCTCGATATAGCTGGCTAACGATATGTTGGCGCACGCGATATCCAGTGTACCAAAAGATAAAAAAAGCAAAAACAACTTGAGTCGTAAAACTGAGCAGCGCACCAAT
This sequence comes from Psychrobacter sp. CR212, assembly GCF_059693765.1. Lineage (NCBI taxonomy): Bacteria > Pseudomonadati > Pseudomonadota > Gammaproteobacteria > Moraxellales > Moraxellaceae > Psychrobacter > Psychrobacter sp. CR212. The sequence goes on along the minus strand of NZ_JCATIF010000006.1, from coordinate 134,515 downwards.
GGCGGCGCTTTTTGCTACAGTAAGCTCACTACGTAACCAAATCGTATCTATAATCCAAGCAATAATGATAAGGATAAACAATATCCATGCTTGCCGTTTGATATAGATGCCTATTTTATCTTTTTGCGTGCGTTTGGCAGGCTTGGTCATCGATATTCCTATAGCCTTTCAGCATTGGGATAATATAGCATACTTACAACACTTTTATCCGTAAATGACTTACTCTACAGGCATTATCTTTAAACCAAAATAAAACGCCACTTATTATAAGGAGACAGCCACTATTAAGCAAGTAAAATATGACTTTTATCAGTCACCTAACGCAACCCACTGGTATTGCTATGTTACGTAGCCGTACCAGATACTTGAAAAACAGCTGTCTCACTCTTTTTAAAACTTTAGCTTATAGAACAACCCTAACAAATAGATTCCTATTCTATGATATGCATTGGTGGATTTGCTGAGCCATTTCTGTCCATCCTTCCACAAAGTCTTCGCTATCGCTCATGTCTTCGATTTGGACAGTGGTATTGATAGGCTGCAATTTGACAAGCAATCCTTTGCTAGCGGTGCCCTGATTGACTAAGCACATTTGTTTGGTTGGACGATTATCATTAAGCCAGCGCAATTGACTTGCTTTTGGGGCAAGGTGATGGTCTGGGCTTAAGCTACCTGCCAGCTTTATTTGTGTGGCATTTTCAATATATTGATAGGCATCGTGATAGGCCCAATAAGGACGCTGTTTTTGTGTGGATTGCTGTATCTTCGCTACAGCATTGTCCATACGCTGTGCAAATTTTTTGGCGTTGGCTTGGTAGGTACTTTTATACTCTGGATTGGCATGGCTATGAATAACAGCTAAGGCACGAGTAATGGCCTTTGCATTTTCAGGATCGAGCCAGATATGTGGATCAAATGTACCCGCAATAGGCTTTCCTTGAATATCACGAAGAGGATGCCGAGTAAAAGCATCAAAAGCAAATAGGTCAATGGCATTAGGTGCCATCTCTAAACTGCCAGTCAGGCTGTTTTCTAATGAGGGACCAAACCAAACCACGAATTTACTGTCTTGAATGGCTTTCTTATCACTTGGACTAATACTGCTATGATGCCCCACATCGCCAGCTTGTAAAATTTGGTTAGCAGAAGGTGTGCCTTCCGTTACGGCTTGACTGAGTAAAAACATGGGATGATTGCTGACACTGACCGTTGCTGCGTGCGCGCTTAATGTAAAAGAGCCTAAGACTACCAATCCTGTAATCAGTAAGCGCTGTAACGTAATGATTGAGCGTCGTAAATAAGTAAAAGCAGAGTTCATGGTAAGCTCTTTAATCAATGAGTAACAAAGTTATGAGTCACAGTGTCGTGCCGCATCATTGGATAAAAAATGATCAATATATATAAGCGAGGTAAGACAACTGATTCGATTTCACGTTTATTATGTTATACTATAACAATAGAAAACGCTATCATAAAAAACGTCATGCGATTACCATGCTATTTTGGGAGCCTGTACTATGTCTACTACCTCATCGAATTGCGAGCATTTACATGATGTGCAAGATTTGACTCCGCATGACGTTATTGAACGCTTAGCAGCAGCAAAAGAGCACTGTCGTCTGAGTGGGGCACGTTTTACCCCTTTGCGCCAGCAAATATATCAGCTGGTTTTAGAGTCTGATCAACCTGTTGGTGCTTATGACTTAATCACGCAATTGCAGCAAATGCGCCTCTTTGAGATGGATGATAGTGATACGCTAAAAGCATCAGGCTTATCAAAGCAATCTGTAGGAAAACCATCAACCAAAAAGCGAGCGCCAAAAAATGTTGCGCCGCCAACGGTTTACCGCAGCTTAGAGTTTTTACTAAGTGAAGGGTTGATTCATCAATTAACGTCTATCAATGCTTATGTTCCTTGCTGCCATCCCAGAGCACAGCACACGGCTGCCTTTTTAATCTGCGATCGGTGTCAGCGAGTTCAAGAATGTAGCAGCTTACCAGTACAAGAAATGATGAGTTTCGCTGAACAAGATGTCGGTTTTACGGTTGAGCGTAGTGTTATTGAGCTGAGTGGTCGTTGCCAAGTTTGCCAGTAAGATTTATTGAGGCTCTTTGGTTGCCTGAAAAGTACGTCGCTGTCCTTGATTGTTTATTTGTATTATCCATTTACCTATTCGTTGTCATCCTATGAGCCTGTCTACCTCACCCCCTAACCAGTCGACTACTGCTATTGTGAATAGTAGTACCACGAATGAAGCTGGCAAACTGCTGAGCTTGAACGACGTCAGCTACCATATCGGCCACCAACGTTTGCTCTCACATATTGATATCGATATTGCAATCAATGAGACCGTCAGTATTATCGGACCTAATGGTGCGGGTAAGTCAACGTTGGTCAAGCTTATTTTGGGTCTGATCGAATCCACAAAAGGCAGTATCACAGCCCATCAACAGCTACAGCTTGGCTATGTACCGCAGCGATTCGCTGTGCCGCCCATATTGCCGCTGCGCGTCTGCGATTTGTTGGGACAAGCAGATAAGAGACGCCTTACCGCTGAGCAGCGAAAGTTTATCTTTGATAATTTATCACTAACGCATTTATTGTCACGACAAATGCTGCACTTATCAGGTGGTGAGACGCAGCGAGTGCTACTGGCAAGGGCGCTATTAGATAAGCCCAATTTACTTATTCTAGATGAACCGATGCAGGGTCTCGATCCTGATACCGAGGTTTGGTTATATCAATTTATCGATGAGTTGCCGGAGTTTTTGCGCTGTGCGATGCTGGTAGTATCACATGATCTGCACTGGGTAATGAAAGGCAGTCGCCGTGTCATTTGTCTCAACAAGCACATTTGCTGTGAAGGACAACCAAGCGAGCTTGCTATGAGCTCTGAGTTTCAAAAGCTATTTGGTCATCATTATGAGCAGCCATATGTGCATCAGCCACATGCTTGCGAGCATCATGCACCAAGCGAGCTATAACGATAATGACCAAAAACAATGATGAACTAAATCGAAAATAGCTAACATCAAATTCGTTAAAGCCAGCATTACCAGACCGATAGACATCACTAACTTTTCTTATAAAAATTTTACGGACACTTCTTATGACCGCTTGGTTAGCCATTATTGCACCTGCTTGGATCGCTGGCAGTATTTTAGCCCTACTATCAGCGCCTTTAGGATGCTTAGTCTTGTGGCGACGCATGGCATTCTTTGCCGATGCTTTAGCACATGGTACCTTGCTTGGAGTCGCACTTGCTGCTTGGTGGCAGTTGCCCATGGGTATAGGTGTGGCATTGGTTAGTGCAGCGGTGGTGCTGTGTCTGGTACTGATGGATGATGACCGTCTACCAGCTGATGCCGTGCTCGCGGTGGTAGCCGTCACGCTGTTGTGTTTGGGGCTATTGACTTTAACGCAGCTTACCAATCAACAAGCCAATGTCTTAGGGTTTTTATTTGGCAATTTACTTGAACTGGACTGGGCGGATTTGCCACTACTCGCTGGTAGTGTACTGGCTGGGTTGGGGCTACTATTGTATATTTGGCCCGCTCAAATAAAACTTGCAACTCATGAAGCATTAGCTCGCATTCAAGGCATTAACCCGACCCGCCAGCGACTATTTTTTATGGGTGTTCTTGCAGGGTTTTGTGCAATTGCGCTACAAGCTGTTGGAAGCTTATTGATCAGTGGTTTATTGGTATTACCTGCACTAACGGCACGCTTATGGTCTTCATCACCAAAACAAATGGTGATCACAGCGTTTATCATTGCGCAGCTCGGCGTGACGCTTGGCGTGTGGGGAAGTATCTGGCTAGATATCCAGACTGGACTCTCTATCGTATTGATATTAGCGATATTGTTTTTTATCGCGCTAATGGTTTCGAAGCTAGCCAAAATAAAATTTCGGTCAGCGCGCTAGCGTGCTGATATATAGGCTATAGCAGCATTATACATCTGCTTTAGTCAACTTTATTTCATTAATATCACTAGAGCTTTCATTGGCTTTATGTTATAAACTTGCTTTACCATTATTTGTACCGATTCACTATATGACTCGTCATTAATTAGTGTTAATAATAGATTAATATAATTTTGAAAATAGTAGATCATTTATCCATATTCGTTCTCGCAATGACCATTGTTTTGATTCGATAAGGGACCGACCCAATGCCGAACTATCCCGTCAATAAAATCAGCACGTCCGATGAACAGATAAATATTTTACAAATTACTGATTTGCATCTATCTACGCCTGTCGCTGCTGATACTGACAGTAGTCATGTCAATGAGGTGGGTGATTGTCAGCGTAATTTTGAAGCTGTACTGCAGCAAGCACTGAGTGAAGATATTCGCTGTGATTTAATTATCGTGACTGGCGATCTGGTCAGTAAAGTAAAGCCCGCCACCTATGACCATATCTTTGATGTACTACAGGCAACCCAAATTCCTTTTGTATGTATCGCTGGCAATCACGATGTGACTGATGAGAATGGTGAAGACTTGCCGTTTTTTCAGCGGACACTCATTGCCCAGCCTGCTGACTCACGCTTACTCAGTCGGCACATCATTGAGAGTGATCACTGGCAGCTACTGTTATTAGACTCGTCTATCGCAGGTAAAGTGGCAGGTGAGATAACCACTACAGATATTGATTGGTTATGCAAACGGCTTGAGGCATGTGATAAGCCTGCGCTTATCGCCCTACACCATCACCTCATCCCAGTAGATTCTGACTGGATTGACACCCATATGGCGCAAAACGCTGAAACTTTTTGGGAGTATATGGCGCCTTTTGAGCATTTACAGGTAATCATTAGCGGTCATACTCACCAAGAGCAGATTCGTTATCGTCAAGGTGTGACTGTTTATAGCACGCCATCTACCTGCTATCAATTTAAACCTTATTCGCATGATTTTGCTTACGATGAAGCTTGCTTGCCTGGTTACCGCTGGTTGCAATTAGCCAACAATGGAAAGGTTGCAAGCTGGATTGAAAGACTGGATACTTAATGCCCATGTTTATTGGTGCATAAAATAGCTATAGCGCTTATACCTCAAGGATTTAGCACCTATTAACTGAAGTGGCAGTAGAGAGTAGATTAAGAAAAAATGAGATCAGGATAAAAAATAACTTCATTATTATTAAAAACAATGATACAACTTGTAAAATGAAGCGAAATGGCCTGATATCTCACATTAGTCAGCAATATAGTAGCTAAAATCGTTTTTCACAGTCAGTCATTTACCACATGATTGCAGCCATGCTATTGAACGAAAATTTTGCATCGCAGTATACCTAAGCAATGGTGTGTCGATACCGATAGACCAGCATAACGATATTATTTGATCAGCTGTGTTACTTGTGTTACCAAGTGGTAAAACGTTTGATAAAAGGACAAATTATAGCGTTTGTAAAACTGATAACGTCTTGTCTTTTGATACGTCGTTTTATTGAATTAATTTGAAAAAGTAGGATACCCATATGAGCACCGTGACCACAAATCCAAGTGAAGTCAAGTTTACTCCTTATGTGCCAGCCCCAGACGAAGAGTATATGTCTGATGCACAGTTAGAGCATTTTAAGGCGATTTTGTTGGAATGGAAAAACCAACTGATTGGCGAAGCGGATCGTACCAAAAGCTACATCCAAGACGAATCAAGCGCCATGCCTGATATCAATGACCGTGCAACTCAAGAAGAAGAGTTTGCGCTAGCCTTGCGCACACGCGACCGTGAACGCAAACTTATCCGCAAAATCGACAAGTCCATGCTAGAAATCGAAAATGATGACTATGGCTTTTGTGAAACTTGTGGCGTAGAGATTGGTTTGCGCCGTCTTGAAGCACGTCCAACAGCGACCCAATGTATCGACTGCAAGACTTTGTCTGAGATTAAAGAACGCCAAAACCAAGGCGCTTAAATCAGATAGAACTAAGATGACTGTAAAACAAAGCGACCCTATGAGTGGTCGCTTTTTGCATTTTAGACGACCGTTTAGATGACTGCCTCTTCACGCAAACGCTTCCCCTACTCTGTGTTGAGTAGAGGGAGCGTTGGTGAAATGTTGCCTTTGCTCACGAAACAATCTCATTTAATAAATATCTTTTGAACCTGATTTTTATTATTCTATCTGTATTATTTTTATCGATAGCCATTTATTGTGAAAACTATTCCTACTGATACGCCATCTCACATCAAATCATCCCAGCCTATTGGCCGCTTTGCCCCTTCACCAACGGGTGAGTTGCACCTTGGTTCTTTGACCACGGCACTTGCAAGCTTTTGCCATATCAAATCGCTCGGTGGACAGTGGCTGCTGCGTATCGAAGATACCGATACTGAGCGCTGTGATAGACAGTTTACTGAACAGATTTTGATGGACTTAGAGGTGCTTGGGTTGCACTGGGACGGTGATGTCATTTATCAATCTGAACGCATTGATATTTATAACGAATACTTGTCTTCATCGTTACGCCCATTGACCTACGGCTGCCAGTGCTCACGCAAAGACCTAGAGCAATATTGGGCGCAAGAGGAAATTAATAGACATCACAATAATGCTAACTTAACGCAACCATGCAATCAAACGCAGCCAAACAGACAGCGTTACCCACGACGCTGTGTTGCATCTGGCCTTGATAGGCAACAGCATAAATTACGTATACAGCTGCCAGACTATAAAATTGGCTTTCACGATGGTATCCAAGGACTGCAATGGGACAATCCGCAGCAGACACTAGGAGATATGGTGGCTCGTCGTCAAGACGGTATGATCAATTATATACTGGCAGCCAGCATTGATGACGGCCTACAACAGGTAACTCATATCATGCGTGGTTTGGATATTTTACCCATGACCACAGCGCAGATCAGTATCATGCAGGCGGCACAACTGCCAACCATTGACCATTGGTATCATCTGCCATTAATCAACAATACAGATGGTCAAAAGCTCTCTAAGCAGAATCTTGCACAGCCAATTGATACCTCAGATCCAAGCCAGCTTATCGCTGATGCCTTAAAACTCCTACAGCAACCAAAGGTCGATATTGATACACCAGAGAATATGCTCAAGCAAGCAATTGCTCAATGGGAAAATACGCCGCTACGAGGGAAGCAGCAGTTGAATTCGCCTTATTGAAGATAACTAAAAAGCAACTCACAAAAAAATAGATAGCAAAAAGCGCCACTGTTTGCGGCGCTTTTTTAGTGCTTGATCATAGAATGTATAGACTAACTTAAACTTTTTAGTAGTAGCGGCATTGGCTCTTTTCAATCTCAGGACTTTCTTTATATATTTTCAATAATAAAGCCACCATCACCAAGCTAATCAACATTGAAGAACCGCCATAGCTAAAGAACGGCATGGTGAGGCCTTTGGTAGGAATGGCACCCATGTTCATCGCCGCATTAATAATCGTCTGCGCAATAAACACCACACCGATACCGAACGCGGTATAGCTCATGCGCATTTGGCGACGTTTTAGCGCGTTGTAACTGATACGCATCGCACTACCGATAATCAATGCCTCAAGTATCAATACCATACTGACACCAACAAAGCCCAACTCTTCACCCGTAATCGCCAATAAAAAGTCAGTATGCGCCTCAGGCAAATGCGACAGTTTTTGCACGCTTTCGCCATAGCCAACCCCGGTAAACTGTCCACGGCCAAAAGCAATCAGACTACGTGCCAGCTGATAATCGGTATCCTGCACATCATCAAACGGATCCATGAACGACATCACACGTACCAATCGGTACTCTGCCGTGGTCACCATCAACACTGCGCCACCAACGGCTGCCGCACCCAATGCTAAGAAATGCTTATAAGGTGCTCCAGCGATATAAAAAATCGCAAATAGCGTCCCCAAAACAACGACAAAAGAACCAAAATCTGGCTGCGACAATAGCAGTATCGTTATCAGTACCACCACTAGCATAATGCGTAAAAAGCCATCTAGGCCATTACGAACCTCAAAAGAGCGGCGCACCACAAAATCAGAGACAAACACAATCATGACAAGCTTAGCCAACTCGGCTACCTGAAAGTTAAAGCCTCCCAGCGTGAGCCAGCGCTTAGAGCCGTTAATGGGTGTACTAAACAGCGTTGCCACCAGCAAAATACCAGTAATACCCAACAAAAGAAACTGCGTTTCAGTCTTATATAGCGTCCGTAACGACACACCATAATAAGGGATAATGGCGACGATTAACCCAATCGTCATGTACAGTAGCTGATTATTGAAAAAATACAGCTCCGTCATACCGCGACTGAGCGCAAAAGGAATAGAAGCAGAAGCCACCATCAGCAAACTAAGTACCATCATGCAACCTACGCTCGATAGTAAAATTGCACGTGCTGATGGCATAGAAAGCACACCATCTGAGCCAGAGGCTTGCTTGGTTTTGGGCGAAGAACGAAAAAAAGAGGAGAGCGCCATAATTTTATATACACTAACAAACGAAAAAACACGGCGTCTATGAAACGCCACCGTTTAAAAATTCATAAAATAAATCTTACTAGATAGACGATGATAAAAACCCTCAATCATCAAAAAATGCTTGAGCAATCATTTATCTAGCAATCAGAGTCATTACGATCGACAGTAGCAGCAATTTATAAGCAAAACAATCATTTATACGAGAAATGCTGCTTTGGTTAATAAGTAACTCACGTGCTACTACACCATCTAAGCTAATCTGTTCGAGCCCATAGCCATTTAAAACTTTTAACTGATAATCGTGCTATCTGATTGTGCCGTATCTAACTGAGCAACCAATCGACTGAAATGCTCACCGCGAGCCGCATAACCACTGTATTGATCAAAACTGGCACAGGCAGGTGACAACAATACCGCTTGCACTTGCGATAGGCTGCTGGCAGTGACTTGCTGAATAGTGACAAAGGCGTTTTCTAATGTTTGGCATTGATGCAATGCCACATCGTCGCTGATCTTGGCGGCTCGCAAATGCTGCTCAATCTGCTTGCCATCCTCACCAATGAACAATACTTGGCTGACGTACTGATTGATAAAGGGCGTCAACTCGCCAAACTGCTGGCCTTTACCTTGCCCGCCTAAAATCAAGAGAAGTTTACCATCTTTAGGAGCGTAGACGGCGCCCAATCCTTCGATCGCAGCCATGGTAGAGCCAATATTGGTGCCTTTAGAATCATCAAAATAGTCGATATTAGCAAAGCTCCCTACATACTGGCAGCGATGCTCAAGACCTGTGAATTGCTGTAACGTCTCGAGCATACTCTCAAGGGGCAACCCTGCAAGCTCACCGAGCGCTAAAGCTGCTTGCGCGTTTAGCAGATTATGACGTCCTTTCATCAACAGTTTGTCTGCGGACAGTAACCTTTCTGTACCACGCGCAATAAATGTTTGACCTTCCACATCTGTTATCAGGCCATACTGACCTTTGTCAGGCGCATGGATGCCAGTACTGATCCTTGGCAGATTGTCTGCAACCAATGGTCGGGTGAGTGCATCCTCACGGTTGATGACGACGGACTTAGCGCCTTGGAAAATACGATGTTTGGCCTGATGGTAGCCCAGCATATCACCATGGCGATCGAGATGATCTGGCGACATATTGAGGACAGTAGCAACCTTTGCCCCCAAATTTGTGACGGTTTCTAGTTGAAAGCTAGATAGTTCTAGCACCGCCAGCTCCATGTTCGTATTATCCAGCAAAGTGAGTGCCGGTATCCCTATGTTGCCGCCCACACCCACATTGATACCAGCGTCTGCTGCCATTTGCCCCACTAAGGTGGTCACGGTGCTTTTGGCATTGGAGCCTGTGATCGCCACGATCGGCACCGTACAAGCCTCACAAAAAAGCTGAATGTCGCTGACGACGGGAATATTTGCGTGACGAGCTGCTGCAATGGCAGGCATGTCAAGCGAGATACCAGGACTGATAATAATGCGGGCAGCTTGCTGCAATAATTCTGCATCAATGGTACCAAACTGACGAACCTCAATCTCATCTGGCAATTGTGCTGCCAGTGTAGGCGCGACCTGTGCATCTGTTACCGCCACTTGATAGCCTTGTTTGGCAAGATAATGCGCGACCGATAACCCAGACTGTCCCAAACCAACCACGACCTGTAGACCATTACCCTTGTGAATCAAGGTTTCTGTTGCGTTATGAGCGGTCATATCTATTCCTTCTATTGAACGAGCGAGATGTCATCAAGCACACTGATGCGGATAGCGACTCCAAATGACACCGTCGAGATGACAAGCATCATAACGGTATCGTTCAGATTTCGGTACTGATTTTTTATGTGTTTGTGCTATTATTCGCCTATTTTTATATTCAGTGGCTAATGCTATAATAGCTAACTTAATTGATGCGTGACATTGCTATATGATAAAGCAGTTCACCCAAGCATTTTAGTTTATCATGTTGTCACATTAATCGCGCTATTGTCACGTCTCTTTAGCAATGATTCATGTGTCACAACGGGATGTCAGACCCGCATTCTTTTCTGGCAGATTATTGATTACCCTCTACTGCAGCAAGTGATTGCTGATTCTATGTCTTACGATAGGCCTTTTTTATAGCCTATTTTAAGAAATCTGGTTCAAACCATATTTTAGGTAGTTTTATTGCTCTTATCATCTTTTTGAATATTGATGAGCGTATTTGTGATACCAAAAAAATCAGTAGACATACTTATGATTGACCTTTCACATTCCAACACGGCAACATGACCTGTGCATGTTGACGTAAAAGAAAAATGAATAGCTATTTTTAGTGACACGATCATTTTATAAATGAGTAATGATTACTTTTTTTGCCTCTAACCCTATGTAGTTTACTTATGATATCTTTTGTTGATAACTTGCGTGACGAGTGGTTCTCCAACGTTCGCGGTGACGTTTTATCGGGCTTGGTTGTCGCCTTGGCGCTCATTCCAGAAGCCATTGCTTTCTCTATTATCGCAGGTGTGGATCCAAAAGTCGGCCTATATGCCTCATTCTGTATCGCGGTCGTGATCAGTTTTGTCGGTGGTCGTCCAGGTATGATTTCGGCAGCAACGGGTGCTATGGCCTTAGTCATGGTTGATTTGGTTGCCGATCATGGTTTGCGGTATTTACTGGCTGCGACCTTATTGTGCGGTGTCATTCAGGTCGTCATGGGCATTCTAAAGCTTGGTAATTTGATGCGCTTTGTCTCGCGCTCAGTGGTGATTGGCTTTGTCAACGCACTGGCAATATTGATATTCGCCGCCCAGTTACCAGAATTAAATCCCATGACTGAACGTGTCGGTATGACGGTATATATCATGACGGCTGTGGGTTTGGCAATTATTTATCTGTTTCCACTTATCCCTAAAATAGGCCGTGTGATTCCCTCTCCATTGATTTGTATCGTTGGTTTGACAGCGGTCGCCATGTATATGAATCTTGATATTCGTAACGTCGGTAACATGGGTGATTTGCCAGATTCGTTGCCTGTGTTTTTGTTGCCTGATATTCCATTAAACCTAAATACATTGTTGACTATTGCTCCTTATTCTATTGCGCTTGCCATTGTGGGTTTATTAGAGTCTATGATGACTGCGACGATTGTCGATGAGCTGACCGATACGCCAAGTGATAAGAACAAAGAGTGCCGTGGTCAAGGCATAGCTAACGTGGTGTCAGGCTTCTTCGGTGGTATGGCAGGCTGTGCGATGATTGGTCAGTCAATGATTAATGTAAAATCCGGTGGACGCACGCGCCTTTCTACCTTGATCGCAGGTGTAGTACTGCTTATCATGGTGGTGTTTTTGAGTGAATGGGTCAGCCAAATTCCGATGGCAGCCCTCGTTGCTGTCATGATTATGGTATCGATTGGCACGTTTAACTGGCAATCTATTCGCGAATTTAAAACGCACCCTATGTCATTTAACATTGTTATGTTAGCGACGGTATTGACCACTGTCTTTACGCACAACTTAGCTTATGGCGTTGGTGTTGGCGTGTTGCTATCTGCCTTAGCATTTGCCAATAAGATTGGTCAGTTCTTAACCATATTCAGTGAGTACGATGATAGTAGCAATACCCGTTATTATTATGTTCAAGGACAGGTGTTCTTTGCCTCTACGACACAGTTTTTGAATAGCTTTGATACCAAAGAAGCGGTAGACAGCATTCAAATTGACGTCAGCAATGCACATTTTTGGGACATCAGTGCTGTTGATACCTTGGACAAGCTGGTCATGCGCTTGCAACGTGAAGGTATTGATGTCAAAGTGGTAGGACTCAACAATGCGAGTCGAACACTGATTGACCGCTTCTCTATTCACGATCGCCGAGATATTGGCTTATTAGATTAAGCAAATCTACGTCTAACTTGTCATTGATGTATGGCAAGGTTTTGTGAATCGATGAATGATTTGTGAATCGATGGATAAATAGACAGCTGCGTTGGTCAAAAGAGTTGGGTATGTACGTGATGCCTTAGCCCTACGCTGAGTGGCTGATTTTGATGATTAGAATGATGTGGCCGTTTTATGAGTAACTTAAAACCAGATAGTGTCATTGCTTGCTTGGACTGTCCTGATCATGTCCAAGCTGTATTAGAGGCCAGCATGTGGGCTTCTATTCGCTTGCGCGCGCCTGTAGGACTGCTACATTCAGTCCCAAGCTTACAGCAAAAAGCTGCGGTCAATTATTCTGGTTGTCTCAATATCGATGATGAAAATGCCTTGCTTGAGCAGTTCACAACCAAAGAGCATTTGGGCAACTGTGAGCTAAAAGCACAGGGCAAACTATTACTGTCTCAAGCTACCACGTATTGCGAGCAAAAGCCTCATAAGCTTAAAACTTATACCTTGCATCGTCATGAAAACCTGAACCAGAGTATCGATTACGTCGATGACAAGGCACAATTGATCGTCATCGGTCATCATGTCACGTGCAAAACGACATTAGGACAACTGATTAGAGTCAGCCACTGCCCCATTTTGGTGACACATGCACCATTTTTGCCCCCTACTACCGCTTTGTTTGCTTTTGACAACAGTCCAACATGCCATAAGTTACTTAATTGGTTGTGTAAAACCCCGCTCGTGCGTGCCTTGACCATTCATATTGTCATGATCGGTAAAGAAACCTCTGATAACTGTGACGCCCTACGTGAAGCATACGCGAAGCTCAAGCAAGCAGGTATCAAATCTAAAAAAACATTATTAGACTGCCGTGATGTTGCGGCGGCTTTAAATTACTACCAAAACCAAAACGATATCGGCCTACTCATAACAGGCGCGTTTGGCCAATCGCGTTTACGTGAGTTGCTACAAGGCAGCGATACTAAGAAGTTATTAGGCAGCACCAAAACACCATACCTCCTTTTTCCTAAGGCTTAAGCATCGTTTTATCTACACACATAGCCTATCTATATAAGCGCAGAGCACCAATGACTCTTTTGGTCTCTGCCGCTTACCGCGACCTCTCCTCTATTTAGCTTTAATCAGCTGTCATCAAACGTTCATTTTATTACTAAACTCAAGTTAGCAAATCGTCACATGAAATAGAGGGATAGCCTCCCCAAGCACCTAAAAAGTTGGTTATAATAAAGTTTTCATTAACCAAACGCTAAAGGTTGAGTCGCTTTTACTATGTTTATAATGATGGCTCTCATCATTACATCGTCACCCATATACTCTGTTGCAACCGCGGTTATTTTTGAATAAATAAACCCAATTCTACCTCCCCCTTGAGTAGGTTGGCACAGTTCTTGAATAACTTACCGTAAGCAAAGCAGAGATACGACGATGCACCATAATGCCTCTATCAATCTGCGGCATCACACAAATAAGGAATTTTTTATGAAGCTAATCACTGCGATCTTAAAACCGTTTAAGCTCGACGATGTGCGTGAAGCGCTTTCTGACATCGGTGTTAAAGGTGTTACCGTCACTGAAGTCAAAGGTTTCGGTCGTCAAAAAGGTCACACAGAGCTCTATCGCGGCGCAGAATACGTGGTGGACTTTTTACCTAAGGTAAAAGTCGAAGTCGCTGTGATCGACGAGATGGTCGAACCTGCTATTGAAGCAATCACTCGTATCGCTAGCACTGGCAAGATTGGTGACGGCAAAATCTTCGTCACTGCGCTTGAGCAAGTCATTCGTATCCGTACGGGCGAAACCGGACCTGATGCTATCTAGATTTGAGGCCATATCTATAAACATCGATTTATAGAGAAAGGCTCTTACTGCATTTTTATCTATCGGTCATACCGATATCTATATTGTAAATTCAAGGGGAATTTAAATGGAAAGTCAAATCTTTGAGCTCCAGTATGCGCTCGATACGTTTTACTTTTTGATCTGTGGGGCGTTGGTCATGTGGATGGCAGCTGGCTTCACTATGTTAGAGGCCGGATTGGTCCGATCAAAAAACACGGTCGAAATCTTAACTAAGAATGTCGCGCTATTTGCAACCGCCAGTATCATGTACATGATATGCGGCTACGCTATTATGTATGGTGGCGATCTGTTCTTGAGCGGAATTGCAGGCGGCGATACCTTAGTAGAAGACGCACTAGCAGCCTCTGCCGAAAATGGCTTTGGTGGTGACTCTGTCTACTCTGCAGCCTCAGATTTTTTCTTCCAAGTAGTCTTTGTAGCAACCTGTATGTCAATCGTTTCAGGTGCTGTTGCTGAGCGTATGAAGCTATGGGCTTTCTTATTATTTGCTGTTGTCATGACTGGTGTTATCTATCCATTAGAAGGCAGTTGGACTTGGGGCGGTAACGATGTCTTTGGGTTATTTAACCTAGGCGATATGGGTTTCTCTGACTTTGCAGGCTCTGGTATCGTCCATATGGCGGGTGCTGCTGCTGCTCTAGCAGGTGTATTACTCCTAGGACCCCGTAAAGGTAAATACGGTCCTAACGGTGAGATACGTGCGATTCCTGGCGCCAATCTTCCACTAGCCGCGCTTGGTACATTGATCCTATGGATGGGTTGGTTCGGTTTCAACGGTGGTTCAGTACTCAAACTTGGCGATATCGCCAGTGCCAACTCTGTCGCCATGGTATTCTTGAACACTAATGCTGCTGCTGCTGGTGGTGCTGTGGGCGCTCTGATAATCGCTCGTATCATCTTTGGTAAAGCGGATCTAACCATGCTCCTAAACGGTGCATTAGCCGGCCTAGTGGCCATTACTGCAGAGCCATCAACCCCTTCTGCGCTACAAGCCACTCTTTTCGGTGTTGCCGCTGGTGTCATCGTCGTATTATCAATCTTAGCGTTAGATAAAATCAAAATTGATGATCCAGTGGGTGCAATCTCAGTTCATGGCGTGGTTGGTCTGTTTGGTCTACTAATCGTACCAATTACCAACCCAGCATCTACCTTCATCGGTCAGATTGCAGGCGCTGCGACCATCTTTGCTTGGGTATTTGTTGCAAGCTTCATCATTTGGGTCATCATCAAAGCTGTCATCGGTATCCGTATCTCTGAAGAAGATGAGTACGAAGGTGCTGATATTGCAGAGTGTGGTATGGAAGCTTATCCAGAATTTATCAGATAAGATCTCTTAATAGTCTAAACCCTATCGTTCGATACGCTGATACTACTTACCGTAGTGTCAGCGTTTATTATTTTATTGAGTAACCTCCCCTTACTGACACAATAAAATGTAAAACATAAAAAATCCCGCAGTACCTTTCGGTAGTGCGGGATTTTATCTATTAAGTACAGATCTGATAAAAAACTACTTGATCGACTTATTTCTTTTTCCACTCTTGGCTACGAGAGAATGGACCAATATAGCCTCTTAGCTTCAAAGTATTACCACTTAGATTTGCCGTCATACGATAATCTTTGCCTTTTTCAGGATCAGTAATCGTACCACCGCTGTATTTACCGCCACCATCAGATTTTAGACCTCTAATAATGGTCGTGCCTATATGCTTTTTGCCTTTGGCTGAGTTAGTAGCAATGAGCGTACCTGTCAGTACCCCATTTGACTCAGTAATTTTTACCGTACCTTTTGGCTTGCCTTCATCATATGTCTGCCAAGTCGTATTGGCTAATGGGTCAGCAGCAAATGCCATACTAGCAATACCAATACCAGCAACGGCTAACGTGGTTTTTGTAAATAATTTCATAGATTGACTCCCTTCATACAATGATTGCTCGAAACATTATGTTTCTGATTTCCTAAGCTTATCCTTTGCTAGAATCTTTTATTACAAGCTTTGCGATTCTCTACTTATAAAGCGTAGGTTATCGATATTGCTCATAACTCTTTGTCAAAGATTTTGAGCGACATAAGCGATGTCTTGACTCATTATAATCAATTTTCCGACTTTGCCTAGTAATTTTTTTATACTTTATTATTTCTATAAAATAAAACCATATCAAAGACTTACAAGAAGGGATTGTCGATATCTTTGCCCAATTGGTCATCATTTTCCTTTGACTTATCATCATTATTATTATAAAGGTTTTTACTTTCAAATGTGTTTATGACCCGACTCATTAGCTCATGCAATTGCTGAGCGTGTTCATATCCGGATGCATCCAAAGTCAGGTCTAGATCACCATAGATGATGATTTTGTCCTTTTGGTTTTCAATAACAAGATCACCAACCTGCATGCTTTGGTGATCATTGGCGAATGGGTCAATCATGTGTGCATCCTTATGGTGTATTTAAAACTCAAAAAGTATTCTACGTTTTGCTCTATGCCTTTAACTGCGCAAGTAACCACTCCAAAATAGCCCAGACGAATAGCATCCAATCCGGCTCCTGAGCTGGCGCATCAGTTGTGTCTGAACTCTCACCTGCCTTCAGTGGCAAATCCAATGCTTCTCGCTTAGTTTGAATGTCCAACATCGGCAAGACATCGATACCGGTTTCAGCGGTCAGCTCATCGATACTAATAACATCAATGCGTTCAGATTCGTCATTTGGCGCGTAATATACCCCTGCTTGATCGGTCGCTGGAATGTAGACGGCTTTGAAAAAATGGCTCGGCACGAGCACACGATTGGCAAGCTGCTTGGTCTTAGTATTGGTAAATGCGACGCCAGTAATGGTATAAACCTCACCGTATTGCTGGGTCAAATAGCGAGTTGCCGATTCGATATTGCGCCAAATATAACGATTATTGCGCGGCGACTGCGGCGCGATATTGGCCAAACTAAAACTATCATATTGCTGACTGCGCGTTGCCATATTGGCATTTGGTGCTAGATGTCCGCGATCATAACCAGAACCTGAATAGTCAGATAATGACGCGCGTGCTGATTCTGGGAGCTTGCTTTCTTCATGGAAGCTATCTTCACGGTCGATCTGTTTGGCTTGCTGCAGACGTGTGCGATCTAGATGTTCTGCTGACCACAGCGGTGTCCGTGATACACCAGAGTACATAACGGCAAAGCCATCCATGCATAGTGTTTGTGTTTGATTACTTAGCTTGGTGTTGGTAAATTCAGGGTAAATCCCACCATAAAAGGACTGGCTACACTGCGTGAAATCATCAGCATGCGCCTGATTAACACCTATTATAACTGTCATGACAGTCATTAGTATGCTGTGTTTAAGTCCATATGTGCGCTCACGGAAACTTATCATTCAATCTTCAACCATTTATACTCATCATTGCGTATCTGCTATCCTAGCAGGCAGTTAGCAATAAAGAAAGATAGCGCGCAAGTCGTGACATTTTAAATGGTATCCGCTATACTTAGGCGTTCAAAAAACGGTGAAGTGGGTGAGTGGCTGAAACCGCACGCCTGGAAAGTGTGTATACGTTAATCGCGTATCGAGGGTTCGAATCCCTCCTTCACCGCCAATCTTATAAAATCTTAGTTTTCCCACCTTGACCCAATTCCACTCATATACCAATTAAACCCTTTATAAATAACGCGTCTAGCGTTTTTTTTATGTCTACTGTTTTCCCAACCCCACCCAACGTGACCCACCTATCACGTCGCTTGTGTTGGTCTATTCGTTGGTCTATTATTCATATAGACCGTAATTAGACCAACATTCGATCTAGATTTATACGCCTTAGACCAACATAATTGTCTTAACGCTTTGAATGTATAGCTCGTAGGTATGAGGAATAGACCAACATGTTAAGTGATACCAAAATTCGTAAGCTTAAACCAAGTGATAAGTGCATACCTTTGCGGCCTGACAAGTATACTGACAAGTATGGATTACAGCTTTTTGTGCGTAGCACGGGTACAAAATCATGGATAAGCGTTTATCGCTTTGATGGTAAGCAAAAAAGTATGACTCTTGGTACCTATCCACTCATGTCGCTATCTCAGGCCAGACAAGCCAATACTGAGATCAAAGCATTATTGGCTAACGGTATTGATCCAAAAAATAAAAAACGGCAAGATAAGCTTGCCAATATTTATGCGCAAAAATTTAATGACTATGCGCTAGACTGGCTTGCTGAACGACAACGTAACGTCAAGCCGCGTACTTATCAGCAAGACTATAACCGTATGCATAAAGACGTGTTATCTCATTTTGAAGGCATTGCTTTAAAGGATGTAAGCTTTGAAGACTGCCGATCAATGGCAGACGAGATCGAAAAGCGTGTGAACAAAAACGGTGAACCGCCACGTGAGGTTACCAGACGCACTATTGATTTGGTTGCTAATGTTTTGAAGCGTGCCAAACGCGAGCGTATCATTGAGCAAAACCCAATTGATGACCTAAAGGAACTCTATCCTAAAGCCAAAAGTCAGCACATGAAGCATGTCGATATCAGTGAGCTGCCTGGCCTACTACAAGCTATCGAGGGTTATCATGGTCACGACCAAACTAGATTAGGTATGAAATTCTTAGCCTATTCATTTTGCCGCACCATTGAGCTGCGTATGATGAAATGGGCACATATCGATTTTGCCAACCGTTTATGGCGCGTTGATATCGACAATCTCAAAATTGCGCGTAAGCATGTCGTACCACTATCAGATCAAATGCTCGCAGTGCTAGAAGAGATGAAAGCCATTACAGGGCAATATGAATACGTGTTCTATCATACGGGCATGCATCAACCGTATAGCGAAGAGTTCATTAATAACGCGCTAGATATACTAGGGTATGCGGGCAAACAGACAGGGCACGGCTTTCGCCACATTGCTTCAACCAATCTGAACGAGCTTGGCTACATGGGCGATGCTATCGAAAAGCAAATGGCGCACGATAAAAAAAGCAGTATCAGAGCGGTTTATAACCACGCGCAACACTTAGAAGAACGCCGTAAAATCATGCAAGTCTGGGCAGACTTTTTAGACCTGCTCAGAGAAACAGGCGAGGTCGTTGACTTTCAGACAGCACGGCAGCAAATTGAAAAGTCGCTAAATGAGCATAAAAAAGCATCACTTTCAGATATGGACAGCGATGCTCTGATACAAGCGTTAATAGATAAAGGTTTAAGCACTGAAGAGATACAATTATCATTGTCTAATAAAAATTAAGCTTTAATCAGCAAGGTGGCTTCTCAAAGACTTTGTTTCTACGAGGCTTAACATTTACATTATGGTGATTTTTTTTCTTATCTATAGGAGATGTAATTTCTATTGGTGGCTTAGTTGAATTTGCGTCAGGTAGTACCTCCTCTGTTGACGACATGTTCATATACTTTTCGTCGGCTTTATATTCTTCATAGTGCTCAAAAACTTGCTTCTCACTTTGGTCGTTTGGGGACAACATTTTCTTATGAGCGTCTTCAATGTATTTATTTATCAGTTTATTTGCTGTAATCTTATTTTTCTTTGTGAGCTCGTCTAACTTAGCCTGATTTTTCTTATATATTTTTATAATGCCATCGCTCGTTTTACTCTTAGAATCATATTGCTTTTGCCCATCCCATGCCTTCTTAATACTAAATAAAACATAGCTTCGTGGAGAATAACCCTTATTCTTTTCAGTTCCAATATCGTCACTTTCAATATTAGAAAGCCTATCTAAACTTGCTAATATAAGCTCATATTTTTCCTCAATGGTCTCAGGGAAAAACACACCTTTGAGAATAATGTGTTTATTCTTTTCAAGATAATCATACGCCCACTCGATCTGTTCATGGTTAGAAACATCAAGCCATTTTAATTCCTTATCCTGAGTGCGCCCTTTTAGGTACGTGGATTTAAATGATAATAAGTATGAAACTCGCCAATCCCCACCTCTTGATATTTTTTCCGAATAGTCTAGGCTAGTATTTACATTGCTATTAAAACTAATAATGTCATAACGTAATAAATTAGTTATACCATCTATAAGTTCATATCTACCTTTGTAAGCTTCAGCACTCAATGAATGACCAACTAGACTTGTCAAGAAAAGCGAGCAACGTAAATCATTTTGAAACCATTCAAGATATTTTTCAGGTACTTGATTTTGAGCTTTACATTGAATTAAAAAGTTGTATCTTTCAACAGGCATCGACCAATTCTGAAGATGACTAATCAGTAAATTCTTATAGTCATCATCATCATACTCTAAATTCTCCCAACTCTTGCCTAATAAATTATTCTCTATAAATAGTAGTGATCTTGCGTCATGAGCGCTCAATCTATTCAGGCTTTTGTAAAACTCTTCAATTTTTCTCCTACCAGATTTTATCTCTTTGATGTAGTCATCTGTCATTAATTTCAAGAATTGCGATTGACTGTACAGCATTGATGCTTTATTGAAAGGATAGTTCTGATTGTCAGGCAGCCTAGTTAATTGTCCGTTCTCCATGTCATTTCCTCATAAAAAATTATAGGAAAATACAGTATAAAACCTAGTTTTCATTAGGTTTTATACTGTATTTTTTATAGTTTATTTCTAGCAATAAATCCATGTAGGCCTTATAATTAAGTACTACAAGCCATCTATCTTTAATATATACTAGCTTACGATGAGGGTCTATAATTTTATTGCGTATTAAACGACGGGATGGTTAGCTACAGCGATGGATATTGCCAGTCTATACTAAATTAGCGTAGATAAAGCTAAGCAACTATTGAGTTAGAGTCTGCTGGATACAATAACTAGCAGCTTTAATCGAAAGTGCTAGTTTAGTAGCGGAAACATACTTATCAAGCGTAGTTCTAAGTCAGAGTAGATAGCTTTAAAAATTTGTGATATCCACCTGCTTTTAAGATGTTATAGCGGAATATTGTTCAGATTAATTAGTACTGCCGCTTAGCTAACTCCATCCCAAGTAACCACCTGTAGCACACAGCAATTTGAAATTACTTAGCGTGCGATTCTTCAACGTTAGCTGAAATACAGCTGCTTTCCGGCAGCTGATCCTTAATGGGTTATGTATATTATTAATACTATTAATACTCCAGTAGTCATTTATCCTATTGCTGAGAGCTCATCTCTCAGCGACTAACATTATAAAAATACAGACTGACCTGACCCTATGAACATTAATTTAATAGGATCATAATCATGCCATATTCACATCTCAACCAACCTCAAGTTGTCGCTAACGTCCATAGTCTCGTTACAGACGTACTAGCAAATACTATCCACTTTGAAGATGTCAAAAGTCAGTTGAACGGGTTGTATTACCCGTTCACGACTCACTTCAATACTGAGCTATTTTATTCACAGCCAATTGTCGCATTTGTTCATAGCACCAACGCTATCGTTGGTGAGTCATATCCCATTAATGTCATTTGGGGTCATGATAAA
Source organism: Psychrobacter sp. CR212 (assembly GCF_059693765.1). Classification (NCBI taxonomy): domain Bacteria; kingdom Pseudomonadati; phylum Pseudomonadota; class Gammaproteobacteria; order Moraxellales; family Moraxellaceae; genus Psychrobacter; species Psychrobacter sp. CR212. Next base: position 112,839 of record NZ_JCATIF010000006.1, on the reverse strand, counting down.
ACACGGTATTTTATCAACATGCTGTCATGCTATAGAAATGACATTGAGCGTGAACGCATCACGTTCAGCTATCAGGAGTCGCAAAATAGAAACAATTTAGCGAATTACGTAGGTAATCTGACCACTCATTACTCAAAACTGCTATTTATCCGCATCGACTTAAAGTACGAAAAGCAGACCAGCCATCATGTATCTATCGAAGACTTTGACTTTCACATGAGCAAGTTCCGTGAGCTTATCGGTAATAAAAAGACGTGCTTTGAGCATTTGCAAGGCAATGCTTGGGCTTTAGAACAAGGCGGTATCGAGGGCGGGTTGCACTGTCATTTACTACTTATATATGATGGCTCAGAGCGACAGAACGATTGGTACTTGGCTAAAGAGGTGGGCGAAAAATGGAAGGAGGTAACCGCTGGTCTAGGCGAATACTATAGCTACCACGATAAAGAACGTAAGCAGCAGTATAGGCAACATGGCAAACTAGGTATCGGCATGATTCATCGTGATAACCCTCAGGAAGTCGAAAACGCTGTAGCTTCAGCTTTATACCTAACGAAGCCAAGCAAGAGTGAGCAGCAACTTAAACTTTGGTTACCAAACATGCGTACCTTTGGTCATGGTATTTATCGTACAAAAAAACGTAGAGGCCTAGCGCCCATATCAAAATAATTTTAGATATATGATATCGCCATGAGATGAGATAAGGAGCCATCGCGATCTTATCCATCTAACCCTCAACGTCTAATCAAGGTCTGCTTTCTAGCAGGCCTTTTTTATGCGCCACTATCAAGGAGATTCTATGAAACCTATCTGTCCCCATTGTCATTCAGCACACGTTTTAGAGAATACGGATACCAGTATGCAAAGCATGTCAGAGCATCTGTGCTCACCCAAGCTCTTAGTCAGTCTTGGGGTGAGCGTCTGTAAGTATTACAAGATTAATCCGATGATCGGGATGGTTGCAGGTGGCGCTATTGCCACCGTCATTAATCTGGCACAGCAACGGCTGATGCAGCCGCCATTACTCAGAGCGACTATCATGCCGCGCTATCTATGCAGTACCTGTCAGCATACCTTTAGTATCTGACGTCCTCATTTATTTACTCAATCAATTATCAAAGCGTTTAAACAATCAATCTTAAAAGGAGCATCAACATGGCACATTTAATCGAAAGCATGGCATACGTTGGCGAAACCCCTTGGCATGGTCTTGGCAACGAGCTATCCCCCAAACAGCCGATTGAGGTCTGGGCACGTGAGGCTGGGATGGACTGGCGTATTGAATCATCAGATGTCAGCTACATGGCAACCAATGATAAAGGGCAAAACCTGATCATGCCTTATGACAATAACAAGGTGTTGTATCGCAGTGACACCTTGGAGCCACTATCGGTAGTTAGTCAACGCTACCAAGAAGTACAACCAAGTGAGATATTAGAGTTTTATCGTGATCTGACTGAACAAGCTGACTTTGAATTAGAAACCGCTGGTGTACTTAAAGAAGGACGCAAGTTCTGGGCACTGGCTCGTACAGGTCAATCAGCAACGCTACGTGGCGGTGATGTCAGTCATGGCTATTTGCTACTAGCAACCGCTTGTGATGGCACGCTTGCCACCACAGCACAGTTCACCAATATTCGCGTGGTGTGTAATAACACCTTAGCGATCAGCCTTGCGAACGGTAATGGCGGCGTGGTGAAAGTACCGCATAGCACGACCTTTGATGCCGACAAGGTCAAGCAGCAATTGGGCGTCTCCGTCAGCCAGTGGGAGGAGCACGTTTATGAGATGAAGCAATTATCGGAGCGCCGTGTAACCCAATCAGAAGCAGCCAATTATCTCAGCCGTGTGTTCAATGACCAAGACAATGACCTTATCTTATTTAATAGCGCTAAAAAGCAAAAGGATGCGGTTCCTAATGCCAAAGCAATGAATAAGGTGATGCAGATGTTTAACGGTCAAGGGCGCGGTGCTGATTTAGATGCTGCCCGTGACACCGCTTATGGACTGCTATGCTCTATCACAGAATACGTTGACCATGAACGCCGTGCCATGAGTACTGATAATCGTCTCAATTCAGCATGGTTCGGTGCTGGGGCTAAGCTTAAGCAAAAGGGCTTAGAAGAATCGCTACTGATGCTTGCTTAATCAGAGATGTTTAACGTCTGACAACACAATCAACCACGCCTTAGCGCGTGGTTTTTTTATGCCCGTTATTTAACCAATTACATCAGTTCATGACACCATTTATAAGGAATGTATTATGGAAACCATCGCATTAAACACGACCACTCAGCCAAGACGCGCAAAGCGTTCAGCTGTCAAAACCAAAACAACGCGCCTACCTTCAAACACGAAAGCCAACATTGAGCACTCAACGCCTTTGGTGCCAAAGGCTCAATCAATCACCGCTAAGCGCCTTGTCAGTACCAAAGACTTGAGCCGTGAGGACTGGTTAGCCATTCGCAAGCAAGGCATTGGTAGCTCTGATGCTGCCGCCGCCTGCGGTATCCATCCGTACCTATCCATGCTTGAGCTATGGATGATTAAAACAGGACGCATGAGCTCAAACATTGATGCCAGTAGTAATAACGGCATTGACGGTTATTCACCACTTTATTGGGGCAATACGCTTGAGCCGATGGTGGCTAAATACTATCAAGAGCAGACATGCAATAAGGTACGCCGTGTGAATGCCGTCTTGCAGCATCCTCATCCTAATAATCACTTTATGCTAGCGAATCTAGACTATGCCGTAACAGGAAGCAGTGAGGTACAGATACTAGAGTGCAAAACAGCAGGAGAACATGGCGCGAAGCTGTGGAAGCATGGCGTACCGCTCTATGTGACTTGCCAAGTCCAGCACCAGTTAGCGGTCACGGGTAAGCAAGCGGCGCATATCTGTGTTCTTCTATGCGGACACGAAGCTAAGATTTATAAGGTTGAGCGTGATGAGCGCTTGATTGATTCCATTACGGAACACGAGCGTCTATTTTGGCAATACGTAGCAACGGACACGCCACCAACCCCTGACCATAGCGAGTCAGCAGCCCGTGCATTAAAGCTGCTTTACCCAAAGCCCAAACCCTCAAGCAAGATTGATTTGCGAGAAGATGACCGCGCTAATAGCTTGTTCGCTAAGCTGCTTAATCATCGCATGTCTATTGAAGAACTAGAGCAACGTCATGACCAGATTAAGCATCAGCTACAAATGCTTATCAAAGACAATGAGGTCGCGATCTTTGATAAAGGGGCTATCTCGTGGAAGCGGTCTAAAGACAGTGTCGGATTGGATAGCAAGGCAGCCATCAAAGCCCATCCTGAGCTACTCACTCAGTTCAGTAAAACCCGTCAGGGTAGTCGTCGTTTTGTTGTCTTAAACGATTAACCTGCTATCTATTCTAATCAACACACACAAACCAAATCTAGCGCATAAAAGCCCATCTATCAAAGATGGGCTTTTTTATGGCTAACTAAAACATATAAGGAATATCACCATGATTAAAGGTCTCACCATAACCCCGCCAGTATTAGGTCGTATCAGCATTGGACGTGTTGTTCAAAAAGACGGCAAGCGTCTACCTGCTAAAGACGATCAATTCACCATTACCAGCCAAGTGCAGAATAAGGACGGCTGGATCAATCATCCACTAGACGAAAAACTACGTGCAAATAATGACAGTAAGCTGAGACAAATTCCCGTGCGCATGTTGTTTAATGATCCGACACTAAACTTGCGAGCAGAATATACCCTATTTGATAGACAAACGGGCAGACCGCTATGTGTGGGTGACGGTGAGCAATGTCAACGGCGCACAAGCAAGGGTGTGGAGCAATTACCTTGCCCATCACCTGATCGTTGTCCACTGGCGCAAGGTGGTGCTTGTAAGCCATATGGAAGGCTATATGCAAATCTGAGTGAAGACGATGAGCTGGGTACGTTTATCTTTCGCACGACTGGCTTTAATAGTATTCGCACTTTAGCCGCACGTCTTAGCTACTTTGCAGCAGTATCAGGCAATAAGCTGTCGTGTTTGCCATTGCAACTCACACTCCGAGGTAAAAGCACAACGCAAAGCTACCGAACGCCGATTTACTTTGTTGATTTAACATTGCGTGATGGGGTGACACTAAAGCAAGCGGTACAAGATGCACAGGCAATTGATCAAGAGCTTAGCGAACACGGCTTTGATCAAGCAGCATTAGAGGAAGCAGCCAAACAAGGTTACGTAAATTCCTGCTTTGAGATTGATAGCGTTGGTCTGATGGATGTAGCTGAAGAGTTTTATCCAGTAGAGACAGATGAGGCCAATAGCAGTCCTCAAGGAGAGTCGAAAAATAGTGTTGCTCCCTACAATGTCGGTAATATTGAAAGAAGTCTAAGGGAGAGTGTGACAGCTATAAGTTAAAACAGTGGTAAGGATAGACGGCATAAGAAAGGAGTTGATTATTCAGCTCCTTTTTATGTTGCATATCTGGCCAATCATTGGACTACATGGGATGCCGTAAAAAAATATGGGACTCCGTAACTGTATGAGAGGAAATGCTCTCATTCACTCATAAGGAGAAAATCATGGAAAATTTGAATACAAGTACTCAGAACAACACTTCAATACTAAGCATGCCACAAATACCTCGCATGCTACCACTAAAGCAAGTCGTACATTATACAGGGCTTAGCAGTACAACTATTTACGATATGCTAGACAAAAAATCAAACCGCTATGATTCTACCTTTCCTATTCAGGTCAAGCTATCAAAAGGACGTGTAGCATGGGTTGAGAGTGAGATTGCAGATTGGATTGAAGGAAAAATTGTAGCGAGAGCTCACTAATAATGATAAGTAAGTCATTTCAAGTGGCTTACTTTTTATTTCTTGCTATTATCAGCATCAGATCAGAGCCCCAAACAATATATATAAATTATTGCTATTTTTTTCTTGTGAAATTTTTTCTTTTATAGACTATAGTTCAGCTTACAGTACACCTAAATACAATGATCGATCGGAAAACATTATCTTGTTTGTCAGTTTACTACAGGAAAGAGAAGAGATACTATGGCCAAAGAAGTACCATCTTATTCAAAATTTTTAGCTGCATGTGTGAACTATCTTTTAGAACAGAAAGGCAGTACAAGAACTACAGAGAATAAAATTATTACAGGTGCATGTCATAGACTAGGTCTTGATGAGAGTTCAATTGAATTTAGAACCATTAAGCTAAATTCAAGCGCAATTATTGATGATCAACATTATTATTTTCAGACATTTACAGATCTTGCTTTGGAAATTTTAGTATTGTCCGGCTACATTATCAAAAAGAGGCTAGCCGCTGGAACGAGATTTTACCTCTCCCCTATAGTTACGCAGCCTTTAGAAGAATTCAAATTAAGTATGCTTTCTAATAAAGCATTAAGAGTAATGGCCAGCACTGCAATACACAATCACATATACGATTTAATTTATTATTCTAAAAACGGCTATTCTTTAGATGAAATATCAGTAAGTAACGTCTTAGTTAGAACTAAAGATATGATGAAAAAGATGTATGGTAAGAGTGGGGACCTTTTACTTCAAGAATTGATATCAGTTTTAGAGCGAAATATAAATTGGATTATCAACAACGAATGCGAAGATTTGACTGTTAGCCATGTTGAAGAAAGAATGTCGCAAGAAAAGCAAGATATCAAAATTCAATTGCTTAATAAAATCAAGATTATAAGTCCCGAACAGTTTGAAAAATTATCTGCTCAATTAATATACGCGTTATATCCCAAGGCGGAAGTTGAGACTCCACTAATCCACAATGGCAAGTCGGGTGACATGGGAATAGATTGTATTGTTACAGTTCAGGACGCCTTAGGTCACCCAATGAAATACTATATACAGTGTAAGCGATACACAGCTAATAATATTGGTAGTCCTGATTTACAGAATTTTATCGGTAGTATCGCACCCTACTCTTTAAGACAGGGTATTTTTATGACGACTGCTAAATTTACTAAAGCAGCCTATCAGTATCTTGATTCTTTAGAACATCAATATACTATAAGACTAATAGATGGGGAGAATATGGTAAACCTGATGATCAAACATCGTATAGGTGTTATTGAAGACCACGCAGACTCAGTTCTAGAAATGAATGAACGATTTTTTCGTGATCTTGGTTAGACTACTCTAAAGAGTTTAAAATAATATTCGATCAAGCAATTTAATTATTATAATTTAACAACAAGCATAGCGGAGTCAAGAAGGCTCTAGATGTACAGGGAAAAAAATGAAGATTGACGCTGATGTATTAAGTATTGGTGACCTTGAGCAATACTATTTCGTTGTTCCTGACTATCAAAGAGAATATGTGTGGGAAGCAGATAAACATATCCAACAGTTCCTAGTGGATATTGATGAAGAGTTTGACGCCCATTTAAATGAGCAACAAAACTACTTTATAGGCTCAATTATTATTGTGGCGAAAAATAGTAAATACGATGTAATAGATGGACAACAACGTTTAACTACAATTGTCCTGTGTTTGTGTGCAATGCGCAATCTACTCGAAGATCTCGAAGACAATCAGCAACTTACTGCCGTAAGTAGTAGTATCCTCAATATAATAAAAAACTGGCTGTACAAATTTGATTTAAAGACAAAGACAACTCTTCCACGTCTTGAACTTCAATACGAGGAAAGTAATGGTTATCTAGACACTATAATTTTAAAAACTGAATACGAAGGTGAGGTCACTAGCTCAATACGCAAAATGCAAGAAGCCTATGCACTCATTTCTAAACACTTCCACAGCTACATACAACAATCAGTTGAGCTTTTTGACGACTATGTTCAGTACTTTTTAACTAATGTAAATGTTGTCGTTATCGAGTCAGACAATCTAGGTAGTGCACTCAAAATATTTGAGACGATTAATCAGCGTGGTGCCAGCTTAAATGCTATGGATCTAGTAAAAAATTTGCTATTTAGTAAAGCTACACCAAAGCAGTTTGAGACTATTAAAACTAAATGGAAAGAAATTACTACTAACCTTCAAGAATGTGGTGACGGTAATCGGCCGTTACGCTTTTTAAGATATTTCATGCTTGCCCGTTATCACAATGGTATGCTTGCTGAAGATGACCTATATTCATGGATTGTCTCAAAAGATGGTAAGCAGAAGCTTAAATATGAAGCTAATCCCTTGAATCTAGTCAAAGAGATGGCATTATCCTCAAAACGCTATAGTCATTTAGTACAAGCCACAAATGGTGACAAAAACAAAGCTGGGTTTCGCATGTATCCTTCTGTGGTCAATATAGGTTACATGAACAAAAAAGGTTCTCGTCAACACCTTATACTTTTAATGGCTTTAGACTCTAACTGTGATGATGCCATAGAGTACTTAGCTAAACAGTTAGAAAGCTTTCTATTTTTCACAAATACAATTAACTTACAACCTAAAAACTATATTAGACAGTTTGTAGACTGGGCCTCTGAAATACGTGAGAAGCGTGAGGTAGAAGATATAGCTGTGCTTGTAAATAAACGTATAGCGCCTTTCCTACGTCCTTACCTAAGTGATTTTAAAAGCACTTTTATGGAAATCGAGCATCAAGACTATAACCCTCAATATCGCGTAAGATACTTATTAGGATGTCTTGATAGTAAAGTTTATCAAAGAGCTGGCTTAAATCCTCTTGATCAAGAAAGTATTCAAAAACTTCAGATAGAACATATTTTACCTCAAAAGCTTACTAACTCTGATGCTAGTGAAGACTTCTCTAATGAGGAAGATCATGAAAAATATGTTAATCGTTTAGGTAACACAACTTTACTGGAAGGACAGATTAATCAGGCTATTAATAGCTTTAATGATATGTCCAGTAACTGGTTCGAACTGAAGCAGGGAGAATATATAAATTCTAGCTCAATACTCACGAAGCTACTGAATCCTACATATGCAATAGGGAAAAACACTGCCTTAAACCGTTTTAGAGATAAAACTGACTATCAGTTTAGTGATTGGACTAGAAACTCTATTGAAAAAAGACAGAAAATATTAATGGAGTTAGCTTTAGACCACTGGAGGTTCAACGAGAAACGTTTAGATGAATACGATAGATTAAACGCTGAAGATCTGATATTAGCTACAACATAGGAAAACTTGATGTAAAGGCCCAAAGGTTAAAAATATATTTTTAACCTTTGGGCCTTTATAAAGAAAAGCTTTTATATCTCTAATTCCCTTACCTTCACTCATTCAGATAAAGCTCAGCCATACCATCAAGCCTAGCTTTCACCTCTTTCCAGTTCGGCATGACTTGCGTTAATAAGCGCCAAAAGTTTTCGCTATGGTTGTGTTCGGCTATATGACAGAGCTCATGCAGTATCACGTAGTCAATGCATTCCTTTGGTGCTTTTACCAAATGTGGATTAAGTATTAGATTGCCTCTAGTAGAGCAGCTTCCCCACTGCTTTTTCATGGTTATTAATTTTATTGAAGGACTATTTTTAACCCATGAAGCCTTATATATCAAGGCTTCAAGCCTCTCTCTAGAGATCGACCTAAATTTATTTTTATACCATTCATCAATAAGACGTTTAACTAAGAAAGCTCGTTTTTCAGCGTCTAATTCAGAATCACTTTCAGACAACCCTACATTCAACTTACCGCGACTAAGCTTCACAGTGCTGTTGGTTACATCGGCAGTTTCTGCATTGGTTATCACTTTTAACACATAACGACGGCCTAGATAAAACTGGGTCTCACCGCTAACATAACGCTTGGGCAATACATGATCTTGTTGCTTGGCAAAGTCTTGTAGGTTTTGCCATATCCAGCGAGCACGTTTCATCATCGCATCGTGTATCACCTCATCGCTGGCATCGACAGGTGCGGTAGCAACCACACGCTGATCAGGATGTACTTTAATGACCACTTTTCGAGGCTTGGTCTTTTTAGCAATGAGCTTGTCGCTTTCAGTCTGGTTTATCTTTTCTTTATAAGTTACTTCTTTACGCACAACTTCATAGTCAATTTTATCTTGACCATAATAAAACACACTATTCTCAGTCATTGCCTACTACCCTCTTGCTGCTCTTATGCTACTTATCTCTTGAAAGTCCAAGACGGGTAATCTTTAGCACTTCCTCAATGAGTTGTTGCGCTTTATCGATACCCAAATCCATAAATAACATTGGCAGCAATTTGACACTAATAGCATTCTCAATTTCTGCTGGGTTAATAGAATACTCAGCCACGGCTGTCTTAACGATACTATCAATCTCAAAGGCGTAATCGACTAGCTTGGCGTTATCTAACTCTTTATCTATCAAGAAATCAGTATCAAATAAGTGCTTAAACAGACCAAAATACGCCTGAGCATGTTTGTTTAATTTACCACTATCATCGACAAACGCATTTGGTACATCAGCGACATCACGGTCTTTAACGGCTTGCTCAAAGTCAGCAAACATCATGTACTGCTTTACTGGTGCATCGAACATGGCTTTGGCATCCGCAATCGCTTGCTTAAGCAACTTAGAAAAATACTCTTGAGCATAAGGATCATCAGCCAGATCTTGTTCAATCATCTTGGTCACCCGACCAGTAATTTTATCCGTTTGGTTACGGGCTTCATCATCGCTTAATTCTTCAGGCTTAACATCCTTACCTAAGTTGCCAACCAAATAAGCACCTTTTGCCTCACGAACCTCAAGTCCAGCGATATGCTTATCAAGTAAGCTGCGAATATCTGCTTCATACTCATCATAATCGATAGTTTCATCAGCATCCTCGCGTACTTGCTTACGTAGATTGATAAAGGCTTTTAGATCGGCTTTGTAGCGGTCACGCTTGCTATCAAATGATTTGTCTTCAAAGAAAGACGCTGATTGCAGCGCAATTTTCATGGCGTTAGAAAACTCGGTCAAAGCCGCATAAAAGTCATCACGCTCTTTGAGCTTGGTATCGACTACCCTGCCATCGATTTCCTGCATCTTCGGTGCAAGCACCTGCCTTAGCGCTTGCCCGTCTTGCTTGTTTTTCACTGATGAGAATATTGCCCACAGTTCGCTATGCAGTCTGGGTAACTGCTTATACTCGGTATCCATCGCGTTATACAAACCTTTGAGGTCTTCGATATCGAAGCCACCTTGCGTACGTTCTGCTAAGTCTTGGTATCTCTCAATGGTAATATCTAGCTCTTTTAAGATGCCGCGATAATCAATCAAATAACCAAAGCGTTTTTTCTCATGCAAGCGGTTTACCCGTGCAATTGCCTGAATCAAGTTATGCTGCTTTAGCGGCTTATCTATATACAGCACGGTATTCTTTGGCTCATCAAAGCCCGTTAGTAGCTTATCGACAACGATCATAATGTCAGGACCATCATCCTGACTAAAAGCTTCTATGATGGCTTTGGTATAGGCTTTCTCATCACCGCCATACTCTTTGGCGACATTGGCTTGCCACCAGTTCTGAACGATGTCTTTTGACTCTCCATCGACGGTATCATGCCCTTCACGGGTATCAGGTGGTGACATAGCCACCACTGAGGTGACTTTGCCAATCTTATCGAGTGCCATTTTATAACGGATAGCAGAGGCTTTAGAGTCACAGGCCAGTTGACCTTTTAAATGCTGCTGTTTAAAGTTTTGGAAATGATCAGAGATGTCATGAGCGATCAGCTCAATACGTCCTTCAACCTGATAGATTTGACCTTTTTGGGAGAACTTACGTTTGAGATCCGTTTTTTGATCATCGGTCAGCTTTTGGGTGATACGGTCAAACCAAGCATCAATGGCTTGGTCATTGGTATTCAATTCAGGGATACGCTCTTCATATAAGAGTGGCGTAACGGTTTTGTCTTTGACCGCTTGCTGCATGGTATAGGAGTGAATGATGCTACCGAATTTATTCTCAGTCTTGTCATCCTTGAGCAGTGGCGTACCCGTAAAGGCAATAAAGGCAGCGTTTGGCAGGGCTTGCGCCATACGGATATTATTCTCACCATTTTGGCTACGGTGACCTTCATCGACCATGACGATGATGTTTGGGCTGTCGTTGTAGCATTCATCATACTTAACCGCTGAGCCAAACTTATTAATAATAGAGAAAATAACGCGCTCATTACCGTGACCGATTTGCTGAGCTAAACGGCGACCAGAGGTTGCCATGGCATCTGATTTATCGCGATCAGATAATACGCCCCCAGAAGCAAAGGTTTGACTAAGCTGGGTTTCTAGGTCGACACGGTCGGTGACGATAATGACACGGCACTTGGCGAGCTCCTCTAACCAAATAAGCGCCTTAGAGAAAAACACCATCGTAAAGGACTTGCCGCTACCTGTGGTATGCCAAATGACACCGCCTTGCCGACTACCCGACTTACCATCAGAGCCGTCAAAACTACTGATACGTTCAATCAGGGCTTTAATGCCAAAGACTTGCTGATAACGAGCAACAATTTTGCCAGCTTTTTTATCAAACAAGGTAAACATGCGCGTCATCTCAAGTAGACGCTGTGGCTGTAAAAGGCTGATGATTAAGCGGTCTTGGTCGGTGACAGCTAGATCACCGCCAGCAATCAATGATTTATATTCATCTTTAATAGAGGCAGGACGATGGCTAAACAAATTCTCAATCTTCTCATCGCTGAGCGTTTGGTTTTTTATACGGGCAAACTCAGGCTCAGAGATTTCTTCTTCGACCCATTTCGCCCAAAATTTCCTAGGTGTACCGCAAGTAGCATACAGACCTTCATTACCGTTAACCGCAAGTAATAACTGGCTATAGGCAAATAGGTTTGGAATAAATTTCGGCTTTTGATTGCGAATATGCTGGGACACCGCTTGAGCATTGGTCGACTGTCCCTCTCTACTGGAGTCAGGGCGTTTGGCTTCGATCACTGCCAGCGGTAGACCGTTCACGAAGCAAACGATATCAGGAATGACATTACCTGTGCCCTCAGTATTCTGTACTACCATCTCTTCAGTAACGTGAAAGCTATTATTATCAATATTATTCCAATCTATCAGAGCGACGGTCTGCGAGGTTTTCTTACCATAGATGAACTCAGTCACGGTCACGCCATAGAGCATAGCGTTATAAAGTTTCTCATTGGCGAGCTGCAAGCCTAAGTTCATCGCTGGGTTTAGCTCATGTATGATCTTATCAATGGCGCTGTCTGATAAAGGATGCGCCTGACCTTCAAACGTAAAAGTTTGCTCGGCTAAAAATGCACGCATGATGGGCAATAGCACCACTTGGTTGGTGGCTTTATTGGAGACCGTCTTTGAGCGCATGGCATTGCACCAGCTAGGAGGAATGAATTGATAGCCTAGTGTAGTGAGTAAGGTTAAGGCAGGAATTTTTGAGCTAAATTCTTCTGCGAAATTGATACTGTTAGTCATCTAAGCCATCCTCGTAATACATTGATAACCACAGGCGCAAATGCTTCAAGCCTGCCATCTTGTGGCTTTGCTAAATCATCAATCACCATTTGAATCAAATCACTATCATCTATGACATCATCAGGATCAATGCCACTTCCTAATAATAAGGCTTGTACAAATTGCCCTCTTTGCTCAGTCAAAGACCTATTATCTAAATGTAATACGTCGATGGTTTTTTGAGCGTCATCGGTTAAACCCACCACTCTACCACTGAGCTTAAAATCTAAATCTGTTTCACATTCAACGTCAAAAGGCGTTAAGGGTAATGTCTGTGACCCATGTGCATTATCGCACTGATTGGCCGTTGTACAACTGGCAACGATATTGGTGTAATCAAGGCTTTTATGAGGTGCTGTCTTTCTTGCTATGACATGCTCATTCATTGTATCGTCGCTGCTGCCTGAGATTTGTTTGCAGCAGTAAGCACATAAATAAAACTGCTCTATGGTACATGCCAAACGGATATCTTGTCTTGTTTCAACCGTCAGATCGCTATAGTTGCCTTGTCTATTGCGACGTTTGAACTGACTTAAACTTGCTGGCTCGAGACCTACTTGTTTACTTATTTTTCGCAAGTTGCAGCTCCTTTTTACGAAGCAGCAATCTTGCTTTGGCAAGCTCCATATTACCGGCAGGCAGCTCACGACCTAGTGCTTGCATTAGCATCTTAGCATTATTGACATCACCATCATGAATGGCATCTAATAAATCATTGAGCTTATCATTAATATCAGGGTTACGGACGTCCGTGTCCATTGCCTCTAGCAATACGGTGTTAACGTCGGCACCATATAAAGGTGGCAATGCGCCAATCTCGCCATCACTTAGCAGATAGACCAATATGCCTTTTTGATCACTAATGACCAAAGGCGAATGGGTACTTAGTATGATCTGACAATTGGGGAAAGTAGCCGTGAATCGCGGCACTAAGTTACGCTGCCAACTAGGATGCAAGTGCATATCGACTTCATCAATTAAGATGATGCCATCGCCTTGTAGTGGGTCATCAAGAGCAGGGTTCATCATCGCTAAACGACGGGCAATATCGCCCACCAATGCCATCAACGACTTCTCTCCTTGTGAGAGCTGCATGACATTGAGTGACCTGCCATCTTTATCGACCGCCATATGTAGTCGTGGTTTGCGTTGAACGCGGATATTACTGAGATCAGGCATAAAGGCTGTGATCGCAGTTCTGACTGCGCTTAGTTGCTTATCTTCAATTCGATTATCACTTATTCCACCTACATTTTTAAAACTTTCACGAAAAGTCGTTACTTCTTCAAGAAGCTCTTTTAACTCTTCTAAACTCTTAATTCTTTCCTCAGTATTTAAATTTTTATCCTGACGTTTCCTTAACTCATCTGCCTTTTTCTTATATATTTCTGTAAGCTGTTCTTGTCTTTTAATTTCTTGCATTTGTTCACGCCAAGAGTTTTCGCGATACCTAAGCTGCTCCTCATTCTCAATATCTTCACGCTCACGAAACCATTCAAAAAACCGTCGAAAGTCTACGCCTTGATTGTGCGCACTGTCATAGCCGTCTATCTGTTCAAAATTGTGCTTGCTTCTTATCTTTAACGGAATGTCCAAGACTGAACGCTCGACTGGATAGTAGGCAATCAAAGGCAGGCTCGCATTGTCATTATCGGTGAGTTTCTGACGGTAATTATCTACCAGTTTAGAAAGTTGACTTAGATTGCTAGACTTCTCACTTTTACGCCCTTTTCGTACTTTTACGAGCGTCCATTGGTACAATAAAAATGATATCTCGCTATCCGTTTTAATATCATCAGACAAGTATAATGAAATACCAGCAGCTGACGCATTGTCGATGATATTCAGCTCATCGATGGTCGTGCCATTACCTTTTTCAGTACGCAAACGTGCAACGAACCAGCTTAAAGAAGTTGCTAACGCGTTTAGTATGGAAGTCTTACCGGCACCGTTATTACCAATGAATACCGTGACATTCGACTGATGACTCTCAGTTGGGGCAAAATCTACCTCAAGGTCTTCAAAGCGTCCTAGATTATTTAACGTGAGTTTTTTTATGTCCATGAGTGTATCCAGTCGCTTTTTTATGTGATCGATCTATGAATAAGCCTTATACCTTGTCAGTATAGCAGTGCGCTACTGTTTGTCGCTACAATGAAGCGTGACGTCTTTTTTTGCTTTAAAAAGGCAATAAAAAACCGCCGAGGTTGCGCGTTACCCAAAGGGCACTAAGCATGGCGGTTATGTTAGGTATAGATTAGTTGATAGTTGTTTTGCGTCAACAATACTGTTTATAAATATTTTCTTAAATGGGTAAAGTTAATAGCCTCTATGCCATGACCTGCTGCAAACCCATATAGATCAAGGTCAGACGTAAGTAGGACACATTTATCTAAATGACAAATATCAAATAAGGCAGCATCTGATAGTCCTAGCTTAATAAATGCAGGACTTACTATAATTTGCTTAGCAGATAAGTATTTTTCATCAACTTGCACAACAAACTGACTCAGATAACCAAATAGCACCTGCCGCTTTGCCCCTTCAAACCAATCAAGCAAGTTAGCAGTTTCAGTTAAGACTTGCGGTGTAGTAATAATAGATTTAAAACCTGATAAAGTATTATCCAATATCTTGGCATCAGCTGTCGTATATTCTCGTGTACGCTTAAACCTCTCTACTTCACCATCACCAAGCTGAGCCACCAAATACATAGTTAGTAGATTAGCATCAAGCAATACATTTTTTGATTTATCAATATAATGATAAGTCACTGCTAGCCTACGTCACGTATTAGCATACCTTTGAAACTGCCGTCATCTCCGCTAATACGAAATGTTTTATATTCCCGCAAGGTTTCTTTTTCTATGTTGCCAGACCCTATTAAATTACCTACTGCTGTATAAGGGTTTGCTGCTTTAGCTATTGTTTTTACTCGATAGGAATCGTAACCTAAAGTAATGCGCCATTCCTTACTATCGTCATCAAAAACGACTTCTTCCAAGCCTAGATTTTTGATATCTTCGTCTTGATAAAAGTCATTAGCATATTGGCGTGCTAGCCTTACTGCCTGAGTCACTTCGATCATGTCATATACTCCTATTGAGCTTTTAATTCATTTTAGACTATTTAGATGCCTCGGGGTGCATGAAACGTATCTTATATCAAAATTATCCCACATCAACCACCACCCGCTTCTTACCCGTCAACAATACCTGCATCAGCGCCTTTTTTTCTTGCTGCAAACCAGCCAATTGCTGCTCAAGCAACTCAATCTCTCTATCGGCATTGGTTAATACGGTGGCGATTTTTTGTTGTTCTTTTAGTGAGGGGCAAAGTATTTTTAAGCTTCCTACATCTGACGAATTAATTGCTGGATAATTGGAACCGACAACCAAAGCATTTATCTGACCTGTTAGATGATGACTAAACAAGTAATGATAAACATAGTCGCTTGATACATCTTTTTTAGCAGTTAAAACCGCGAAGCCAGTTGAAGCCACAAACCCATCATGCTCTTTTCTGACTTTAGCGAATCCTTTTAAATTGGGACGAACTGTTGCTAGTAGTAAATCGTTTTCTCTTACTATTCTTCTTGCACGAGAAGGAGCAGAACTAAAAATGTGACGCTCTAATGATTTTGATATTGTGCCAGTTGAAACGTCTGATAAAGAAATATATTCAAATTCATAGTTTTCAGGCGTATTTTTACCTAACGATTTTTTATCAATATTAACTAATTCACTTAATCGATGTTGATTAAACTCACCCTCAAACCGTTTACCCGACTCATCAAGCAAACGCTTTTTACCCGTCAGCAATTGCTGCATCAAGGCTTTTTTCTGCTGGGTACTATTCTCAATTAAACGCTCTATGGTGCTAATCGCGTTATCCCAAGTAGATAGGATTTTGGCGATTTTTTGTTGTTCTGGGAGAGGTGGAGTAAGGACCTCAAGCGGTCTTAATACCTGCAAATTAATATTTTTTTGAGCATTCTGTGTTGCTTGTCCATCTAGTTCCTTTTGACATGTCTCTAAATAGAAATACAGCCAAATAACATTCGTACCTTCTTTAGGCTGAATAGCTACTAAACTATCAGGGCAAGCAACATCAAACGAAGTAATTGCAACATCACCAATATTTGCTGCAATAGTGATGAGAATAGTATCTTTCGGAAATAAACGACTAACCTTTAATCCTTCTTCATTTAAAGTCTGACTGTAGGATTTTAAGTATGTTTTTGCTCCTGCAATATCACCAGTTTGAACAAATGGAATTTCACCACCATAATATTTTGGGTCATTTCTTGGACGTGCCGAAAACTTTCCTCTTTCAACAGATGCTAAATTTTCTAAATTTCTAACCTCCCATCCATTAGGCACCATAACCCAACTCCTTCAAATATCCTGCCATCTCATCCTCTAACAGGTTTAACTCGGCTTTAAGCGCCAAACGCTCAGTACGCACCGCGACCAGATCAATCTCCGCCTCTTCTTCAAAGGTATCGACATAGCGGGGAATATTGAGGTTAAAGTCGTTTTCTTTAATCTCATCAAAGCTCGCTAGATACGCATATTTATCAACGCTTTCCCGCGCTTTATACGTCTCAATGACTTTAGCAATATTGCTATCTGTGAGCTGGTTTTGATTTTTACCTGATTTAAATTCATTACTGGCATCGATAAACAGGACTTTGTCGTCAGACTTATTCTTTTTAAAGATGAGAATTGCGGCTGGAATACCCGTACCAAAGAACAGCTTTTCAGGTAAGCCAATCACCGTATCGAGCAGGTTTTCTTCAATAAGCTGCTGACGGATTTTACCTTCACTTGACGCACGGAACAGCACGCCATGCGGCACGACCACACCCATTCTGCCATTGCTTGGTTTCAGCGTTTCGATCATATGACTGATAAAGGCATAGTCGCCCTTGGTCTTGGGCGGCACACCGCGATGGAAGCGACCATAGGGATCGCTGCTGGCATCTTCATGACCCCATTTATCCAGTGAAAACGGCGGGTTGGCCGTCACCACATCGAACTGTAATAAATGCTTGCCGTCTTTATCGAGGAGCAGCGGATTACGGATGGTATCGCCCCACTCGATTCGGTGATTGTCCTCACCATGCAAAAACATATTCATCTTGGCCAATGCCCACGTCGAGCCAATGGCTTCTTGACCGAATAGCGCATACTTCTTGGAATTTGAGTTTTTGCGAACCATTGCCCCGCATTTAATGAGTAGTGACCCCGAACCACAAGCCGGATCACAGATTTCATCACCTTCGACAGGCTCAAGAATAGTCGCTAATAAATTAGATACTTCTGGTGGCGTATAGAACTCACCAGCCGTTGCGCCACTACTAGCGGCAAAGTGCTTGATTAAAAACTCGTACGCATTACCAATCACGTCCAAGCTACCCACGCGCTCAACGCTTAGATTAAGAATGTCTTTACCAAAGTCTTCTAATAAATGACGCAGTAATTCGTTCTTTTGTTTTTCTTGACCCAATTTATCGGTGTTAAAGCTAATGTCTTGGAAGACGTTTTTGAGCTTAGTACCGTTAGCCTCCTCAATCGCATGAAGCGCCTCGTCAATACGTTGACCGTTGCCCGGCTGATGACGCTGCTCATACAAGTCCCAAAAGCTTGCGCCTTCAGGCAAGACAAAGCGCTGCTTTGACATCATGGCGTGGATCAGCTCTGGGTTGTCGCCAAACTGCTCGACCAGCTTGTTGTACTCATCTCGATAGACATCAGACAGATACTTTAGGAACAGCATGGTTAAGATAAAGTCTTTATAGGTATCGGCGCTGATGACTCCTCGGAAAGTATCACAGGCGTTCCATACGGCTTTATTGATATCGTCTTGATTGATTTTGCTAATATTATTAGTGGTACTGGCAGGCATTTATTAGTCCTAGATACTTTGGAAGGTTACGAGTTTTTATAATAAACAATGATGGTTCGATTAACTCGTTTCGCTTGGAAGTATAGCGCACATTACTGTTTCGAATAAGGTGTAATGTATTGCCGTTAGTTGGTCTAAGAATATACTAAGTCGGCTCTAAATAAAAAAATAGCGCCCAAAATAGGCGCTATTTTTTACTACTCTGAATAATGATTTTCAACGATAATATAGATAGAGTGCATTGGCAAAATAGTTCATTGTTCTCATATATCTCGAATACCGTTTGCTATTTTAATCATGAGCGGCTTGCCACGCACCCATTGAACCTAGGTAGATATCAATATGCTCAAAACCACGACTGGCAAGCCATCCTGCCGCTATCGTCGCTCGTGCACCGCTGGCGCACATCAACGTATAGTGGCGACTTGAGTCAAGCTCATGCCAACGCTCGTTAAGATGTCCGACATAGATGTGCTGTGACCCTTCAATTGCATTGGCATTCCTCTCATCGATATCGCGTACATCGAGCAGTGTCCAATTTTGAGCATTATTAAGACGATCTTCTACTTCATGTGTATCAACCATAGGGGTTTGTTGCATTTGCTCCCCTTTAGCAGCAGGAACGACACCCACATAGCCACCCACTACATTGTCGAGAGCAATTCGTACCAGATGCGCCATCGCAGTAGCAAGCTGCTCTTCATCAGACGCAATCAATGCCAAACTTTGTCCTTCTTCAATAAACCACCCAGCAAACGCAGGAAGCATGTTTACGGGTAGACTCATAGACCCATGCAGGTGACCTGAGGCATAAGCCATTGGTTCACGAATATCGATAAGATGATCGGCACCGCAGCTATTGAGTTGATCAAGCGAAAGATTACGAGGGCGCATAACGACTGGTGGGGCTTCACCACCTTCCATATTCAGTCGCTCCATTAACCTAAAGTAAGGTGGTTGGTAATGGTTTTCGCTCACTTTAAAATCAATAAAGTCATCACGGTCTGTGATTTGTAAACGCGGATTGTTCAATCTTTCGTGGCCGACGGTAGAAAACTCACGCTCTGCCATCCCTGAGCCACAGACTGACCCAGCACCGTGAGCAGGATAAATAATGGCTTGATCACCAAGCGCTAGAATATCTTGTAGTGAGTCGAAAAGCAGGCCTGCGACTTCTTTGCGGCGATCAGGATAGAAGTCAGTACGACCAACATCTCCCACAAATAGCGCGTCGCCAGTAAAGACACCAACCGCTTTGTCTGGATAGGCGGTATCAAACAGAGCATAGGCAAGGTGATCATCAGTATGACCGGGCGTTTCTAGTACGCGAATTTCAAGTTGACCAATAGTAAAGCAATCACCATTACGCGCCGTCTTAGCATAGACAATTGGTCGCTCTGGATTGGGGCCATGTAATACAATGGCTCCTGTCATTTCTGCCAAAATTGGTGCACCAGAGACCAAGTCTTCATTACGATGAGTCTCAAAAATATGAGAGATCTGAAGTCCTGCTGCGCGTGCCTTTTCTACATATATCGCACAGTCACGACGTGGATCTATCACCGCAGCCTGACCACCAGAACCCACTAAATAAGAGAGGTGTGAAAGACCAGATGTTTTAATCTTTTCCAAAAGCATCATTGTATCCTTATTATTATAATTTAAACCAGACGGCTACTTTCAATAGTGAGCTATCATTAATTGGCTAAATATCAAAGAGCTATGTGAACTTGTTAAAAGTACCATACTATTTTAACGGTTATCAATATACAATAACATATATTAACTTGGTTGCTTTTATCAAAAGCAACATGCTTTATCTTTGAGACTTCGATACCTTTTGCTAGGAACAGTTTTTTAGTGATAATATGCACTTGAAATTAAATTTTCAAACTAGAAACATCTTGTTACAAATAAAAGGAAAGAAAATTCCGTTATATTTCTTACATCCAATACTTGAAAGGTGTTGGTCTAATAGCTGGTCTATAACAATTTTATAGAATATAAATATTAATAAAATCAATTGCTTATACATAAAGTTTGACTTCCTCCTTCACCGCCAATCTTATCTATTCTGAGAAACGCACTAGTTTTTCTGTACTGTCATACTCTATCCTAAATAAAATCCAGACACCTTAACAGTAAGACTGTCAGTCTGATCGTCTAATGCTGCCTAAATGGTGATTTTTATCCTATCTATCAAAAAAAACCACCAATAAAGAATATTGCTGGCTCATATCACTGCTCTATTGCTGCTAATATCTAAATCTACAGCTGTTTACTGCCTATACATCTCTTTATTGCTTCTTTTTCACTGTCACTTAGATTCATATGTAACTTGTTCAACCCCAAACTTATGCGGCAGTCTCGTCTGATTTTTTTCGTTTCAGCAGACATGACTGGTTTTGGAGTCGCGTTTACTGCTTCTGCAAAAGCAATGCTTGGTACCATCGCGTTGGCTGAGTAGCCTATTACACTGAATAAGGTGATAAATAGTACGAACAAGGTTTGTCTCATGGGCGCTCTCAGTCGATTTTTAAGATGATTATTTAGGACAGTCAATGAATATTTAACATCACTGGTTTGATTGAAAAGCACTACTTGAGATAACTAGCGCGCGCAGATGATGTTAATACTGTCTCTTATCATAGCCAGTTCCTATGTTAAGTAGCTTGATGAAAGTTTAAGAAACGTTAAGGTGTGAGCGTTTTGCATATCTGCTAAACCGTAATATCTCTTCAAATAGAGATACAAGACCAGATATATCACAACTACTAGCCAAACCATTGCACATAAAAATGACGCCTACTTAGGGCGTCATTTTTAAATAATCAGATATCACTTTTAAGAGCGGTGTCTGTAGTCGTTTTTGCTTTGTTTATCGTTTTTATATTTGCCCTGATATTTGTCTTGATGCTTTTCTTGTGCTTTATGCTTGGCAGCCACTATTTTTGCTTTTTGCTGTGATACCTTTGCCTTGTTTTTGACAACTTTATGTTTACTACCTACTTTGGCTTTAGCATCATGCTTTTGATGCTGTACTTGAGCGGCATGAGACTTTGAGTAGTCAGGTGCAGCGTTGGCTTGACCAACCATAGATAAACAAGCGGTAGCGGCTAAAATCGAACTTACTATTATCTTTTTCATTGTTTTTTCCTAATGTAATTCATATTAATAAATGATGATTAAAGATACCTTATGAAGTATCACGATAAAGCATCGCTCTATCGACAAAGAAAATGATAACTGGTTCTCGTATTAAGTAGCTTTATGAAACTTGAAGAAAGGTTGCGATTGTTACCTTTATTTGGCATATTCGTCCACTAAACTGCAGACAGTTGTATAGTTGTGCCACTGGTGTAAATAGACGGGCAGACCTAGAAGTATGTATAACGCTTTTGGTCGCTGTTGATGTGGCTGTAGCGTTTAATATTTGATGCTGAATGTTTGACACTTATATAGAAAGCGTGATTGATCTATCAGTGCTGACAGGATAAAAAATTTATGTTTGGATTATTACGTATCGTATTGATAGCGCTTGGATCCATACTCATCATTGACTGTACTGCTCTGATGGCCGTAGATAAGGTTAATTTTGGTACAGTGCTGCCTTTTTTGATAGGCGTGGTTTTTGTAGGGCATGGACTAGGTGCTCCTTTAATTATAAAAATACTTGCTAAGAATCCTTTACTGCGACGTATTTGGTACGGATTGTGGCTAGCGTTTGGGTTATGGTTCATAAGCTTTTTGCTCTTTGTTTATTCATTGCAGCAGCAGATTGCCCAGGGCAGACAAGATTTGCCACCTGTAGCAGCTATTATTATACTCGGTTCTGGGACGGTCGATGGCAAGCCGACCCCTACCTTAGCTAGTCGCTTGGATACGGCAGCAACACTGATTGAGCAGCAACCACAGGCATTGATTATTACCAGTGGCGGTATGGGCTATGAGCACACGCGCAGTGAGGCGGACATCATGGCGACTTACTTGGCGCAAACCCATGACATTCCACTAGATCGTATCTATCAAGAAGGGAAAAGTACCAGTACTGAGGAGAATTTGGCGTACAGCCAAATCATACTTGAACAGCATGGTATTGATAAAGAGGTACCGATTGCGATTGTCACCAGCGACTTTCATACCATCCGCGCAGCCGCCATTGCCCTCCATCAAGGTTATACGCAACCAATCACGCTTGCCAGCCCAACCCCACTGTCTATTCGCTACAATGCATGGTTTCGAGAGTATTTTGCCTTTGGTAGCGGTTGGCTACTACAAGAATACTGATTAGTGGATGCCGTAACAAAAATATTAAAAGGCTCTCAACTGGACGCCTTTTTTTGCAAAATATAAACCACAAACTTGGCCTCTGTATTAAATGGCGCGTGCTTACTAAGCTCCAGTAACGCTTGTCTTTTTTCACTACGTGCGCGGTAGGCATACGGGGTCATGGTCATTAAATCAGCCAAATCATCCGCTGATAATGTCATCTCTGTACTAACATGGTCAGTCCCCATCAACGTAAAGTATGGCGCCAACTCGTGTAAAAACTTATCAGAATCATGCTCACGCACATCATCGAATAAGGCATCTCGCATCGTCGCCAAGTGTCCGGCATCTGGTTTGGCAATGATTAAATAACCATCATCGGCCAATACCTCAGCGAACGCTTCAGGTAAAATAGGACTAAAAATACTGCTAATACCCGTCACACTATGAGAGCGTAACGGTAGATGCGCGGCGCTGGTCACTAGCGGATAAATCACCGTTGTTTTGGCAGCATTAGTATTATTGCGCTGATACCAAAGACGACCTGCCGCCTTACTGACTTTAGCCAATTCCACCAATGCAGGTTTGCTGATATCCGCTGCGAGTAAGTTATCAATAATACCTGAGCCAAGTTGTGCCATTGCCTGCGTGTAGTAGCCCTCGCCGCAGCCAATATCAAGCCAATTCACAGACTGAGTATCCTGCTCCTCTATGGCCTCACTTTTTGACAGTAGCGCTGCCATCTTTTGGCTAATCAGATTCTGTAACGGCCCATAGTGCCCATGGTTCAAAAATCGCTTGCGGGCATTGATAGATTCTTGACTGTCGCCAGGTGCTTTTGATTTCTTCTGCTGTACAGGCAACAGGTTGACGTAACCTTGGCGAGCCACATCAAAAGGGTGTGAGGTGTTTTTGGGGTGCAAACTACCGTCACAGCGCCACGTATCGGCTGCAGGCTGCATGGGTGACTGGCAAAGGGGACAAATAAATAAGGACACAGGTATCTCAACGTCATAGCAATATGACCCACATTTTAACAAATTTCGTGTTGCTTAGACGATAAAAAGCCACCTCAATAATCATCGAGATGGCTTCTAAGCAGGAAAGTTAGGTATGTTTGAGGCTTGTTTTTCTAACGCAGCTTCAAAGTCATTAGCCCAAGGATGACGAGAATGATGGCGATAATCCAAAACCGCGTCACCACTTGCGTCTCTTTCCAGCCAATTTCTTCAAAATGATGATGTAGCGGAGCCATACGGAAAACGCGTTTTTTGCGCAATTTATAAGAGCCAACTTGCAGCATTACTGATAGCGCTTCAGCGACAAATAGACCACTCATAATGGCAAAGGCAATCTCTTGTCGCGTCATCACGGCAATCGTACCGAGCATCGCACCCAGTGCCAACGCGCCCACATCACCCATAAATACTTGTGCAGGATGCGCATTGAACCACAAAAAGCCAAGACCCGCCCCGACCATGGCGCCACAAACGATAATGACTTCAGAGTTATAGGGAATATACGGAACGTGCAAATAATCCGCAAAGCGCACATCGCCTGACACATAAGCCATCGCACCCAAGCCTGCTGCGACAAGCACTACTGGTAGGATTGCTAAGCCATCAAGGCCATCAGTTAAGTTAACCGCATTGGACGCACCATTGATCACAAAGTAGGTAAAGATAATAAAACCAATACCAAAAGGTACTGCCGAAAATGGAATCATCCAATCTTTAAAAACCGGCACCAACAGATCTTGCATCTCGTGAGTCGTATTGATATCCGGCTGTAGTGTGGCGATGTAGTATAAAGAGACGCCGACGAATAATGCGCCCATCGACAACCAAAAATATTTCTTGCGCGCAATCAGACCTTTGGGATCTTTATACTTGATTTTGAGCCAATCATCCGCCCACCCTACAGCACCGAAGATCACCATAACAACGAGCAAAATCCACACATAAGGATTGTTCAAACGTGCCCATAGCAGAGTCGATACCCCAATAGCACTGAGAATCAATACCCCGCCCATGGTTGGCGTACCGGTCTTGACCAAATGCGATTGCGGCCCATCATTGCGAATGGCCTGACCGTATTTGAGCGCACGCAGATGCTGAATGACCCGCCCGCCAAAAAACATACTAAACACAAGCGCTGTGATAACCGCAAGCAGCGCTCGCAACGTCAACGAAGAAACCGCAGAAAACGGTGTATAATACTGGCCAAGCCAGCCAAACAACCAAACTAACACCGCCTACTCCTCTACTAGCGCATGAATAAGTGTTTCCATTGTCATGGAACGCGAGCCTTTGAACAACACCGTACAAGGTTTTGCTTGGTGCGCTTGTAAATACGGCTGCAAATACTGCAATAAGCTGTCTTTGTCTGCGAATGCCTGAGCATTGATATCAGCAACCTCTTTCGCACCAGCAACGGTGGCCTTGGCATATTCGCCAACACAGAGCAGCACATCGATACCTGTGGTCGCGATAGTACGGCCGAGGCTTTGATGCTCACTAACTGCCGCCTCTCCTAGCTCGCCGATATCACCCAACACCATCACTTGCGTACCCGTTTGTGCAGCCAATACTTTGGCAGCGGCGCGTACCGAGTGTGGGTTGGCGTTATACGTATCATCAATCAGACGGTGCTTACCCAGTATCTGACTGTTCAGACGACCTTTGGCTGGACGCGCGTTTTCAAGGCCGATAACAATATCACTGACGTTGATATTTAATGCATGCGCACAGGCTGCAGCAGCCAAAGCATTATTGACATTGTGCTCGCCTGCTAATGGCAAATTGATATCATGAACCTGATTACCGATATGTAGCTTAAACTCACTACGCTCAGGCTCTACATCTAGATGGCTTGCGCTCACATCGGTATTACCAAACCCAATCACATGTGACGTGTGCTTTTCAGCAATGCGGCGTAACTGATTGGTAAAATCGTCTTTATCAGGAACAATCGCAAACTGCGCATCCGTTAAGGTGTGATAAATCTCCGCCTTGGTTTGGCAAATACCTTCACGGCTACCGAACTCACCCAGATGAGCCGTACCAATATTTAGGATACAGGCCACATCAGGGCGCACAATCTCAGTCGTATAGGCGATCTCACCAATGTGGTTGGCACCCAATTCTAAAATGGCATAGCGATGATGGTCTGATAACTCAAGCAGCATCATTGGCACACCCAAATCATTATTGAGGTTACCACGAGTAATCAATGTCGGTGCCAATCGACCAAAAATACTGCCTAGCATTTCTTTGCAGGTGGTTTTACCGCTAGAACCAGTAATCGCTATCACGGTCAGATCTTTATGCTGCTGACGACGATAGCTTGCCAACTGCCCTAACGCCAAACGGGTATCACTGACAACCAGCTGCGGAATCGCATTTGACTCAGATAAGATAGGACGAGACACAATGACAGCAATGGCACCTTTTGATGCTGCCATATCGATATAGTCATGACCATCGAAGTTCTCACCACGTAACGCCAAAAAGATATCACCAGGCTTTATCGTACGAGTGTCGGTCGCAATACGCTGACTGGCTAGGGCTGGCTGGCCTGCATCTGTATAGTCTTGTGGCAGTTGCCAGTGACCATCGAGCGACGCTGTCGCCTCGAGCATATTATCCATTTGCCAGACATAAAGCCCTTGCGACTGGATGGTGTTATCGTTGTCGGCTGTCATAATGGTTACCTTATATAATGACTACTCAATTTTTATATTTAATGTTTAATTTTTTGATAATAGGGGTATCGATAATCACTCGA
The DNA here is from genome assembly GCF_059693765.1 of Psychrobacter sp. CR212. NCBI lineage: Bacteria > Pseudomonadati > Pseudomonadota > Gammaproteobacteria > Moraxellales > Moraxellaceae > Psychrobacter > Psychrobacter sp. CR212. The sequence continues at coordinate 86,432 of NZ_JCATIF010000006.1, read as the reverse complement.
CTATATACGGCCCGCTTGCGCTAACGCCTGCTGCAAAATCACACGGTCATCAAAATCGTAACGGACATTGTTAATCTCTTGATAGGTCTCATGGCCTTTACCAGCGATGACGACAATATCGTCTGGACCTGCCTGACTGACGGCATATTCAATGGCCTTTTGGCGAGCAGGTTCTATATGCGTACGTTGATATTGTTCAGCACTCATCCCAGCCTGCATATCCTGTAAGATGGCATTAGGGTCTTCGGTACGTGGATTGTCAGCGGTCAAGACAACTTGATCAGCACCTGTGAGGCCCGCTTGCGCCATCAGTGGGCGCTTACCTGCATCACGGTCACCGCCACAACCAAACACTGCCCATAGCTGACCTTTACAGTGAGTTTTCAGGCTCGCCAGCACTTGACTTAAGGCATCTGGCGTATGTGCATAATCAACGATAAAACAGCCATCATTCGATGGCACGCGCTGCATACGCCCAACTGCACCTTGTAGCTTAGGAACAGCCGTCGCAATATGCTCGGTACTGATGTCTGACTTAGCACCGAGCGCCGCAGCTGCCGCCATCGCTGCGATCAAGTTGGCAACATTAAAGCGACCGACTAATGGACTGACAATCTCGATAATATCCGTTTTCTCATCACCAACTGTTTTATCATTAAAGTCAGTACGCAGACTTATCTTGACGCCCTGTAGACTTGGCTCGATATCAGCAGCGACAAAAGTAGCAGATGTTGCAGGCTCTAGACTGTACGTCCATACCGTCAAATCACTAGCAGTGGCTGTATCCAACATAATCTGAGCATGTTCATCATCGACGTTGATGATGGCATGGGTCAAATCTGGGAAGTGAGCTTTATCAAATAGCTTGGCTTTGGCAGACGCGTATTCTTCCATATCAGCATGATAGTCTAAGTGGTCACGACTCAGATTGGTATAAATCGCAATGCTAACTGGCACGCCTTGTAAACGCTGCTGATCCAGACCATGAGAGCTGGCCTCTAATGCCAATATTTCAGCATTCTCGGTACCCATTTGATATAAAAACTGCTGTACAGCCAAAGCGTCTCCAGTGGTATGGCTGGCTTGCACCAAAGCGCCAAGGCGACCATTACCTGCCGTACCCATCACTGCACTGCTCATGCCTGTTAATTGGGTCAGCTGTGCCACCAATTGACTGATGGTGGTTTTACCATTGGTTCCCGTGACAGCGACTACCTTTGGCAGGGTCACTGGCTGCTGATATTGCAAATATGCTTGGATTAAGCTGCCTAAGAAATCACGAATATTAGGAACGTATAAGATTGGGCACGGCAGCGCTGCTAATTGCTGCTGTGCGTTAGACTCACCATCCATCTTCAGAGGGGTATTTGCTTCGCTAATCAAGGCAGCAGGATCCATCTCTGAGAGGACAAAAGCAGCCTTCTCAGCGGCTTGTAGCAAATAATTTCGGCTCTTTTGGTAATTTGGATTGTGGCTTTTTAAAAGGATGAATACGTCATTATTGGATAGTTGACGGCTGTCTAGTTGGAACTGCTGAAAAGGAATATGAGCAATTGATTGAATCTGATCCGCCCCTGACTGACTCGACGCCTGTTGAACCGATGCTGCGATCATCGCGGTTAGCTGTTGCGCCAGCCTATTATCGCTAGTATGGATAAGCTGCTGTAGAGTGGCCGTCGTAACAGTGGCGCTATTTGGCGATAAGGTAGGCATGGTCATGAGCAAATCCTAAACAGTTAATACAAATCAGCCCTTAAAGAGCTGACTACTTAAAATCATTGAACGCCTACTGTGGTTCTGTTTTGAGCGGCTTATCCAAAGGCACATTGTACAATCGTAACGCTTCTTTCATCACGTTGTGGAATACAGGTGCGACCGTTAGACCCGCATAAATCTGACCGCGCGGATCTTCAATAAGCATGACGCCCACAAGCTTTGGATTAGACGCTGGTGCCATACCAGCAAAGACATTACGATACTGATCAGTATAGTAACCGCCTTCTGGATTGATACGGCGCGAGGTACCAGTCTTGCCTGCCACACGGTATCCGTCAATGGCGGCGGCTTTAGCTGTTCCACCTGCCTCGGTCACACTCTCAAGCATCTGTACAATAGACATCGCCTGCTCGCGCGCCATAATGCGTTTGCTTGGTTGCGGCTTGTCGTTCTTAATCAAAGTCAATGGGTGCATCACTCCACCTGCTGCGAGGGCTGAATAAGCCTGCGCTACCTGCGCTAGTGTCACTTGTAAACCATACCCATAACTGACTGTCGCACGGCGTGAGGTTTCTTTCTCTTTTGGCGTCACAATGAGACCACTGCCCTCACCTGGGAACTGTAAAGGTGTTTTTGAACCAAAGCCAAACTGTCGTTGCATATTAGTAATGGCATCAGGCGGTAGCGACAACGCAATTTTAGTCGAAGCCACGTTACTAGACTTCTGTAGTAGCGTCGCCATGTTGATCATGCCCAAGTTGTTATGATCGCGGATGGTATAGCCACGCACGCGAATTGAACCTGGGTTGGTATCAATTAAAGTAGTCGGCGTATATTTTCCTGAGTCTAGGGCGGCGGCAACGGTAAAGGGCTTCATCACCGAACCTGGTTCAAACACATCCAATAGCGCACGGTTACGCTGGTTTTCACCGGTCATCTCATTGAGGTTGTTTGAGTTGAATGATGGCCATGTGGATAGCGCCAGCACTTCACCAGTCTGTACGTCGACGATCATACCCGTCGACCAGCGCGCTTTTTGCAGACGCCCTGCTTTTTCTAGCTCTTTGTAGAGCAAGTATTGCAACCGCGAATCAATCGTCAGCGCCACATCTTTGCCTGGTATCTCAGGCTCAAGTTGCTTGATCTCTTTTAAGCTGTTTTGTTTGGCATCTTTTAAAACAAGCACTTTGCCATCGTCGCCCGCTAAATCTTTTTCATACTGGCGCTCAATACCAGCACGTCCTTCGTAACCACCCTCAGGGTCGTTGGCGTTTTGCCCCATAAACCCTAACAGCTGCGCATTAGATTGCGGCTGCGGATAATAACGCTGAAAGAAGTTTTTCTCATGAACACCAGGGAAATCAAGCGAGCTAACACTTTGTGCAATCTCAGGTGTGACTTTATTGAGAAGGGGTAAATAATGCGAGCCTGCACCAGATGGCAGCGCCGCTTTGACTGCTGCTTCATCGGTCACATCAATACTGTCATCGATTGCCGTGGCTTTTTTTAGCTCATCGACAGAGATGTTGGCAGCCGCAGCCAACGTCGTCAGATCCATATTGTCCAAACGCTTTTGCATACGCGCCTGCAATTGTGGACTATTAGGATTGGTCAAGATAATACGTTTGAGCTCGTAGTATTCGCTCGCGTAATCATGCGGGCTAAATGACACGGTCGCCAGCGGTGCGCTCACTGCAAGTGGCAAATCATTACGGTCAGTAATCATACCTCGATAGGATTTTTGCGTGCGCTCACTGGTAATGAGCTCATTACCTTTGTCTTGATAAAACTGCGCGTTGGCCACCTGAATATAGTAGGCACGGCCAATCAATAGCACCAATATAACCAGCGCCAAACCCCAAACGGTACGAAAACGGTTTTTATCCTGCTCAAAGCCGCCACGAGAGGACGCGCCAGAAGCTTTGCCCAAAAACCCTCTTTTACTCTTTGGGTTTCTGGCACTAGCATGCGTCCCTTTCGTGTCACTCTTTTTGATACGATCAAATAATTTGGTTTTACGACTGCCTGCCGCTTTATCACTCGTTTGTCCAGATTTGGCAGCGCTCGCACGGCGTAATGGTTTGGTCACCTTGCCACTGGCTGGTTTTTTGCTGGTATTTTTTGCTGATGTGGGTTTAGGTTTTTTGTCGCTCATTGTCCTGCCTCCGCTACCGGTTCTTCAGGGGAGATATCGGTAGAAGCTCGTGGTCCGACCACATCTAAATCTAAATCTAAATCTAACTCATCGTCGTCATCAGAGACTACTGGTGCCAAGGCGGTGGCGACACCAGGCTGAATAATCAGCTTATCCTTTAGTGTCGGTGAATACATACCCAATTCCGCCACTGCACGACTGGCGATTTGCGGCGTGGCGCTAAAAGTTTGCTGCTCAATCAATAGACGCTGATGTTCTATTTGTAGCTTACGCTCTTGTTTTTTCATGTCTTGCAAGGTTTTATAATCCTGATGATATTGCTGAACGGCTTCGGCAGTCTTGATGCCGCTCCATACGATTGCGGCTGCCAAGAGCAGTAATACGACCACATAAATGCTCACCACATTGAACCGACGCACGAATAGCTCGCCGATATCGGTGTTATAGGGCGCGGCGGCGCGGCGGTTTGCAGGTTTGTCAGATATTGCCATGACGATCTCAAAAAGTGAACGTAAACGATAAAGTAGATAATGGTCTGCAAGCAATGAACGCATCATTGCTCAGCCATACCATTGATAAAAATAAAACCAAAGATGACCGTCTTATAGCGGCAACAGCCTACCGCTATAGCGATATGTCATATCAAAACCTGCTTTCTTACTAAACCTGCTATCTTGCAAAGTCGAATAGGTCGAATAAATAATCACGTTATTTTAGAGTAAAGAATGACTGAGTTGCTTGATATCTCAGACACTCTCAACTAATAAATGACGGAAAATTATTTGCTGAGCCTAACAGACAATATTTACAGCTTTTTAACAGTGGCGTAGCGATTAAGACATTTATGCATCATTCAGACAAACAATAGCAATCATATGCGATTTACTCAGTGTTTTCATCCATGATTTATGGCGCGGCCGTCTGCTGATACTCTGTGTCGGTGCGAGTTGCCATACGCAACCATGCACTGCGCGCGCGCGGGTTTTGGCTCGTTTCAGCTTTGCTGGGGCCAACGCGTTTTGGCTTGCTAAAATAGCGCGGACGATTGGGCGGCATCGGTAGATTTTCATCTTCTGGATATTGCCCTTTGCTATGGCGCTGCAAAAACTGCTTGATGCGGCGATCTTCTAATGAATGAAAGCTAATGACCGCTAGCTGCCCGCCTGACTTTAAGATAGCAATACTTTGCGCTAAAAAGTCGTCAACATCGCCCAGCTCATTATTAATAAAAATACGCATGGCCTGAAAGCTTTGCGTGGCTGGGTGCTTGCCGCGTTGCCAATTGGGATGCGCCTCTTTGATTACCTCTGCCAGCTCAAGCGTAGACTCGTAGCTCTCCATCTGTTTGATAGCGCGCGCAATACGGCGACTATGACGCTCTTCGCCAAATTCATAAAGCACATTGGCCAATGTCTCATCGTCAACCTGCTCAAGCCACTCGGCAACTGACTGGCCGCGACTGGTATCCATACGCATGTCCACTGCCCCATCGCGCATAAAGCTAAAACCGCGGCTACCATCATCAATTTGCGGTGATGAAATACCCAAATCCGCCATCAAGCCATCCACTTCACTAATGCCCATAGCAGCCAGACTATCTGTCAACGTTGCAAAGCTGTCATGAACCACATGCACACGGCTGTCTTTACTTGCCAGCTCTTGCGCCACACTAATGGCTGTCGGATCTTTGTCAAAGACAATCAGTGTGGCGTCATCGGCAAGCTGACTTAATAGTAACCTGCTATGACCGCCACGACCGAAGGTCGCATCAACGTAGATACCACTTATATTTAAGCCATTTTGGTCGCCGTCTTTTTGCTTGGGTAGGGATTTTACCCCTAGCACGGCAGCGACGGTCTCCTCTAGCAGTACCGCATCATGGACAAAACTTAATTCATCAGACGTGATATCACGCTCACTATCGGATTGAGTCGGGTTTAGGGGTTCATCTTGCATGGTGACATCCTCATTAGAGAATGGACTGGGCGCTGATTCAGTGCGGTCAGTGAGAGCAAGACTGGCTTTCGATTTTGGCGTAGACTTTGATAGGGACACAAACAACTCAATAGATGACGACCATACTGGCCAGTAATTGGATGAAAATAAACAAGTTATGACTTGCCTAGCATTATTATCGCAAGGATACACGGGTAGTCAAGCACTAGAAGGGCTTTTCATTAAAAATATCACATGTCTCTGTTATACTAGCGCTATATTTTACGCTATTTCTTAGCACCCTCTTCATATCTTTCATCGCTATTTATACTAATAGCCTATATTGATAGTAAACTTTGAGACTTTTATCATGCAAACCTCTACTGACAGCAAGCGCCCTGTACGCACGCGTATCGCCCCATCACCAACTGGCTTTCCACACGTAGGTACTGCCTATATTGCCCTATTTAACTTGGCTTTTGCCAAAGCGCATGGCGGCGAATTCATCTTACGTATCGAAGACACTGATCAGACTCGCTCGACTGAGCAATCAGAGCAAATGATTTTGGATGCCTTGCACTGGGTTGGCCTAGACTGGAGCGAGGGTCCAGATATTGGCGGCCCGCACGCGCCTTATCGTCAGAGCGAGCGTAGTGATATCTACAAAAAACACGCCGAGATACTCATAGAAAAAGACCATGCGTTCCGCTGTTTTTGTACCCCTGAAGAGTTAGATGTTATGCGTGCTGAGCAAATGGCCAATGGCGAGACGCCGCGTTATGACGGTCGCTGCGCACATCTTGCTCCAGAAAAAACCGAGCAATTAGTAAGCGAGGGCAAACCACACGTGATTCGTATGCGCGTGCCGACCGAAGGCACCTGTCAGGTACAAGACATGCTACGCGGTACGGTTGAGTTCCCTTGGACCCAAGTCGACATGCAAGTACTGCTAAAAACAGACGGTATGCCAACCTATCATCTCGCCAACGTCGTCGATGACCACTTGATGGAAATCACTCACGTCATGCGCGGTGAAGAGTGGCTGAACTCTGCACCTAAGCATCAACTGCTGTATGATTATTTTGGTTGGGAAATGCCAACACTCTGCCATATGCCACTACTGCGTAACCCTGACAAATCAAAACTGTCTAAGCGTAAAAACCCAACCTCTATCACTTACTATCGTGATGCAGGCGTGCTGCCTGAAGCGTTGCTCAACTATCTCGGTCGTATGGGTTACTCCATGCCCAATGATGCTGAGAAATTTACCTTAGATGAGATGATTGCAAGCTTTGATATCCAACGTGTGTCGCTTGGTGGTCCGATTTTTGATATCGAAAAACTCAACTGGGTCAATAGCGAGTGGCTACGTGCGCTTAGCCCTGAAGAGCTAAAAAATAAAATCCTTGAATGGGCCAGCAACAGTGACAAGCTGACTGCTATCGCCGCGGCGATTCAGCCACGTATCGAGCTATTGTCTGATGCGGTTAATTGGGGTGGTTTCTACTTCCAAAACCTACCTGATATCAACGCTGAGAGCTTCACCCATAAGTCACTCTCGCCTGAGCAAATCATTGAGATGCTACAGCTGGCGCTTTGGCAGCTTGAGACCTTACCAACGTGGTCAGAAGAAAATATCTACGCCACGCTAAAAGGCCTTGCCGCGCATTTAGACATCAAGATGCGCGACTTTATGGCACCGTTCTTTATCGCGATCGCGGGTAGCACCTCATCGACGCCCGTTATGAACTCCATGGCGATTATCGGTGCGGATATGACCTTGACTCGCTTACGTCACGCGGTTGATGTGCTCGGCGGCCTCGGTAAGAAGAAACTGAAAAAACTTGAGAAGCAGGCGGCAGACTTGCCAGATTTTTTGGCAGCTGAGTAATTCAGAAGCTGAATAACTTATCTACTAAACAGTTAATTAGCGAAACTTGTCGAATGTAAAAGGGTCAAGCCATCTCTGACCCTTTTTTTGTTGTTAGTCAATACGGCTACTTCCATATCATCAAATTTTTAATTGGAAATAAACATGGCTACCAAAACCGTCACGATAGAAAGCAAAGATTATGTGTTTAACACCCTAAAAGAAGCGCAAAAATACTACGATACCATCGTAAAAGAGCTTTTTGAGACAAACCTTACCCTAACTACAGGTCAGGATTTTGAAGATTTAAAATGGATATACCGCACTTACTGCGGTTATACCAAGCATAATCTAGATAAATTAGGCAAATATGACATCATTGGGGTCAAAAGTATCAGAGCAATCCGAGAAAAAGGCGGTCAATATGTGCCAACGGAATGCTGTGTGATTATTTTTTCTGATGGCAGCGAAGCAGAGTTTTATACCGATAAAGCCATCAAAGAGATCGCGCTTAAGCAAAATCCACGCTAATTTAGGTGTGTTGAGCCTTTAAGACAGGCTAAAACGCTTTTTTTTGCATATTTATGAATTATTTTTAAAATAGTGGTTGACAAGACTGCCGCTCTTACATAAAATACGCTCACTCTTAGCGAGGGGCTATAGCTCAGTTGGTAGAGCACTTGCATGGCATGCAAGGGGTCAACGGTTCGACTCCGTTTAGCTCCACCACACTTTATTTATAGCAACGCTCAGTCTAACTGAGAATTGATAATAAATACTCGCTAGTAGGACGATATCAGCACCTAGGCAAGGCTTACTCTATTATTAATAGATAAACTATCTGATATTGTGAAGTACCGTTGTAACCACTGGTTATAACACTCTATGCGTCCCCATCGTCTAGAGGCCTAGGACACCGCCCTTTCACGGCGGTAACGGGGGTTCGAATCCCCCTGGGGACGCCACTATTTGGCGTCACTTATTAGCCCTTTTGCATAGCATCAGATCAGACTAATAAGCGAACACTAAAAAAGCCCAGTCATCATCCGGTGACTGGGCTTTTTTACATCTGTCATTTCTCTAATATGTCTTAACGCTGCTCTCACCACCTTATAGCTATCCGTGCTATTGCCAAGCTATTCAATGCTCTCTACTATCTACTCCATAAGTATACTGTACAATATAAAAATGTCCTACGACGTATGAATTTTTGGTGCTATTAAAGGAAGGTATTGGCTATGTTTGGTATTGAAAACTACCTAGGGTTTGTCCTAGCGGCTATTTTATTGAACCTCACGCCCGGCACCGATAGCATGTATATCATTACTCGTAGTGTCTCGCAAGGGCAAGCCGCAGGAATATATTCTGTATTGGGCATTACCTCGGGCACTTTGGTATATACACTATTGGCAGCACTAGGATTGTCAGTGCTGCTCGCCAACTCCCCTACGGCATTTATGCTCGTGAAGTATATTGGTGCGGCTTACTTGTGTTATTTAGGCTTTAAAATGCTAACGAGCAAAAACTCGAACTCAATCGCAAACAGTTTGTCCAAAGCTCAGAATGTGACTAACCAAAAGGCTTTAGACGGCTGGAAAATCTATCAGCAAGGCGTGTTGACCAATGTGTTTAATCCAAAGGTTGCCTTGTTTTTTATTGCGTTCTTTCCGCAGTTTATCGACGCTAGTTATACTTACGGCATGCTGTCATTTTTGATATTGGGACTGACTTTTGCTACCACTGGCTTTATCTGGTGCTTGTGTTTGGCGTTATTGGCTGCACGGTTTAGTACACGCTTGCGGGAAAACGCCTCTATTGAAACAATGTTAAATAAAATCAGTGGTATGGTATTTATTGGGTTAGGAATTAAGTTATTGACTGAGAAAGCTTGAATAATGTTTGAGTTAGGGTGTTGGAGATTCGTTCATAGCAATAACAATCTACCATCCCACCCTAGTATATCAAGATTGCTATTTAATCATTACCGCACATCTCCTTTATGCTGTTGTATACTCATTAACAAACAACCGCCGATGATATCTTCTATGCAAAACAACGATACCGATCAAATTATTCAAGCCATACAGCAGGTTTGTCAGATGCGGCAGATTACTTGTCTGCACGCTATTGAAAGTGGCAGCCGTGCATGGGGCTTCGCCTCACCTGATAGCGACTATGATGTCCGTCTGCTGTATTGCCAACCGTCTGACTGGTACTTGAGTTTGTTTGAGGGTAAAGACACGTTTGAATTTATCCAAAACGATCTGCTCTCAGTACCATTTGATATTGGTGGCTGGGACATCAAAAAAGCTCTACAGCTACTCTATAAATCCAATGCAGTGGTATTTGAATGGCTACACTCACCTATTGTTTATGAGCAGCAGACCGACCTAATGGTACACTTGCAAGCATTGAGCATAGACTATTTTCAGCCTATCACCGTGTTTCACCATTACCTCGGTATGGCAAAAAATACCAGTCATGGTCTCGACCTTAATGCACCTGTGCGCCTCAAAAAAGTGTTTTACTTACTGCGTGCACTGCTTGCGGCAAAGTGGATATTAACAATGCATACGCCGCCACCAGTCATCATGAAGCAGATGCTTGAGCTGTTTGATCAAAAAGTGCAAACTGAGATATTAACCTTGATTGATATCAAGCGCACGCAAGATGAAAGTTACATACACCAGCTTTCACCAATAATGATCAACGCGATTGCATCACTACGCGCCAGCATCGACAACCCCACTTTTGCACCCACCACGGCTTCCGATATTGCCCCCTTAAATGCGTTTTATCGTAGCGTTGTACGCTCGATATAACAGTATATGGCTAATATTTAGGTTAAATGGCAACCAATATAGATCACACATTCAATATCAAAAAAAGAGAAGCCCGTTATGCCAGCAGCCCCTTTAACCATAGAGCGCCTCAAAGCTGAAGGGCTGATTCTCTTAGAGTGCGTCTCAGGTAGTCGCGCTTATGGCCTCGCGACCGCCGATTCAGACACTGACATCAAAGGCGTGTTTTATCTGCCAAAGTCTTATTACTTTGCTCGCCACGGCGACTATATCGCGCAAGTCAGTAATCGTAGCAATGATATCGTCTACTATGAGCTTGGACGCTATATTGAGCTGTTGCTGCAAAACAATCCCAATATGATGGAATTGCTTGCCACACCAGCCGAGCACATCCTATATCAACATCCTCTCATGGCACATTTTTCTGCTGATTGGTTCATTAGCAAATTGTGTCAAAAAACCTTCGCAGGCTTTGCGAGTAGTCAAATCAAAAAAGCACGCGGATTAAACAAAAAGATCGTCAACCCGATGGACCGTGAAAAAAAGTCCATTTTAGAATTTTGCAGCGTATTTATAGATGGGCGTAGTATGCCGCTGAACGAGTGGTTACAGAAAACCGCAACCGATCAGCGAAGTATTGGACTGGCAGCGATGGCAAAAGCGACGCACATGTATGCCATGTATATTGATAAAACTGAGACACTTGGATTTTCGGGCTTGTATCAGCATGCAGATGCCAATCAGCTGCGCCTAAGTGCCATTCCAAAAGGTATGACGCCTATCGCTTATCTGTCGTTTAATGAGCAAGGCTATAGTAAATACTGCCGAGACTATAAAGAATACTGGCAGTGGGTTGCTAACCGCAATGAAACGCGCTATCAATCTACCATTGCTCACGCCAAAGAATATGATGCTAAAAATATGATGCATACCATTCGTCTGCTTGAGATGGCATACGATATTGCCACGACTGGTAAAGTCATCGTCGAGCGTCCTAATCGTGATGCGTTGCTGAGCATCAAAGCAGGTCAAAGTGAGTACAACGAACTATTGGAACAGGCTGATCATCTAAGCATCCAGATTGCCACCGCTTTTGAGCGCAGTCAGTTGCCTGATGCACCCAATGAGCAAGCAGCATTGTCAGCTTTAGTCATGGTAAGAGATCGGTTGTATGCAAGTACAGATTGAACCTATTCAGCGATATATGATGCTGATATGAAAATCGTAGCGGACAAAAAAAATGCTCAACCAATCGGCTGAGCATTTTTTATGATACTTACATTCCATACTGAGTATAACTAACTACTAGCCTGCTTCTTTGCTCTCGCTTGCCAATTGACGCAGTACATAGTGCAACACGCCACCATGACGCACATATTCGCGCTCTTTTGGTGTTTGTAAGCCGACATTGACCTCAAAGATTTCTGTCGAGCCATCAGCACGGGTGGCGGTGACGGTGGCGACTTTGCTCTCGCCATTATCAAGGCCTGTGATGCTGAGCACTTCTGAGCCATCGAGGTTGTATGTAGACGCGTCTTCATCGCCTTTAAAGGTCAACGGCAAGACGCCCATGCCCACAAGGTTAGAGCGGTGAATACGCTCAAAAGAGTTGGTCAATACCGCCTTAACACCCAGCAAAATCGTACCTTTGGCTGCCCAATCACGGCTTGAGCCTGAACCGTATTGCGCGCCGCCAAGTACCACAAGCGGACGCTTGTCTTCTTTGTACTTCATCGCCGCATCATAGATGGCCATTTCTTCACCATCTTCGAGCGTTGCGCTGTCGTCTTTGAAGTAGTAAGTATAGCCGCCTTCTTTGCCGCCCATCATGGTATTTTTGATACGGATATTGGCAAAGGTACCACGGGTCATGACTGCATCGTTACCACGGCGTGAGCCATAGCTGTTAAAGTCTGCTTCCATCACACCGCGCTCTTGCAAGTACTTACCTGCTGGCGATTCTGGATCGATATTACCTGCTGGTGATATATGATCGGTAGTAATCGAGTCACCAAATAGACCCAAAATACGTGCGCCTTCGATATCAGGAATACCTTCTGGCTCCATGGTCATACCATCAAAGAACGGCGGGTTTTTGATATAGGTTGATCCTTCATCCCACGGATACAGTTGGCTATCCGCTGAGCTAATCGCATTCCATGCGGCACTACCGTCGAACACTTCACCGTAGTTTTTACGGAACATATCAGCGTCGATGTTATTGGCAATCAACTCGTTGATTTCTTCTGAGGTCGGCCAGATATCTTTTAAGAATACATCGTTGCCATCTTGATCTTGTGCCAATGGATGGGTCGTCAAGTCGATGTCGACCGTACCAGCTAATGCATAAGCAACTACCAACGGTGGTGACGCCAAGTAACTGGCCTTCACATGCGAGTGAATACGACCTTCAAAGTTACGGTTACCAGATAGCACCGCTGCCGCTAGCAAATCGTTCTCTTCGATGCCTTTTTCAATCTCTTCTGATAATGGGCCTGAGTTACCGATACAAGTGGTACACCCATAACCTACAAGATAGAAGCCTGTTTTTTCTAGCTCATCCATCAGGTTGGTTTTTTCTAGGTAATCAGTTACGACTTTAGAGCCAGGAGCCAATGACGTCTTAACCCAAGGCTTGGCTTTAAGCCCTTTGGCCGCTGCTTTTTTGGCAACCAGACCGGCACCAATCATAACGGCTGGATTCGAGGTATTGGTACAAGAAGTAATGGCAGCGATGACCACAGAACCATCTCTTAATTTATGCTGTTTATCATCGATACTAACATTTGAAAAGACATTATTTGCTGGTGCATGTTTGAGATCATCGTCTCTTGTGTCGACTTCGATCTTTGGTTCAGCTGCCAAGTGTTCCGCTTGCTCTTGCTCGCCGCCTTCTTGGTCAAAGCGTACTTTGCCTTCGACTTCTGACTTGCGATCTTTGGTCATTTTTTCTAGCGTTTCGCCAAACTTCTCATGCATATCAGACAGATTGATACGCTGCTGTGGTAAGTTTGGCCCTGCTAATGCGGGCTGTACTGACGATAGATCGAGCTCTAGCTTGCTCGAATAAGTCGCCGCTGGCGTATCGGCATCGTGCCATAAACCTTGCGCTTTAGCATATTTTTCGACCAGTTCAATCTGCGCTTCTTCGCGACCTGATAGACGCAGATAATCAATCGCCATTTGGTCAATTGGGAAAATACCACAAGTTGCACCGTACTCTGGTGCCATATTGGCAATGGTGGCACGATCTGCAAGTGGCATACTGTGTAAGCCTTCGCCATAAAATTCAACAAATTTGCCAACCACACCGTGCGCACGCAGCATCTCAACCACACGTAGCACTAAATCGGTCGCAGTAACACCTTCAGTTAGCTCGCCAGTCAGCTCAAAGCCGACCACTTGCGGAATCAGCATAGATGACGGTTGACCTAGCATCGCCGCTTCGGCCTCAATACCACCCACACCCCAACCCAGTACGCCAATACCATTAATCATCGTGGTATGACTGTCGGTACCAAATACCGTATCTGGATACGCCATCAGCTCGCCATCAACATCCGCTGCCATCACGACGCGCGCTAAATACTCAAGGTTGACCTGATGCACAATACCCGTCGCTGGTGGCACAACCACGAAGTTTTCAAAGGCTTGCTTGCCCCAATGCAAAAACTCATAACGCTCGTTGTTGCGTTTAAATTCAATTTTTTCGTTCAAATCGAGCGCATCTTCGCGGCCATAGGCATCGACCTGTACAGAGTGATCGACGACCAGCTCACTAGGGATAAATGGGTTAATCTGCTCAGCACGACCGCCAAGCTCGACCACTGCATCACGCATCGCAGCCAAATCAACGACTGAGGGCACACCGGTGAAATCCTGCAATACCACACGCGCTGGCATAAAGGCGATTTCTTTTGACGCCTCGGCGCCTGCATCCCAATTGGCAACCGCTTCGATATGGTTTTTGCCGACTGACTGACCACCGTCTTCGTTACGCAGTAGATTCTCTAACACGACCTTCATACAAAATGGTAGCGTTTTGATATGCTCGTAAGTTTCGGTAAGTTTGGGCAGGCTGTAGTAGGCATGTTCCTTGCCAGCAACTGAAAGGGTGTCTTTTACATTAAAAATATCACTCATGATAGCTTCCTTATCGTTGTTATAGATCCTAGACATAAATTATTATAAGTTTATGTATAACGGGTGGCTCAATAGATGATCGATATATCTTTAATCAACAGAGCAGTTTAATAAAACGGTCTGATGTGACTCTGTGTTAACAAAAGAGATAACCATCTCTTTGCTGTTTAACAGAAACGTCCTTTTACCATAACAAACATATGAGGCTTTGTTAACGTCTGGACGTTGTCAAATCGTGGCACAATCGTAAACGTACCAAAGGTTTGGCTAGCCAATCTTGAGTGACTCATTCCTTTTTATTCTTTTGGCGTCGACCACTGCGAAATACATAGCTGTCTTCATAAAAATCAGGCACTGCATTTTCTGCCCACAAATGCGGCACACCTAAGATTGGCAATGGCGCAAGCTGGCGCGGTGTCACGTCATCTTTTGATAATAATGTGTCCATGTATTCGGCAACTTTGTCATCCAAAAAACGTATACGCTCAGCTAATGGTAGGATAAAGAAACGTTGCGTCACATGGATGACAATGCTGTGCGCACATAAAGGTTTGCGCGGATAGAGTAACTGCTCTAGCAAGGCATGCCCAAAGATATAGACTGCGGCTTGAGCGCTGTCATCAGGCTGTGTTGGATCGTCCCATTTATCACGGGGTCTCACCAAACTTGACTGCCAGTCAAAATCAACCAATGCCTCGCCGATACTAGCATCAGAAGTCACTAGCACCGCTCCATTTTCATCAAACACCGTAATAGTGTCGCGCACACGCCCTCGGCGCTCACTGATGCCTTGTTTGGCGATTTCCAGCATGTGGTAATAATTCAGCACTGCTTTGGTCTTGGGAAAGGTCAGCCAAATGCTGCCATTAAATAGGTCATGCAAGTTGTCACGCGTCGGAATGTTGCCAGTTGTACCGATGAAATGCTCGTAAGCTTCGCCATCGGGCAATGCATTTTGAGAGACAAATTGTAGCGTTTGAGGCATTTGGTTATGGGTAGGTTTGGTCTGCGGTAATGGCTGTTCTAAATGATTGGCCTGCTGCTGCATCGCCGTTTTTAAGACCTTTGCAATCGTGTCAGGCGTGCTGATGTTACAAGCATTGATACCATGCGTATCTAGACTTTCTGCATTATCCAAACTACCCGATTCACTTAAGCTATTCATCTGCTGACTTGGTCTACTAAGGTGCTCAATAGTGGTGCTCAAGTAATGTCGTTGAGTAATGTGCAACAGCCACGGCACTTGCCAATCAATCTCAGCAAAGCTGTTATCAAGTGTGCCCTCTATTTTAGACGGCGGCTCAATACAGGCGGTAGAATCAGGTTTGGTAGGTAAATCACTGGCAGGCATAGGCGCTATCTCTTAAAGGCTATCTCTGTTAGATGTCTGGCTACTCTATGGTATCATGGTGCGCTTTTTTACAGCTAGATGCACCGCTCGAAAGGTCTTTTTGAGCGCTATGGATGAACAAGTTTTATGGCAAATTTTAATACCCACCTAAATGTCGCTTTTATGGTCAGCGGCACTCTGAGTTTGACGGTTTATAAGGCAGGCTTGATTGATGATTCAGGGTTTTTAGTATGCGTGGCGCTTGGTACCATCGGTGGATTACTACCAGACTTGGATTCTGATAATTCAACACCGATTAAGCTCGGTTTTAATATCACCTCGTTTGTCTTTGCTTTTGGTCTGGTCATGCATTGGCGTAGCGATCTGAGTTTGCTCGCATTGATCGCATTATGGCTCGCGGGGTATGGTTTTATGCGCTATGTGATCTTTCATATTTTTACCACTATGACGGTGCATCGCGGCGTCATCCACTCTGTGCCTTATATGGCGATACTTGGACTGGGGTTAACCTGTCTAAGCTATTATGGTCTGCATCTACCACTGACGACCAGTTGGTTTTATGGGCTGTTTTTATTTGGTGGCGCAATAGTGCATTTGTCACTAGACGAGCTATACAGCGTCAATTTGTCCAATATGAAAATGAAGCGCTCATCGGGCACAGCGATGAAATTTTATCAGCCAAAAGACAAATGGTGGTACCTGCTCTTATATACTATCCTTGCACTACTGGTATATGTCGCCCCGCCTTTTGAGATGTTTTGGTTACGACTGAGTGACCCTTCTGCATGGACGCAGCTCAAAGTCGGTATCTTGCCAGAGTTAGTAAAAGGCATGCTGCAATAAAGTTATCATAAAACCATTGAGCATAAACAAAAATTAGAGTAAAACATGCAACCTTCCCTACATACTTGCCCTTGCCAAATCAATCCAACAGCAGAGACGGCAAACGCGGCTCTTTCCTATCAAGACTGCTGTCAGCCGTATCATGAGTCGCTTGCCGCGCCTGATGCTGAGCGATTGATGCGGTCGCGCTATAGTGCATTTGTATTAGTTAAACCGGACTATAACGTCAAGACCACATTACCTGCGCAGCAAGGCTTGCTTGACGTTCAGGCAATTAAGAGCTGGGCCAAAGAGACAGACTGGGCAGGATTAGAGATTGTAGAACACAAGCCAAAGCTTGGTAAAAGACATGCACAGGTTGAGTTTAAGGCTTATTTTAATACCAAAGATAATACAAATGATTTAGCAGGAAAAATACAGGCGCATCATGAGCTGTCTACTTTCGTAAAGGTACAAGACAATACTAATCAAGATGCGCGTTGGTATTTTTTAGATCCCACGGTTGCGATGACAGTGAGCCAAAAGCAACCGTGTATTTGCGGGTCTGGTGAGAAGTTTAAGCGGTGTTGTGGGGCTTATATTTAAACAACGTTAGATATCCATTGACCGCTAAACACTCGCCCCAACTTCCCTTGCAATCGCAATGCCTTCGTCCACTGTTAAAAATTTGCGCTGACTTGGGCTGTCTTTATAAATGACATCACCATCTTGAAATATTAAGCATTCATTGACCGCCAATTGCTGCCATTTCTCATTTTCAGTCAATGGCACAGTGACCAAAATCGTGACTTTATCCGTGTCTGTGGTCACATCACCAAAGTTAATCGCCATATCATCGTCTGCCAGTTTGGCTTCACCAAATGGCGCTTTACGCGTGAGATAAAATAGCAAGCTGCCCGCATAAGCCAGTTGCCACCTGCCATTGGATATTAAGCAATTAAATAACCCATTGGCAGAGAGATAGCGACATTGCGTAGTCAAAAAATTAAACAGTGTCTTGTCATCAGGACGCGATTTAAAGCTACTCTTTAGACGATTGACCAAATAGCAGAATGCCATCTCAGAATCAGTACTGCCTACTGGTTGACAATGCGCGGCATTGCCGTTGTCTTGCAAGCGCTGACAGCGTTTGATAAATTCGCTATTCATCTGTCCATTGTGCGCAAATACCCACTGCTCGCCCCAGACTTCACGGACGAATGGATGGGTATTTGCCAAACAGTTCTGCCCTTGCGTCGCTTTACGAATATGCGCAATGACGTTCATGGCTTTGATTGGATAGTTGTTAACCAAATCAGCGACTGGCGATAGATGGCTTGGACGATTATCATGAAACAAACGCAGACCCGTTGAGTCATTTGCCGTCTCATCGTTAGCTTTGTCATTATTGCTGCATTCGCTACGCTCAAAAAACGCAATACCAAAGCCATCTTCATGACTGTCCGTCATACCGCCGCGCTTGCGAAACCCTGCAAAGCTAAAGCCAATATCTGTTGGGGTATTACAGTTCATTCCTAAGAGTTGACACATTTATAAAGTACCGCCGTTATTGTCGTCTATTATTGAGTTGCCTTGAGTAGCATTGCTTTGATTGGCAGATAGCGCATCAAAGTCAGCATCACTCATCTCATCAAGCAAAGCGGCACCATCAGTTGGGATGGTATCCAAAATGCGCTGAGCTTCTGCCAAGTCGGTGTCTTCTACCCAGAGAACGATACCAGAGTTCATACCAGGGATCGCGCTGAGCGGCTGCAAGGACACGGTTATGCCGTTATTACGTAATAGATTGGCATGCAGCTCGCCTTGTATATTGGTATCAAAGCGCGCCAGTTTGTGCCAGTTGTCAACGTGATCGGTCATGGGATCGCCTCTAAGGTTTCGGTGCTAAAATTAGTACTAGCATTGGTAATAGAATAAATGAATAAGTAACGCTTACGACAATTGATCAAGCTTATACTCTTTGATTGCACACTCACTACTATTTAATGTTTCCTGCGCTTGCTCAGCTTGGGTAATACTGCTAAACACACCGACTATTTGATTGTCTGGTTTGCTTAATAGTACAAATACGGTATTTTGTGCTTTTTCTACCTGTGCCCAGTGATACGCGGCCAGACGCTTCATTAGGTCAGGGTTTTTGACCATGATGTTGTCACCCGTGCGTCCTTCGGTACGGTTGTAATGAATCACATTGAGGCGCAATAACCAAAAAATCACGGCCGCTTTTGCTAGCATCACAGGTAGTGCACGGTTTTCGTCGTTATTTAGCGGGCGGATCGATTCATAACCTTGTAAGAACGCTGCCATTTTACTGCGGTCAAAGTTAACGGATTCACCTTGTTCTGCAACGCCCCATGTGGTACAAAAATCATTGATAGTGATCGCAATATCCATCACGTAATGCTCGACGCTGACTTCGGTAAAGTCTAGTAGACCTGTCAGACGCGCCTCGCCTTTTTGTAGATTCCATAAGGTATTATCAGCAAACATATCTAAATGGCATAGACCTTTTGGCAAAGTGGCCAGTGGTAATTCTGAATAAGAGCGCCAAATATCGCTCATCAGCTTGGCTTCGTCACCTGGCATGAACTGCATTTCACGGTCACGCACGTCGCTCCATGGATACAAAGGTACGCCATACTGCTCACTTGGCTGCAATGCTTGCAGCGTCTCATGCAGCACGGCTAATGCTGCGCCAATATCGTGACACATCGCTTGCGTGGTTTGCTCGGGATGTGAGCCTGCTAGACACGGCACTAAAGTGATGGCTTTGTCTTCGTAATGGATGACATAGCGTTTATCATCGCCATCTGTTTGCGAACCATTTGACTCAATAACGGCTAACGGTGCGGCGACTGGTAA
Source organism: Psychrobacter sp. CR212 (assembly GCF_059693765.1). Lineage (NCBI taxonomy): Bacteria > Pseudomonadati > Pseudomonadota > Gammaproteobacteria > Moraxellales > Moraxellaceae > Psychrobacter > Psychrobacter sp. CR212. The sequence continues at coordinate 66,756 of NZ_JCATIF010000006.1, read as the reverse complement.
TTTGCCATTTAACTGATTGAGGATAACGGCCATTTTTTCGATATCAGCAGGCGGACGCTCTTCAAATAATGTAAACACGTAAGAGTAGGTGCCGTCTACATCGTCAGTCGTTTGAATAAACCAGTTTGAGTTTTTAATACCTTGAGTGATCGGAATCGCGCGGGCAAACGATACGCCAAAGCTTTGGCAAAAGGCGGCAAACTGATCATCGGTTAACTGGGTATAGACGGACATGACATCTCACTTATAGCAATTGGGTAAAGAGGTTAGATAGAATAAATTGATGCGGTAATGACAGCAATTGTACCGCGCATGATAAAACGATGGTGAAAAGCGTAATAATCTTGCGAAAACCTGCCTGAAATAGCAGTGATTTTGCTAGACTAGCGCCTATGAATTGATTATAAGGTGAAAGACCCTATGTTAGCAAAGCGTATCATTCCTTGCTTGGACGTTGACAATGGCCGCGTGGTCAAAGGCGTACAGTTTGTCGATATCAAAGACGCAGGCGACCCTGTCGAAGTAGCCCGCCGCTACAATGAACAAGGCGCTGATGAGATTACTTTTTTGGACATTACTGCGACCAATGACGAGCGCGATACCACTTATCATACGGTCGAGCGTATGGCTGAAACGGTATTTGTCCCACTCACCGTAGGCGGCGGCGTGCGCAAAATCGCTGATATCCGCAATTTACTCAATGCGGGCGCAGATAAAGTCGCAATTAACTCAGCTGCGGTATTTACGCCTGAGTTCGTCGGTGAAGCCGCGCAGAAGTTTGGCAACCAATGTATCGTTGTAGCCATCGATGCCAAACGCGTCGCTGACATCAACGTCGATGGGATTACTGTGCCGCGTTGGGAGATTTTCACCCATGGTGGCCGTAAGCCAACCGGTATCGATGCCGTCGCTTGGGCGAGCAAAATGGCTGAACTGGGCGCTGGTGAATTGCTGGTCACCTCAATGGATGGTGATGGCACTAAAAAAGGCTACGATTTGGCGCTGATGCAGGAAATTACGAGCCGCGTCAATGTACCCGTTATCGCCTCAGGCGGCGTCGGCAACCTGCAACATTTGGCAGAAGGCGTGTTAGAAGGCGGCGTCGATGCGGTACTTGCCGCCAGCATTTTTCACTTTGGTGAATATACCGTGTCGGAGGCCAAAGCCTATATGGCAGCGCAAGGGATACAGATGCGTCTGTAGCACGCTCGTAAAATACAAATAACACCCAAAAAAATGCTATCATAGTGCTAACCATTTATTTTCGTTCAATTAACTAGAGCAACGCCAAAATAATAGGCGGCCAAGTCGATTGAACGTATCAGACTATTTAGCTATTTATTGATGCCTATATTTCAATTGAACGCTTATTAAGCAAAGGATTTTTTATGTCGAATTTACAACAGCAGCGCAACGACGTGACTCATATCGATGGTAACTTGCATCAAAACGCTGACGCGCGCATTGGTATTGTCGTCGGTCGTTTTAACGGTTTTGTCGTTGAGTCATTGGTTGATGGTGCCATCGATGCCCTACTTCGTCATGGCGTATTGGGTAGCAACATTACTGTTATTCGTGTGCCTGGTGCATTCGAGCTACCACTTGTGGCCCAGCGCGCTGCGGAATCAGATCGTTTTGACGCCATTGTGGCATTGGGTGCAATCATCCGTGGCAGCACCCCACATTTTGATATTGTAGCCAGCGAGTCGGCCAAAGGTTTGAGCGCTGTGGCAATGGATTATAATATCCCTGTTGCCAACGGTATCATCACTACTGATAGCATCGAGCAAGCTATCGAGCGCTCTGGTACAAAAGCGGGCAACAAAGGCTCTGAAGCTGCGATGGTCGTATTAGAGATGATTGCTGTTCTATCACAGCTTGATATTGATGATATCGATGAAGCTTAAGCCTTAAAGCTCAAATTTATTAGTCTAACTGGTGCTGCTATTGAGCAATAGCAGCACCTTGTAACATGACGCCAGCTATCAACACACTGGCTATTTTTTGAATTTTCGCCGTATTTCTATACCCTTTAAAATTTTGAATAAACAAAGCTAAAAAGCTACTTTGTTATTTATATTTTGACTGGGTATCATCTCAAAAATTTAGGTACAGACCCCCTATGACTGACCAACTCAAGCGCGCGATTCGCGCTGCGAAAACCGCACAAGCCAATGAAGCTGAAGCTACCCGTATAGCGAGCAGTAGTGCAGGTGATCAAACCTTCGATATGAGTGAGTCTTCTTACAAGACCAGTCACACCGCTATCCGTAAGGCGCGCCGCTTTGCCATGCAAGGCCTATACGAGTGGCTCGTCACCGACCGCCGCTTTGATGTAGATGGCAAGCTTGGCTGGAAAGACAATGCGCCGCATGATATCGCGGCTCGCACGCGCGCAACCAACGCCATGCACACCGTCCATATCGGCTACTATCATGAAATGATGCGTGACATCCCAGAGCAGATCGACGCGCTAGACGCGCTTATCAGCCAGCATCTCGATCGTGAGGTTGATAAATTAGATACCGTTGAGCACGCTATTTTGCTGATTGGTGCGTACGAGCTACAAAACCGTATGGAGATTCCATATAAGGTTGTGCTTGATGAAGCAATGAAGCTGAATAATCACTTTGGCGCGACTGACGCTCACAAACTGATCAATGCAGTATTGGATAAAATGGCTGGTGAGCTACGTGCTTTAGAGGTACAAGCAGATACCAATGCCAACCTACGCACGTCACAAAAAGCGGCGGCTAAACAATCTGAAGCGAGTTCGGCTGAAGTAACGGTAGCTGACAATATCGAAGCGGCTGCTGAAACAGAAAGCGCGATCGATAATGCGCCGACTGCATCAAATAAGCCGCGTATCAGTGCTAACAAAGCTAACGTTAAACGCAGTAGTGCCAGTAAAGCCAGTGCCAATATCAGTGACTTCAAGGCGAGCAAGAAAAACGCTAACGATACCAAAGACTAAGACTAGTTATGAACGAGTTTGAGCTGATTGAGCGTATATTCTCACAGATGCAGGCCACGCATGCGCCATTAACGGGTATCGAAAAAGGTATCGGTGATGACGCGGCTGTGATGGCATTGCCAGCAAGATCACGCTTGGTTAGCTGCATTGATACATTGGTTCAGGGACGTCACTTTCATGCTGACTTTGCACAAGTAGATAAGCTTGCGTTTGAAATTGGTTATAAAGCTGTCGCGGTTAATGTTTCAGACATTGCAGCGATGGGCGCGACGCCGCATAGTATTTTGCTAGCGTTGGCATTGCCTGAGCGTCTAGCGAATCATGAATGGCTCACGACATTTGCCAAAGGCCTATTCCATGCTTGCCAGCTGTTTGGCGTTACATTGATCGGCGGAGATACCACCCGTAGCGAGCAATTGGTGCTGAGTGTCAGTGCGCAGGGATTGCTTGCCACAGGGACGCCCGCGGTCTATCGCTCAGGTGCTAAGGTGGGCGATAAAGTCTATGTATCAGGTACTGTCGGTGATGCTGCCTATGCTCTCAAGCACCCCGATAGCCCTATTGGTCAGCAGCTGGCGCACCGACTGCATATGCCTACGCCGCGCATTGCCTTAGGTGCCGCCTTGGCACAAGCTGGCGCGACCTCGATGATCGATATCTCTGACGGTCTTTATCAAGATCTTGGACATATCTGTCAGCAAAGCTCAGTCAGTATGCGTATTCATTTAGATCAATTACCGAGTAGCGAGTCACTAGCCACGGTAGAGTTATCTGAGCGTTTGTTATGTCAATTAGCGGGTGGCGATGACTACGAATTGGCATTTACCTTGCCTGCACATATTGAACCACCTACTTCTAATACGCCTGTCACTTGTATTGGAGAAGTCGTTGCGCTCGCAGATTCTATTGCGACAGATGCCAAATCGCCTAATCACTCACGTCTTGAACTGTTTTATCAAAATCAGCCAGTCACACCGACTCAATCTGCCCCCTTCTCTACGTGGCCTAATCTCACCGGTTATCAACATTTCACAGGCTAATCCATGACTGATCAACACTTATCTAAGCCTGATATTCGACAAGCAAATGACTGCCCGCCTCTACCAATCGGTGCCAGTATGCTTGACCGCATGGTTTATTGGCTCGGACTAGGTTTGGGCAGCGGCCTACCTCGACGCGCGCCCGGTACGTGGGGCACGGTTGGTGGTCTGATTGTGGGTGTGCCACTGATGAGCTTGGGTTTCGTTCCTTTTTTAATCTTGACGATTTTGTCGTGTTTGGTTGGTGTTTGGATTTGCGGGCGTACGTCTGAGTTGATGCAGGTACACGATGATCCGCATATTGTGTGGGATGAATGGGCTGGCATGTGGATTACCCTATTGCCGTTATCTTATATATTATCATATGTATTTCCTACGTCTGAAAATACCTTGTCGATAATGATGCTGCCGATGTTTTGGGGCTGGCTACCGACTGCTTTTATCCTATTTCGCGTATTTGATATTTTAAAGCCACCACCGATTGGTTGGGCAGACAAAAAGGTTGCGGGCGGCCTTGGCGTCATGTTGGATGACATTATTGCAGGGATTATGGCAGCAGTGATTTGGTCGATTATTTACATCATGGTGATGATGTTTATGTCTTTTTAATATTATTCCGCGGAAATCATTACTTCGGTTTAGCCATCTTACGTATTTGATTTTGCTTGCTTAAGTTTTTGGTATTCAAGTTACAAAGCTTGCACGTCATAATTTTTTTTGTGCAAGTTTTTACGCTATAATTCAACATTATATTTTGTTACATTTGAGGCTTATTATGACATCTCCTCTTTCTGTGATTATTTTAGCGGCCGGTAAAGGCACACGTATGCAGTCGGCAAAGCCGAAGGTTTTGCAGACGCTAGCTGGTAAGTCATTATTGGCCCACGTATTAGATACTTGCAATCAGCTCACTGTTGATGAAACCATCATTGTCCATGGTTTTGGCGGTGATCAGGTAAAGTCAGAGATTACCAACCAATATACACAGTCGTCGTTTACTTGGGTTGCTCAAACTGAGCAGTTAGGAACAGGTCATGCGGTCAAAGTGACACTGTCTGATTTACCGAAATCAGGGAAAAGTCTCATTCTGTATGGTGATGTGCCATTGGTCAGCTGCCAGACATTAGCTGCTTTAAAAGCTGCCAATACTGATGGTATGTCTATGCTGACGTTGACTGTCGATAATCCGTTCGGGTTGGGTCGTATCAAACGTGACCAAAACGGCAACATTGAAGCCATCGTTGAGCAAAAAGATGCCAGTGCTGACGAGCAAAATATTAGAGAGATCAACAGTGGTATCTACTGCGTAGACAACGCCCTACTGCATAAGTATTTGCCAGAGCTCTCTAACAATAACGCGCAACAAGAATATTACCTCACTGACATCGTCAAAATGGCCGTCGCTGATGGTATTACGATTGCGGCGATTGAGCCTGAGCATACGTTTGAGATTGAAGGGGTTAATAACCGCCAACAACTCGCAAGCCTAGAGCGCACGTGGCAACGCAAGGTAGTCGCCGACCTACAAGAAGCGGGCGTTCAATTTGCCGATCCCACGCGCGTGGATATTCGCGGGTCGTTGAGTGCCGGACAAGATGTGTTTATTGACGTCAACGTGGTCTTTGAAGGCGACTGCACTTTAGGCGACAATGTCTATATTGAAGCAGGCTGCGTCATCAAAAATGCCCAGATAGGCAATGCTTGTTATATTAAGCCTTACTGTGTGATTGATCGCGCTGACATCGGAGCTGGTGTCGACATAGGACCTTTTGCACACCTGCGTCCTGATACGATATTGTCTGACAACAGCAAAGTCGGTAACTTTGTCGAGATTAAGAAATCAACAATCGGTCAAGGCAGTAAAGTAAATCACCTAAGCTATGTTGGTGATGCGACTGTCGGCACAGGCGTCAATGTCGGTGCAGGTGTCATTACTTGTAATTACGATGGTGTCAACAAGTCGCAGACTATCATTGGAGACAATGCCTTTATTGGTTCCAATGCAAGCCTAGTCGCGCCAGTAACCATCGGAGACACGGCTACCATCGCTGCAGGCTCTGTCATTACCAAAGACGTTGATAGTAGTGCTTTAGCATTTGGCCGAGCTCGTCAGGTACAAAAAAATGACTTTCAACGACCGACTAAAAAATAACTGGTTTATCGAAAGTTTGATCAATTGCCGTCATTCTTGAGTAAACCTAAGCAGTACGGCAAACTTGGTGGTACTGCTTCATCATACTTTTGAGCTAATAACTGAGCATTGGTAGCTAACGACACTTACTAGTCTTGTACCATCATATATTGAATTATTAAAAAACAAATTTAAGGAAAAGCCATGTGTGGAATCGTTGGCGCAGTTGCTGAACGCAATATTGCGAATATCTTGCTTGAAGGTCTTAAGCGTCTAGAATATCGGGGCTACGATTCGGCTGGTTTAACCGTCATTCGTGATGGTGAGCTACATCGTGAGCGTCAAGTGGGCAAGGTTCAAGCCTTGGTCGATGCGGTTGAAGCCAGTACCGATTTTTTTGATGGGCATATTGGTATCGCTCATACTCGCTGGGCCACGCATGGCGAACCTGCACAGCGCAATGCACATCCGCACGTATCTGGTAAGATTGCCGTCGTTCACAATGGTATCGTCGAAAACTACGCTGAACTCAAAAAAGAGCTCATCGCTAAAGGCTACGAGTTTACCTCACAGACCGACACCGAAGTGGTGGCGCATCTGATTCATGACATTTATGAGCAAACCAATGATTTGCTAGAAGCGGTACGCGCAGTGATTCCTAAGCTGCATGGTGCATTTGCTTTAGGCATCATTCACGTGGACACACCAGATGAGCTGGTCGCGGTACGTTTAGGCTCGCCTTTAGTCATCGGTGTTGGTATTGGTGAAAATTTTATCGCCTCAGATCAGCTGGCACTACTGCCAGTCACCAACCGCTTTATGTACCTAGAAGAAGGCGATATTGCCAAATTGACCCGTGACAGTATTAAAGTCTATGTCGATGGCGAGGAAGTCAGCCGCGAAGTGCATGAAATCGATGCCAAGCAGCATAATGCTGACAAAGGCGAGTTCAAGCACTATATGCTCAAAGAAATCTATGAGCAGCCAGATGCAGTCGCGCGTACGCTTGAGATGGCGATTGATAACCGCCAAGCATCAGCCCTGCGTGATGACTTTTTAGCACGCAATGAAGCGCAATTATCAGGCGTACAGCATGTACAGATCATCGCTTGCGGCACTAGCTATCATGCGGGGATGGTTGCTAAATATTGGTTTGAGAGCTTGATGCGCCTATCCTGCTCTGTTGAGGTTGCTAGTGAATTCCGCTATCGCAATCCTGTAGTACTCGACAACTCGCTGGTGATTTGTATCTCTCAGTCTGGTGAAACAGCCGATACCTTATCAGCCCTGCGTGAGATCAAAAAACAAAATCCAGCAGGACTGGTTAGTCTAGCACTATGTAACGTGCCTACCTCATCCTTGGTTCGCGAGACAGACATATTCTTGCCGACCCTTGCAGGTCCTGAGATTGGTGTAGCATCGACCAAAGCTTTTACCACCCAGCTGGTCGCACTCATGCTATTGGTCTTAAAAACAGGCGCAGTACAGCAGCGTATCGACAGCGCAAACCTAAGCACCTTACTTGGCGAGCTACAAAAGCTGCCCGGTCAACTCTATGCCAGCTTGCACCTTGATGCTCCGATCAAAGCGATGGCGGAGCACTTTGAAGATAAGAAAAGCTGCTTATTTTTAGGGCGCGGTCTACAGTTCCCTATCGCTCTAGAAGGCGCATTGAAGCTCAAAGAAATCTCTTATATCCACGCTGAAGGCTACGCCGCAGGTGAGCTCAAACACGGTCCGCTAGCGCTTGTTGACAAAGACATGCCAATCGTCGTGCTGGCACCCAAAGACAGTATGCTCGATAAGCTCAAAGCCAACATGCAAGAAGTACATGCTCGTCACGGCGAGCTGTTCGTCTTTGCCAGTGAAGATAGTCACATCAATGCTGAAGACCGCCTACATGTAGTATATGTTAAAGCAGTTTGCGAGACGCTTGCCCCTATCGTCTACAGCGTACCCATACAGCTACTGTCTTACCATGTGGCCGTGATGCGCGGTACTGATGTCGATCAGCCACGCAATCTTGCCAAATCAGTGACGGTTGAGTAATATAAGTTATTGATTTTATTATAATTGTGGGCGAGTAATAAAGTATCATACTAAGTAATAAAGATTCATACTGAGTAATAAAGTATCATACTGTTGACTCCGCTATTACCCCCTGCTAAAGTTTATATAACTTTAGCAGGGGTTTTTTATGCTTTCAAAAAAACAAGAAAAGTGGCTTAAAGAAGGTAGAGGTCAGGGGGAGTTTGCCGAGTACAAACCTTGGATAAAAATATCTGATATATCGTCGTCAGGTCGATCCCATAGGGTTTTCGGTCACAAAACAAGACGTACTCACCATTTAATGTCTGATTTAGAGCTAGCAACATTTCTATTTCTTGAATGGAGTCAAGAAATAATAGATATTCGAGAGCAATTTCCTCTTAAATTTGATGAAACCCTTCAGATTGCAGAGAATATGCAAGTAAAGCATCCTGCTATTAGAGGCAATACTCATGTTATGACATCAGACTTTTATGTTGTGAGCTCTGATAAAGAGCTTAGCCAATTTGTTTTGCAGGCAAAATATTCAAAAGATCTAATGAAGCCTAGAACTCTAGAGAAGCTAGAGATAGAGCGTCGATACTGGCACTCTAAAGGTATTTCGTGGCAGATAATCACTGAAAAAGACATACCTATAGCCGTTCAAAATAACATTAAATGGCTATATCCAGAAACTACTCTAAATAGGTCAGTTGATACTCAAGACAGTCTGAATTTTTACGCTAAGGAATTTACCAAATATCCTGAAAAAAGCATTATCGCTGTATGCAAAGATATTGATACTGCATATTTCAGTGAGGTAGGTAGTTCGCTTAATGAGTTGAGAACGCTATTAGGGCTGAGGTTCTTCACATTCGACCTTCGCATAGACTTCAGAAAGCTAAAGTGTAGCGACATTCAAATAAGTAACTCTCATTATTGGGACTTGATGACTGAGGAGCTTGGATATGTTGCGAATCAATGATGTATATAGTAATCAAGGTTCAACGTATAGAATACTAAGCCTTTTACCAGAGCAAGTTGTTTGGATTGAGATTGATCGTACATCCGCATTGCCTGAACTTGTACTTATTAAGGATCTAGTAAATCTGATTGAAGAGGGTGTGTGTTATATCACTGACGACCCTCATCAGAGTTTACTGTTACAAACTCCAAAAGATGGCAGTAAAGCTCAGTTAAAACGAGATGAGAGTTATGAGCTTATCAAACCTATTGTAAATCACCCTTTATATTACCTTCCAGAGGAACGTGCAAAGTTCATTAATGAGATTGTTGACTCTAAAAGAAGTACAAAGCAGACGCTATATCGGTTGCTTCGTAGGTATTGGCAAAAAGGCCAAGTACCTAATGCTCTACTTCCGAACTATAAGAATTCTGGAGCGAAAGGGAAAAAGCGTATTGCTAAAGATAAAGAGCTAGGTAGGCCTAGGCTTTATAAGGAGGGGGTTACTGCCGTTATTAATGAAGATGTAGAAAGGCTCTTCTCAATTACTATAAATAAGTACTTATTAAACGATAGCAAGCATACAGTCGTCTATGCTTACCGAAAGTTTAAAACAATGTATCGCTCTTTAAATCCAGATGTTAAAGAAGAGGACTTTCCTAGTATCTGGCAGTTTAAATACTTTTATAACAAGAACTTTACTTCCGTTCAAAAACTCAAAGCCAGATATAATAAAATCAGTTATAACAAAGATGTGAGACAGTTAAGCTCGACTGTTAACACTCAAGTTCTTGGTCCTGGTTCACGCTATGAGATCGACGCTACTATTGCAGATATTTATCTAGTGTCTGATTCAGATAGACAGAGTATTGTAGGTCGTCCAGTTATTTACTTCGTTACAGATGTGTTTAGCCGCATGGTAGCAGGTTTTTATATTGGATTTGAAAACCCTTCCTATGCCACGAGTATTCAAGCCTTAGAGATGGCGGTAACGGATAAACAAGGTTACTGTAAAAATAATGGTATTAATATCACAGCTGATGATTGGCCATGTATAGGCTTACCAGATGCAATCCTAGCAGATCGTGGAGAGTTACTAGGTCATCAGATTGAGACCTTGGAAAAAAGCTTTTCAGTTCGAATAGAGAATACACCTCCTTATCGTGGTGATTTGAAGCCTATTGTAGAGCGTTACTTTAAAACGTTTCAGGCAAAGTTTAAACCATTTGCGCCAGGAATAGTCACAGGGGTTAAAGAAAAGAAAAAAGGTGGCAAAGACTATCGACTAGATGCTGCTTTGACAATTTCAGATTTCAAAAAAATTATTATTAATTCAGTTTTGATGCATAACAATGCTTATCAGTTAAGTCACTATGATAGAGATAGTGATATGCCGTCTGACTTACCTTTAGTTCCTATTGAATTATGGAATTGGGGACTACAACATCGAACAGGTAGGCTTCGTGCTGTCTCAACGGATGCTTTATACATAGCGCTATTACCTCGAAAAAAAGCCACCATTTCAGATTTAGGTATCAAGCTTTTTGGTAATTACTATATTTGTGCTGAAATAAGAGAAAAAGGCTGGCTTCATCGGAAAAACACAATCAATAGACCTAAGTCGATTAAAGTTGCTTACGATCCTTTAGATGCGAATACAATTTTTATCTTTTATGAACAAGATAGCCTCAATTATTGGAAAGCTCATTTATCCGATAGATCAAGAGAGTTTAAAGGTTGTAGTTTTTGGGAGGTGTGGCAAATACAAGAAGAGCAGAAAAAAACAGCTGCTAATCAAGAGCTTAAAAGTAGTTTCGCATTAGAAACCTTTGAGCGAGAAAATGAAAAGATCATAAAAGAAGCTGTGAAGGCTAAACCAACAGCATTTAAAAGTAAGGCAGCTCAGTTAGCTAATATCAATGATAACAAAAGGTTGGCTAAAGATGAGGAGCGACGGGACAGGCAAAGAAGTAAGTTTAAAAAAGGTGAGTTAATTCAACTACCTACGACCAAAAAAAGCACGAGAAGTCAAAGTGAACTGGATGATGAAGAGCTAGCGCTTAAGTTCCCAGTTTATCATGATATTTTATCTGAAGATGACTGATTGCAGAATGTTGGAGACAGTAATGATTAATGCAGTTTATAAAGAAAGCTTTGGTTCTTACAAAGGGAACCCCTTTATTGAGGCACTGCCTGACATTCTAGAACCAGAACAAGTGGTCAAAAAACTTAAAGGTAGTATAAAGCTCAATCATTCTGACTGTCAGGCTTCCTCTTCTATTAGAGCACATTTGATATCTCAAATGATGGGTCTGTTTTTTCAGCCTATCAACCGTCATATTGATCTTGAGAAGAAGTTATCAATAATGATTCGTGAAGGGTATGTTGGACGCAATCCTAAAGACGGCTCTTTAAATACTCATCTTCAAAATGGCTATGAGCGTTTAATGTCTGGTAAGGACGATGTGATTAGGTTTCCTACAGCGACTTCTACAGCACGTAGCTTGGCATTTATAGGCTGCTCAGGTAGTGGTAAAACGACTACCCTTAATAAAATTCTATCGACCTACCCTCAAGTCATTTATCATTCAGACTTGAACTTTACTCAAATTGTCTACCTAAGAGTAGATTGTCCACATGATGGTTCACTTAAAAGCCTATGTCTTCATTTTTTTAGAGCAATCGACCAAGCTTTAGACTCTAATTATGAAAAAAAGTATGCGCTAAAACGACATAGTATTGAAACGTTATTAAATTTGATGCGTCAGATATCTAATCATCATGCTATCGGACTGTTAGTAATAGACGAAATACAGCATCTCAGTGTTAATAAATCTGGCGGTGCTGAGAAAATGTTAAATTTTTTTGTGACGCTAGTAAATACGGTAGGTCTTCCTGTCGTTATGGTTGGAACACCAAAAGCTAGATTTATATTTGAAGGAGACCTAAGATCAGCTCGACGTGGAGCAGGTTTTGGCTCAGTTTTTTGGGAGCAGATGGCACAAGAACCAAATATAGTTTTAGCAGATGGTAAAATATACAAATCTGAATGGAACAGGTTTACGGATAATTTGTGGAAGTATCAATGGTTGAAAAAAGCAGATATTATCTTGTCTGATGATGTAAGAAATCGTTGGTATGATCTATCACAAGGCGTTTTAGATATCGTAGTTAAGCTTTTTGTACTAGCTCAACTCAGAGCCATAGATTCAGGGATAGAGCGTATTACGGTTAAACTACTGCAGACCACTTATGATGAAGACCTAAGACCCATCCATCCTATGATAGAAGCCTTACAATCTGGTAGATCAGATAAAATTGCCGAGTTTTCAGATCTAGTAGTACCAGACATTGATAAAAAGCTATTGCAGCTTCAAAGTAAGCTACATCAAAAGAAGTCTGAGTTCGATGAGGTATCAGAATATCAGGGGTGCGAACTAAGTATTAGATTACATCGTATGTTAGTCGATATGGGGAAAGACTCCCCTGTACTAGTTCCTACAGTTAAAAAGGCAGTTTCTGAGCTACCTGAAGCCTCTATGCCCGAGTTGATATCTATTATTTTAGAATGGTCGAAAGAGGTTAAAGTTGGAAACAGCAATTTAAAAGATGACTCTCAAACGATTAATCGTACAAAGAAATCGAATTATATCAAACCAAAGGATTGGCATACGCTTGATTCTGAAGATTTACGTTATCAGTTCACTCAAAAGGAAAAAGATAATTCATTTTATGAGCACTTAAAAGATTCTACATCGCTAATATTTGATATTAACGACTGGCTACCTAAGGTGAGTTAGTATGATTAATCTTCCTATGCCATACCCTCAAGAATTGATCTATAGCACAGTTGCTAGGTATAAGATTAGAGCTGGATTGATTAGTCCAAAGCAGTTATTAGATGATGTTTTTGAAGATAGAGGAGTAGTTGCAACTGTTGATTTGCCATGCCATTTATCTAAAATAGCGAATCACTATCCTCATAACCGTTTTAATCTGAATTATATTGCATACCAGCATACGCTTTTTCCTTTGTATGCTCCTTTTATCCCTGAATCTAGGCGACAAGAATGTTTGAGATGGATGGCTAATTATTCGCAAGGCGCTATTCACTTAGCAATAGGGAGTAATGCATCAAGACTGCCCTCAGTAAAATATATCCGTTACTGCCCACAATGTTTTAATGAGCAGTTTAAAGATTATGGTGAATGGTATTGGTCACGTATGTGGCAAATTCCAGGCATAACGTGTTGTAGCAAGCATGGAACATTAGCAGATTCTTCAGTTGAATATCGTCCTAACTCCCGTCATGATTTTATTGCCCCTACTCCACATAACTGTAATATAAATCCACAAGGAAGTATCAATGAAGATAATAGGTTTCTCATTTCTAAAATATCTGAGCTTTTATCCTTAGCTGAACAATCTTCTCCGACTTTTGAGCAGTGGACTGCTTTTTATCACGGTTTAGCTCGATCTAGTAACTGTATAAGAGGGTTTAAACATATCGATCATCTTCGTATACTAGAAAAGGTGGAAAACAGATGGTCATTAGAGTTTTTGGAATCGAACAATCTTCATAGACTTAACAGTGAAACAGGTTGGCTTCGCGGTATTTTCCGTAAACATCGTAAATCGTTCAGTTATCTTGAACATATTATCGCTATTAGTTCATTATTGGAGCAAGAATGGACTTTTGAAGAAATAATAATGCAGGTGAAAAGCCAGAAAACCACCCTATCTGGTAAAATTACAAAAGCGAAAAATACCATAAAGCCTGATAGTGAATTGGTAAATTCAAATCGAAACCTATGGTTAGACTTGATTAAAGAAAACCAATCTATCAAAGGTGCTAGAAAAGTTAATAAAGCTCTTTATGCATGGCTATATCGTAACGATAAGACATGGTTTATGAATACAAACAAAAACTACCATCAACGTCACATACCTAAAGGATTCACTGTAGATTGGCAAAAGCGAGATAGCGAGTTTGTGAGGTCTTTGATCAAAATAAACGATCACACATGTTTCGACTTAACATTACCTCGCAAATCAAAAAAGTGGTGGATGAATCAAACTGATTCAGTCTCAATGATTGAGAAAAATCAAGATAAGCTACCTTTAGTCTCAGCATTTTTGGACAGATATAGTGAAGACGTTAGTAACTATCAAATAAGACGGTTAAGCCAGGTATTAATTGATAGTATATCGAACAATCAAACTTTACAGCGCTGGGAGATATTACGACTGGCTAAATTGAGTGATGAGCGAATTACTCCTGAGTCTAGTAGGTTTCTAGAGCATGCATACAGTATTACAAATATGCGAATAAACAAGGTGAGTATATGATCGCTAAAGGTTTCCCTGAAGACTCGAAAATAATGTACGTTGCTAATATTTTCAAGTTTAAACACTTGAAGACATGGAATCTTGAGCTATACGTAACAAGCACTAGGAAAAATCAAATATTACATACTAGACTATCAAATCTACCAGCTCTCGCAAAAAGAAGGGTCATAAACCCTCTAGATGGGCAGTCTCGTAAGGGTGGTTATTCGTTTTTTTTAAGTAATATCTCTACTGCTAATTGGCAAGTAGGTATCGACTCAGAAGGGGGTGGTAACACCTTTGTATTTGACTATATCAGAGCAGATGATTCAACAGTAACGGTCCATATACCTCAGATTGAGTTTGCACGAGTATTATTTTTTCATAATGCCTATCTTGCTCGAAACTGTATTGATCACGGATTACTCAATAGAGATTTTTGGATTCAAGACATGCCAGATGACTCAGTATTGGTAAATGTTTTGCCTATAAGCTCTCTACCTTTAAAAATTTTTGATCATGAAGGCCAAAGACGCTTACTGGCCTGGATACTAATAGACAAGAACGCCCGTTCTTCCTATGAAAGTATTGCAAAAAATTTTATTGAAGAAGTTCAGGAAACTGAAGACAAAAAAACATGGCGCTTTAAATTCAGTCCGCCACGGCTTGATAATATCTCGCTAGAGACTAGAGGCCGGTTGGATAAGGACACTGACAATTACTATATTCATGAAATTCTAGGTATCAGTAATATTTCTTCCTCTTTGCCTAAAAAAGTGCCATTTTATAGTGAGAAATTCAAAGCTGCTACGAGAGGCGGCGGTACAAGTAACGTAGCTAAGCCAAATAGTTCAGTGAGTAGTGATACTATTGATGATCAGCAAGAAGCAGATATTGACACTAAACCGAAAACTATAGAGGTGCCAACAACTTCCTTTAGCTTTGCAACTCCAATAGAAACTCGAAAAGTTGTCAAAAAAAGAGTTCCAGGCGCACAAGGAGCAGAGACTGAAGATTATGAAGAGTTATTAGAACTAGATCTTGGTACAGATGAGGCCATAATTGACGGCACAGCATGCCAAGCGGACTTCTCTGGGCTTGAGGATGACAGCGATGTTTTAGAACTGTATATGCAACGATTTGAAGCCTTTAAGCTACTAATCAAGAGGCTATCAGAACGACCTAAGACTGACTGTATTGAAAAACTACATTTTTTACCTGCTGTTGGGCGCTCTAGGCTACATAGAACGATGGACGGCAATAGACGGTCTTTACTTGAAGTAAGAGTCAAAACCGACACTTCTCAGTTCGTTATTTTAGAGATAGATACTACTGACAACTCTAAGCCACTATCGACCCTAATAATAAAAATCAATGATTTAGATTACTGGGACGATTATATGGATGAGTTTCTGAGCTTAGTCGTTAAAAGATCACTGCGTTGGCCTAAGGCTAGTTATTTAGAAAAGTTTGGTGATGTGTATACTATGAATCATCCTCAAGATATGCTTGAGCTTACTGAAAGTAGTGACGATTTTATACGATGGCAAAAGCGATTGGATACAGTTCTAGGTTTGGCTGAATAATTGCGGATGCTCAATATAAAAAACGAGCATAATTATATAATTTTCATTGAATGAGTATTTTTGTCACTCTTAAAAAAATCTCATCAGTTTCATCACTTGCTATAGAAGCAACAGCCGTCATACCCCAAAACAACTCACCAAATAGCTCAATAGCTATCAGTAGGTGTTCAGCTGATAAATTAATGCTTATGAATTTAGAGGGTATATGCAAACCCTCATTAGTTCGACTAAAATACAACGACTTTTCTCTAAGAGCTGAGTATTTCCCTGTTTCATAGTTCATTATTATCTCTTCAACTCTCTCTTTACCAATACTGTTATATAAGCGTTCAGAAGATAAAAATAAAGGGTCGATAGAGATCCTATGCTTTTTGCCATGATTAAAGAGAGGGTCTTTCGATCGCTTTACTCTTTGCTTCGTTTCTAGCTCTCCTCTTGAGCGCATGTGCCCAGCGTGAACTTTAGCAATTTCTTCGAATACAGTAATAGATAAAAATAGCGAAGGTGCTGCACTGTCAGCCATTAATAAGGTATATGAAGCTTTTATCAAATCAAAGATATGCATAATAGCAGCATTATACTCATCTCTATTATGTAATCCTATATAACCATCAGAAATTGATAGAGATGCTTCGTATGCTATATGGTGACCCGTACTTTTCACTACGTTACTCCCTGTTAATGAATATCCATGACAATTGCAAAGCCTTCGATAGCTTTCGGTATTCAGCTGTAGCAAAATGTATAAGCCGCCTGAGCCTGAGAGTGGTTCTAGACAGCTTACTTCCGAGATGAGAGACTTACCCTAAGGACTTTAGAAGCTTGTTACTATCTAGATCATAACCTGCTTCACTCAGCTCTTTTGATAGCACCTGTTTCCAAGCACCAGCATTATCTAATTGGTTCCAAATAACACCGCTAAAATCTGTTGGAATGTCTAAGTCACCTGATTTGAATGCACATACCTTGTGCCGGCCTAGCTTCCCCATAAAATAACCTAACTCTAAAATCACATTTTGACGGGCTCGAGGTTGGTAATTATCTGCATCTTTCGATTTACCCATATCATCTGGAGTCAGTAATATAATTGCAAACCCTACATCCGCATAATGCTCAATTTTTTCAATAATCGTTTTATTACCACTTGCCTGTTCATGAAGAACAATAGCTTCAAAGTCATTTTTTTCTAGAAAACGGGCCATCATTTCTTTTGCATAATCGTCATGCCCATGAACGACAAATACTTTTCTATTAGATTGAGCTACAGCGTTAGCATCATATGTCTTAAGCTCAGGCTCTATTTTGCTATTTGAAGCAACATATTCTTTGTAGTCGCGTACAAATAGGATTATTAGCCCTCTAACTAAGTTGTGAATACAAGAGATTGTTTTATTATCGCGGCTACTAAAAAACTCGTATGCATAATTGAAAGCATAACTTGTATCATTACCTATTTTTTGAATTAATGCATACTTTAAACCCAAGTCATGTTCGTCATCGCCAGTCCATTGTAATTTGCTAGTGCCCGACATTCCTTTCTGTGTGGCATAGCTCGCTTCTAGAAATTTTTCTAAATCAATATTTTGAGTAAGTGCTTCATTAAAAGGCTGCAAGTCATCATGGCGCAATAGCTAAGCTAGCTTTTCAAGCAAGCCTTCATAAGTTTGGTTCTGTGATGCTTGGAGATCTAACACGGTATTATCGATTTTTTTGAATAGATCAACGGCCATTTTTATTCTCCTCGCTATCAGCCTGTATTCTTGCTTCACTTGCTTTATCTACAATCATTTGCCTATAGGCTGCCTTGACACCGTTAGCTATGTCGATAGCCATAGGATTTGAAGCGTAATTTTCAAACTTTTTATCAACCATGTTTTCCATTTGAACGATAGCTAACTCAATATTTTCAGCACTTTCAGCATCGAACTGTATGCTTCCTAGTTCACCTTCAAGCTCATCGGTCACTTTGCCCAACTCACTTAATGTCTTGTTCAGTTGATCCAGTCCTTTTATCTCGAACATCTTATCTACTCCTATTTCATGACTATCGATTTTTATAAAGTTATAATAGCAGGTTAGTTAATTAACAATTCACATTAGCTGAGCATATGCGACAATACGTGTCGTTTGAAATATTTGTCTCATTGTTTGGATAGAATGACTTTGTCATAATGCCAAAGCAGTTATACAAGCGTTCTTTTTATCTCACACTCTAGGAAGTATCATGACCAACCTACCTACCGAAACCCTATTTGATGAAACTGAAACGGCAAATAGTAAACAAATTGCTATTTTAAAGAAGCACTTTCCTCAATGTTTCGATAAGGGTGGACATTTTCAGCCTGAAAAGATGATGGAAGTCGTAAAAGCCAACGAAGTAGATATGGTCAAGGAATCATATAGCCTAAATTGGCTTGGTAAAGCTTATGCTAGGCTGTTAACCAACTTACCGCCTCAAAAGCTACTGAAACCTGATACAACGCATAACGAGAGCGCTGAAAACAATGATAGCGGCAATATACTGATTAAAGGTGATAATCTTGAAGTATTGAAGCACTTGGTCAATGGCTACCGTGAAAAAATTAAGATGATATACATTGACCCTCCTTACAACACGGGGTCAGATGGTTTTGTCTATCAAGATAACTTCAAGTTCACAGTAGATGATTTAAGCCGACTAGCAGGCATCGATAAAGCCGAAGCGGAACGAATCCTTAGTTTTAACGCTAAAGGTTCGAATAGTCATAGCGCTTGGCTCACCTTTATGTATCCAAGGCTATATATCGCTCGCGAATTAATGCGAGAGGATGGCGTTATCTTCATCAGTATTGATGATAATGAGCAAGCTCAATTAAAACTACTATGTGATGAGATATTTGGTGAAGAAAACTTTGTAGGTGAGATTGTCTGGAAGAACGTGACTGATAACAATCCTACTAATGTTGCTATTGAGCACGAATATATTCTTGTTTATGCAAAAGAGCTTCCTAAGCTGGAAAATTTTTGGAAGTCCAAACTTTCAGATGTAAAAGATATACTTATTAATGTGGGTAATAACCTGATATCTACTTATGCAGATAAAGATGAGCTACAAAAAGCATATTCAAAATGGTTCAAAGAGAATAAGTCGCAGCTTTGGCCATTAGAGAATTATAAGTTTATAGATGAACAAGGTGCATACTCTGGAGAAAGGGGAGTTCATAACCCTGGCAAAGAGGGATATAGATATGACATTATTCACCCAGTAACAGGCAAGCCGTGCAAAGAGCCTTTATTAGGCTATCGCTTTCCTGAAAGTACTATGAATAAAATGATTAAAGAAGGCAGAATTATTTTTGGGAAAGATGAAGATAAACTTGTAGAAATCAAGGTTTATGCTAAAGATTATGAGCAAAAACTAAGCTCAGTTATGATTTTGGATGGTCGTTCAGGTACTAACGAAATTAAAGAGTTATTTGACGATGTAAAAGTTTTCAATAACCCAAAAGCTGTAAGAATGCTTACGGATATCTTCTCATTTGTTTGTCGAGAGGATGACTTCGTTTTGGATTTCTTCTCAGGAAGTGGCTCTTCAGCTGATGCTGTTATGCAACTTAACTTGGAAGATAACGGTAACCGTAAATTTATATGCGTCCAGATTGATGAATTGACATATGAACTTGACTCTAATGCTGATAAGAAAAAAGCTAAAGAAGGCTCAAAAGAATCCTTTAAAGCTGGCTATGAGACAATTTTCGATATCACTAAAGCTCGTATTATTAAAGCTGCCCAAAAGATTGCTAGAGAGAATGCAGGCTATCAAGGTGACCTAGGCCTTAGAGTTTTTGAGACTATTGATGACTTTAGACCTAATATAGATGAAGATTTAGAAGTGAGTAATGAAAGCCTATTTGACGATATGGTATTAAGTGACGAGCAGTATCAAGCGCTGCTGACGACGTGGATGCTTTACGATAACAATGAGCTAACTGCAGACATTGATCATGTAGACTTACAGGGCTATAACGCTGAGCTGGTGAACAAAAACCTATATCTTATCGCCTCTGACTTTGGCACTCAAAACTTGAAGTGCTTGTTAGATAAGTTAGATGAGGATAAAAGTTTTGCGCCAGATAGAATCATAGTTAACGGCTACAACTTCGATACCGCCATTCAAATGGAATTAAACGAAGCCATCAGAAGCTATCAAAACAAAAAGAAGATCACTATCAATATTATTGTTAGATACTAAATTTTTGATAGCTATTTTCTTTTTCAACTTCATAGACGAGAGTGACCATGGCAGGCTTTAACTTTGAACCCAATCTACCTCACCAAGAAAAGGCAATTATTGCGTTAATAAAGTCGTTTGCAAATGTAGAGTTTCATTCTTCAAGCAACTATACCATCAATCAATATGTCAACCCTAAGATCAGTTTTAAAGCTACAGCGCTAGCCAATGACATTGAGCAAGTGCAAAAAGATAACGGTATATTTGGCACAGATAAACGCAGTGATGATCCTGTATTTGATATATCAATGGAGACAGGTACAGGTAAGACTTATACCTATACCAAAACCATGTATGAGCTTAACAAAATCTATGGGCTGTTTAAGTTTATCGTCGTCGTGCCTACTCTTTCTATTAAAGCTGGTACGGTAAACTTCCTAAAGAGTGACGCTTTGCGTGAGCACTTTCGCCATGATTTTCAAGGTGAATATCATGATAAGCAAATCGTCACTTATGTGGTTGAGAGCAAAAAAAGTAAGAAAGGCAAAAGATCGTATATGCCAGAGTCTGTGACTCAGTTTGTCAATTCCAGTCACGGTGACAAAAGTAAAATACACGTTTTGGTGATTAACCAAGGCATGATTAACTCACCCACTATTCAAGAAGAAAGATTTGATCGCGCACTGCTTGGAGAGAAGTACGATAGAGCAATCGATGCGTTAGCAGGTATCAACCCTGTCGTTATCATAGACGAGCCGCATAAGTTTCCACAAACGGGTAAAACTTGGCAAAGTATATCGAACTTAAAAGCACAGTTCACGCTACGCTATGGTGCAACTTTCAACGATGAGTATAAAAACCTCATTTACCATCTAACTGCTGTTGATGCCTTTAACCAAGACCTAGTCAAAGGGGTCACCGCTTATGTTGAAACCTTGTCAGGCAACGATGCTGCTAAGCTCACTTTAAAGTCATTGGATGGTAAAGAAGCCGAGTTTGAGCTCAGCGAAAATGGGACTAAAACTCGCCATATACTTAGCAAAGATGACTCCCTTTCAAGCATTCACTCAGCGATACATAGTTTAAATATTGAAAAATTAAATAAAACTACTTTGGTTCTTAGTAACGGTATTGAGCTTAAAAAAGACCAAAGTATTAACCCTTACTCTTATCATGAGTCTCTTCAAGACAGTATGATTCAAAAGGCTATCGAAGAACACTTTAAACTGGAGCGGGAGCTGCTTACTCGCAGTCCGCGCATCAAACCGTTAACGCTGTTCTTTATTGATGATATCGAGGGTTATAGAGACGGTAATGAGCTCGCTGGCAGTTTAAAAATACAATTTGAGACTTGGGTCCTAGCAATAGCTAAGGCCTATCTTGCTAAAGAAACAGATCCATTCTATAAGCAGTATTTACAGCGGACTATTAAAGATATCAGTCTGACCCATGGTGGCTACTTCTCAAAAGACAACACAGGTAATGACGAAAAAATCGAAGCTGAGATTAACGAAATTCTGCATGATAAAGAAAGTTTATTGTCACTGGATAATCCAAGACGCTTTATTTTCTCTAAATGGACGTTGCGTGAGGGGTGGGATAATCCAAACGTTTTTCAAATCTGTAAGCTTCGATCCAGTGGTAGTACGACCTCTAAACTACAAGAAGTTGGTCGAGGCTTGCGATTGCCTGTCAATGAGCATATGGCAAGAGAGAAGACTGATGACTTCCGTTTAAACTATTATGTCGACTTTACGGAAAAGGATTTTGTAGAGGAGCTAACTCAAGAAATCAATGATACCTCTGCTTCAGAAGTAGTGCCAGAAGAACTGAATAATGAGTTAGTTGAGCAAATCAAAAATCATTATGAAGTGAGTAAAAGAGAGCTCAGCAATCAACTTTATGACCAAAACTTAATTGATGATGACGAGAAGTTCTTGGAGGGTGGTTATCAAGCCCTTAAAGACCTATATCCCAACGCTTTTGCTCAGAAGCTGAAAAAAGATAAGGTTGTCGATAAGAGTAAAACAGATACGAAAAACAAAACTAAGGTTAGAATTGGTAAATACGAAGAACTCAAGGAACTATGGGAGTTGATCAATCAGCGTGCTATTTTAGAATACCAGTTTGAAGATGAGGTCAATTTCTACGAAAACCTGCTTATGGACTATCTGAAGCAAGAGATTGCTGCTAATAACTTCAGTAAGACTGGGCTCGTAACAAAAGTATCGAAGCTTCATATTCATAATAATCAAGCTGGTTATCAGAGCGTATATGATGATGAGGATGACTTCGCAAAAATTAGCACCATGAGTTACGGCAGTTTTTTACGCCAGTTATCTGAAAAAACGTATATAAAACTGCCAACCTTACATAAAGCGTTCGTTACTCTCAGACATCTAAAAGACAAAGGTGAACAGGGTCTAGATATTAATGACTACTTGAACATCCAAACTATCCGTAAGTTTGCTGACGGGATAAAACTCTATTTGTTCCAAAATGCTATGCAGAAGTTTGAAATAGGCTATAACATCATATCTAATCAAGTTCATCCTACCAGCTATACAGATTCAACTGGCTCACCTTTACTCGAGTTAAAATCAGGTCAGCTAGGTGTTCATTATGATAACGGTAAGCCCGATGATGCTTATCTTTTTGAGGATGTTTTCTATGATTCGCCTTTAGAAAAGCAGAATATTAAAGAGCAGATAAAGCATGTGACAGTATTTAGTAAGATCCCTCGCAATTCAATTAGAATACCGATAGCTGGAGGTGGTACTTACTCACCTGATTTTGCTTATGTCATTGAAACTGAAAAAGGTCAAACGCTAAATTTAATTATTGAGACCAAAGATACCAGCTCATCTGATAATCTGAGAGCAGAGGAAAGCCGTAAGATTAAGCATGCTGAGCGGTTGTTTAATCAAATGGAGTCAGATGGACTTAGTGTCAGCTTTAGCACACAGTTTCAGGATGATTTGGTGAAGGATATTATTAATAAGGCGTTAGATCGGGCTGGATAAAGGAAGATGCGTCAATAATGAGAGCAAACTAAATAGTAACCGTAACATTTCATTGGATAATAAGGACTTTAAGATGTATAGAGGTTCAGAATGGGGGCGTTGGGATTTACATGTTCATACAAAAGGAACTGCCAAAAATGATCAGTTTGGCAATATAACTTTCGATGAATACTGTGAGAATTTGTTTGCTAAAGCTTTAGAGAAAGATATTAAGGTTATAGGTATCACTGACTACTTTAGTATTGAAAACTTTGAAAAAGTTAAGATTTTTCAAGAGCATATTAACAAACATCCTTCATTCACTGAATGTCAAAAAGATGCGATAAGTAAGATATTTCTAATACCTAATATAGAGCTTAGAATTATTCCAACTACTTCAAAGAGTAAACTAGTCAATATCCATATAATATTTAATCCAGAGATTATTGAAGATTTCAAAAGTGGGTTCATGACGAAAGTTGAAATGACAACCGATACGCAGCAAAAGTTCAATTTAACTAGACATGATGTTACAAGCTTAGGCAGACACCATGATTCTAAAGCCATCGATAACGATACTGCCTATAAAATTGGCTTAAGAGAACTGGTTATAAGTCATACTGATATCATAGATACTATAAATTCAAGAAAGATTTTATCTGATAATTGCCTCATATTTGTTTCTAATAACTCAACAGATGGTGTTTCAGGCGTTGGTAAGCATGAGGTTCCACCAAGAGAGTTAATGAATACAATTTACAGAACATCTAACGGAATTTTCTCACCGAAACTATCTGATATTGAGTACTTTATAGGCAAAAGAGCTGATGATAAAGAGGAAATAATAAAAAAATATGGTTCATTAAAACCTTGTATACATGGTAGTGATGCTCATTGTTTAGAAAAGCTATTTGACCCTGATCTGAATCGATACTGTTGGATTAAAGCTGAGCCAACCTTTGAGGGTTTAAAACAAATACTTCATGAGCCTGAAACACGCGTTTACATAGGCTCAAATAGACCAGAACCCAAGTTAGATTACGAGGTAATTGATAGAATCGAAATCAACAATGAAAACATAGGTAATAACGTTCTTTATTTGAATCCAAACCTTAATGCTATTATTGGTGGCCGTTCTTCTGGCAAATCTACCTTAGTCCAGTGTATCGCTAACAAGGTTGCTCCTAGTTCTCTGAAAAATGGTGAACCAGAAACTCATGTTCAAGAAATTTCAGATTGTATTAAAATAATTTGGCAGGATAATAAGGAAGATGATACAAGGTCTATAGATTATTTTTATCAAGGTCATATGTTTCATAAAACACATGAAGAAGGTATTGAAAGTATAGTTAAAGATATCCTGTTCCAATTAAACCCGAAAGTCTATGAAGATAGTGATAAAAAAATTGCAGGGTTGAAACAGAAAAATGCTAGTCAGCTTTCGAGCTATTTTAGTAATCAAGAACTTATCAAACAAAAGCTTGAACAGTCAAGTAGCATTGGAAATAAAAGCGATATTTCACAGCAGATTGACAGATTAAATCAGTTAATAAACAAGTCTAGTGTTGGGAACTATACTCAGCATGAGCTTGAAGAACATAGTAAAAAACAAGCTGCTTTGAAAAAGCTGGAGTATAGTCTCAGCACTCTTAAAAGCACTATAGAAGATATAAGTAATCTATCCGTAGAAAATGTATTAGAAATCAGAAATCCATTTTTAGATAACCCTTTTTACCAATATATAAAAAACACTACAGAAGAAAAGCTTAATAATATCGAAATTTTTGTTGAAGCCCAAGTTGAAGAGTTAAAGCAAGCAGCAAAACTAGCTCTAAATACTACTAAGAATTATTATGAGGAGCAAATTTCTTTAATAGATACAGATAGTAGGTTTATCCAAATAGAGCAATACCTTAAAGCTACTGAGTCGATAAAGCCATTAATAGTCCAAAAAACTAGAGAAAATGAAAAGCTTGAAGTTATCATGCAGTTAGAAGATGAGATCAATGAAATTAGAAATGAATCTAGCGTAATTCTAACTAAAACTCATGATAATTGGCGTTTAATAAATAAAGAGCCCTTACTTCTAACTAAAGAGATTAAAGTGCTTGAGGATAATAGCTTAGAAATATCACCTATTCCAAAGTTTCAGAGCGAAAAATTTAATGCATTTATAGTCAAGTATATTAATCAACAACCAGAAAAAGCACAAAATTATGCAAATTTACAATTTTCCGATGTGGAAGCTTTATTTTCAGGTTTTATCGATATTATTGAAGCACTAGAAAAGGGTTCAATTAAGCTAAAATCAGGCTTTACAGAAGAGAGTTTTCATTCTGAGTTCCTAACTACGACTTGGTTTAAGCTTAGCTATGATGTTCTTTATGAAGGTGACAGTTATATTGAGATGTCACAAGGTAAAAAAGCTTTTGTAGTTCTAAAGTTAAGCTTAGAATGTAGCGAAAGGAAATGTCCGATAATAATAGATCAACCAGAGGATGATTTAGATAACAGAGCCATTTATACAGAACTTGTAACATACATTAAAGAGAAGAAATCAAAAAGACAAATTATCCTAGTGACACATAATGCTAATGTTGTAGTTAATGCTGATAGTGAACAGATTATAGTTGCTAATCAGCACGGGTCTAAAACTCCTAATAATGGCAGTAAAAAGTTTGAATATAAACTCGGTAGTATCGAATCAAACGTTAAGTTTGATTCTGAACATGCGTCTATTTTAGAGTCCAAAACCATAAAAGAGCATATTTGTGAAATTCTTGAGGGTGGAAATACTGCATTTAAGCTAAGAGAGCAAAAGTATAATTTTTGATATATTGAAAGTATTACTAAACACTAGGTTTGCTATCTGATCATGTATCGATAACCAACCTAGGTCTTTTGAGAATATGATTTCAAATTAAATCTTTTATATCCACTTCTAGTGCATCACAAACTTCATACGCCTTTTTAAGAGTAACATTCTTTTCACCACGCTCTATATTTCCCATATAGCTTCGATCAATACCTGCCATTTCTGCAAGTTTTTCCTGAGATATTCCTTTACCTTTTCGTACCTCACGGACACGCTTTCCAAAGGCAATCATGCGATCATCTGTTGTCATTTCATTAACCACTGCTAAAGATAGCAATAATCACAGTGGTAAGCTACAATATCCACGGGATATAGTCGGTATTGAGAGGTGAGCGTGGAAACTAAACTAGAGTATCAGTCAGATATAACAGAAACTAATAAGCTGATCTGTGAGAGGTATTGGTTAAGAGAAGGCGATAAACGAAGTGGTTTTATATATACCTGTAAAGAAATAGGTCAAGAGTTTGATGTTAAGTATCAGGATATACATAGTATCGTTAAAATAAATGCTCATCTTGTCGTACTAGACTGCCAATGCATAGAATGTGGTAAAACTAAGGTTTGCTATACTCGTTCACAGCTGACTCAATTAAAACCTGATAGTTGGCGTTGTGACAGTTGTTGGAAAGTGCTTCAAGAAACAAGAGAACAAGAGTATCTAGAGTATCGGCTTGAACAAAAGCGTTTAGAAGAAGAACGAAGACAAGCGGCCCTCCAGTATATTAATGATTACAGAGGTACTCAATTAACTGAGGTCCTGCCAATAACTGAGCTTAATGAAGTAGATAAGCTTTTACTTGCTGCAGCTATGGAAAGCTTAGGAGCAGAAAACCTAAAAACTACGATCTCTCTGCGCGATAATATATCACTATTTTTATCACCGTTCTTTGGACTAGATCAAAAAATACTTCACCATCTTTTCAAGCTAAATCTGCTTTTATTGGCTCCTGAAGAGAGCTATGAATATGTTAGTGTCAATGAAGAAAGAGAGTTAGAGATTGATTATTATCAGGCAACTTTTGAGTTTGCTTATGAGACTAATGACCTGACTAAAATAATGGTAGATACTAAATCCAAAAAGAATATCAGTGCTTTAGTCAGCAATACTCAGTTTGAAATGTGGTGTCAGCAAATACAGCTAGGAGAGTGCCTAAGCTATCTGATTACTAGGTCAAAACTAAACAACTTGGCACCGCCTATTGGTGAAAAGCTCATAAGCTTACTTAGAGCTTGTTTAGCTGAATGTTCTGTATCTGTTATGCACTATATAATCTATAAAGCGGTTGAAAGTGCTGCTGCCTTCGTGCAAAAACCGAATATTACTAGAAAGCATGCATCAAACTCTATTTCAGGTAATATCGAACGGGTTTTTGGTAAGATATCTAGTGGTAGTTGGTATCCTAACAAGTCTTATCGTGACGCTAGTCACCCTCAGTCTGCTATGGCAAAGGTATTTTTTGATTACGTGTTTAGAATAGAGGATGGCGGTTTTCATTACACTCTCGATGAGCTGTTTAGTCCTTATAAACCGCAGCAGACTATTGGACAAGTGGGTTATGCAACCCTAGGAAGTGCGCAAAGTACTAACTACTCAATTACAATCAATGATTTGAAGTAGTGTAAAACCTAAAGAACCAAATCTGTTATAAGATCCTCATACTAAGGCCAAATACTAAGTGTATTTGGCTTTTTTAATAACTCTAGTAATAGATTAGAAAGTAATGCGACAACAGTTGTCGTATATTGTTGAGTTATTAATAAGAGCTGATGCTTAAAGCACTTAATAATACGATAAAATTGATATGATTGTAGACACTCATAATAAAAGTGAAATGAAGTAGACTGAAATAACTCAAGAATTTAAAACTTGGTTTTATATGTCATAGAAGGGATTGAAGATGCAAAAAGTGGACGATGCGTTAAACATAGCAAACGAAGATAATCTGAGATTAGCTACAAGGCGTGTGAATAAGCTTCTACGTGTCGCGCTGATCAATAGTTACCCTAAAGGCCAAAGCCACCTTATCGAAGTTGGTGATAACACAATCATTACTGGACGTAATAGCGCAGGTAAAACCACCTTGATGGGAGCAGTAATTCCTTTTTTTGGCACTAGATTGAGTGAGGTTTCTAAAAAGAATGAGGCGGTTAAAAGCTTTATTGACTTTTATCTTCCTTATGATGACAGTTATTTGGTATATGAATATAGAAGACAGGGCGAAAAAAAATGTGTGATCCTCAGACGAAGCAGTGAGGGGCAACAAATTTTTAACTTTATTAATACTGGATACAATGAAACTTGGTTCGTCACAAAAGATGCCGTCAATCAGCGAAGATTTAGGCAATTTGAAGAAGTTAAAAGTATAATCGAATCTCAAGGTTTTAACGTCTCAAATAATATCAAACAACTGGCTTACGAGGCCATCATATCCAATTGTCCGAATAGACGCTTAAAAGCCTCTATTCGCTCATCTAAAGCTCTACAGACCATCAATTCGCTTCGTCCTGATTACTCACTGGCTGTCGGTAGAGGTAGCTTCTACGGATTTTCCTTAATCGCTAGCAATATTCTAAAAAGTAAAATTGAGTTTGATCAAATATGTGAGTTTTTGGTTGAAGCAATGAAGACAGAGAATAAAGTTCAGAATAATGAGATTTCTATAGACTCTCAAGGTGTTGATACCAATAAGTGGCTTTCAGATCGCAGCTCATGGAATGAGGTTGAACAACTTAGAAGTAAATTTGACGAACTAGGCCAGTATGTTGAGCAGAATGCTTCTAATCAAAACGCCTTATCGATAACAGTTAAGACGTTCAAAGGCTTAGTCAAAGCCTTTAATACGAAGATTATAGAAAATAAAACCATTGAAGATGATCTCAAATTAACAATGGAAGCTATAGTGCAAGCAATTATCAAGACTGAAATTGCTTGGGATAAAGAGAAAGGCCAATTACAGAATGAAATATATGATCTGAGCTCTAAGATAGAAAAGCTTGAAAGAGCGAAACGAGATTTTGAAGAGGGTGTACCTGGTCATCATCAATCATTGGCCATATTACAGAATATGATTAGAGAGATCTCGTCACTTGAAGAACAAATAAAGCATGAAAAGGAGAGACTCAAGGCTCTACGCAAAGACGAGAAAGATGCCGCTAAAATCATCGAAAATATTAAAGAGCAACTTGCTAAAGATTTGAAGCAAATAGAGTCTAAAAAAGGTGGACTATCTTCTCAACAAGAGTTAATGCTACAGCAGATTAAAACGGGTTACTACGAGACTCTTTCAAGTCTAAGTGATGATAAGTCTACTAAGCTTAACCTTATTAAAAAAGAATATGAGATCAAGTCTAGTGCCATCAAGGAAAAACATACACAGCTTATTATAGATAAAAATAATCTGGAATCAGAATTAAAGAATATTAGATGTAGTATCGAGCTTACCAATGAAATAGAGAGCCTGAAACTAAATTTAGACAATGCTAAAACTCAACTTAATCAGGATATAAAAAATCAAAGAATAGCTGAAAAATATCTACATAAGACCAGTAATGAGTATGAAAAACTACAAAAAGAGCATGAACGCTTATTAAGTGATATTGCTGACAAAACCTCGAACATTGATGACCTATATGCTTTACTCGAAGATGACACATTGCTCAGTTTCTTATTGAGAAATGAATCCGATGAAGTGCTTTCGCCTTTGATCAATCAGATACGAAAAACTATCGACCCATCCCTATTCAACCGCTCCGACCTATCACCTCAATGGCTTGCACCTAAAGAATCAGACGACGAAGCTCTGTATGGTCTTTATCTCGACACATCAAAAATAGACACTACTAACAATCCTAAAAAACTACTTACCCTTGAAAGTATTACTGAGCAAAGGCTTGTGTTAGAGGATGAGGTATTAGAACGCAGGAACAAACTCTCATCACTCGAAAAAACCATTCATCAGGCCAAGCTTACTAAGAAAAAAGCCAATGAAGGTATCTATAAGGCAAATACCAATGTGGTTAACACTGAAAAAGATATCGAAAATAAACAAACGACTCAAAAACAACTAGAAATAAGAGCTGAAAACGAAATTGAAGAAGCTAAGAGTAATGTCGAAAACCAATTAAACGAAATTAAAAATAAAATTAATGACAAA
The DNA here is from genome assembly GCF_059693765.1 of Psychrobacter sp. CR212. Taxonomy (NCBI): domain Bacteria; kingdom Pseudomonadati; phylum Pseudomonadota; class Gammaproteobacteria; order Moraxellales; family Moraxellaceae; genus Psychrobacter; species Psychrobacter sp. CR212. Next base: position 36,464 of record NZ_JCATIF010000006.1, on the reverse strand, counting down.
GTATCAGAATCCAAGGCTACTGACGCCAAGATGAATGACACTGAGCAGAAGATAGAAAAAAATCACAAGTTGGCTATTGAACGATTGAAAGAAGATAAGAAAAAAAGAGAACAGGTGGTAAATGAACAATACGTTAAAGAAATTGAAGGCTTAAAGCTTGAAGCTGATCAGGCTCAAGAACGTCACGACAGAGCTATTGATGAAAATGGCTACGATGATAACGTTATAGCTCAGACTATAGCTAAAGTACAGCAGCTATCCACAAAATTAGATGTTGCTGAAAAAGCTAAAATCCGCGTTAAGCACTATCATGAGTTTATTGATGAAGAATATCGAAATTTACCTATACTGTTCGAAAAAAGCAATGGTCTATCAATTGAGCTAATGGATAAACAAGCGGCTTTTAATAAAGCTCTGATATCTAAGCAGGAAGATGCCAAATCCCTTGCTGAGAAAGCGAAGATCATTAACAATCGAATTGAGAGCGCAAAAACCGATCTAATAAGTATCAAAGAAAGCTTAAGTAATGCCAGTAATGCCTTTGATCAAGCTTTGGTTGCAGACCATACCTTAGAGCCTGAATATATGGGACATTCTTTGCAAGACTTGCATAATGCAAGCTTAGCAGTGTTGAACGATGCCAAATCTTTGGTTCGCGACACCAAAAAGAATATGGAAAAAGGTATTTATGTACTAAAGACCATAAGAAAGCCCTTTACCACCAATGGGTCTATGTTTGAGAGCTTAATGTCTGACAGTATCCTACTCAGCATACCTGATCAGGAAAACTGGTACATACAAGCTAGAAAGTTTAGCGACTACCTAAACAACGAGCATGAAATTAAAAAAGATACACTCATTGGCCAGTATCGAGTCACAGCTCACCAAGTTAGAGAGTTTAAATCAAAGCTAGATGATGCTCATAATAGCTTGAGTAATTTTTCGAAGCGTATTAATACTAAATGCAAAGAGGTTTGTGAAAAACTAGAAGCTTTAGCCATTGAGGAGCTTCATATAGCTATAAGTTCGGGAATCAAAGAAAACAAATGGTATTCCACCTTGGCTGATTTCACTGATGCGCATCAAAGATGGGCTAATGAGGACATCCATGACACAACGCGTATGCCTAATCAGGAACTGCTGTCCAAATTACAACTCGTGCAAGACTATATTGGTCAAAACCAGATGAATATCAAACTGTCAGAGCAGTTTAGTTTCAGTCTAAGAATCAAACAGGTCGGCGGTGAAATCAAGGAAACCAAAAGAGCAAAGGTATTTAAAGATATGGGGTCAAATGGCACCATGCGTATTGCTCAGCTCATCATTTATATTTCTTTGCTCTCAGTTATATCAACCACATCGAGCGATGAGGTCGAGCTGAAATTCTTCATTGATGAAATTGGCGTGTTAGATCCGCAAAATACTCGTGAGTTATTAAACTTGCTACAAAAACTTGGTATATCAGCAATGTGCGCCGCTCCTGAGAATCCAGATGATGAGGTTGTCCCCTTGTTCGCTAATAATATTGCCTGCCATCACAATAAAACCAGAAATATGTACTCAATCTCTCAAACGGATGATATGTATATGTTGACTCAGGATTCAGAACTTGAGGAATTTGGAGTGTTTTCCTAATGAAAGAGCATGAAATACTAAGATTGTTAATGAACAATAAATTTATATGCTCTGTGAGTTATCCAGAGGCATATAGGCATCTAAGAGATAACAAAGTAGCCTATGATCGTATGGTGTCTCAGCTACAACCATTTGGGGTCAGTCTAGTCACCCTCAGTGATGGGGAGGTTTATGCTGGTTTAAACAATATACCTAGTGACTCTGATAGAAGAGCAGTGGTTAAACAGTTTAATGAAATTTATCATGACATAGCACCTATAGTAGAAATGATTGCTTGCCTATCAACAGCCGATGAAGGGAGTGTATTGACTGTTGGTGAAAATCTAAGCCAAACAGAGCTGATTTTAGAAGCAAATAATAACAAGCATTTTGCAAGTATGCTAAACGAGGTTTCTGAGATCACAGGCGCTTCTAAAAAACCCAATGACGAAAAGGTAGCTGCTCTTTTAGAAAGACTCCAGAAGCACGAAATACTAAAGTTGGTTGAACCCAATAAAAAGATTTATCGAGCAACAGGAAAAATTGGCTATATATATGATGTATTTGATTATATTGCTGAAAACATATTAGATGAACCCACTGAAGAAATCTTTGCTGAGCAACAAGGGCTTGGGTTATGAGTAAAGTCAGCCTCAGGTTATCGGAAGAAACAATCAGAACACTTGGTAGAGCTGTAACTGATAAAGCTGATTTGATTTATCAAGCCTACTCTCCTAATGGCTGCTATGAGTTGGTCAACGATAAACATAAACAGTATCAGATATTACAAGACAGTGGTGTTATCAGTATCAATCCTAATAACATTACCCTAGGCTCAAACTTTACAGCAATCTTAAAGAGTCTGGATAGAAAGTCTCGTAATGCAAATATTGCTCCCGATATTGAACTGTCTAAACATCAGATAAGTAATGAGGTTGCCCTAGCGCAAATACAGTCAGATTCGTTTGAAGATGAAAGTGAAGAGATGATGCATTTGGCTAATATACGAGATATCTGCATCTCCATCGCTGAATATCTTGGACGTGAGATGGCTGATATTGAGTATGTTATTAATTCTGATCTAAACAACACATCAAACGTTAAGGTAAAAAGACAGATTCTTGAAGGTTTAAATAAAAAGATCAAACTCCAGCTCGAAAAAATAGAGATATTAAGTCGGGATGAACTCCGTAAACTACATGGCGAGTATACGCCAGCGGCTGCTATACTGAATGAGTATTTGGCGGATTCTATTTCTAAATTTAATATTGAAATGGGAGTCCACTTACAAAAAACACTGATATTAATTGATAGGTTAAAAAAAGAGCAAGATAAAAAAAGCAAGAGGCTTTGGCTATTACGCAAGGCTTTAAGAAACAATCAACTTGCTCCTGAAAAGATAGATATTGAATATAACGATATTGTAGATAAAGACTTAGCTTTTGGTGGTATGGCTTTGGCTGGCACTTTGCACAATATTGAAACTGTAGATGACAGCGAATTTCTTTTCTCTGTGGTAAGTAAAATTAGCGCTAAAAAGCCCAAACGCAAGAGTGATAATTTATACAAAGGTGAGTATGAGGAGTTTGAACGAGAACATAAGAAACCACCACCCTCCACTGAAAAATTGCTTGTTATGCAATATATGGCCGATAATTGCGATATGCCTTTTACCAAAGCCTTGTCTGTTAGAGAGTATTGGGATTTGTCTGGTTTGAAGCGCAAAATACGATATAAAGCTTTTTTGGCCTTGTTCTTAAAAGTGGTAAAGAGTGATTTTATCAATGACAGAATCATTAAATCTAAAAGTCAATTTAACTATAAAGTCTATCTAAAATCACAATACCTTTCCGATACTTGCGATACACGCTACGTCATCGATGCCAAATATTTAAAACTCAATAAAATCGAAGAGTCGCCATCAAGGGATCAGATATGGAAGTAGACCTAGAGAAATCCTTAAATACGGCAGGGAAACTCGGTTACTTAAAAGAGAAGATGCTGCAGGGAGTAAGAGTGGCTACCTATCGAAGCCATGATAATATCCTTGCATTATTGGTGTCTTTTGATCCCAGCATTGGCTACACAGAAAATGGAAAAGTGATCATCAATATGGGTGGCTGGGGCCGTATTAGAGAGATCGTAAAAGCTCAAACAGGGATAGACCTACTCAGACACAACTTAAATGAGCTAAAAAGCAAAGACCGTGTAGATAATACAATCCTCACAAATAACGATAAGTTATTAAGTAAAGCACCTACCGAGGGCTTTCTTGATTGTCGCCTGCTAGGTAGAGAAGAACATATTATTAATGCATCAAACAACTATATCCATAAGCAAACTAAAGAGAATGCCTATTTAGGTGTGGAAATTAATGACCTCATTAATTGGAATATCGATAACATTATAATCATAGAGAACTTTAATGCATTTTGCAGGTTTAATGAGCAGCATGCAAAGCTAGTAGAAGGATTGACTGGTGCGGTAACTGTACTGGCCTATCGAGGCCATAGTAATAAAAATATAACTTCTATATTGAAAGCTTTAGCTCAAAAAGACTGTAAACGCTATATCTTCGCTGACTATGACTTGGCTGGTTTAAGAATAGCTGAATCGATGTCAAAAACCCTCAAAGCTCACGGATATATACTACCTAACAAACCTTGGATGCAGACTGGGAAATATATCGAGATGAGCGTTAAAGAGAATCGTAAGAAACAGTCGTCTATTCAAACAAGTTTACCCAGCTTGATACCCTACTTTGAGCATATTCGTGATAAATATTTAGCTGTACCTCAAGAGACGCTTATGGCAAGAAAAATTCCATTGAAGATTATCGACATTTAAGCTAATTCATATGAATATGTAGAAATGATTTTCTACTGAGGTCTAAGTTAGTCCTAGTATAATTCTTAATTTTTCCATTCAACTAATAATATATAAGGTAGAGATAATGCTAGAAGTTGATTTTTTTGAGCAAAGTGGTGTTTACTTCCGAATAATTGGTAACTACTTCCTACTAGGCGATGGGTCAAGTGGTCATATTAGATATCTAAAAGAATCAGTAGAAGAGCTTTGCGAAGTAGTTCATCTTAAAACTGAAATAGATTGGGTGCCTATAGATAAATACTTAGAAGATAACAAAGAAAGTTACGGAGAGTTTGAAAACTGGAACAAAATAGCATCTGAGCTACCTGAGGACGTCTGGAGTGCTGTGCATTGGGCATCAGTATTAATTGAACAGCGAAAAGGGACGGTTGAGTTGTCTAAATCCTCAAAAGCTGAAGTTCGGCGAATGGTAGCTCATGCGGGTTATCGATTAAGTTATCTCGCTAATGATAAAGATGATAGTGTGCGTAGAGAAGTTGCTGAACAAGGGTATAATTTATCAGGATTTATAAAAGACAGCTCTTGTTATGTGAGAGAAGCTGTTGCTAAACAGGGTCATGGTCTAGATGTATTATATAAAGACAAAATAACTGCTGTTAGAGTAGCTGTAGCAAGGCAAGGTTATAGGCCAGATGTAATGATCGATGACAAGTCGCCTTATGTTAGAGCGGAAGTAGCTAAGCAGGGATATAGAATTGACAAGTTATCGAATGATAATAGTAAAATTGTGCAACGAGCGATTAAAGAATATGAGATGAATTAAGATAGAACCCATATAGACATAGGTGATATAAAACCCCAGAAAGTGCTTAAAACATTAGGGGCTGTATAGAATTGAGAAAACATTGAAAAAAATAAGCAACGCCTTACTCTACTGTTTACCACAACAAAGAAACAAGGCGTCACTTATGGCTCGCACCAAGCTCAACGATGAACATTGGCACAAGCTATTTATTATATTGCGACAAATTAACGTATATAACAAGCCCAATCTAAGACGTACCGTTGAAGGCATGTTGTACCGCATAAGAGTAGGCTGTCCATGGCGAGACTTACCTTCTTATTTCGGTCATTGGTCTCGCATATATCATCAATACCGTTATTGGCGTAAAACCGGTAAATGGCAAAAGCTCATGAAAATAATCACAGCAAACTATGATAGTGAATGGTTATTTATAGACGGTAGCGTGGTCAAAGCTCATCAGCATAGTTCAGGCGCAGCCAGTCATCTTGATGAGGCCATTGGTAAAAGTGTTGCAGGTAATAGCAGCAAACTGCACTTAGTGGTCGATGCTTGTGGTAACCCTATACATGTTGAGCTGACAGGTGGGCAAGTGCATGACGCTAAGATGGCAAAGACGTTGATAGATAGCACGATTAATAACCAGACTAAAGCGGTGATTGCAGACAGGGGCTACGATAGTAGTGATATTAGAGAGTGTATCTTCAAGCACTGTGCTGAGTCAGTCATACCCGTTAAGTCGAACTCTAAAAATAGCAACAATGACACACTAGACTGGTATTTGTATCGTTGCCGTCACTTGGTAGAAAACGCTTTTGCTAGGTTGAAACATTTTAGGGGCATTGCCACGCGATATGATAAGCTCAAAGATAGCTATGCAGCAGCGATAATGCTTGCTTGTGTCTTTATCTGGTTGCCCCTGATTTGAATTCTATACACACCCTAGTTATTCAGCTAAGATAAATGATTTGAGTATAGTATATATTAGTACTTTCTCAGTATGATACTTTATTACTCCAAAATGCAACTTAAAGTTCTGATTACTATCATCCAGTATGATACTTTATTATTTTTAATGTTAATTGACGAGTAGTGAAATCAATACTTTACAATCATATCAGTATGAATCTTTATTACTCGCTGACAATAATTTTATTAATAAATTACCCGTCACACTATTGTGTGAGGATTCATCCTTTGCTATCTTGTATCAACGAGGTGGCAAAGGATTTTTTTGTGAATAACAAAAATAGAAAAGGACCCACAACAACTGAGTCTTCGAAAGATTATCAGCCATTTGTCAAAATAGCTGATATATTCTCACTTGGAAGATCTCATCGTGTCTTTGGTCACAAGACTAAACGAACACACCACTACAGCCCTATGTCAGCAACCAAGGAAGAGATAGCTGAGTTCATGAAGTCTGAGTTCCCTCAAGCAAAGTACAAGATTGAGGCAGTAAATAGCAGTGAGTCAATTTTATCCCATGATATTGGTTTAGATGATTTGAGACCTGGAGGTACTGTATCGGGACCTTTCATAACTTAGATTAAAGAGCTAGCTTATCCTTATAAGAACACATGCCTTTTAATGCATCATCTATTAACGCTTTCATTTTAGATAACTCTAGAATCTTAACTTCAATTTGCTTGTTTTTTTCTAGAAGCTTTTCACCCATTTGTGATTGGGTCAGGTTGTTTGAATACAATAGCTCTGTTAGCTCTCTAATCTCTTTTAAGGTGAAACCTAACTCCTTCGCCATAATAATCATATTGAGCTGTTCTACAATCCTGTTATCGTAATCTCTATAACCATTAGATTTTCTAGATGGTGACGAAATTAATCCTTCCCTCTCGTAAAAACGGATCGTATCTCTGCTTAGTCCGACTGTTTCAGTTAATTCTTTTATATTCATTATCGAGCACCCTCAATTAACGCTTGACTGTGGAGTAATGTCCATAGTTTATAGTAGGCGTTAATTAACAACAAGTAGGTTCTTTTATGGATATAAATATTCTGACGGACGACAACGTCGAGCTGCGTGCAACCCTCTATAAAGCGAATAACCCTAAGGCCGTTGTTCTAATAAATCCAGGAACCGCTACTAAAACTTCTTATTATTTGCCGTTTGCTAAATACTTAAGAGAGCATGGTTTTCATGTCATTCTTTGGAATTACAGAGGGTTTTGCGATTCTAAAATAAGTCATCTAAAGGAGTGTCATTATCAGTATTCTGATATCGGACGCTATGACATTCCAGCTGCCATCGATACAGCTAAGCGCCTATTTAAGGATTTACCCTTGTATTGTGTGGGTCATAGTACTGGTGGTCAACAGGTAGGTCTTGCTCATAATGCTGATCAATTGGATGCCTTAATCGCAGTGGCTGTCTCAGCAGGATACTTTAGCTATATGCCGCCTCGCTATCGCCTTAAAGCCAATTTCTTTTTCCGTTTTTTAGCACCGCTTAGTAATAAAGTCTTTAATTATGTGCCGGCTAAAAGCTTCAAACTCATGGAAGATTTACCTGCTGGTTTTACAGAGGAATGGGGAGCTTGGTGCCGAGAAAAAGAGCTGTTTTTCTCAGAAAAATTCTATGGAAAAACCATTCCCCTTGGGACTTACAAGAATTTTAATGTGCCAACCTTCGTCTTCACTGCCGATGATGATGAAATCTGCACTGAACGCAACCTGCATAATTTTTGGAAAAATGTGACTAGCGATCAACCCATCACTTTTAAACGCTATACCATTAGCAAGGGAGCAGACCAATCAATTGGGCATTTTGGCTATTTTAGAAGCAAAAACACTCATATTTGGCAAGATATTTTAGAGACGATCAACAAGGTACACCATGATAAATCGTTACAAACACTATAAGACCCTGATTTTCATTGTATTACTTAGTGTGTTCTCGAGCATTTTGCACTATGTTCATAATGTGGTTTATTTTGACCACTATCCTGAGCCTGATTGGTTATCCCCTCATCTGGTAGATGCTTTTTGGTTCGTCATGACACCAATCGGTATCTACGGCTTGATCGTGGCTGTCAAAAGCCAGATGAGCAAGGGGTATTGGTGGCTTTATTTGTATGCCTTGATGGGTTTATTGTCATTACTACACTACAATGTTGAGACTGATAATATTATGACGATCACCATGCACAGTCTTATCTGGTTTCAAGCAATATGTGCTTTTTGGTTAATCGGCTATGTAACGATGTATTTTAAAAATAAAAGCAAACATTAAGAACACTAATTGATAAAACTTTGGTCTTTATAAGAATGAGCTAACCTCTTATTTATCGTTTTAAGGAATTGAAAATGAATGTTGAAGAAACTATAGCAACATGGGAAACAGAAGAAGCACTCATTAGAGAAAAGCTAGGTGACGCTGACGTCATTCCATTATCAGACTTAACCACTCGCAGCGGTATGGACATTTTTAATGCTATGTTTGCAGGAGAGCTGCCTCATCCTCCTATTGGTCTAACGCTCGACTACACTCCTATTCATATGGAAAAAGGTATTGCCGTTTTTCAAGGGCGTCCAAAGCTTCATCATTACAACCCATTGGGTACAGTCCACGGCGGCTGGTTCTGCACGCTTTTAGATTCCGCTGTTGGCTGCGCTGTCCATACCCTTTTGCCAGCAGGAAAAACCTACACAACTTTAGAGATAAAAGTAAATATGGTGCGAGCTTTGACAGTGGCAACACCTTTAGTACGGGCTGAAGGCAAAGTCATTCATGCTGGTCGAAGAACAGCAACTGCTGAAGGAAAAATTGTAGGGCCTGATGGCAAGTTGTATGCTCATGCCACCACAACCTGCATCATTCTTGATGTTTAGATAGAATTTTCGATATAGTCGATACACTCTAAAAATGTCATAGCGCTACTGGGATGAATGTTGCGCAGCCTCTGGGAACGCAGCACGCAAGTAAAATTTATACCAGTAGCGCGTTTAAATCCATAACAGTTTTACATTCAGCTAACTATAGTTAATGAAACTTACCTGACAGTCTCAAGTCTAATAGCTTCTAAACCAAAGAAAACCGCTAAGAATATAATGGATGTTATAGTGAAACCATTATAAAAATGGTATAGCAAGATTAAACGCTATTTTTCGCAGCCTCTGGAGACGCAGTCACAGCAAGCAAGAAAAGTAGCATTTTATAACAGATTACTAAACTAGGCGTGATTTTCAATATTAAGCAATATCATATCGTTCTTAGTCTTCATATTTCAAACACACCAATCCAAATCTTCAAACCAACCCTTTATAAAGAAAATAAAGTCCCACTACGAATAACAATACCGAAAAGCACTTCTTTAACAGTGGCGGTGAGAGCATATGAGCAACTTTTGCCCCAACTTTAGCGGTAAAAAAGCTCATACTCGCAATGCCCAAAAAGGCATAAATATGCACAAAGCCAATGGTATTGGGTACATCAACTTGCTGCTGCATACCAAAGAACATAAAGCCGAGCGCACCAGCAATGGCAATAGGCAAACCACACGCCGCCGACGTGCCTACCGCCTTTTGCATAACCACATTATAACGGGTAAGATACGGCACCGTTAAGCTGCCACCGCCAATACCAAAAATGGCCGAGGCCGCACCAATAATACCACCTGCCGCAAGTTGCTTGGGTTTAGACGGTAATACCACAGGCGTATGACTCGCATCATTCATATGTGTACGTCTTTTACCAGCGGTAAACATTCTATAAGCGACCCACAGTAAAAACACCCCGACAATCAGCTGCAGATATAACCCTGATATTTGCCCTGCTATCCCTGCTCCCAAAAAACACCCTAGCGCCAAACCAGGTGCTAGATTTTTAAAGACCGGCCACATGACGCCGCCCTTTTTATTGTGCGCCATGAGCGAACTGATAGAGGTGACGATGATGGTGGCAAGTGAGGTGCCTAGTGCCAGATGCATGACCGTATCAGGACTGTAATCCATTTGGGTAAAGACGATAAATAACAGCGGTACGATAATGGTGCCACCGCCCACGCCGAAAAGCCCGGCCGCAAACCCTGCTAGTGCACCTATGATTAAAAAAATGAGTAGTTCCACGGGATAGTGTCTTCTTATATAGATTTATTTTCTGAGCAAGTGCTCTATATTAATGCCAGTTATGACTTATACAAGCTCAACTTGACCTACGTAATGATAAGCACGGTTAAAATAGACCAAGCTTTCCCCTTGCCCGCTTGGGGATTCTGGAGGTTTGATAGCGACCACTCGGCACATCAGCACACTATGCGTACCCACTTCTTGAATGTGCTCAATCTCACAATCAAAGCTCACCAGCGCACCTTTCAGGATAGGCGCGCCTGTCACAAGCTCAGTCCAAACTCCTTGCTCGAAGCGCTCATCTGAGCTTAGTTTAGAAGCAAAAGCATTGGATAAGTGTTCATGCTGGGCACCAAGCACATTGACGCTCAAGACTTTATTGTCCACAAAATGCCCATGTGAGCGCGCGGCTTGATTCATACATACCAGCAGTGTCGGCGGTGTATCAGTGACGCTACATACCGCCGAGGCAGTAAACCCATGAGTGCCTGACGGACCATTGGTGGTGATCACATTGACCGCCGTGGGCAATAGCGCCATGGCATCTCTAAAATCAGTGGCTTCAATCATATCTTTTATCATTACTACAATCCTGAGAAACGTTAAATCTATAAGTACCTTGTTAACTGAGGCCACTCATAAGCTTAAACAAGCCAGAACTTGTTAAGTTTTGCTAAACGCTCAGCTCTTGCCGCACGATTGCCGCACCAGCGCTCAGCGCATGTAGCTTGCCGCGTGCCACCTCACGAGACAACGGCGCCATACCGCAGTTGGTCGAGGGATACAGCTTGTCCGCATCGACAAATTGTAAGGCCTTGCGTAGCGTATCGGCTACCTCCTCAGGAGTTTCAATATCATCAGTGGCGACATCGATTGCACCAACCATCACTTTTTTACCGCGAATGAGCTCTATCAAATCCATGGGCACATGCGAGTTTTGACATTCTAATGAGACGATATCGATATTGGACTGCTGCAATTTAGGAAACGCTTGCTCATACTGACGCCACTCTGAGCCCAGCGTTTTTTTCCAGTCGTTATTGGCTTTGATGCCGTAACCGTAGCAGATATGTACCGCCGTTTCGCACTTTAAGCCTTCGATAGCGCGCTCTAACGTAGCGATACCCCAGTCATTGACGTCATCAAAAAACACGTTGAACGCAGGCTCGTCAAACTGAATAATGTCTACGCCTGCCGCTTCTAATTCTTTGGCTTCTTGATTGAGGATTTTTGCAAACTCCCATGCCAGCTTTTCACGGCTCTTGTAGTGACCATCATACAGCGTATCGATCATGGTCATCGGCCCAGGCAATGCCCATTTGATCGGCTTGTCAGTATGCTTACGTAAAAACTTGGCATCTTCTACAAACACAGGTTTTTGGCGGCTCACGGCACCCACCACTGACGGTACGCTGGCATCATATCGATTGCGGATACGCACGGTTTCGCGCTGGTTAAAATCCACGCCGTCTAAGTGCTCAATAAAGGTAGTGACAAAGTGCTGACGGGTCTGCTCACCGTCACTGACGATATCGACGCCTGCTTGCACTTGCTCTTGTAGCGATACTAGCAGCGCATCCTGTTTTGCCTGAAGCAATTCTTCACCGTCAAGTTGCCACGGCGACCAAATTTTTTCAGGTTCTGCCAACCAAGAGGGTTTTGGCAAGCTGCCAGCGGTAGAGGTCGGTAATAATAAAGTCATGTCGTATTGTCTTCTCTATTTCAGATGTCTCTATTTTAGGTATTATAGCGTGCGCTTTTATATTTGGATTTTTTAAGCGACGTTCTTGTTTACAGCGTAATTGGCCGCCCATGCTTCAAGAATATCTTGGTAAGGCTTGATAAAATGCGTTTCGGTAAATTTGCCTTGTTTGACCGCCATCTGACTACGCTCTTCACGGTCATAAACAATCTGCGTCAGCGAGTAGTCTTGGTATTTTAGGCTTGGCTGATAGACCTGACCCGCGCTTGAGTTGGCGTTGTAAATCTCAGGGCGGTAGATCTTTTGAAAGGTCTCCATGGTGCTGATTGCACTGATAAGCTCAAGATCGGTATAGTCGCTGGTCAAATCACCCGCAAAATAAAACGCTAATGGTGCAGCGCTGCCTTCAGGCTTAAAGTAACGCACGGTTAAGCCCATCTTGTAAAAATAATCGTCGGTCAATGAATACTCGTCTTGCTTGTATTCCACGCCCAATACGGGGTGCACATTGGTGGTACGGTAATAGGTCTTGCTGGTTGAGACACTCAAGCAAATCACAGGCTGTTTGTTAAAGTTGGCTTTGTAGGCCTCTGAGTTCAATAAATATTGAAACAATTTGCCGTGTAAGTCGCCAAAGTCGTCAGGCGCTTTGGTATTTGGGTGCTTATTAAAATGCTCCAGTAGCACCACGCTAAAGTCGTAATCGCGCACGTAAGATGAGAAACTGTTGCCAATCATGCCATCGATGCGCTTGTTTTCTTTATGGTCCACGATGGTGGTTTGTAGCATCTCAATCACAGGAAAGGCATTACCATTGCCCTCGATATCCATGTTAGCAGACACAATGTCGACTTCGATCGAATAACGATCGGCATTGGGGTTATCCCAATGTGCCAGCGCGTTAAAGCGGTTGTTAATCATGGTCAACGCTTTACGCAGATTGTCTTCACGCTGCTCGCCGCGCGCCAGATTGGCAAAGTTGGTCGTCATGCGCGTGCTGCTGGCAGGCTGATAGTTTTCATCAAAACGAATGTGCTTGATTGAACATGCAAAAGGCTTAGTCATGGTGATTCCTACCCTACAAATTGAGATAATACTAAATGTCTGTATGGGTATATTAAACCAAATCCTTAACATGAATAAAAACGATATAAACTTAGTATAAGATGAATTTTATTCATGTTCAGAAAATAACCTGCTTGTTTTTTTGAATAAATTACATCTCTATATATAAGAAACCCCAAGATAACAGCACTGCTATCTTGAGGCTTAAGTCTTTACGTATGAAAACGCTCAAATATATCGGTCACTAAAAACCTTGCTCTTCGCTACACCCCAAACCCACAGGTAATGCTGTTGTCTTTTTTATCAAAGGTTAAATGCTTGTAGCCCTCGCCCGTCACTTGATAGCCACTACTGTCGTTTTTGGTTACGGTGTTAATATCATGTTTATCAACAGGCAGCGTGAATTCGCTGCGTAGTGACTGTGGGTTATTGGCAAAATACAGCTTTAAATGCGACCATTCAAAACCGCTGAGATATTCAATTTTTGAGAGCTGTTTACCAAAGGCGGTCGCGTTATTTAGCGTGTAAGTGGTGATGGTTTCGTCCAAATGCTCCAGTTGCTCCTCATCAGACGAATTGTAAGGTTTGATACGTGTATCGGTATCAATAATGGACTGCTGATACAGTATGGGCAAGCTGCTGGTTGTCGGGTTAGGATAGTCACAATCTGTCTGCATCGATTTGAAATAGGGTGTCCAGTCGGTACTGGTCGCTTGTTGCGTGGCACAGCTGGTCAATGACAAGGCGGCAACCATACTTAAAGTGATGGTGGTTAGTTTCATAGATGCCTCCTGAAGACAAATCATAGAATACGGCTTGATAATGGCGTTACTATAACGTATTGATATATCAGACAATTAGACGATAGGTAAAAAGGCATATGGGTTCTATGACAGTTTGGTTGTGAGATGTATCAAAAAACCCCATACGTGGTAGTCATGTATGGGGTGCATTATCATCATGATGACTGTGTATTGCAGTATGTTAAATATGTGGGCTTCTCTTCTTCCCATGTGGCACCAGCCATTTGGCAAACCATCCTGACACATCATCCATCAGTGTATAAACCACTGGGATGACTACCAGACTAAGTAGCGTTGAGGTCACTAGCCCGCCCAATACGGCGGCCGCCATCGGTCGCCTAAACGTAGGATCGGCATCACCCCAACCAAAGACCAGGGGTAACATGCCTGCACCCATCGCAATGGTGGTCATGATGATAGGCCGCGCACGCTTGCGACAGGCATCCATAATGGCCTCAAAACGCGCCAGCCCGCGACGCTGAGCAATCAGCGCGTAATCGACGAGTAGGATTGAGTTTTTGGTTGCGATACCCATGAGCATAATAAAGCCAATCATCGACGGCATCGACAGACTACTATTGGTAATGACCAAACCCACAAACGCGCCGCCTATCGATAACGGCAGTGCCATCAAAATGGTAAATGGCTGTAATAAACGGCCAAATAATAAAATAAGAACGCCTAAGATACAGACCACACCCACCGACATCGCAATGATAAACCCACTAAACAGCTCCGCCATATTTTCGGCTTGACCTTGATCAATGATGGTAATCGAAGGCGGTAATTGCTGCATCGTTGGCACGGATTTGACCGCTTGTACTAGATCACCTAGCTCGCCATCCGCTGGTTGCACTGTGATGCTAATCGCACGCTCCCGATCCAGCCTGCTGATCTGCGCAGGCCCTGTCCCAAAATCGAGCGCTGCGACTTCGCCCACTCGTACCCCTTGCCCTGCAGGCATGGTACTCGGCACATATAAGCCTTCTAACTGACTGACGTTTTGCTTGGCAACATCGGGTAGACGCACCACGATAGGAATCTGACGCGTATCAAGATTGAGCTTAGATAAACGCTGCTCATAATCGCCAACAGTCGCCACACGCAACGTGGTCGCAATGTCTTGCGTCGTCACCCCTTTGTCAGCCATCGCCAGTCTATCTGGCGTCACCGTGAGCTCTTGACGCGGCAAACTGCGATCGCTGGTCACCGCGCCTGCGCTTGGCAAACCTCGTATCTCAGTCATGATTTTTTGTGCAGTCTGCTCGAGCAATTGCGGGTTGGTGCTGGTTAATGAAAAGTTATAACCACTCTCCCCGCCGCTCGATAGCCCAACGGTAAAGCGAGCACCGGGTACTTCGGTCATGAGCTGGCTAATTTTACGTTCGATCTCTTGCTTGGTGCCTCGTTCTGCACGTGGGGCCAGTACGATATCTAAGCCCGCGATGTTTTCAGCTTTACCGCCACCACCGTCCGACGCACCCATTGACGCCTGCGCCTCTCCGACTGAGGTAAAAATATTCGTCACCTCAGGCATGGCTAGGATCCGCTCACGGGCAAGCGCAGCCACTCGCTCTGTATCTTCTAATGCCACATCAGGCGTCAGCTCAATCGCCACGCGTGTCTGATCGATATCGTTATCAGGGATAAAGGAAGTTGGCAGCAGTTTCACCAGCCCTAATGAGGCCACAAACAATACCAGCGTTGCCCCCATAGTCAGCCAGCGGTGACGCAATGTCCACGAGACAATTTTGAGATAGTATCCCATCATCGCGCTTTGTTTTTCGACGTGGTTTTTCTCAGGTCGAAGCACGTATGCCGCCATCATCGGTGTGATCAAACGCGCCACCATGAGTGAGGCAAAAATGGATAATGCTGCCGTCCAACCAAACTGTCGGAAAAACTGTCCAACGATACCGCCCATAAAGGCTGTCGGCAAAAACACCGCAATCAAAGTAAAGGTCGTGGCAACCACCGCCAGACCAATCTCATCAGCCGCCTCCATCGCCGCTTCATAAGGGGTTTTACCCATACGCAAATGTCGTATGATGTTTTCGACCTCAACGATCGCATCATCGACCAGTACGCCAATGACGAGTGATAAAGCCAGTAAGGAGATAATATTGAGGCTAAAGCCAAAGAGATACATGCCCAAAAAGGTAGGAATCACCGATAAAGGTAAAGCAACAGCGGCAACAATCGTCGCTCGAATATTACGCAGGAATAAAAATACGACGACGACCGCTAAAATACCACCTTCGATCAACATCCGTAGAGAGGCTTCATAATCCTCAGCAATAGGTGTCGCTCGATCATAGACTTTTTCGATACTAATATTGCCAGTATCAGCGGTCAGCTTGGCAAGCTCATCATCAACCAGCGCCATGACATCGACTTCACTGGCACCGCGCGAGCGAGTGATGTTAAATGCCACTACTGTTTTACCATCAAGCTTAGCAATAGAGCTTGGGTCAGCGGCGCCATCGGTGATCTTTGCCATCCGTCCGAGCTCTTGCGTCCCGCCAGTAGGCACCGCCACCTGCAAATTATTCAGCTCACGGGCCCGCTCAACGGCGCCAAGGACACGGATCGTCTGCGTCGTATTTCCGACTTCTGCCTCACCGCCAGAGCTGTCTTGCTGGATACCCGCAATTTGCTGCGACAGCTGAGAGATGGGTAATTTCAAACCACTCAGCGCAATCGGATCAGCGGCAACGGTAATCTCGCGCTGAAGCCCGCCAACACGGCTGACGGTACTAACACCCGGTATATCAGAGAGCTGCTTGGTGACCGTATCATCCACAAACCACGACAGATCCTCTACGCTCATATTGTCAGAAGCCACAGAGTACGTGACTACTGGGAACCCTGCGGTAGATACCTTGGTAATAATAGGATCGTTAGCAGCAGCGGGTAGATCGCCACGTACTTCACCCACCGCCGAGCGTACATCGTCGACGGCTTCTTGAATGTCTTTTTCTAATACAAACTCGGTCGCCATCGTCGCAGCACCAGTCTGCAACGTGGTGCGGATATGACTTACGCCTTCGATACTGGTCAGTTTGTTTTCAATTTTCTTGGCAATATCGTTTTCGAGCTGCGAGGGCGCGGCACCCGGCAACGTGACTGTCACCACTACAGCGGGCAGGTCGATATCCGGAAACTGCTGCACCTTCATTTTCATAAAGCCATAAATACCCCCTAATGTGAGGAGTACAAATAGCAAGATTGCGACGAGCGGGTTTTTGATCGAGTAAGCGGAGACGTTTAGGCTCATGATTGTGCCTGCGCTGCTGTATTGACGGCGGTACTGGCTTGGCCCACACCATTAACGATACGCACCAAATCTCCATCATTTAAGAAACTACCGCCTTGCTGCACAATATGGCTGTCACTTGGCAATGGCTCTAGCACGGCGACGTTTTCACCAAGTCGCTCGCCTAAGGTCACTCGTTGTTGTTTGATACGTCCCATTGATTTACCATCTGTCGTGGTCAAATCAGTCACTAGCATCACATAGTCATAACCATCGTTACTGACGATAGCGCTATTAGGAATCGTCTGAGTGCTGGCACTACCGAGTAGGAACTCGCCTGTCTGATACATGCCAGCGCGAATTTTTGAATTAGCCGCGAGGCTCGCATAAATCGTGATTTGGCGATTATTATCTGCCGTCGGTGCGATACGGTTCACCTGTCCCATCACGGCATCATCGCCCGGTAGAGCGACTCGTACGGGTGTACCAATATTGATATCGCCGACAAGCTTGGGATCTAACTCTGCTCGCCATTCCAATATACCGTCTTTGATAATCGTAAATAATGGATCACCACCTGCAACCTGCCCAACCTCGATCATTTTTTCACTAATAATACCGCTAACAGGGGCAACCACTGTGGCATTATCAAGGGTCAAACGCTGATTGCTTAAACGGGCTTTGGATGCTTGCAACGCTGCACGGGCACGTACCTCAGAAGTACGGTAGCGATCGGCTTCTTGTTTACTAATGGCGTCAATATCGATGAGTGGCAATACGCGGGCCGCATCGGCGCTGGCGTTGGCAAGTGTGGCTTCTGCCTCTGCCACATCTGCCTCAGCTTGCAGCACTTGCTGCTCCATCGCATCAGTATCAAACATTGCGAGCACTTGCCCCGCTCTCACGCGGTCGCCCTCTTCGACCAATACACGCTCGATGGCCACACCACTGACTTTTGCGCTGACATTAGCGATATCTTTGGCGTTGATGGTGCCATCAGCGCTAAGTGTGCGACCGATATCATCTTGGCTTGGGCTGACGGTTTCTACTGACAAAACAGACTGCTCCGTACTCGCAGTGCTATCAGCTTCATTGCCACCTGCCACACCACTAGAGGCGACTGGCTCCTCTCGTAACTCGTCTGCACTACCGCCCCAATACTTACCTAGCACAAATCCAATCACCAGCACCGCAACCAATGCTGGCAACAACCATAGTGGCATTTTTGCAGGAGAGTTTTTAGATAAGGCATCAGATTGACGATACGGTGGTAGCTCAGCGTGTTGAGGTGTCTCAATATTGGTTTGCTGTCCGCTAGTCGGTTCTTGCTTATTATCAGGGTCTTTAAAGTCACTCATAGTCGGTCTCTATAAATAAGCACAGTACTCGCTAGCGCCGTAAAAGGTATAAAGGAAACAAAGTGGGGCAGGCAGATCTTGTTGATAGTCGCTTTTAATATTGTAGACTAACGCTCAATGGGGTCAATCCTGTTAAGTATCCGCATAGTCAGCCGCCGACCCAGCATAAGATACTATTAAGATATTGAACTTCATCAAGATATTATCACTAAAAACGATGATACGAGTGTTAAATAAAAGCAGATGATGTAGGTATATGACGCTATCAATTCTAGGCTTAAACGCTTCACAGCGTGCTATTTCACATTTAGATCGTCAATACTCATGACCAAACATACTGAGATGATGAATGGCATGACATAAGATAACGCCTCTCAAAATCATCAGTCATAAAACCCAGCGATACAGACGCCCTACAGTTTCGGCTTGTATTTATGAGGGGATTTGTCATTATGGTTCTAAATCTATTAATAAAGGAAACCATCATGGCTAATAAATCAGAGGTGAAAAAGCTCAAACAAGAAATTAAAGACACCAAAGCAAAGATTAAGCAAAAAAATAAAGACCTCAAAGCGCTTAAGAAAGCATTGAAAAAAGCAAAAAAAATGAAATAGCTTAAACGGTGTAGCAATTGGCTGTAATAAATAGAAGAGGATGGCAATGGCTGTCCTCTTTTTTTGCTCTTTTTTACTCTCAGTATCAGGATGATCTTATATCATTCATTGTCATGACGAAAGCCAGCACTAACCACATAACTGCTTACCTCACTGATGTATGAACTAGGCATTGGTATAACGACTTGCCTCTGGCATCCAGCGGTGAATCAGTTGGCTGACATCTGCTTTTCTGGTAGGGTCTGCAATCAAGTGCTTTGCCAAGCGCTGCGCAATCGCAAATAACTGCTCATCACGTATCAAATCAGCCAAATAATAGCCAACATTGCCTGTTTGACGTTTACCGAGCAGTTCACCCGGTCCGCGCAGCTCTAAGTCTTTTTGAGCGATAACAAAACCATCAGTGCTATCACGTAGCACGTTCAAACGCTCTGTGCCTGTTTCTGATAATGGTTTTTGGTATAACAATACACAAAAGCTCTTGGTTGAGCCGCGCCCAACGCGCCCGCGAAGCTGATGCAATTGTGAAAGCCCTAGACGCTCCGCATTTTCGATCACCATGAGCGACGCATTGGGCACATCAACCCCCACCTCAATCACGGTTGTGGCAATTAACAAATCCAAATCACCCGCCTTGAACGCCTGCATGATGGCTTGTTTATCCGCAGATTTCATTTTGCCGTGTACTAAGCCAATGCGAATGTCTAAGCGCTCATTTAAATCTTCATACGTGGCTTCAGCTGCTTGTGCATCGAGCACGCTAGATGCTTCTACTAAGGAGCACACCCAATATGCCTGCCTGCCCGCTTCGCAATTCACGGCAATGCGTTCGATCACCTCATCGCGGCGATTACGATCGATGGTCACCGTGGTAATGGGGGTACGTCCTGGCGGCAACTCATCAATGATAGAGGTATCCATATCACCGTAAACACTCATGGCAAGCGTTCGCGGAATCGGGGTTGCCGTCATGATTAGCTGATGCGGCGTACTATTGGCCACGCCTTTATTGGTCAATGCCATGCGCTGCTCAACGCCAAATCGATGCTGCTCATCAATGATGACAAGTCCCAATTTAGCAAACTCAACGTGCTCTTGAAACAAGGCATGGGTACCAACGACGATTTGTACCGTATTTTCCGCAACCGCTTCCAATGCTTCGCGGCGCTGTTTGGCAGTTTGCTTACCAGCGAGCCAGCCGACACCAATACCCAGCGGCTCAAACCAGTGTTTAAAGTTCACAAGATGCTGCTCTGCCAAAATCTCAGTCGGTGCCATGACTGCCACCTGCCAACCACTGTCCAGCGCATAGCCCGCCGCTCCTGCTGCAACCAACGTCTTGCCAGCGCCCACATCACCTTGTACCAGTCGTAGCATTGGGATAGAGGTTGCCATATCAGTCGTGATGTCTTTCATCACTCGTTTTTGTGCACCTGTTAGATCAAACGGCAATGCACCAAATAGCTTATCAGCCAGCGGACTGTGGGTCGTACATTTGGGTGCTTTGTGCTGATGCAGCTGCTGACGACGGTACAACAGGCTGAGCTGATGGGCGGTCAACTCTTCGATAATCAAGCGCTGACAGGCAGCGTGAGTACGCGCAGTCAGTTGGGTCAACAGTTTGTATTGCTGGCTTGCATTAGTATAAGTGGGCGGTGTGTGTAGCAGAACTAACGCTTCAAATATCGTTAAGTTGTAGACATTTCTATGAGCGATGCGAGCAGCTGCGCTATGGACATCGTTATTGACGTTGTAAATGGACGCAGTGGGCTTATTCACATTATTGCTAATCACATGATCAGGCACACTATTCGCGAGCGTCGAAAAAATATCTTCTGGCAATGGGGCTTCTAACACGATTGGCTTAGCTGGCTCAAAAGGTACTAAGGGTAGATCCGCCACGACGGCAAAGTCTTCAGCCGTAAATAGCGTCATCGGTAGACCCTGACTACGAACCGTCTGCAATGCCAGTTTAATTAAAGTGCGCAGCTTGTTTTGATGTAAGCCTTTGACAGTAGGATAAATAGGCTGCAATCCCGGATCGGTCATGACTGTATTGTCAGTGATAACCTGATATTCAGGATGATGTATTTGCTTGCCGTAACGGCTGACTTTGACCTCACCAAATAGCTGTAAGCGCGTTCCCAAATTCATGGTCTGTACCAGACCACGATAGACTTTAAAAAACCGCAAAGCTATGGTGCCCGTATCATCGTCCACAGTTACGGTCATGCCGCTACGTTTAGTATCGACATGGACCACACGTCCGGTAATCATAGCCGACTGTCCGTGCGCCACTTCTGCGATTGATACCAGTCGACTGCGATCTTCATAATCACGCGGCAAATGCAGTAGCAAATCAAATATCCGCTTGATATTCAATTGTGCCAATTGCTCAGCTACCTTTGTCCCAACACCTGCCAACGCTGTCACTGGCATATCTAACGCCGAGAGTGGCAAGTCAGGCCTTATATGGTCTGCTGAATTGGCTGAAGAAACATTCATCGATACTGGCATCAAAGATCCTAACAAGGTTATTTATTATTTTTATCTATGTCATCGGCTGTTTTAAATATAACTCACCTAAGAAAGATTGTCATAAAACGACCCGTAAAAACAGCAAAATATAAACATCGATTCATCTCATTATAGCTGAACAGTCAATGACTTATGCTAAGCTATTCCGTCATGACTGCAAAACTCTTTAAAACAACTTGTTTACATCTATTATATAAATAGTAGCTGTCTTATTTTCTACAACATGGCTTTTCTGCATCATGGTTTTTATAAACTACGGTCATTTTATAAGGTGTTTTTTATGTCAGACTCTGCTCTATATCGACCGTCTCATCAAGGTTTAAGTATATTACGTCTTAGCATGCTTGCCATAGTTGGGTTATGCGTCAGTGCTTGCAGCATCCTAACACCCACTGCTCAAATACCTAAAACGCCAGAGCCTATCGTGAAGTTACCTAGCGTCGCATTGGTCTTGGGTGGCGGCGGTGCCAAAGGGTTTGCCCACGTGGGTGTGATAAAGGCATTGGAAGAGAATGGCATCAAACCTACCCTGATCGTCGGCACGAGTGTCGGCAGTTTAATCGGTAGCCTGTATGCCAGTGGATACACGCCGTTACAGCTTGAGCAGTTGGCACTGACCACCACCGATAGCCAGTTGACGGACTTTACGTTGTCCAATCAAGGCTTTGTCGAAGGCATCAAACTCAAAAACTTTGTGAATGAAAAAGTTCGCGGACAAGTCATAGAAGACTTTCCAATTGCCTTTGCCGCCATTGCAGCAGAAAAAAACACCCTAAAAAAAGCCGTCTTTACCACAGGTAATGCAGGGCTTGCTGTCCAAGCATCCTGTAGCGTGCCCAATATTTTTATTGCCCCGCGTATTCCAGAAAAAGTCGGCAAAAAATATATTGACGGTGGCGTGGTCAGCCTCGTACCCGTTGACAGCGCACGCGACTTGGGCGCTGATATTGTTATTGCTGTTGATGTGACTGCCGCTCAAGTCAATGGGCCTACTGATAATAGAGCACTAACCATCAGCTCATTAGGCGACTTTTGGGGCTTTCTTGAAACCAATATCGTATCTCCTACCAATCGCTACCCATCGATACGCCACGAACGAGATCGCGCGGACATTGTCATTACGCCTAATGTCGGTCGTAATAGCTCAATAGATACAAGGCAGCGTCGTGCGCTGATAAAAGCAGGTGCACAAGTCACGACGCCACAAATCAACGCCATCAAACAGCTGATTCGAGAGAAATCTACTAGCAAATACGCAACGCTTTGATTAACTTTATTGCGTACTCGTCAAGAGATTCAAGCGACATTAAATCCAATGCATAAAAAAGCACCACCGTTATAAACGGTGGTGCTTTATCAATAATAAACATCATTATCTGACGAACTTTTACTATAAAAGTCTTAGCGTTACTTTACGCGCGCGCGATATTTTACTGCAACGGTGTCGTTCAAACCGACACCTTCAAGATCCCAACGAACCGCTTTATAATATTTTAGTGCGACATCTTGTAGCTGGTTGTCTACCTTGGTACGTAGTGGCATACGGGCGAAGTTATTGCCATCGACGCTACCATATGGGAACTCAGGGGCGACCGTATTTAACAGCTCTACTTGATCTGGAATACTCATGGTGACAGTCATCTTACGGACGCGATCAGCATTAGTGTTGGTAAAGTATCCTTGATACTCCAATACATTACCTGATTGCAAACGCGTATTGGTATCGACAGGGACGAGTACTTCTTGACCATTGGCATCAACACTGACCAACGATGCTGTGATTTTACTATTAACCGCTTGAGCACTTGAGTTGCTGCTCGCATTTGTATTGGCTTGAACTGCCATTGAGCTATCAACTGCTTGCTCTGGTGTCGGCAGCATGGCAGATGCCTGCGTGACTACCATCGCACCGATGAGCGTACCGGCAACAACGTGAAATAAGCGATGACCGCTCCAAGCACTAAATGGGCTAGCAAATTGGTTACTTTTTTTCATAGTTCTCATTATCCCTGATTGATATATCGGTAAAGCACAAATGGCAAAAACTGAGTTTTCTTAACACATAGTCAAAAATTAAAAGAATCAGATTCATTATTTTTATTGATTATCTTCGTTCATTGACAGTAAAGCAATAGCGCTTAGCATAGCAAAAAGCATTTGTGGGTACATTAACCCCGTGTTGAGGTTGTGTATATCACCGATGGGCAATAAAAAGACCTCAACACAGCTGAAATAAAAGATAGCTCATAACCGCGTTTTTTGCTATGGTAAATCTTTAGCGTTAGGCATTTTTTTGCTACGCCCTTTTTCTTATTCTAACGACTACTGCTCCCATTATGACTACTAGTTCCATGCCACAGATTAACCCTGAATACGTCCATTGGTTCCGTAACTCTGCCCCATACATTAATACGCATCGCGGTAAGACTTTCGTGATTATGTTTGGCGGTGAAGCGGTCAATCATCCTAACTTCAGCACACTGATTCATGACTTTGCCTTGCTCCATAGTTTGGGTATCAAGCTGGTACTGGTACACGGGGCGCGACCGCAGATCGAAAAAAACCTAAAAGACGACAATATTGAATCTCCGCTGCATCAAGACATTCGTATCACGCCGCGTGCCGCAATGCCCGCTATCCTACAAGCGGTTGGCGCAATTCGCTTACAGATCGAAGCACAGCTGTCGATGGGACTGGCCAATTCGCCGATGTACGGCTCACGTATTGACGCCATCTCAGGTAATTTTGTCACGGCGCGCCCTTATGGCATTCGTGAAGGCATTGATTATCAAATGACGGGTGAAGTGCGCTCTATTGACGTTGAAGCCATCAAAAACAATCTACTGCATGACCATATCGTGATTTTGGGCTCTATGGGCTATTCTGCGACGGGTGAAGTATTTAATTTGCTCGCTGAAGACGTTGCACTTAGCGCCGCAGTAGAGCTGGGTGCTGATAAGCTGATATTTTTGGGCGAAGAAGCAGGTATCAATGATGGTGATCGTTTGCTACATGAGATGATTCCTAACGAAGTGGATCGCTTCTTACGTGACCGTGATTTGAACTGTGAAATCAATTATTTCTTGAACTGCGCAAGCTTGGCTTGCCGTCAAGGTGTCCATCGCACGCATATCATCTCCTATGCCAAAAACGGTGCACTATTAGAAGAATTATTCACTCGTGACGGTTCTGGTACGCTAATTAGCCATGATCCTTACGAGGAAATTCGCCGTGCCAATATCGATGACGTCGTTGGTCTTATCGAGCTGTTATCCCCTCTAGAAGAGCAAGGTATCTTAGTCAGCCGCTCACGTGAACGCTTAGAGCAAGAAATCGACAACTATAGCGTCATCGAACGTGATGGTATGATTTTGGGTTGTGCAGCCTTGCATACGTTAGACGCAGAGTCCGCAGAAGTCGCTTGTGTTGCCGTACGTCCTGAATATCGCAATGGTAGCCGCGGTGCTGATTTGCTCGCGTTTTTAGAGCAGCAAGCGCGCAGCCATGGTCTACATAAACTGTTTGTACTGACCACGCGTACCGCCCATTGGTTCGTTGAGCAAGGCTTTGCGGAAGTTGAGGCAAGTGCCTTACCAGCAGCACGTCTGGAGAAGTACCACAATGGTCGCAACTCTAAAGTCTTTCAAAAAAACCTATAATTTATAGACAAACTGATATAAAACCTCTGCGCATAAAAAAGCCTTCATAATCATTATGAAGGCTTTTTTTATAGATGAATGCTTCAGCCGCGCATTACTTTACTTTTAATAGCTCAACCGTAAAGATAAGCGTGCTATTTGGCTCGATACCAGCGTTACCCGCTTCGCCATAGGCGATGTCTGATGGGATATAGAACTCGTACTTGCCGCCCTCTTTCATCAACTGTAGACCTTCCGTCCAGCCAGCGATTACTTGGTTTAGTGGGAACTCAATTGGCTCACCACGCTCATATGAGCTGTCAAATACAGTACCATCGATCAATTTACCTTCGTAGTTTACTTCGACCACGTCAGTTGCTTTCGGCGATTTACCTGTACCTTCTTTCAATACTTTATATTGCAGGCCAGAATCCGTTTGCTTCACGCCTTCTTTTTTCGCATTTTCTGCTAAGAATGCTGTGCCAGCAGTTTTATTTTCTGTTGCTTTGGTTTGCATGTCTTTTGCGAACTGCTCTTCTTGCTCTTTTTGATACGTCATCAATACTTCTTGCATTTGCTCTTGGGTCAATGCTGAATCATTGCCTTCGTAACCATCACGGAAACCTTTTTCAAAAGTATCCAGGTTCAAATCTTTGACAGCTTCTTTATTGCCTTCTGCCATCATGAATCCTAAGCTATAGCCCACTTTTTCACTTGCTGAGCTTTGCTCTGTGATAGAAACGCTTTGAGCAGCTGTTTCTTGACTGCCGTTATTGGTGCTACAGCCTGTCATTAACAACATAGCACTAGCAAGGGCACTAATGCTTAAAGTAGTGATTTTTTTCATAGATTACTCTCTGATTGTAAGAATAGTGGCGAGATGTCACATTGCTCTATAATAACAAATCTTAGTTTTGGGAACCACGCTTTACATGAAATTATCGGGCGAATGTACAGTCTGTGTTAATATTTCCTATTATAATAACAAGTTATCACACAAATATAGTGGCAGGTAAAGCTTTCTATCTTTAAATCCATCAATACATAGGCTAAGCTAAATTGGTTAAGGAGATAAGTAATCGAATGTTGGTATTTATCATTGATATATGATTGTCAGTAGCAAAGCGATAACTAAAAACCAGCCTGATACTTTTGATAATTACCTTTATTCGAAAATGATAATATCTTCCCATAACTCAATTTAAAGACACTATTTATAATTAACTATCTGTATATTTGTCTCATTCAACAGTGATTGTAATAACAATACTTTTGAGTGTTACCTATAGAATGATTCAAGGAGGATAAGATGAACCCAATGTATACATCTTTTAACGGTTATCTTGGTGGGCCTATCGGTTCTATCATTGGCGCTATCTTGATATTTATCATTGGTTGGCTGGTCGCACTTGGTATCGCAGCACTTGTCCGCGGTGTGCTCTCTAAAGTCAATCTTAATCAACGCATGAACTCTTCAACCGGTAAAACTTACGATCTTGAGGGAATTATCTCCAAGATTGTTTTTTGGTTTATCTTTATCATTGCTATTTCAGGGGCGCTTAGCCAACTAAACTTAAACTCAATCTCGGCACCATTTGCAAATATGGTTAATCAAGTATTGGCATTTATCCCTAACCTCATCGGTGCGATCGCGCTTGGTGTAATTGGTTGGGTTATCGCCACTGTCGCACGCACTGCAATCAATGCGGCGCTTTCTAAAACGACAATGGACGAGCGTCTAAGCACACAAGCAGGCGTAAAACCGATGAGCAGCACCATCGCTGATATGGTCTACTGGTTCATCCTATTGGTTGTTTTGACCATGGTACTCGGTCAGCTAGAGCTTGATGGTTTGTTTGCACCATTGACTAATATGGTCGACAAAATCTTCAGCTTTATCCCTAACATCCTAATTGCTGGTGTGGTATTTGTTGTTGGTTATATCATTGCCAAAGTCGTACGCGGCATTGTGACCAACCTTGTTTCTACTTTTAATGTTCAAGAGTTAGCGACGAAAGCTGGCTTAAGTGAACAAAACAGCCTACCTAATATTGCCGGTTCGCTAGCATTTTTAGTGGTTATTATCCCAACGATTATTGCTGCTTTGAACGCATTAAAAATCGACGTTATTGCTCGCCCTGCGACCAATATGTTGAATAAAATCATGGAAGCATTGCCTAACATCTTCATGGCAGTGGCTATCTTATTTGTGACTTTTTATGTTGTACGTATGGTTGCAAATATCGTCAAAGGATTGCTTGAAAACACTCAAATCAATCAAATGCCTGCCAAAGTTGGCTTGCAAGAGACTATGGGTGACAAGAGAATCTCTGACTTAGTTGCTTATGCGATTATCTTCTTTGCTATGCTATTTGCTGCTATCGCAGCTGCTGATTTACTAGGTTTCGAGCCTATCTCAGCTATTATTACGATGTTTATCGCATTTGGCGCTAACATCATCTTAGGTGCGATTATCCTGTTCATCGGATTTTGGCTTGCCAATATTATTGCAGGTGTTGTTGAGCGTTCTGAACAAGGTTCACAATTCTTAGCAAACATTGTCCGTGTATTGATTATGGGCCTTGTACTTGCTATGGGTCTAAAAGCCATGGGTATTGCCGATTCAATCGTGAATCTAGCATTTGGCCTAACACTCGGTGCCGTCGCCGTCGCCTTTGCCCTATCATTTGGTCTTGGTGGTCAAGAAGCAGCAGCTCGCTTCTTACGTAAAATGCAAGACAAAATGGACCGTGAGCATGACGAAACAAAAGCAAAATCTGCAATCAAACCAAGCTCGTCTACTCAAGAAAAAGTGGCTGATTCAGTACGTGATAACACGCCATCAGCTGCTAGCACGTCAACGACTGATTTGCGCACTGATGTGATTGACACTCCTCGCGTAGATACTGATACCAATGATATCTATAACAGTAATCAAATCCTTCCTGGTAACAACCTTGATGACGACCTAAACAAATAAGCGTCAATAAGGACTCACTTTTAAATAAGAAAAAGACAGCCTAGGCTGTCTTTTTTTGTGAGTGTCAATATAACTTAGACTTACAGCAGCTTCTAGCAGAATACTCAGCTCGATTTTCAAAATATGTTACGTGCTCATTATTTCTTTCGCGCCGGTATAGAAAGGCTTAGACGTACTTGAGGCAACTTGTCAGATTGAGGATGACTCTCAGAGTTTTGAGCAGTTTGCTTCTCTGCCTTTTGCGTATTTTGATGCGACTTTTTGCTCTTTAATTGTTGTATTTGCTTGGTTAGCTGTCGCTCTCTTTGCGTCATCGCGTCCACTGACTGAATCCACACATCAATATCGATGAACGTTTCATTTGCCTCAGTAATAAAGTCGATACCGAGTACAACGATATGATGCAGCTCTGCTATTGGCAATCGAGTCGCAACATCCTGTGCAATTTTTGCTAGATTCGGTTGAATAGCATTTTTGCTATTCTTTGCTTGAGCGTCTTGTCCATAGAATATCAGTACATAATGCCGCCCCAAGGTTTCGTAGGAATGCTGATGTACGATATAACCATCTTGTTGCAGCGTCTTACTGTGCTTAGGATGTCTATATAGCGTACGGATCAGCTCATGACGCGAAAATAGAGACTCATCTAATAGTTGCTGCTGCCAACGAAACCCCAACGGCTCAGTTGATGATTCTTGGTCATTACTAGATGTCTGCTTATCAGCATATGCTGCTATCATTTGTGTACTGAGCTGTGACCATAGCGTGGCTGCCTGCTGCATATGCTGTTGGTACATCTGCGCAGTCGTGCTCTGATTCTTATATGCAAGCGCCATGGCCACCAACGCTGGATTAGGTTTGTCCTGAATGTCGTACTTGATAAGTGCATTGTCTACTGTGATCGCAGGTGTGAATAAAGAGGCGCTTTGCAAAAATTCAGCGACTAGCACTTCTTCTGATACAAAACTTGGGACATGACTGATAGCCGAATATTGTAGTTGCTCTAAGTGATAATTCAAAAACCGCCATAACTCACAGGGTGTCTGTATCGCAACCAGTATTGAGTGCCAGTCATGCCAGCTGAAGACTTGCAATTGCTGCCCGCCCTCACTCATGTCTACAACCAAGTCCTCCAAAAAATAACGAGCACCAAAAGCATGTTGCAAGTGATTTAATTGCTTGCTGTCCTGACTATCAGTATTTTTCTTATGACCATCTACTACATTATCAGTCAGCTGAATATCGAAAACCAAAATATCATGAGTCTCTGCAACATGTTCATTTTGAGACAATGATGATTTATGCCATGCCAGCGCAGCTTTTATAGCAGTCATACGTGCTCGCTCAATATCAGCTGAGCTTGTACTTATTGGCAAGTATAATGTCAGTGCCAGCAGTTGCAGCTTGCCCGACGAGAGCTGGTAATGATACGAGCGTGCGCTATAGCGAGCATCATATTGCTGTTCAGTAGTCTGCATACCAGCCAGAGCGATGTCTACCGCTGCTGTCTGTAAGTAACAGGCCAGCTCACTAGCAAGGTAGCCCCCATCGGATATTATAGTAGACGAATGAGACACAGATTCTAGCCCTTTATAATCTTATGATATGTGATGAATGACATTTTGGCTGATTAAAATGGTGGCATATTTATAAACATAGTCATCGGCATTTCAACATTTTTACGAATGTAAAATTACGCTACATAAGCACTATCAGACACAGTCGCTTTCAACGTAATGACTTGCTATGATGATGTCAAAGCAATATTGCTTGTGCGCGCTTTTAGGATTATAAGCAATGCTTGCGTGCCACTCTAGGGTATGTTTATTAACATTATAGCCAACAATATATAATAACAAGGATTGATCATTATGAAGCGTTTCAAAGAAAAAACCGTCATCGTCACTGGCGCAGGATCAGGTATTGGTCGTGCCACTGCTATTCGCTTTGCAGAAGAAGGTGCGAGAGTTGTTTTGGTAGGTCGTACGGCTGAGACATTAGAGCAGACAGCAGCAGAGTTTCCAGAAGATCATACGTGGATTCATACTGACAACTACCTATGTGTCACTTGTGATATCAGCGTACAAAGCCAAGTACAAGGGATGATTAGCAGCGCGATTGATAAGTTCGATAAGATTGATATTTTGGTAAATAACGCAGGAAAAGCGATTCAAGGTAAAATAACAAACCTATCCTCTGAAGATTGGCACTCGGCTATCAATATCAATTTGAATGGCACGTTTTATGTCTGCCAAGCCGCTATGCCTCATCTAATCGCCACCAAAGGCAATATCGTCAATGTCTCATCTGTCTCAGGTATGGGCGGTGATTGGAACATGGCCGCCTATAACGCTGCCAAAGCGGGCGTCACCAATTTGACGCGTACGCTAGCAATGGATCATGGTCCCGATGGTGTGCGTGTCAACGCCGTCAACCCAAGCGTGACCAAAACCAATATGACGACTGCTATTCAAGACAATGACAGTAAAATAGATAAATTTCTAGCCCGCTGTCCGCTTGGACGTTTGGCAGCACCAGAAGATATTGCCGCCGCCATTACCTTTTTAGCCAGTAATGACGCCTCTATGATTACTGGGGTAAATCTACCAGTTGATGGTGGTGTCAGCGCGTCTAACGGACAACCACAATTCTAATATTTTGGTTTGTGAGTTGATAATAATCAACGCGACATCTATAGAAAAAGCCTCTGATACTATCATATCAGGGGCTTTTTGTTTTTGGCGTGCTACGATAGACGCTTATTTAGCGGCATTGTTGATGTCCTGTAGCGGCTGCGATAAACGCTCAGGATGACGCGGCATCACGCCTTGATACTGGGCATAAATCTTTGGCAAATCCGCTTCGATATCGCCAGTTGGATGCACCAGAGACAAAAAACGGACTTCCTTGGTATTATAATCCAGCGCAACGGGCAAGATAGGAACGCCAGCACCAAGTGCCAGATAATAAAAGCCTGTTTTCCAGCTTTCGGTATATTTGCGCGTGCCTTCTGGCGCTAACCCCAAAAATAGCGGCTTACCTGTCTTAAATTTATCGATACTAGCTTGTAGAACTGAGCCTTTATCCGTGCGATTGATCGGGATAATACCCATCCAATACAGCAATTGTGAGAATAGAGGCACCCTAAACAGCGTATGCTTTGCCATAATACTGATTTTTAAATCCAGTGCAAACAAACTAGGAATGGCATAAACCCCATCGACATTAGAGGTATGCGGTAGCGCCAATACCACGGCCTGAGAGATATTAGGTATCTCACCCACTGTCCGCCATCCTGCCGCCCTCATGAGCCACGAGCCAATAACAGGCGATACTTTATTGCCACGCCTAGGCACGTTGTCACCCACCTGTTCTCTACTAAGATTTGGCAGTATTTTCGAGCGTACAGATGGTGTCGTATCAGACTGAGAGTGTTTAAAAACCTTTGGCATCATAGCAGCACAATATAATGAATATACCATCATCATACCATTAAGCCCATAATGCTAGGCCGAATTTTGCGTGCTTTTATTATGCGATAAAGTGCTCAACGATAAATATAAGTAATGGCCTATGTGGGCATTTTGTACGGTACGCGGTTAAAGGCCACTACATACTTTTAAGACACATCCATCCTTTTTAAGAAATATCCGCCAAATCCCCTTTACTCTCAAGCCACGACTTGCGATCAGCGGCACGTTTTTTCGCCAGTAGCATATCCATGATGCCATTGGTCAGTACCATATCGTCCATATCAAGCTGCACCAAGCGGCGCGTATCACGGCTCATCGTCGTCTCACGTAGCTGCTCAGCACTCATCTCACCCAGTCCTTTAAAGCGCGTGATTTGCGCTTTTTTATTGCCCGGTACCTTGGCTAATATATGCGCAAGCTCTGGCTCATCTAGCGCGTAATGCACCTCTTTACCCACATCGACACGGTACAACGGCGGCATGGCCACAAATAAATGACCGGCATCCACTAGCGCAGGGAAATGCTTCACAAATAACGCGCAGATCAGCGTCGCAATATGTAAACCATCAGAGTCCGCATCTGCTAAGATACATATCTTGTCATAGCGCAGCTCGGACAGATCATCAGAGGCAGGATCCACACCGATCGCAATGGCAATATCATGAATCTCTTGGCTTGATAGTACCGTATCCGAAGAGACTTCCCATGTATTCAAAATCTTACCACGCAGTGGCAATATCGCTTGATAGTGACGATCACGTGCTTGCTTGGCACTGCCGCCTGCCGAGTCACCCTCTACTAGGAACAGCTCTGCGCCATCGCGCAAATCACCGCGACAATCCGCCAATTTCCCCGGCAACGCTGGTCCCTGAGTGATTTTCTTACGAGCGACTTTTTTAGCTGACTTTAGGCGACGTCCTGCTTTATTAATCGCCAATTCAGCAATCTGCGTGCCCATATCCGCATGTTGGTTGAGCCATAAGCTAAACGCATCTTTTGCCAAGGTCTGTACAGCGCCCGCCGCCTCGCGGCTCGATAGGCGTTCTTTAGTCTGGCCAGAGAACTGCGGCTCAGAAAACTTCAGGGATAAGATATAGTTCACGCCATCCCACACATCTTCTGCTGTTAGCTTGACACTTCGCGGTAGCAAGTTATGAATATCACAAAACTCACGTAACGCTTCTAAAATACCTGTACGCAGACCATTGACGTGCGTACCGCCCTGCGCCGTCGGGATCAGGTTCACATAGCTTTCTTGAATTGGCGTGCCACCCTCAGGCAACCAAGACAATGCAAAGGTCACACCCGCACGTTCGCCAGCTTTCGCATCATAATTATAATAAAACGGTGCTTCAGGTAGTGTCTCAAGACCATCTAATTGCTCGCTTAGATACTCGACAACCCCATCGGTAAATTGCCAAACGACCTTTTCATCATTGATATCATCGGTGAACTCAATCGTTAGTCCCGCGGCCAAAACCGCTTTGGCTTTCAAGTTGTGCTTGAGCTGTTTAACATTAAGTTTTGGCGTATCAAAAAAGCTACCATCGGCCCAAAAGTGCACTCTGGTACCACGTTTTCGTTTGTTGGAGCTGACTGATTCCGTCAACGGCGTCACGGGTGCGCCATTTTCAAACGCCATATCAAACTGGGTACTATCACGCCATACCGTCACTTCAACGCGCGTAGATAGCGCATTGACGACAGAGATACCCACACCATGCAGACCGCCCGATACTTCATAATTAGAAGTCGAGAACTTACCACCTGCATGCAAACGGGTCAAAATCAGCTCAATACCGGATTGACCAAATTCAGGGTGAATATCGGTTGGCATACCGCGCCCATCATCTTCGACAGACAGCGACCCATCACTATGCAGCTGCACTTTGATGGTTTTGGCATAACCCGCCAACGCTTCATCCACCGAGTTATCAATGACCTCTTGCGCCAAATGGTTTGGTCGCGTGGTATCGGTATACATACCTGGGCGACGACGGACGGGTTCCAGCCCTTCTAAAACTTCTAACGATTGCGCATTATATTGACTCACAAATGCATCCTTAACTATTCATGTGCGTTTAACTCTATAAAACCATTATAACCAAAAACAGCGACGTTAAGGTCAATAGTCCATCGTTCACGTCATATAATGTCGTCTATCTAAGGCCTTACTAACTCTCGTAGCATCTCTATCACCATCGGTAACTGCTCACCAAAGTCACTAAAGCGATGGTCTCCTCCTGCTTGTACGGTTACTGATGCGCCCTGACTTTGATAAAAGGCCTGAGACAACTCAGCGTTTAATAGTTCATCATCTTGTTTCAGCAGTACAGCAACTTTATTGGGATAAATGACTTGAGATATCCGATGATCTGCAAACCATTGCAAATCTGACGGCGTAATACGCCAACCGCCCGCCGTCGTATGCAGGACTTTATTATCCGATGACTCATCACTACTATCTTGATTTGATGCTGAGTTATCAGAAAAGCGCTGTAGCGTAACGTGAGGCTGCGTGCTAGGATTTAGCAGCAATGCAGGACAATCTATTTGATTACTGATTAAGGTAGAAAAATACCCACCCAATGAGCTACCGACCAATACCGTGTTGGACGATCCCGTCTGTTGGTCTTTGCTATTATTTAACCCTTCTATCAATGACAACAACTGCTCACGCACTTGCGCAGGCGATTTATTAAGATCAGGGCGCAGCACCGTGATATCAGCATGATGCTGCTGGCAATATTTTTCTAACAGCAGCCCTTTAGTCGAGTTTGCATCGCTGTCCAGTCCATGGATATAAATCAGGTTCACGTATCATCTCACTTATTAATTTTGTTATGATTGTCTTATATAGGCTAGTGACGCTAAGCATAGCACCCGATGCGCAAAAATAATAACAATAAAATGGCACACCATTAGTCGGTATTTGCGACATAATAATATGGTCATAATCGTTTGGTACCAGTCAAAGGAATGACGGTAATAGCAATGGAGTCGCCATGAATCAACAGTTTGAGCTGTTCGACATTGACAACCCTTGTATCGGTGTCTGTCAAAGCAATAAAAAAGGCTATTGCTTTGGTTGCCTGCGCAGTCGAGCCGAGCGCCAACGATGGTATGATATGACGACTGAGCAGCAACGCGAGGTGCTAAGGCTTATCGTAGGACGTAAGTTACGTATAGAGCTCATGCGACTGCGTAAGAATGAGCAGTTAGGATTTGATTTTGAAGAAAAGTTTGAGATGGGTGAGTTGTTTTGAGAGAAAATAGGTAGAATAAGTAGGTGCTGTAGACAGAAATAAATAAAGGGTAAAATCTTGGATTTAATGAATTTCAGGAAAAAAATTTATTCACAAACCCTATTACAAATTTATTTTTGGCAATGTCGAAAAAATTATTTGGTAGTAGCTTCTAAAGTCTTCTAACTCCCAATACAACCCTGTTCTTTGAATCAACGAGTGTTCTAAGAGAATCATCTCTATAGATTGACCCATTTGAATCATAGCAATCCTTTGTAGTCCATATTGGCCCTGTCAAAGCATGTTTTACTTGCAATGGGGTTGGATCAATTATATCCACCACTTTACTAATATAATGCTCTATACGGACATTAAATTTTGGAAGTACTGCGTACTGACTATTTGCTAGAACAAGTGCACGCTCACATTGGATATTTTTTGACGCGTTGGGATCACTATCATAAGTGTCAATCACTGCCATTACTGCAGTTTGTAATAAACTTACAGGATTATCTTCTCTCGCTAAACCTGAGATTAGATCTACATCTTTGAGATACTTTGATAGACAGATTATTAGCGAACTGTATTCACCTTCGAATACAAAAGGAGTTAGACAATCACCTTCGGATAGCCAAAAGTCGACCTGTCCTTCAGGTATAAGTCCTTCGTAAGGATGCAACGTCCCAAAATTTGGAAGATCAGCCTTAAAATCATCCCATTTTAAACCATGAATGCTTACATGATCTACAGAGTTTGCACCCAGAAAATTATCGTATTCACTAGGTAGGAATACCGTAACTTCTGTTTCTCCAGCGGTGTAATGATCCCATGCACAAATCCAAAATACTCTAGTCGTAGCTACTCGAATGTAAGAACCAACTCGACCAATAGCAGCGATTACAATATCCTCAACAGCTAACTTTAAATTCTCAAGCATTACTTTAACTTGGAGTATGCTTATGACACTATTTGGATCATGTTTAGCAGCATTATATGCAAGCCTTATATTATGAATGAAATCGATTTTATCTTGGCTTATAGAGTGTATTTTTAATTCTTCGACAAATGAGTAAAAATTATTCCTGTTGCTTTTTGCAGGAAATACGTCCCTTTTAAGAAAAAGCTCTGTTGCTGAAGCTATCTTTGAAAGTAAATCTTTAATATCTGATTCTTCATAACCTTTTATTATGTATTTATTCAGCGCACATAAGGCTTCGTCTGTTTCAGTAATCATTGCTTGTCCATAAGTACTCAAATTTCAGCTCCTAACTAAATTATACAAGAATTGATTTTATATAAATTTATATACTCATATCATAAGCCAAAAATCTAAATTCATAAACAGCGCGCAAAGAAAAGCCCCTTGATACGTTAGTATCAAGGGGCTAATCAGGAATAGAGAGCTGACGATGACCTACTCTCACATGGGCGAACCACACTACCATTGGCGCAACGATGTTTC
>NZ_JCATIF010000005.1:0-248420 GCF_059693765.1 Psychrobacter sp. CR212 | reverse complement strand
TTTAAAACCAGCGTCACTTTGTTTGAGTAGCTTATCTATGTTTGGCATGGTTCCTAAAAAGTTATGAGTGTCTTCTTATTTTAATTCCCTTTGCTACTTTTGCAAGAGGTCTATTGAAAAGTAAAATATATTTTTAAGTAATAAACTGGCTTTGTATCTTTAAAACCCTATATTTTTTTAATCCTGTGTTTTTAATTAAATATCGAGTACCAGCTGCGCGCTTTTTGCCCGTGAACAACACGGGGTAAATTGGTCATTCTTTGCTTGTTCTTCTTCGGTGAGAAAGACGTCTTTATGATCTGGCACGCCGTCCAGCACCCGCGTCAAACATGTGCCGCACATGCCCGATTCGCAAGAGAACGGAATTTCAATATCGAACGCTTCTAAGGCTTCAATGACCGTTTTGTCCGCAGGGACATGAATAATTTGCCCTGTACTACTGATCTGCACATCAAAGCTGTCATCATCGGCATGACTGACTGGTGCAGCGGAAAAATACTCGCGGTGTAATTGTGCGGCTGGCCAGCCTTGCGTTTGTGCGGTCTCAAGCACGTGTTCCATAAAGCCATTAGGGCCACACACATATAGATGCGTGTCAGGTTGCGGCGCGGCAAGGATGCTTGCGGCATTCAGCTTTTGCGCGGCATCCCCATCATCAAAATGAAAATGTACCCGATCAGCGAATGCCGAGGCTTGAATACGCTGCATAAAGGCGGTCTTAGCGGGGCTACGCGTGCAGTAATGCAGCTCAAAATCTGCGCCAGTATGCGCCAGTCGCTCCGCCATACAAAGGATGGGCGTGATGCCGATACCCCCTGCAAAAAGTAGAGTGCGCTTGGCATCATGCGCCAGCGGAAACAGGTTTTTGGGTTCGCTGATCTCTATGCGATCGCCAATATTGATTTGCTGATGCATCGCGACCGACCCGCCACGTGAGGCGGGGTCTTTGAGTACCGCTATTTGATAGCGATGGTTTTCGCTGGGATGATTGCACAGTGAGTATTGGCGCGTGATGCCATTGGGCATTTTGACATCCACATGAGCGCCTGCACTAAACGGGGGCAGCGCGTCATCATTGGCTCTTGCCATCTCAAACAGACAGATATCATCAGCGATCACGTCTTTTGATTTTACCAAAACTTCCATCATGATAGGTATCCTTCACGGGCCAACTAGCCTGTCAGCGCCTCTAAGGCGTGTCATCTATTAGCCCGTTATTTATTAAATAGTCATTGAATCAGGGTATGACCCTCCGCCTTTATAGATCAGCCTCTATAGAGTGACGCTCTCTATCAAAGGGTTCTCTTCTTTAATAAGCACCTCTAAAACGCGCCGTGACTTGACGCCACCCGTATCAATGTTCAATTTCAATAGTTTGCGATCAGGATGTGTTAATAGGTTTAGCTGCTGACGCTCCAGCATCTCCAAATCTTCACTAAAGATCTGATGCTGACCTTGACGAATTTGCTCTGTCAGCGCATCGTCTTCAGGTTTGAAGTTACGCGCCATGCCCCAGAAATACCAGATCGAGGTCTCTGTCTCAGGGGTAATAAAATCGACAACGATGCTGCCAGCCTTGTGCTCGGGCGCCGCTTCATAGCCGCCTTTGCCAGCATGGGCAACCCCAACTTCAATCATCACGTGACTGGGTGGGGTGAATTTACATATTTGCCATCTGTCGACTGGCACATCGTCATCCAACTGATTGGCGCGCAGGGCTGCTTGCCAAAAAGGCGGCGCAAAGATATTTTCCATAAAGCGGCTGGTAACGACCATGTCGCCTTCAGAGGTGGTATGGACAGGAGCTTCATCAATTTCTTCTTGCCCGATACTGCTGGCATGGACATACGTCTCATGGGTGAGATCCATCAGATTGTCAATCATCAGGCGATAATCGCAATTGATGTGGAACAGACCGCCGCCATAGGCCCATTCAGGATTGTTGGCCCATTCTAATTCTGGAATTTCTGATTCGTCGGCAAGATCACTATCACCCGTCCAGACCCACACAAAACCATGGCGCTCGACCACAGGATAGCTGCGGTTACACGGAAAGCCGCGTACGCGCTGGCCTGGCATGGCGGCGGTTTTGCCATCGCTACCCATCTTTAAGCCATGATAGCCGCATACGAGTAGGCCATCTTCTACGTAACCGAGTGATAAAGGCGCGCCCCGATGTGGGCAAAAATCTTCGACAGCAGCGACGCCTGTGTCGCTTTGATAAAAGACGATGTTTTCGCCGCATATGGTGCGGCCGAGTGGTTTTTCTTGATACTCATCTGGGGTACAGGCAACGTACCAGCAGTTTTTTGGAAACATGACAAGCTCCTTTTACGTGTAAAATTCCGTTTAATTGGATCCAATCTACCATAAAAATGACGTTTGTCTACTAAAATTTGGATAAATTGGATCCAATTTATGGTAATAAACTGTTTTTTTGTCCATGTATCACTGTGGTATATTGAAACTCAAAGCGGCGCATTGGTTTACTGGTAGTGCCTGTAATCGTTAGGGTTTTTGGGTCGGCACGATGAATAAAAAAGTCGCCAATAAAAAAATAAACGCTGAAAATTGACCAATGACCAACCAGCAGCAAAAAACAAACGGGATCCACTGTGTCTGTTCAGAAGGCGTTAAACTGATAAAATGCGGCTGTATTGCCACTGCACGGTAGCGGTCGATGACTGAGTTTTTAAATATTTTGATAAAGGGTGGAATGTTAATGAGTGAAGCGGGACAACGTGTGATCAGCGCATTACGGCAAATGATTCTCTCTGGTGAATTGGCAGCTGGAGAGCGCATTGCTGAAATACCGACAGCTGAACGTCTGGGCGTGTCTCGTACACCGATACGTATCGCGTTTGGTGCGCTTGCGCAAGAAGGGCTATTGATCAAAATCAAAAATCGCGGCTATCGTGTACGCGAAGTCACGCCTGAAGAGATCAATGGTGCGGTAGAAGTCAGAGGGGTGTTAGAGGGGTTGGCCGCGCGTCAAGCCGCCGAAAGGGGACTGACAGTAGAACATCGTCAAAGCATGGTGACATGTTTGGTGAAAGGAGATGCCTTATTTGCCAAAGGGTATGTGACCGAAGCAGATCTTGAAATCTATCATGAAATCAACCAGCGCTTTCATGCGTTAATCATTGAAGCTAGTCACAACCCTGCCATCGAGATAGCCAAGACGCGCAGTGAGCACCTGCCTTTTGCCTCCGTGAACTCATTAGCCATTGATCGGGATAACTTGACAGGCGAGTATCGTCGGTTTAATTTTGCCCATATGC
This sequence comes from Psychrobacter sp. CR212, assembly GCF_059693765.1. NCBI lineage: Bacteria > Pseudomonadati > Pseudomonadota > Gammaproteobacteria > Moraxellales > Moraxellaceae > Psychrobacter > Psychrobacter sp. CR212. The sequence continues at coordinate 245,139 of NZ_JCATIF010000005.1, read as the reverse complement.
AGCATCATGCGGTTTTTGATGCGATCAGTCATGGGCAGGGAGCAAGGGCTGAGAACATCATGAGAGAGCATGCCAATGCCACCTTGCGCTACGCACACATCTTCAACGCTGACCTAAAAGATCCTGACACCATACGGGTGATTAGCGGTGATGGCAGTGATGCTAATGATGAGTAGCGGCTGTTCATCTTACCTGTATACAAGCACACAAAGACCCACTCGGGTCTTTTTTGTTTTTGGGCATACCATCAATCGAGTGTCGGTACTTCTACTGATAAATACAATGCTGGATCGGGAAGCAAATTTGGGCCGATGTCAAATAACCAGATTGACAACCAAAAAGAAAGGGTGTAGTTTAATTCATTATACGAACAATAATTCTTATAAAGAACATATTAAGCGTGATCAGCATGACTTTGTAAGGATACAACGTACTCATATCGTCTCTAGGGAGAGAGCAGCATGGCCGCAGTGTATATTTGTCACCCAAAACGTTCAGCAGTCGGTCGCTATGGCGGCGCGTTGGCTGATATTCGTCCTGATGATTTGTTGGCACAAGTGATCAAGGCGGTATTGGCGGATGCGCCAAAGTTTGACCACAGTGCCATTGACGATGTATTTATGGGCTGTGCCAATCAAAGCGGCGAAGACAACCGTAACGTGGCGCGCATGAGTGTGCTCCTATCAGGTCTACCAGAGACCGTCCCTGCCAATACCATCAATCGCTTGTGCGGTTCAGGTCTAGATGCCATCGGTACCGCGTATCGCGCGATAGCCAGTGGTGAGATGGAGCTGGTACTGGCAGGTGGCGTTGAATCCATGACGCGTGCCCCATTTGTGATGGGTAAGCCCGAAAAAGCATACGATCGTAGCCAAACCCTACAAGACACCACCATGGGTTGGCGTTTTATCAACAAAAAGCTTGATGAGATGTATGGTACCGAAGCCATGCCGCGCACCGCAGAAAACCTTGCAGAAAAATACAACATCTCGCGCGAAGACCAAGACGTCTTTGCCCTGTGGTCACAACAAAAAACCGCGCAAGCACAAAACGATGGACGCCTCGCGGCTGAAATCACGCCTGTCACCATCGAAAGACGAAAAAAAGACGCGCTTATCGTCGATACCGATGAACACCCACGCCCAGACTCCACCATAGAAGCGCTAGAAAAGCTGCGTCCTATCTACAAAGACGGCACCGTTACCGCTGGCAATGCCTCTGGTATCAATGACGGTGCGGCAGCCATGCTGATCGCCAGCGAGGCCGCCGTTAAAAAATACGGCTTGACCCCTATTGCCAAAATCGAAGGTATGGCCACAGCAGGGGTGCTGCCCACGATCATGGGTATTGGCCCAGTTCCTGCCACGCAAAAGCTATTGGATCGCTTAAACCTCAGCCTAGATGACATCGATATTATTGAATTAAATGAAGCCTTTGCTGCGCAGGTGCTGGCTTGTTCACGTCAGTTGGGGCTGGATGACGACGATGCGCGTATCAATCCAAGAGGGGGTTCGATTGCACTGGGTCACCCACTGGGCGCGTCTGGCGCGCGTATTTTGATCTCTGCAGTTCATGAATTACAGCATACGAAAAAAGACCGCGCGCTATGCACCATGTGCATCGGTGTGGGGCAGGGTATTGCCTTGGTCGTTTCACGAGTAGGAGAAGCATAATGGCATTTTTGGCAACAAACGCGCATCTCGTGGCGTATCAAGACAGTGGCGAGACGTACTTGCCCGCGCTGTTTATGGCGCATCCCCTTGGCATGAGCCGTGATGTGTGGGATAGCGTCTGTGATGCACTGCATGGACATTACCGCTGCGTCCGCTGGGATTTACCGGGTCACGGCAGTAGTGGCGCGGCGGCACAGGCATTGACCGCCGAGCAATTGGCGGATGATGTGGTGGCGCTAGCGGACCACCTGCAAATTGAAATCTTTGGCTTTATCGGCACTTCAATCGGCGGTGTTGTAGGCCAAAGTCTATGCCAGATTGCACCGCAGCGCTTGGCGCAAGTGTGGCTCACCAATACAGGTGCGGTCATCGGAACTGCCGAAGCATGGGCGGAGCGCGCCAGCAATGTGCGTCAGCTGGGTCTGGCCAAAATGGCAGAGACCATCGTGCCGCGCTGGTTTGCACCCGCTTATATCGAGCAAAGCCCTGAAGTGTTACAAGGCTGGCAAGTACAATTGTCACGCACGGATGACGAAAGCTACGCTATGCTGTGTGAGGTATTGGCGCAAGTGGATAACCGTGGGACACTTGCAGATTATCCCAGCCATGTGTCACTCATTGCAGGCGCAGAGGATGTCTCGACCCCGATTACCGCGCTAGAGGGCTTAGCGTCCGCGTTTTCTGATGCCAGCTTGAGTGTTTTTGCAGGTGTGGGGCATGTGCCATCGGTAGAAGCGCCAGATCGTTTGGTAGCGCACATTCAAACGGATACGGGACGTGCCACTGTGGGCGAGACAGGTATCCGCTATGGGCAAGGCTTAGCGCAGCGTAAGCGCATTTTAGGTACGGCTCATGTCGATCGCGCCTCCAAAAATGCCACGACGTTAGATAGCCCATTTCAGCAATTTATTACCCGTAACGCTTGGGGTGAGTTGTGGGGCGACCCTAGTCTCACCGTGCAACAGCGCAGCATGATTACCACGGGTATATTGGCGGCGCTGGGGCGTGATGGCGAGCTTGGCCTGCATCTGCGTACCGCCAAACGCTTGGGCATTTCTGAAGATCAGCTGCGTCAAGTCTTGATGCATGTGGCGATTTACGCGGGTGTTCCAGCGTCCAATCACGCGTTTGCTTTAGCCAAAGACAACGGCTGGGGCCAGGCGCTGTTATAGCCGTCCCCTTATCACGCCCATGATATTCCTCACATTCGCATTATCAGTATGGAGAACCTTCCAATGAGTCAACAGTATCCGCAGTTTCTTGCTCGTGATCGGGCATGGCAGCCAGACCAGTACACCCCAAATTATAAAACCTCAGTAAGCCGCTCACCGCGTCAGACGTTGGTCAGTATTCAACAAGCCAGCCCTTCTGAGCGCAGCGGACCTATTTTTGATGGGCTTGAGATTGGTGCATATGACAATGATTTGCTGATGAACTTTCGTACCGAAGGGGCGATCGCAGGTCTGCCCGTTGGCGAACGCATCATCATGCATGGCCGCGTCATTGATCAGTTTGGTAAGCCTGTACCCAATACATTGATTGAGATGTGGCAAGCCAATGCGGGCGGCAAATACCGTCACAAAAAAGATGGCTATCTGGCACCCCTTGATCCCAACTTTGGCGGCGTCGGTCGCTGCATCACCGATTCTGATGGCCGTTATCGCTTTCGTACTGTGCGCCCAGGCCCTTATCCTTGGCCAAACGACATCAACTCATGGCGTCCAGCACATATTCACGTCTCCGTGATGGGCCCTTCTATCTCAACACGCCTTATCACTCAAATGTACTTTGAAGGGGATCCGCTGATTCTGCTATGTCCGATTGTCGATGTGTTAAAAGACCCAGACGCGGTCGAAACCATGATTGGTCGCCTAGACATGAGCATGAGTAAGCCTTTGGACTGCTTGGCTTATCGTTTTGACATTGTCGTTCGCGGTGCATTACAAACCTATTTTGAGGAGTAAGACATGTATAGCCAATACAAACTACAAAATGATCTGGGTTTATTGCGTGAGACCGCCTCTCAAACAGCGGGTCCATTTGTGCATATCGGCTTGGCGTTAGAGATTGCGGGTTTTGAGTCGCGCTCAGATGAGATTTGGCAAGACTTGGCCAAAGAAGATGCTGAAGGTGAGCATATCGAATTGGTCGGTCATGTCTACGATGGCAATGGCGAGTGGGTACGCGATGCGCTCATCGAGATTTGGCAAGCCGACAGCCACGGCAACTACATTGCCAATTTTGACAACAAACAACCCTTTAGCGGTTTTGGTCGTAGCGCGTGTGCGGTGGATGGTGATTTTCATTTTCATACCATTAAGCCAGGCTGCGTGGATTTTAATGGCAAGCCGATGGCACCGCATGTCAATATCGCCATCTTTGCGCGCGGTATCAACATTCATTTGCAAACCCGTGCGTACTTTGATGATGAGCAAGCGGCCAACGACAACTGCCCCATATTAAGCGGTATTCCGTCCGAAGTGCGCCGTCAAACCCTAATCGCTGTCAAAGAAGAGAGCGAGGGTAAGCCGCGTTATCGCTTTGACATTCACCTGCAAGGTGAGGGTGAGACGGTATTTTTCGATTTTTAAGCAGTAACGGCTTTATCACAATCAAATAACGTGTTGGCACAATGAGAGGGATTTCATGACGAATGCTCAAGCAAACCGAGGTGCGCAAACCACCACCAAAACCCAAGTCGCCATTATTGGTGCAGGCCCTTCAGGCTTGCTACTGGGTCAACTGCTCAAGAAAGCAGGCATTGACAATATTATCTTAGAGAGAAAATCTGGAGAGTACGTACTCAGCCGTATTCGTGCTGGCGTTTTGGAGCAAGGCACAGCAGAGCTTATCCGAGAAGCGGGCGCAGGCGAGCGTATGGACAAAGAGGGCCTCATCCATACGGGAACGGACTTTAGCTTCCAAGGTGAGCATCATCATTTGGACTTGGAAAAATACAGTGGCGGCAAGCACGTCATTGTCTATGGGCAAACCGAAGTGACCCGCGACTTGATGGCCGATCGCGAAAAAACAGGTGGCGTCACCGTATATGAAGCCGATAACGTCAAGCTGCATAACATCGACTCAGATCAGCCCTATGTCACTTATCATCATAACGATACCTCCTACCGTATTGACTGTGACTATATCGCAGGCTGTGATGGCTTTCACGGCGTATCGCGCAAATCCATTCCCCAAGACAAGCTGGTTGAGTACGAAAAAGTCTATCCTTTTGGCTGGCTTGGCCTGATGAGTGACACCCCGCCCGTACAGGATGAGCTAATTTATTGTGCGCATGAGCGCGGCTTTGCCCTGTGCTCTATGCGTTCAGAGACGCGCAGCCGCTATTATCTACAGGTGCCAGATACCGATACCATCGACAACTGGACGGAAGAAAAGTTCTGGGATGAGCTGAAACGCCGTATTCCGCCTGAGCTGGCCGAGCGCCTTGTCACAGGACCTGCGCTTGAGATGAGCATTGCGCCGCTACGCTCTTATGTCTGCGAAACCATGCAATATGGCAAGCTGTTTTTGCTCGGTGATGCCGCGCACATTGTTCCGCCCACAGGCGCTAAAGGTCTTAACCTTGCAGCCAGTGACGTCGGAACCGCCTTTCGCTTATTTGTCAAAATCTATGAAGAACAGCGCACGGATTTGATCCCTCGTTATCAAGAGATTTGCTTGGCACGGGTGTGGAAAGCGGTGCGCTTTTCGTGGTGGATGACCATGTTCTTGCACCGTTTTGAAAGCGCGGGTCGTTTTGATTTTCGCGTCCAGCAAGCTGAGTTTGACTACTTTATTCATTCAGAAGCGGGTAAAGCGACCATCGCGGAAAACTACGTTGGGTTACCGTTTGAAAAATTGGAATAGGCCGCAAAAGGTCCATGGTTTAATACTTTTTTATAGGATAACGCAATGCTAAATAAAGTCACAGGACAGGCGCGCGATGCCATCAGCAATATCCAAGACGGTGCCACCATCTTGATTGGCGGGTTTGGTTTGGCAGGACAGCCTGCAGAACTGATTGATGCGCTCATTGAGCGTAATGCAAAAGATTTGACCATCGTCAATAACAATGCCGGTAACGGCGATACTGGTCTTGCCGCGCTATTAAAAGCAGGCTGCGTGCGTAAGATTATTTGCTCTTTTCCGCGTCAGCACGATTCGTACATCTTTGATGATCTTTACCGCGCAGGGAAAATCGAGCTTGAAGTGGTGCCACAAGGGACGCTCGCCGCACGCATTCAAGCAGGCGGCAGCGGTTTTGGTGCCATTTATACCCCAACGGCTTATGGCACGCTGCTCGCTGAAGGTAAAGAGACGCGTACTATTGACGGGGTGGACTATGTGCTGGAGTACCCAATCAAGGGGGATTTTGCCTTGATAAAAGCGCATAAGGGCGACCGCTGGGGCAATTTGATTTATAACAAAGCCGCGCGCAACTTTGGCCCGATTATGGCGGCTGCCTCCAAGCATACTATCGCACAGGTCAGCGAAGTGGTTGAGCTGGGCGCTTTAGATCCCGAGCATATCGTCACCCCTGGTATCTTCGTCCACGAAATCGTTTGTATTGGAGAAAAAGCATAATGACTACTTATACCCCATGGTCAACCGATGAGATGGCGCAGCGTGTCGCAAAAGACATTGAAGAGGGCATGTACGTCAATCTAGGTATTGGCCAGCCCACCCGAGTGGCTGATTTTTTACCCAAAGAAAAAGACATTTTTTTGCATAGCGAAAACGGCGTATTGGGCATGGGCCCAGAGCCGAGTGAAGATGAGCAAGATGGCGATCTGATCAATGCTGGCAAGCAATACATCACGCTACTCGACGGTGGCAGTTATTTTCATCATGGCGACTCGTTTGCCATGATACGTGGCGGCCATATCGACCTTTGTGTGCTCGGCGCTTTTGAAGTGGCTGAAAACGGCGATATCGCCAACTGGTTTTTGGGTCGACCAAAAGACATTCCTGCCGTTGGTGGTGCCATGGATTTGGCGGTTGGTGCCAAAGAAGTGTACGTGATGATGAGCCATGTCAGCAAAAACGGCGACCCTAAAATCGTCAAAAAACTACAACTGCCCATCACTGGTGAAAAATGCGTCAATCGTATTTATACCGACTTGGCTGTGATCGATGTGACGGATAACGGCCTAATCGTACGAGAAATCGTTGATGGCTTAACGTTTGAGCAGCTGCAAGACATGACAGGCGCTCAGCTGACTGATAACACCTAATCATGCCATCGATTTGATAACGACATACCCATCAAGAAAGGATTTCATGATGATAATGAATACAAAAGCCAAGCCAGAGGCAGCGACGCCAACGCGCGCTAGGACGCCAATGCGCTCTAGGATGGCAATACCCAGATTCTGTCAGGGTCGCGCCGCCCGCCTTAGTGTGACTGCAAAAGGTCACAACGTTCGGCGCTCACAACAAGGCTGCCACGGCGGCCTGCTAGATACGATCTAAAGGAGTTGACGTATGCCTTACCTAATCAAAACCAGCAGTATCATCTCACGGCTGTGTCAATTTATTGGCGGTGTTAGCCTCATCATCATCGTCCTCACCACGATGACCGATGTCGTCGCACGGTATGTGTTCAAGCTCACTGGCGGTGAGTTTGGCTTTACTGTCAAAGGCTCCGTTGAGATCGTCTCTTACCTTATGCTCTTTGCCTTACTTGCCGCCTTCGCCGCCTATGTTGAGCGCTCGCAAATCATCGTCGACGTCTTTACCCAAAAAATGCCCAAATCCATCAAAGGCTACATGATGGGTGTCTTTATGCTGGGCTTCTTTGGTATCGGCATCGTCTTTGCGTGGGGACTGTATGAAAGCGCCATTGATGCCATGGAGTTTGGCAAAGTCACCCAAGATTTGCGTATCTCCATGACGCCCATCTACTTAATCAGTGCTTTTTTAAGTATTTTGCTCGCCATACGCTCACTAATCGAATCCATCAACATCTTTAAAACAGGCGAATTCTTTGACGCCGAGGAGACAGGCGCATGAGTCCAGAAATTATCGGAGCCATTGGCCTCGTGGTCATGATTTTGCTCGTCGTTATCCGTGTTCCCGTTGCCCTTGCCATGCTGGGTGTAGGCTTGGTGGGTTTTGGTGCGGTCACCGCGCCAAGTGGTGCACTGCAAATGCTCAAAGACATCCCTGTTGATGTCTTAGCCAAATATGACTTTAGTGCCATTCCCTTATTTATCTTGATGGGGGTCTTTGCCACCCACTCAGGCATGGCAGGCAAACTGTTTGAGGCCACCCGTACCATCTTTGGTGGGGTCAGGGGCAGTCTGGGTATTGCCGGTATTGGCTCATCGGGTATCTTTGCCTCTATCTCAGGATCCTCCCTCGCCACTGCCTCTACCATGACTAAAGTCGCCTTACCGCAAATGGAGAAGTATGGTTATCAGCCCGGCTTTGCCTGCGGTATTTTAGCCGCCGGTGGTACGCTCGGTATCATGATCCCGCCTAGTATCGCCTTACTGGTCTATGCCATCTTAACTCAGCAGTCAGTTGGCGATATGTTTATCGCAGGGTTCTTACCAGGGATGCTCGGGATGCTGATGTACTCCATCACCGTGATGATCATGGTGCGCTGGAAACCGCACTTAGCACAACGCGGTGAGAAAACCTCATGGAAGGCCAAGCTGTTATCACTTACAGGCCTGATTCCTTTTACCTTTATCTTTATTGTGATCATTGCGGGTATCTTCTTTGGCCTGTTTACCCCAACAGAAGGTGCAGCAGTTGGTGCGTTTGTCTCTTGGGCTTATGCCGTTGTCAAAGGCATGCGTCTGGAGGGGCTAAAGCAGTCATTGACGGAGACCTTGGCGCTGTCAGCGGTGGTGTTCTTTATGCTGCTGGGTGCTGAGGCGCTCGGATACTTTATTTCTGTCTCGCAGATGTCCAACACGTTGGCGGCTTGGATTGGCAGCTTGGATGTAAGCCCCATGGTTATCTTAATCTCTATCTTAGTGATGTATTTCTTGCTGGGACTGTTTATGGATGCCTTGGCAATGCTGGTCATTACCATCCCTGTGGTGTATCCCATCATTTTGGCATTAGGATTTGATCCGGTTTGGTTTGGTATCGTAGCGGTACTGACTGTAGAGCTGGGTCTGATTACCCCGCCGATGGGTATGAATATCTTTGTGATTAAGGCGATGGCACCGCATATTAAGCTGTCTGATATGTTCCGAGGCGTGGCCCCGTTTATTGTGTCGGATTTGGTGCGATTGGTGCTGTTGGTGGCGTTCCCTGCCATATCGCTGGTGCTGTTGAATTAGGGCGTGTCATCATTTAGATAGCGGGGCTTAAAATGAGATAAATCGCAGTCAAACAAGGAAAAAATTGCAGAGAATATAGATATATTCACAAAATTTTTGACGCTGTTTGGCAAGATTTAGCCAGTTTAAGACCACTAAATGACTGAATGGGCTAATGGATGACATGCCCTAGGTCTTAGCGATTAGGTTTACCGTGATGTGAGTTTTGTTCTATCGCCATGTTGTCTCAGTGACGGCATGGCTTTTTTTGGCGTGAGTATGGATAGGCGTATTTAAGCGCGGGACTTGTGCTAATGGGGCATTGAGTGCAGGTTTTACGATGGACATGGTGGATTTACGACTAAAAAACACCGTTTTTTATCAATTAAGTTTATTAAATGGTGTGTTTTGAAGTGGCTAAGCTTAGATTGTTAAGACCATTTATTGGCTCTAAATATCAATTTTATAGCTAATAAAGTCTTTATTTATCATAAAATGAGATATTTTGCCTTCTTATCTGAGTTTTTATCAAAAAATAGCGTGTTCGATGCTTCCTTTCTAAATAAAATAGCTTTACAAGTTATCAACTTTATTGATAATATTGATGCAAGGTCAACAGCACATTAGCAATCGCTTTCTAGGCATTCTAAGGGCTAATATTGACTCTTTATACACAGCTTATCTATATCACTAGGGAAGTAACACCTACACCATGGAGCACACAATGTCAGATTATGAAAACCGCTGGACCACCGTCAAAGTAGACGTGAGCGACAATATTGCTTGGGTGACGTTTAATCGTCCAGACCAACGCAACTGTATGAGCCCAACGCTCAACCGAGAAATGATAGATGTCCTAGAGACGCTAGAGCAAGACCCAGATGCAGGGGTGGTGGTGCTTACCGGGGAAGGCACGGCATGGACGGCAGGGATGGATCTAAAAGAATATTTCCGCGAGACCGACGGTCAGCCTGAGATTGTGCAAGAAAGAACGCGCCGAGACGCTTGCCGCTGGCAATGGCAGCTGCTGCGTATGTACAGCAAACCGACCATCGCTATGGTCAATGGTTGGTGTTTTGGCGGTGCGTTCTCGCCGCTGGTGGCGTGCGATTTGGCTTACTGTGCTGATGAGGCGACCTTTGGTCTGTCAGAGGTGAACTGGGGCATTCCACCGGGTAATCTTGTGAGCAAGGCCATGGCGGACACCGTGGGTCACCGCGAATCCTTGTATTACATCATGACGGGCGAGCCGTTCAAAGGTCAAAAAGCGGCAGAGATGGGGCTGGTGAATAAAAGTGTTCCCCTTAGTGAGCTTAAAGCGGAAGTAGAAAAAATTGCAAAAGTGCTGCTAGAGAAAAACCCTGTCGTACTGCGCTATGCCAAAAATGGCTTTAAGCGCTGCCGTGAGCTGACATGGGATCAAAACGAAGATTATCTCTACGCTAAGATTGACCAGTGCTCGATGCGTGATCCAGAAAATGGCCGCGCTGAAGGTATGCGTCAGTTCCTTGATGAAAAAAGCATCAAACCTGGCCTACAAACCTACAAGCGCTAAGGGATTTGTGCTGGTCTATGAATATGCTGTCTAGGAACAAACGCATATAAAGATAATCATCGTTCATTGTGCCAAAAATTCTTTTATAAAAAGGATTTTTGGCGCTCTTTGCATCATGTAAGAACAACCAGTATTAGGGACATGCCCTAAAAAAGTAAATTTAAAAATAAAAGATAAGCTTAAAAATAAAGTCAGTTCAGCCGTTATAGAACGACTTTGGCAAAGGAATGCCACTATGTATGATCATGTTCACCATTCCTCACTATGTCGCCAAAATCATAAACAGGCAAGCATTTTGCCATCTATAACCAGATCTGCATCTCTGTACTGAGCGCTTTAATAACATTGCACGCGTGAGGCGCACCAAAAACCCCGTCAATCGGTATATTTCGGTCGTCATACACCTCACTCAGCGAATCCACGATTATGTTGGCATTGCAGTCTGCCAAGCAGCGTAACCCAATCTGTGTAACTTAAGCGGCGCAACTTAAGCGGCGGTGATATTGAACAACAAGGAAGACACCAATTAAAACGAATGGAGTAGATCATGACCCAATTTACCTATCACAGCTACCCTGAACGCGCCGTTGCTGTCGGTAGCAACGATGTCGTCGTGCATCAAAAAAGTGGCTCAGAAGGTGATGTGTACCACATACATTCGGCCACACCGCTGGATGAGTACCCTGAATTTTTATTTGATAAATTGTATGAATACGCCGAAAAATATCCCGATAGAGTGCTGATTGCCCAGCGCGAGCTGGATGAAGCCACAGGCGAGCGTGGGGACTGGATCAAATTGACCTACAGTGAGGTGCTACAAAAAGCGCGCCGCATCGCGCAGGCACTACTCAAGTACGACCTCTCAGAAGAGCGTCCTTTGATGATCTTGTCCGAGAATTCACTTGAGGTATTTTTACTCATGTGCGGTGCCATGCTGGCCAATGTCCCTTACGCTTTGATTGTGCCTGCCTATTCCTTGGTCGCCAAGAAACCTGATAAATTGCAATACGTGATTGATAAGCTCACGCCAGCCCTGTTTTATGCGGGCGATGGCAAAGGGTTCTCACGTCAGCTCAAGGCTTGTGGTCAGATGGACAAACCGATCATCACCTCAACGGGTACTATTGATGGCGAGCCGTGTCTGAATTTGCATGATTTACTGGCAACGGAGGGGACGGACGCAGTTGAGCAAGTGCATGAGCATATGACCGCAGACAACATCGTCAAATTCCTCTTTACCTCAGGCTCCACAGGCAGTCCGAAAGTCGTACCCACGACCCACCGTATGCTGTGTAGCAACCAGCAAATGCTCAAGCAAGGGCTGTGCTTGAGCGCCGAGGATCCCATCGTATTGGTGGATTGGCTCAGCTGGCATCATACGTTTGGCGGCAGTCACAACCTTGGCATTGCCCTATACAATGGCGGGACGTTCTATATCGATGACGGTCGTCCTGTGGCTGGTAAGTTTGATGAGACCATTCGCAATCTTAAAGAAATATCTCCCAGTAAGTATTTTAACGTCCCTGTTGGCTGGGCGATGCTGGCCAATGCGTTAGAAGAAGATGCCGAGCTGCGCGATAATTTTTTCAAAAAAGTGGATCTGTACTTTTTTGGTGGCGCAAGTTTGTCAGCAGAGCTGTGGCAGCAGCTGGGCGACATCAGTTATCAGCACTGCGGCGAGCGAATCCGCATCATGTCAGGTCTTGGGATGACAGAGACGTCACCGTCTTGCACCTTTACCACAGGCCCCTCTAATGACACCGCCAGTTTTGTGGGCGTGCCAGCAGCAGGGGTCGAGGTCAAGCTGGTACCGATGAAAGACAAAACAGAGTTGCGTATCAAAGGCCCGCATGTGATGCCAGGGTATTGGCGACACAATGATTCTGTCAAATGCAATACGGCCGAGAGCTTTGATGACGACGGGTTTTATTGTACAGGCGATGGCGTCTTGCCGTATAACCCTGACAATCTTTCAGAGGGCTTGGTTTACGATGGCCGCATTGCCGAAGACTTTAAACTCACTACAGGGACGTTTGTCAATGTTGGTGAGCTGCGTAATCGGATGGTATTACGAGGGATGGATCTGATTGAGGACGTGGTGCTTACGGGCGAGGGCAAAGGGGAGATCGGAGCCTTTGTGTTTGTAAAAGAAAAAGTCGCGCGCAAATTAACGGGGCTGCAAGATGCCACGCTCAAGCAAGTACTCGAACAAGAGCAGCTGCAAGCATGGTTTAGTGACTTTATGACGCGCATCAATGACGGGTATCACGCCAGCTCAAAAAAGATTTCCCGCATTTATCTTATGGAAAACCCACCCAATGTGGTTGAGGGCGAAAAAACCGATAAAGGCAATCTAAATCAGCGCAAACTGCGTAACAACAGAGTGCAAGAAACCGAGAAGCTCTACGGTGAACATAGGGATAAATTGAGGTTTTTAGCCAAATAGCTTAACATGTGGCAAAAGAAAGGTTAACAAGGTCCAGCAAGGATAACGCCATTGAACAATATAAAATCAGGTAAGCCTACTGGCAGTGCATCAACGGTCAGCTATAGTGTTGGTAAGCTCGACAAGCTCATCAGTCAGCAGCTCAGCGAGCTGCTCTCAGAGCTGGATGTCAGCTTGCCACAATTTACCATGCTGTCCAACCTACACCTGCATGGTGAAATGGCCAATGCCAAATTGGCGTCGCGCTCTTTTATCAGTCCGCAGGCCTCCAACCAAATCATCAAAACGATGGAGGAGAAGGGCTGGATCAATAAAAGTCACGACCCCAATCACGGACGTATTTTATTGATTGGCTTAACGCCTGCTGGGCAAACGGTCTATGAGCGATGCAATGTAAAAGCGATGGCGTTTGAAAGTAAAATGCTCGCAGGTCTACCAGCTGAAAATATCATGATGCTAAAAGCCACCGTGCAGCGCCTAATCACCAACTTAAAACAAGACTAGGGACGCGCGCTAAACAGTCATCTGATTTTATGAGCGTTGCGAGACATCAGAGCTTATAAAGTCCTGAATGATCAACAACAATAAAACCGATACGTTTTGCGCGTATCGGTTTTATTTTGGGCTAATAACTGTATGGTTTAGCAGAATGACCGCTTAGAATTTGTATTTGGCCATTACCTCAACTTCTTGACCTTTTAAGCGCCATGGTAGGGTGGTCTCGCTGCGATCTCGCCACTCAATACCGACATCAAGATCAGGTAAATAGCTATAAATCAGGTTGGCGCTCGTGATATCGATCGACGTGTCGGCATCATTATCGACATTGACCTCACCATAGCGCATGTTGCCGCGCAATTTTGGGGTAAATTGATGCCGATAACCCACGCTAAAGCCGGTTTGTGAGACCAGCTTACCGTCCTCGGCATCACAGTTGACACTGACTGGGGTGAGCGCGCCTGTGGTACACACGCCTGAGTAGACCCCCATGCCTTTACCCGTATAGACACTGCCGTGGATCGACCCATCGCCTATCGTGTACTTAGCCGCTAGTGACGCACCAACACCGATTTCTGAGTCTGAATCATCCTCAATACTCGTACCCGCTTCACGACCCGTCAACGCAGCAGTGTAGCCCAACTCAGCGATATTGTCGCTATAGCTGACAACCATGTCAGGTAGATTGGCTTCGTCATAGACAGGGTCTTGCGCCGTGAGTCGCAGACCGTCATTCACATAATGAACCGTCAAATCAGGACGCACATACAGCCCGCTACCCGCGACAGTACCAAACCCTGTACCATAAAAATCAAGCTGTTCGGTGAGCCGCGGGGCAACTGCAAAAAACTGACCACTCCACGTTTTACCTAGAGTGAATTTGTCGTACTGTAAGTAAGCGTGGCGTAGTCTTAATTGAGGCGTGCCGCTGTCATAGCCCGTAAAGTCACCATAAAAATCGCTTTCAATAAAGCCTGTCAAAGGTTTGTCATCAATGAGCTTAGTAGCTTTAAGGTTCACACGAGATTCTCGGATATTGCCTTCAAAACTAGAATCTTTATCATCAGGTGAGATAAACATCCCTTCAGCTTTGATATAACCACCGATACTCAACGTGGTGTCCCCATCGGTGATGACATCTATGGCTTGCACTTGGGTACATAGGGTCAATGTGGATGCTGCAAACAGCACCATTTTTAGATTACGCATACACTTTACGCTCCGTGTTTATTTTAAGACCAACGTCATGCGTGTTAAACTTCACGCGCGCTATGCGGCACGGTATCGTGCAGCCAGCGACTTTGGCCGATAAAAAATAGTGCAGATCCTATCATCTGGCACCAACCAATTCCTTTTGTTTGCTTACTTCACGCGCTCGTCATGAGTGCTCAAGCCGCGCTTTATCTAACCTTTTTTTCTAAACCATGCTAAAAACAGCATTGACGTACAGACAATACGGTGTGACATCAGGCAAGATTGCACGCGCTAGCCGCAGTCTAAAAGCGTCACAGTGTTTAAAATAGAAAGGATAGGGAAAACATCTGTACTGCTGAGTGCTAACAACCCTGCCAAGATAAATGGACAAAACCAGTGGGCAAAACCCAAGGCCGAATGGCCCATTTAGCAGTGCTGTTTAGGTTGTGTTAACTCGTGTTACAAGATAGCAACTTATCTAAATTATTGTCAAGCTACTTTATAAAATAGTTTGACATATTTATGCTTTAAATCGTATTATGGGCTTAATATAAGGGTTTTAACGAAAATTATTTTTATTCATGAGATAATGTTATAAAGAAAGTTTATAATATGATGAATCGATATACAGCAATGAAGGCGCTATATCAGAGACTGTTATTAGTCAGCTTTGGGTCGTCAGACCAAAACGAAACACAATATTGCCCTCAACCTACCAATCAAAAGGATTTGATTATGTTTAGCGACAACACGCGCGCCAAAAATACCAGCGCAGCTATCAGCACCACATCTACCAGTATTAAAAACCGCTTTAACGTACGCCAAGGCATCTCGATGTTGGCATTGTCGCTGATGTTGCCGCTGACGTTGTCGGCTTGCAGTAGCGGCTCAGAAGCAAAAGAGGGCGGTGCTGATGAGGTGGTGCTGATGCGGATGTCACATTTTATGCCAGCACCATCGGCCATGAATGTGGAGATATTTGAACCGTGGGCCAAAAAAATCGAAGAAGAGTCCAATGGTCGTATCAAAATTGAAAACTTTCCTGGATCGACGCTGACCAAGCCATCTGACACCTACGAAGCAGTGGTAAACGGCAGAGTAGATATTGGTATCCAATTACAAGGTTATACCAGTGGTCGTTTCCCCTTATCGCAAATTGCTGAGCTGCCGGGGCTGTCCAACTCAGCGACTCAGATGAGCTGCCTGATGCAGACCCTGTATGACAATGACACTATTGCAGGCGAGTATGAAGATTCTCATGTCATCTCGCTATATGGCCTTGGCCCTGGCGTGCTCCACAGTACCAAATTGATCAGCAAACCTGACGATATGAAAGGCCTACGCATCCGCAGACCCTCTGCGGTAGCGGGTGATATGATCGAGAGTATGGGCGCAGCGCCCGTTGGTCTGCCTGCGACCGATATCTATACTTCCTTGCAGCGCGGGGTCATCGATGGGTTGAGTTTACCTTGGGATGGCGTGCCTATATTCCGTGTGAATGAGCTGGTCAAAAACCACACCAACATTCCGCTGTATTCTTCTAGCATTGTCATGAATATGAATAAGGAAAAATACGATGCCTTGCCGCCTGATCTACAAAAAGTCATCGATGACAACTCAGGCATGGTATTTGCCCAAAAAGTGGGCGCGATGCTGACCGAAGACGATAAGGAGGCGCTACAAGCTTCCAAAGATGAGGGGAATACCATTGTTGATATTCCTGACCCCCTCAATGATCCAGCGTGGGCAGGCCCGTTAAA
The DNA here is from genome assembly GCF_059693765.1 of Psychrobacter sp. CR212. Classification (NCBI taxonomy): domain Bacteria; kingdom Pseudomonadati; phylum Pseudomonadota; class Gammaproteobacteria; order Moraxellales; family Moraxellaceae; genus Psychrobacter; species Psychrobacter sp. CR212. The sequence goes on along the minus strand of NZ_JCATIF010000005.1, from coordinate 228,733 downwards.
ACAAGGCACGCAAAAATATCTTGATTCTGTTGATGCCAATGGCGCGGATGCCAATGCCATCTATGAAAAAGTAAAAGCAGCCAGTGAAGCCTGTCAGGTTTAGCAATGCTTGAGCAGTTTTGTACCTCGTTTTTTAGCTTATGGTTCGATCTTAGGTTTGGTTAGAAGGACAGTTTATGCATATCTATAATGCACCGTTGCAGGACATGCGTTTTTTATTGACGGATGTCTTTGATGCGCCCTCATTTTGGCAGGCGAATGATAGCCTTAGCCATATTGACATGGATACCGTAGACAGTGTGCTCGAAGCGCTCTCAACGTTTACCAAAAAGGCGCTACTCCCGCTCAATCGTCGCGGCGATGAAGAAGGGGTTGGCTTTTCGTATGACGAAATGGGTTATGGCGCGGTCAGTACGCCGACAGGGTTTAAAGAAGCGTATGAGCAGTATAAAGCAGACGGCTGGGTTGGGCTTGGGGCAGCGCCAGAGTATGGCGGGCAGGGATTCCCCAAAATGGTGTCGATGTTTCAAGAGGAGATGATGTTCAGTAGCAATCAGGCATTTGCACTTTATCCCAATCTGGCGCTGGGTGCTGGGCTGTGTCTATTGAAATCCGCCTCGGAGGAACAAAAACAGCGCTATCTGGAAAAAATATACACGGGCGAATGGGCGGGTACGATGTGTTTGACCGAAGCACATGCAGGAACTGATTTGGGGCTGATCAAAACCAAAGCCGTGCCCAATGAAGACGGTAGCTATGACATCACGGGCAGTAAGATTTTTGTGACGGGTGGCGATCATGATTTGACAGAAAACATCATCCACTTGGTATTGGCCAAAACGCCCAATGCCCCAGCGGGCTCCAAAGGCATTTCTTTATTTATCGTCCCCAAATATCTGCTTGAAAAAGATGCGCAAGGAAATGATTGCATCGGAGCGCGTAATGCCGCTTCGGTGGGTTCTGTCGAGCATAAAATGGGTGTCAAAGGCTCAGCGACGTGCGTGCTCAATTTTGATCAGGCCAAAGGCTGGATGGTCGGGGAGGAATTTACAGGGCTGGCCTCTATGTTTTTGGTGATGAACTATGAGCGTCTGGCAATCGGTATGCAAGGCATTGCCGTCACCGAGTTGGCATACCAAAATGCCGTCGCCTATGCCAACGATCGCTTGCAATCACGCAGCGACTCGGGCATCAAAAACCCTGATAAAGCCGCAGACGCCCTGATTCATCACGCCGATATACGCCGCATGCTCCTCAATGCCAAGTCTCATGCCGAAGCATCACGCTGCTTTGCGATGTATGTTGCCAAACAGCTGGACATTGCAAAATACAGTCAGGATCAGCAACTGATCGAGACCGCTAATGCGCGCGTTGCCTTGTTAACGCCCATTACCAAAGCCTTTTTAAGTGACAAAGGCTTTGAGGCAACCGTTGATTGTCAGCAAGTCTTTGGTGGTCATGGTTATGTGTGTGACTGGGGCATGGAGCAGATCGTACGCGACGCCCGCATTGCCCAGATTTATGAAGGGGCAAACGGCATTCAGGGGCTGGACTTACTCGGGCGCAAAGTGGCTAAAGACAATGGCGCCATGCTGTTTGATTTTTTAGCTGAGATACGCGGCTTTATTGCAGACATGTCAGCAGCGCATGGCATCAAGCAAGCGACACTGACCGCTGCCGATAGCATTGAGCGCTTGACCCATACTTTATTAAATAACATGGACGAGCGCCGCGATGATGTAAATGGTTGCGCGGTCAATTATCTACATGCGGTGGGCTATCTGTGCTTTGCTTATATGTATGCCATGATTGTGGCGTCCAGCCAACATAAGGAAGGCGCATTTTATGCCAATAAGCTCAGACTGGCGAATTACTTTATCGATCATATTTTGCCGCGTATGCACACGCATATCGAGATGGCTCAAGCAGGAAGCCAGTCTATGATGGCCTTTGACTTGGCTTATTTTGAACCTGCATAAACCCATGAGTCATACCCATCGATTACTAACAACCCCATGACTCAATATACATTGGTCGTGTGGGAAATATCATTCACCTAGCCCTGCTGCTAGACTTAGAGCAGATTTAGAGCAGACGGAGACAACGCGTAGGCATCGTCTTACGTTGATTATTAACTGGCAGTTTTTATCATTATGAATAAGGAAGTTTTTATGTCGAACTATAACGATCTTAACCTTAACTACATCGCTGGCGAATGGCGCGATGGCACCTCAAATCATGACATCGTGACCAGTAACCCCTTCACGGGTGAAGCGATTGCGACCTTTAAAGCCGCCAGTTTGGATGATCTTAATAAGGCGTATGTCGAACTCGAAAAAGCGCAGCAAGACTGGAGCGCGACCAATCCTTATGCAATGAGTCACATCATTGAGCAAGCTGCGCAGGTCATCATCAATCGCCGTGACGAGCTGATTGATATGTTGGTACGTGAGGCGGGCTCTACAGTCATTAAAGCCAGTATCGAAGTTGATGCTTGTGTCGGCGCGATCAAAGTGGCAGCAGAATATCCGTTTTTGCTCGAAACCACGGTCACACGCTCTGCCATCCCTGACAAAATGAATCACATTATTCGCAAACCCGTTGGCGTGGTGACGGTGATTGGGCCGTTTAATTTCCCATTATTTTTGGCGATGCGCTCGGTCGTCACCGCGCTGGCAAGTGGCAATGCGGTATTGCTCAAGCCTGCCTCAAACACGCCCATCACAGGTGGGGTCTTATTGGCTAAAATATTTGAAGAAGCAGGATTGCCAGCAGGCGTATTGTCCGTTGTAGTGCCAAAAACTTCTGAGATCGGTGACGAGCTCTACACGCATCCGATTCCGCGTGTCATCTCGTTTACAGGCTCTACCGAAGTCGGTCAACGTATCGGCGAAAAAGCAGGCGGCGCGATTAAGCGTTGTATCTTAGAGTTGGGCGGTAACAATGCGTTTGTCGTGCTCGAGGATGCTGACGTTGACTATGCAGCGTGTTCGGCGGTCTTTGGTCGCTTCTTACACAGCGGTCAGATCTGCATGTCAGCCAACCGTATCATCGTGCACGAGTCTATCTTTGATGACTTCGCAGAAAAGTTTGTTAAATACACCAAAGCGCTCAATGTCGGCGATCCATCACAGCCTGAAGTACTGGTTGGGCCGTTGATTGATGAAAAAGAAGCCATCCGTGTGGAGAAGGCCGTCAAACGTGCAGTAGAAGAAGGCGCTGAGATACTGCTCGAAGGCAAACGTGACGGCGCGCTCGTTTATCCGTATGTCCTAAAGAGCACCAATGACGGCTACTCGGCGTGTACCGAAATGTTCGGCCCCGTTGCGACGCTGATCTCACATACGGGTGATGAAGATGCACTAAAAATGGCAAATGATACGGAAGCGGGACTCAGCGGCGCTGTACACTCAGCCGATATCGCACGCGCGCAAAAGTTTGCCGCTGGCTGGAAAACAGGAATGGTGCACATCAATGATCAAAGCGTCAATGATGAGCCGCGTATTGCCTTTGGCGGTGAGAAAGCATCAGGTATCGGGCGTTTTGGTCGTCATATCACCTTTGATGAGTTCACCACCTATCAGTGGGTATCGGTACAGACCGAACAGCGCCACTATCCTATCTAAAATTGAGTAGAAGAGGCAGAAGCAATATATCAACACCTCAAGAAACAAATAAGGCTCAAGGTCTGATGTATATTGCAAACCTCACTATTCTTTATTAAACGTTTAAAAAAAGGTCCAAAAAACGAGGTTTTTTGGACCTTTTTGCGCTCTAATCGAACTTTCTAAAGTTGGCACTAGCGCATTATCCGCTAGCTGGCTCGTTGTAGATGACTTGTATTAACTAGCTTGTTTTGACGGCAGCCGAGATTGATAGCGACTGTAGTGAAAAATCGCTAAGCCTGGGATATACAGCAGTAGCGACAACAGCAGGTTTTCTACCCCTGCGGCATAAATCAGCCACAGACCATAGACACTTGCACCCAGACCGATGGTTTTGATGCTCCAGCGCTCTGATTGGGCAAATGATACCTTGACCAAATAGGCTCCAACCAAAAAGTAAGGAATCAAAATCATTGAGGTGGAGATAATCACCAAGGTGTTATAGCCTTTGCCCGTCAAAAAGATCATCAGCAAGCACAGCTGCACTGTCAAGCTCGTTAGCATCAGTGATGCTGTTGGCGTGCCTTGCGCGTTCTGCTTGGTAAAGATGCGCGGAAAGGCATTGTGCTTGGCTGCGGTAAAGGGTACTTCGGCAGAATAAAGAAACCAGCTCAGATAAGAGGCCAATACTGATGACCCATTTGCCCATACTACCCGTCATCTGCGCCATGATGCCTGCCATCGATGGGTTGGTTAGGGAAGCCACATCCATACGGCTCATGACCCCAAGCGAGAGCAGGGTAATGGCAACGTACAGAACCAGTGCACACAATACACCGATATATGTGGCACGCCCAATATCCGCGCGGCGCTTGGCACGCTGCGACAACACAATCGCGCCCTCGATACCCGTAAACACCCAGAGCGTAATCAGCATTGTGCCCTTAACCTGCTCCATAAAGGGCACGTCGAGTGTCGTGCCTGCACGATCAGCGTTAAAGGTCTGCATATCAAAAGTCAGATAGGCAAAGATGATAAAAGCAATCAGCGGTAAGCTTTTTGCCAATGTTGCCAGCAGATTGATAAAGGCGGCTTGCTTGACGCCGCGTATCACCAAATAATGCACCAACCACAAGATGATTGACTCACCGACCAGCGCCCATATCGTATTGCCTTCACCAAAAACAATCCCTTCTGGCGTATCAATAAAGCTACCAAGCGCGGTAAAGGCCACCACCAAGTAGCCGACCACGCCAACCGTCGCACACAGCCAATAACCCCATGCCGAAAAGAAGCCTGCCAAATCGCCAAAGCCTGTTTTGGCATAGGTATAAATACCGCCGTCCAGCTCAGGCTTGAGGCGTGACAAATGCAAAAAACAGCCTGCGAGGAACAAAATACCCACGCCTGTGATGATCCATGCAGTGATGATGGCATTCACGCCTGCCACTTCGGCCATGTTTTGCGGTAAGCTAAAAATGCCTGCACCAACCATCGAGCTAAAGACGATGGCGGTGAGCATGGTTAGCCCAATTTTTTGTCCGTTTTGCATCGCACTGTCTCTATTTGGTCGAAGTACCTGTCCCTGTCGTCGAAGTACTTGTAAAATGCTGGCCCAATGCGTGAATGTGCTCAGGGCCAATGCCGCAGCCGCCGCCGATCAGTGACGCGCCTTGGGTTTGCCATTGCTCTGCCCATTTTAGATAGGCAGGCGGGGTGAGATCATCACGCACTTCATCAAGACCATCATTGGCAGTGGCGTCTTTTGGTTGTGGCGGGAATGCGTTGGCATACGCGCCAAGCTTGATCTGTGTGGCGCCTTTATCTTGCAACACGCTCTGTGCCACATCGAGTGCTTGATCGATGACTTCTGGCTGACAGCAGTTAAATAACACCGCCTCTACATTCAGATCCGCCATTTTAGCAACCGCTTCTTTTACCGTCTCACCTGAGCGCAGGCGCGGTACGTCCAGATGCTCGCTGTCCTCCAACGTGAATGACACCCATAGCGGCTTGTTGTCTGTATCTAGCGTGTCTAACAGCGCACGAACTGCAACCGACTCTGCGATCAGGCTTTGGGTCTCTGCCAGCCAAAAATCCACATGGTCATTTAGGCCATTGATAAGTGGGGTGGCAATATCTTCGACATGATCGGCGTCAAACAAGTCAGCGCGGTATGAGCCAAATAGCGGCGGGATAGAGCCTGCTACTTTGGTATTGCCGTCTTTCTTCCATTTCGACCGCAGCACGTGCCATCTCGCCTGCGGACGCGGCCAAGTCCTGTGCTTGATTGGCAAAGCGCTCTTCGCCAATGTGAAACGGCACCAGCGCATAGCTGTTGGTAGTGATGACCGATGCACCGCTTTGGATAAAGGCACGGTGCACGTCACGGACGATCTCAGGGGCTTCGATCATCGCCAGCGCCGACCATCAGGCTGACGAAAAGGTGCGCCGCGTTTTTCTAGCTCTCGGCCGGCCTAAGCCGCCATCGATAAGAGTAACGGTATTGGTTGACATCATATCTTCCTTTTGATGAGAAATAGTGGATTGAATCAGCCACGGTTTGTGTGGGCAAAGTCTTTTAAGGGTGAAAATACTAGGCGTAATGATAAGCAGATGCAACCGAAAGTTTAGGAGTAATGCTAATTGATCGATTTTGCGGTGTGATTGCCTGATTTTGGCGTCGTTATGGTAAGGCTTTCTTGATAAGGTCTATACAAATTGTGAGTAAATGTGATGGGTTAAGTGGTGATGGTTATTACCAGATTTTTAGATAGTGATAATCAATTGTTTACAATTGGGTGGTTTATTGGAATTATGGAGAGCATCCCACATTCTGTGTAACTGCCATTTAGATTAAATGCTTACTAATACGGTCATCAAACATAATCATAAAGCGATTCAAAGCAGACGTCCAGTTACGAATGGGCATCGACCACCTCGAAGATGCCTGCTGGGTGGCTAAATACACCACTTTAAATGCAGCTTGATCAGAGGGGAATACTTTACGCTTATTCACCGCTGTCCGAATCACACTGTTTAGCGACTCTATCGCATTGGTGGTATCAATCACTTTTCTGATGTCTTTAGGGTAGCCAAAGAACACCGTTAAGCCCTCCCAGTTATTACGCCAAGACTTAACCACATGCGGTTACTTATCACCCCAAGTCTCATCAAAGTGCTCAAGATTGGCCTCTGCTATCTCAAGCGTATCAGCGCCGTAGATAGCCTTTAAATCAGCCGCTGCGGCTTTCTTATCCGTCCATGGCACAAACTTCATGGAGTAACGCACCATATGCACGATACATAGCTGAACCTGAGCGTTGGGGTAGACGGTGTTAATGGCATCAGGGAAGCCTTTTAACCATCGACACAGGCAATGAGAATATCTTGTACCCCGCGGTTTTGAAGCTCGGTAAGAACACCCAGCCAGAACTTAGCGCCTTCATTCTCTGAGAGCCACATACCAAGCAGCTCTTCCAAACTAGCCGAAAATGCAGTCGTTACCAGCTTCTCCTCATATACCTGAGCTGACCATCAACACTTAAGCTATATTAATATCTACTTATCTCTTATTTATGCAAAATATTTTAACCACCTCTGAGCTGAAAAGTACTCGCTAACGACCCTATTCATAACAAAAAGGCTCAATCGGTCATAACCCATTGAGCCAGTGCTACTTGTACCCTTACTCTATCGGAGACGGCTTACCGTGCGGGCTTGAGCGCAGATATTGTTTGGGCGCTTTGACGGTTGCGCCAAGCTCGGCCGCCGCGTGCCACGGCCAGTGCGGGTCATAGAGGATGCCGCGTGCCAAGGCAACCGCGTCCGCTTGCTGCTTGGCAATAATGCTTTCTGCCTGCTCGGCCTCGGTGATTAGGCCCACGGCAATGACAGGTATATTGACCGCTTCTTTTATCGCGGCAGCAAAAGGCACTTGATAGCTCGCTTCCACAGGGATTTGCTGCTCTGGGCTCAGTCCTGCGGTGCTCACATGGATATAATCACAGCCCAGCGCTTCTAACGCTTTAGCCAGCTCGATCGTTTGGGTAAGGTCCCAGCCGCCTTCGACCCAATCGGTTGCAGAAACCCGCACGCCCACTGGCTTGTCACTTGAAAACTCAGCGCGCACCGCTGTAAACACGTCAAGTAACAAGCGCATTCTGTTTTCAAGACTGCCGCCGTATTGATCATCACGCTTGTTAGAAAGCGGCGATAAAAACTGATGCAATAGATAGCCGTGCGCACCATGCAGCTCAATCAAGTCAAGCCCTAGCGTATCTACGCGTTTTGCCGCATCGACAAAATCGCTGATGAGCGCATCAATGTCATGTTGATCCATTGCTGTGGGTACAGTAGAGTTTTCGTCATACGTAAGCGCTGATGGTGCCACCGTTTGCCAGCCATTTACCTCATCAGGGGCAATCGAGCCGCCGCCGTCCCACGGTTTTTTGGTTGACGCTTTACGCCCAGCATGGGCCAACTGGACGCCTATCGGCATCGGGCTGTACTGTCTGATTGCTGTTAGCGTTTTATCCAGTGCCGCTTGCGTCCTGTCATCCCATAATCCCAAATCAGCATAGCTGATACGCCCTTGCGGATTGACCGCTGTCGCTTCCAAAATAAGTAGCCCTGCACCGCTCAAACTCATTTGGCCCAAATGAATCGTATGCCAATCGCTTGCCGCGCCATTGTTGGCAGAGTATTGGCACATAGGAGCAATGATAATACGGTTATCTAATGTGAGTTGCCCAAGTTGCAAAGGCGAAAAAAGCTGGCTCATGGTAAATCCTTAAAAACGTGCCTAAAGGCATGGAAAATAAAATACAAAAACAATATAAATGACTTATACGATTAGCGCTTGAATACATGATGGGGATGAATGGTTGTTTTTATAGGTTACATTTAAGTGACGCTAGCTGATATATAGATTACTCTCAATCATGTTTTTCATATGTAGCAGGCGAGGGGCAATATCTTCTTCTAGCTTGGTGCGACTCAGGATAAAACTTGGCGCGCCGCAGTTAAACGTGAGCAAACCTTCCGTCGGATGCATCAGCGCAATGGCGACCGCATTGACATCCTTTTGCCATTCACTGATAGAAAAACAATAGCCGTAATCTTCATAATCTTGAAAGGCTTTGTCTAGCCCTCGTCTGATCTTTAGCCAATCATCCTTGTACTTATTGCGAATCGCATTTAGGATAAATTCTTGCTCAGCAGGCGGCATGCTCGCTAGGCAAGCGCGTCCCATTGAGCTTAAATGAATGGGGAGGTATGAGCCGATATTGCGCTGCATGGTCGTACTACCAGCCCCTTGCACCACATTGAGATAGACCATCATCAACCGATCGCGAGTCGCCATGGCCACCGCACTATTGGCATAATCTGCCAGCTCTTCCATATAAGGGGTGGCGAGATTGTTGATGGAGATGTTGGTCATCATGGTATAGCCAAACCCAAGCACACCGGTTGAGAGCTGATACTTACTGCTCGTGGTAGACTGTTTGAGATAGCCTAATTTGACCAAGGTATAGGTGAGGCGAGTGATGGTACCCTTAGGAATCCCTGTCAGTTGACTCAGCTCTTGATTGCCCAGATAAGGTCGCTTCGGGGTAAAACAGCGCAGTAGCTCAAGACCACGAGCCAACGCGGTGACAAACTGTCTGTCGTTTTTGCCCTGCATCTCTGCAATGGGTTCTAACAACTCCATATGCATCTCATTATTAGGGTCGTCATTGGCAAGGGTGTCGTTCGTCATAGGCGGTCTATTATCCCAATTCAGTCCATACAAGCATAGTAAAATTATCACTACCTAGCGTCACCGTGAGCCAGTATTGCTCTATAGAACAAGTATTTAGCAAATACTCATTATAGGCTTTATCACTGACTCACAGTCACATACCAAAGGCAGTTTATCTTGTTCATTATACTATATTACCGTACATTTATATTCTCAGCATAGCATGATATGGGGAGATTGTTTCGCTATGCGGTATGAACGGTCGTAATATAGGGAGTCAACGGCATTATAAAAGATTTTATGAGGCCTCTTGTGGATCATACTGCTTTTCTTTGATAAACAAGGTTGGGATCAGACCACATAAGAAGTAAGCACCTGCCATCAGCAGCAGACCTGCACCGATGGAGTTATGCATGGCCATATAGCCAATAGCAACAGGGGCAATCACAGAACCAAGTCGTCCGATATTAAAGGCGCCGCCAATGGCTGTCCCTCGAATAGCTGTTGGGAAGCTCTCGGTCAGATAAGTGGCATTGATGGCATAAGGAATACCGTATAAAAAACCAAAGGTAATCATTAACCAGCCAATATTCTCTGGGGTGTGCGTGTATACCAAAATAGGGATAAACAGTGCAGTACCCATGGTACCAAAGGCAAAGACGATCTTGCGGCCGATTTTATCCGCCATAAATCCTGCCACTACTTTGGCAAACATCATGGTCAAGTAAGTGCCCGCCATATATAGCGCCATCTCTTTAAACTTAATTCCAAGCTCGGTCTCTAAATAAGACGGCAACCAGTTGCTTACCCCAAAATACCCGAACAGTAACAACCCTGAGCTCATCGACCACAATATAAACATGATGCGATGCTTGGGGTTTTCAAAGATAGCCTTGTAAGGGTTTTCCGCTTTTTTGGTTGTGTCTTTTTCGCCGCTTAATTTGCGCGCACGCGCCTCTTTCCAGGATTGTGGCTCAGGTACTAAGAAGTACATGGAAATGGCTAGCAGCAGTGGCAAAAACGTCAATAGATATAAGGTGCGCCAGCCATAGCTAGGGATGATCCATGCTGAAACGCTGGTAATCACCAAAGATCCGAGCGTAAACCCTGTCATGAGCGCGGCAAGTACCGTGGTTCGATGCTTCGTCGGCACCATCTCAGACATCAACGTGTTGGTGGCGATATATAAGCTGCCAAGCCCTAAGCAAGCAATAAATCGTAGTGCCACAAACTGCTCATAGCTCTGCACAAGCCCACTAAAACCAGATAGGATAGAAAACATCCCAGTCGCCAGAACGATCACGCGTACCCGTCCGAAGCGGTCACAGGCCCAGCCACCAAAAACCCCGCCAATAGCCATGCCAAACAATGACCAGCTGCCCAGCGCGCCAGCTTGTACATTGGTCAATCCAAATTCTTGCTTGAGACTAGAGAGGGTAAAAGCAAGAATACCGATGTCAGCGCCATCACATAGCAATACCAAAAAACAAAAAACAAAGGCCAGCTTCCAAGGCTGTTTTTGGACCGCGCTTGCGCTTGGGTCTGACGTTATAGCGACACTTTTCACAATGTATATCCTTATCGTTGTGAGAATCAAAGTCTGAGTTATAAAGAGAAGGGAACGGCATCAGCATCCTAGCAAATACCGCCTTGTGTTTTGGTGAGTACGCCTGCGAGATAGATTACTCGCTGGCTTCTTTGATCATGTTGCGGGCAATGATGACTTGCTGAATTTGGGTCGTACCTTCATACAAACGATAGAGACGCACATCACGATAAAAACGCTCAATACCATAATCTGCGATATAGCCTGCACCGCCATGGATTTGTACGGCTCTATCCGCCACGCGGCCGCACATCTCGGTGGCAAACATTTTGGCGCATGAGGATTCGGTCACGACATCTTTGCCTTCATCACGCAGGCGCGCTGCATCTAGTACCATGGATTTGGCGGCATAAATCTCTGCTTTTGAGTCAGCGAGCATGCCTTGAATGAGCTGAAAACTGGCAATAGGCTGCCCAAATTGCTTACGCTCGACGGCATAATGTAATGCATCATTTAGCATGCGAGTGGCGGCGCCAGTACTGGCGGCTGCAATGTGCAAGCGCCCTTTATCAAGAACTTTCATCGCGGTTTTGAAGCCCACACCTTCGACACCGCCAATGAGCGCATCGGCTGGCACGACACAGTTGTCAAAGATGACATCGCAGGTATGCGCGCCTTTTTGCCCCATTTTTTTATCAATTTTGCCCAAAGTAATACCCGGTGTGTCGCTCTCCACGATAAATGCCGAAATGCCGCCAGCGCGTTTGTTTTGTGGGTCAGTACGTGCCATGACAGTGAAGATACCCGCTTGCGGGGCGTTGGTGATATAGCGCTTGGTACCGTTGATGATATAAGTATCACCATCTCTAACAGCGGTTGTCTTTAATGAGGCCGCATCTGAGCCTGAGTCAGGCTCGGTCAAGCAAAATGAACCAATGATCTCACCGCTGGCAAGGCGAGGCAGATATTTCTGCTTTTGCGCTTCTGTCCCATCAATCACAAGACCAGAGGAGCCAATACCATTATTGGTGCCAATCAGTGATCGAAAGGCAGGGGAGGTGCGTCCCAGCTCAAATGCCAAGGTCACTTCTTCTTCCATCGTGACACCAAGACCACCGTACTCTTCAGGAATAGTTAGCCCAAATAGCCCAAGCTCGCGCATCTGCTCAATGATCTCTTCTGGTAGGCGATCGTTTTCTGCCACCCAGTGCTCCAGAGGAACGAGTTGGTCATTAACGAAGTTGCGGATGGTATGAGTGATATGGTCGAGGGTTTCTTTATCTCTAATCATATGAGTCTTCCTTGTTGGATAAATGCCTGTTTGATTGATGACTGATATTCATAATGGTTTTTAACCTGATAGTCATAACGGCTTTTTGACGATGTTAGTCATGTGACGTCCTTGGATAATTAGCATAATCGATGAATAAGTAAATTACAATAGTTTTGGTTTAAAAAACCGCATTGCGGTATTTTTATTATAAATATGGTAAATATTCTCTATAATTTTTCTCATTTAACCAATTTTTGCCCTTCACAAACCAAAATAAACAGTATATATTGATATTAAATACCGCATAGCGATATTTTTATTTCAAAATAATCGTTTTAATATGTTTTTGTACTTTATTATGTATTTGTACTTTATATCGGAATGAGGTTTAAGGAGTGGATCATGGAAGAGCAAATCCTTATTTGTGAAAAACAAGGAGACGGCGTGAGTGTCATTAGACTGAATCGCCCCAAAGTGCGCAATGCACTAAACAGTGAGCTACGCCAACAAATGGCAGATTTGTTCATTCAGTTAAATGATGATCCACAAACCAAAGCGATCGTGCTGACAGGTGGTGACAAGGTGTTTGCCGCTGGTGCCGACATCAATGATTTTTTGACGACTGGCACAGCAGATATGTATTTGCGTCGTAGCGAGCGCTATTGGGATGCCATTACTCATTGCCGCAAGCCCATCATCGCGGCTGTCAATGGCTATGCGCTTGGCGGTGGCTGTGAGCTGGCCATGCATACTGACATCATCATCGCTGGCAAATCTGCCAAATTTGGGCAGCCTGAGATCAAAATAGGACTGATGCCAGGAGCAGGAGGCACGCAGCGTTTGTTTCGTGCCATTGGCAAACACAAGGCCATGAAGATGGTACTGACTGGCGATATGATCAGTGCTGATGAGGCGGACACAATGGGGCTGGTCTCTGAAGTCGTCGACGATGAGGCTACCATCACTCGCGCCATTGAGATTGCCGAGCAGCTATCAAACTATTCTCCTATTGCCTTAGCGCAAATCAAGGAGGTGGCAACGCTGGGTGTTGATATGCCTTTAGAAGGCGCGTTAGCACTGGAGCGTAAAGCCTTTCAGATTCTGTTTGATACGCATGACCAAAAAGAAGGCGCCAAAGCTTTTTTGGAAAAGCGCTCAGCCGACTATCAAGGCTATTAAGGGGCAGATGCCGCTTATCTCCTTTGTCCACGCCGACCAACTCCTATCGCAAACTATGTAGAGAATCATTATGACCGTGAATACACTTGCCATTGTTGGCACTGGTATTATGGGTATGGGTATTGCCCAAATTGCTGCCCAAGCTGGTATCCAAGTCCTTTTATATGACGCCAAAGCAGGCGCAGCTGATCAAGGGCGACACTCCTTGCAAGCCATGCTCGAAAAGCTCACCGCTAAAGGCAAATTCAGCGATGACGAGCTACAGGCTATGCTAAGCCGTTTAACCGTCGTTCAAGAGTTAAGCCAAATCGCGACCGCTGAGATCGTGGTTGAAGCCATTATCGAAAATCTAGACATCAAAAAACAGCTTTTTGCCCAGTTAGAAAGTGTGGTTACCCCCGATACTATTTTGGCGACCAACACCTCCTCATTATCAGTCACGGCAATTGCTGCTGACTGTGAATATCCAGAGCGCGTGGCAGGGTTTCACTTTTTTAACCCCGTACCACTGATGAAAATTGTAGAAATTATTCCGGGCCTTTCTACTCAGCAATCAGTTATTGACGCGCTCACTGATTTGGCCAAGCGGATGGGTCATCTGGGCGTGGTCGCAAAAGACACACCGGGTTTCATCGTCAACCATGGTGGCAGAGCCTATGGCACCGAAGCGTTAAAAATACTGGGCGAGGGCGTCGCAAGTTTTGAGCAAATCGACCGTATTTTGCGTGAGGGCGCAGGCTTTCGCATGGGGCCGTTTGAGCTGTTAGATCTGACGGGCATCGATGTGTCACACCCCGTGATGGAGTCAATTTACGACCAGTTTTATCACGAAGCGCGCTATCGCCCCCATCCATTAACCCGTCAGATGCTGGTAGGCAAAAAGCTCGGCCGTAAGGTTGGTGAAGGTTTTTATCAATACACAGAAAATAAAAAACAAGACGGTCAGAAGTTGCCAATGGACAGCGCTCAAAATCAATCGTCCGAAGTGCTTGTATCTGATGCGACTATTAGCTCAGTTTGGATTGGGGCTGATTTGGCAGAAGATAAAACGCAGCTGATTGATTACTTAAATGCTCATGACGTCACTATCGATGACAACGACACACCACACCCTGATAGTTTGGTGCTACTCGCCATCTATGGCGAGGATACGACCAATGCCGCGATTCGTTATCAGGTCGATCCCAAGCAAGCCGTTGCCATTGATATGCTTACCGAGCTTACAAAGCATCGTACGTTGATGCCAAGCATCGTCACACAAGAACGATTCGTGGCGCAAGCTTATGCATTATTTGGCAGTAGCACAGGTAATAAAGGCTCAGATAGTCGTGAAGCAGATGCGCAGGAGGCGAGAAGTGCCACGCTGATTGCCGAAAGTACAGGTTTTGTGGCACAGCGGGTGGTCGCCATGGTAATCAATCTTGGCTGTGACATCGCCATGCAAAAGATTGCCACGCCAGAGGATATCGATAATGCCGTCAAACTTGGGCTGGGGTATCCGTATGGTCCGATCTCTTGGGGCGATCATCTTGGTGCCTCGCGTGTCCTGCTCATTTTAGAGCGTATCTACGCGCTCACAGGCGATCCACGCTATCGCCCAAGCCCTTGGTTACAGCGCCGCGCCAAGCTGGCTGTGTCATTGTTCACTCAGCAGACTATTTATTAATAAGAACGACAAAATATCGTTATAAAACCATTTATTTAAAGTGAAAAAATACAACAAGGAAGCGTTATGTTAGATGCCTATATTTATGATGGCTTAAGAAGCCCTTTTGGTCGCTATGTCGGTGCATTGGCAACGGTGCGTCCTGATGATTTGGTCGCCACCGTGATAAAAGCGCTGGTCGAAAAACACCAATTGCCGAGCGATATTTTTGATGAAGTGCTGCTAGGCAGTGCCAACCAAGCGGGTGAGGATTCTCGCAATATTGCGCGCAATGCCGCTCTGTTAGCAGGATTGGACGTAAGAACGCCAGGTCAGACCGTCAACCGCTTATGTGCGTCAGGTCTGTCTACCGTGGTCGATGCTGCTCGCAGTATTACGTGCAATGAAGGGGATATTATTTTGGCGGGTGGGGTCGAGTCGATGACACGTGCGCCGTTTGTCTTTGCCAAGACAGAAAAGCCGTTTAGCCGTGACTTTAAAGTATTTGATACGACCATCGGTAGCCGTTTTCCTAACCCAAAGATTATTGAGCAGTTCGGTAGCGATACCATGCCGCAGACGGGTGACAATGTTGCTCATAAATACGGCATTACGCGAGAGGAAGCCGATAAGTTTGCCGCCGCATCGCAAGCCAAATACCAAGCTGCCAAACAAGCAGGATTCTTTGACGATGAGATAACGCCTATCACCGTCCCACAAGGTAAAAAGTTGCCTGAAAAAGTCATCACAGATGATGAGCATCCCCGCGCCAGCTCCGATATTGCAGCGCTACAAAAGCTTAAACCTTTAAATGAAAATGGCATAGTTACAGCAGGTAATGCCTCCGGTATCAATGACGGCGCAGCTGCGCTTATCATCGGCTCAAAACAAGCAGAAGAGAAGCTAGGCTTTAAGCCCATTGCCAAAATCTTATCATCAGGTGCGATGGGGGTTGAGCCTAACATCATGGGCGTGGGTCCTGTTGAAGCGATTAAGCTGGCGCTAAAGCGTGCGGATTTAACCCTTGATGATATGTCTGTCATTGAGATCAATGAAGCCTTTGCCTCACAGGTACTGGGTTGTCTAAAAGGGTTGGATATTGATTTTGATGATAAGCGCGTCAATCCTAATGGCGGCGCCATCGCGGTCGGGCATCCGCTGGGCGCATCTGGTGCACGAATCGCTTTGAGTACCGCTCGAGAATTACAGCGTACGGGTGGCAAATATGCAGTGGTTAGCCTATGCATTGGCATCGGGCAAGGGCTTGCCATGGTGATAGAGCGCGTCTGATATTAAAAGCACGCGCCACATTACTGATTATCAAGGACAGTTTATTATCAAGGATGACACTATGACAACCATACTCAATCAACATGACAACTACCATCAGGCCGAAGACGCGTATGGGTTTCCGTTAATTATTAAGCAGCTACTCAACCGTGCCAAAGTCGCTTCTACCAACCAAACCATTAGCTATGCGGACAAAGTGACTTATAGCTATGCTGAGTTTTTTAAGCGTATCAATCGCTTGGCCAATGTCTTAAAAAACATGGGTTTGCAGGCAGGTAATGTGGTCGCGGTCATGGATTGGGACAGTCATCGTTACCTTGAGGCATACTTTGCCGTGCCGATGTCGGGCATGATTTTACAAACCGTCAATGTGCGCTTGTCAGAAGACAAAGTGCTATACACCGTCAATCATGCTGCGCCAAAAGCGCTACTATTAAATGCTGAGTTTGAGCCGATGATCAAAAACTACCGTGACGATGCGCCGTCTATTGAGCATGTGATCTGGGCAGATGATGCAGAGAATGATAAAGCATATGCAGGTAGTGAGAAAGCTGAGCTGCCTGACTATGTTGACGGTGAATATGAGGCGCTATTAGCAGCTGCTAGTGACGAGTTTGATTTTCCAGATTTTGATGAAAACACCATTGCGACCACCTTTTATACCAGTGGGACGACAGGCGATCCAAAAGGAGTTTTCTTTACCCATCGACAGATTGTACTACAGACGATGGCAAGCACTTTGGCATCAGCGCTCAATGCTGAAGGTCAAGGCGCTCGCTACGACGATGTCTACATGCCGATGACGCCTTTGTTCCACGTTCATGCATGGTGCTGGCCATATGGCGCCACCATGATAGGGCTAAACCAAGTGTATCCGGGACGCTATCTGGCTCCAAAGCTTGTCGATTTGATCGAGGAGCACAAGGTTACGTTGTCACATGGTGTCCCTGCGATATTACAAATGCTCCTCAAAGAAATGGCAGAACGCGGTCGTAAATTTGAGAATCTCAAACTACTGCTAGGGGGCTCAAAGCTCAACGAGGGCTTAGCTAAAGCCGCTATCGAGTGCGGTATTGAGTTTATGTCAGGGTTTGGGATGTCAGAGTCCTGTCCTGTGCTGTCTCGAGCGGTATTCGATGACAAAACCGAGTCAATGACTCTAGAGGACAATCTCAATTATCGTTGTCTGTCAGGTTCGCCCATCATGCTGGTATCAATGGAAATCTGGGACGAAAATGGTCAACCTCAACCGATGGATGGTGAGTCGACAGGCGAGCTTGTGATACGAGCGCCGTGGCTAACTCAAAGCTATTTTAAAAATCCCGATGCAGGCAATGCGCTATGGAAAGGCGGCTGGATGCATACGCAAGACATTGCCTGCATAAGCGCCGATGGTACGCTGAGCATCACCGATAGACTAAAAGACGTTATCAAGTCTGGTGGCGAATGGGTGTCCTCGCTCGAGGTTGAGACGATTCTATCCTTTCACCCAAGCGTTGCTGATATCGCGGTAATTGGTGTCCCAGATACGCGCTGGGGCGAGCGCCCTCTTGCATTGGTCGTGCTAAAACCAGACTATGCCGATACAACGTCGACAGATATTTTGGCATTGGGTCATCAAGCGGTTGAGAGAGGTCATTTGCCAAAATATGGCGTGCCAAGTGAAGTGAGGTTCTTATCAGAGATGCCAAAAACCAGCGTCGGTAAACTCGATAAAAAACGCATGCGCTCGATGTATTCAGAAAACCTTATCTAGCCAAATAGACCTGTCACCATCACAGCGAGTTTACTAACAGAAAAGACGTATATAAACCCTAGTATCTGCATAAATGCTAGGGATGGGGGAGGTGTGTGTCATGAGTACCCTGAGTCACACGCATCATCTATATAACAAAACCTGCCTAATAAAAAGAGACAAGCTATGGAAGCGGTTCCTACATTTCCAGAAATACAAGAGGCTGTCACTAGCGATGACAGTCATCCATTACACGACTTTACGGTTATCTACCCTCAGCAAGTGGAATGGGGTGATATGGATACCTTTGGTCATGTCAACAATGTGGTCTATTACGAATACTCTCAAAATGCTCGTATCTACTACAACAGGCGACTTGGTTTATTTAATGAAAAAACGTTTTCGGTGATGGCAGCCTCGTCATGTCGATACCTTACTCCAGTTGCTTATCCTGATACGTTGTGGATCGGCGTCAAGGTCAAAAAAATCGGAAACTCAAGTCTGGTGCACGAATATACCTATTATAGTACCGCACTAAAAAAAGTCGTTGCGATCGGTGAGTCGGTTTTGGTCTATCTCGATAAATTGAGCGGACAAAAAAAACCGATCGATGTATCGCAAAAAGAAGCCATTGCAGCATTAGAGAGTATCGACCAAGAAGCATAACACCCAATAGAACATCAATTCGTTACTGACTCTTTGATGAGACAGCAGGTAATAGGTAGGAGGCAATTTATAAAAAACGCATTCATGGTTATGAAGTAAAGAGCGCGTAATCGCCATTGGCATTGATAAGGATATCAACATATAACAGGGAAGAGAGGAATGATGCTTTATACAAAAAGGCTATCTATAGGATTGGCTATGGTAGCAACCTGCGCATCTGCGCAAGCGATCGATATTGTGACAACGGGCGATACAACATTGAGTATCGGGGGTTATATCAAAGCAGAAGGGGCATTTAATTCGCCTGATGAGGGAGATTCAGAATTTAAAGGAAACTTACGCCAGTCACGTATTAATGTGAAGACGACCAAGTCTGTGGAGGATAAAAAGCTCACAGGTTTTATTGAAGGCGATTTTTATGGGGATTATGCCAAGGGCGGATCCAACCTGCGCTTGCGCCATGCTTATGTGCAAGTGGATGATCTGACAGTGGGTAAAACGTGGAACGGTCAATTTTTAGCCGTTGCACCCCTCTCCACCGAGCAGCTTGATTTTTGGGGAACAGGTATCGGCACAGCCTCCGGTGGCGGCTCATACATTCGTCCAGATTTGACGGTGCATTACACTTACAAGGGGCTGCGTTTTACCGCTCAAGACCCTGTGTATGACGATGCCAGCCTGCCTGACATGGTGGTCAGTTACAAAGATAAGATAGCCAATCTCGACTATAATGTCGCTGTCACGGCGCGTGAGGCTGAGAACGGAGAGGACTCGGATGTAGGCGTCGGCGTGTCTTTAGCAGGCAAGCTGGCTTTGGGAGAGCATTCGCTTCATGGTAGTGTGTTCAATGGTAAAGGCATGGGTGCTTATTCTGCCATATGTGTGGGCGGGCCGCTTATTATGAATGGCGGTGCCGATTGTGACGCTGAAGATGGCAAACTGATCTCTCAGACAGGTTATAGTGTTGGTTATAAGCATCAGTTCTCTCAAAAACTGCGTGGCAACTTGCGTTATGGTGAGGTCAATGTCGATGACGCGGCAAATACCTCTGCCAATGTCAAAAGCGCCAATCTTATCTATGAGTATCTGCCAGATTTGGATTTGGGAATTGAGTGGCGAGAGCAAAGTGCGACGACCTTTCCATGGATGCCAGCAGGTCAGCAAATAGAAGTGATGGCCAAATACGAGTTTTGAGAGTGATGAATTGAGAGGGGTGCTATTTTTAATGATATTTATAATATAGCTCACGATAGACTTGTCATGCTACCAAGCGCATTAAACAACACCCTAGACATTTATCAATGCATGGGGTG
This sequence comes from Psychrobacter sp. CR212, assembly GCF_059693765.1. Taxonomy (NCBI): domain Bacteria; kingdom Pseudomonadati; phylum Pseudomonadota; class Gammaproteobacteria; order Moraxellales; family Moraxellaceae; genus Psychrobacter; species Psychrobacter sp. CR212. The sequence goes on along the minus strand of NZ_JCATIF010000005.1, from coordinate 208,738 downwards.
TTTTGGTAAGGGTCGCTAATAGTTATCTACAAGTGTTGTATCGATTCATCCCAATAGGGCGGTGAACCGTAATATCCTTCGATAAAATCAATAAAACACCTAATTTTGTGTGGCAACAGCTTTCGATGGGCGTACACCGCATACAACCCCAATGTCTCGGGTTCGTAATCAGGTAACACCATCATAAGCTTCCCTTTACTCAGTGCTTCGCTTGCAATAAACGTGGGCTGTAATGCTATTCCAGCGCCAGCCACTGCCGCATTGACAAGCAAATCTCCGTTATTACTGCTCAGCTCTGAGTTTGGCTGATTGGTGGTATCTAGCCACTGATAAATATCTTCTTTGCCGTATTTTTCCATATAACTGTAATGCAAATACCGATGGTTTTTTAGGTCTTCAGGTTTGCTAGGCACGCCATATTTGTCTAGATAGGCAGGGGAAGCACACAAGATGACGCGGACAGGCGCAATTTGCTTGGCAATCAGTGACGAGCTTTTGAGCTGACCGATGCGCAGCGCCACATCAAATCCTTCTTCAACGATATCTACTTTGCGGTCGTTCAGCTGCAAATCGACATTGACCGAAGGATAACGTGTCTGAAAATCCGTGACCAATTTTGCCATATGTTTTAGTGCAAAGGACACAGGCGCGCTTATTCTCAATGTGCCTTTTGGGTTCTGCTGAAACCCACCTAATTTGGACTCCATATCATCGATACTGAGTAACACTTGCTGTGCATGCTCGAAATAGTGAGTACCTGCTTCCGTCAGACTGACTTTACGGGTCGTGCGGTTCAGTAAGCGTATATCCAGTCGCTCTTCTAGCTTTGACACATATTTGCTCACCAACTGCGGCGACAGTTGCATGGCTGTAGCGGCATTGCTAAAACTGCCCTCAATCACCACTGATACAAACGCCCGCATCGCATCAATTCTATCCATTATTCAGGTTTTCCTTCCAGCGGTTATCAATATTCTCTCGTCAGTCATCTTACGCTGTTGCTTCACCGATAGTAAAGTCGTGCGTTCTATTGACTTTGGATGGCAGCGTTGATTTTTCATCTAAATTGTTTCTAGTTAATATAAATGATAATAATTTTCATTATTGTTTGTATTATTTTTATAATGTTGCTAAAGTGTGCATGCTTTATTACTAAGTAGCGAACCATATTTTACTATCGCTGCTTTTGAGATGTGATCTATATCAATACATTCGCCATTGGGCTTATATCAATTGAAATAAAGGCAGCTCGTCTTAGCTTTTTGACAAGCGTAGTCAATGCGCTGTAAAAGCCTTTTTTTGGTAACGCTGACGATATTGATAAAACCAAGTACTTTCAGGATTGTGATTTATGCCGATACTATCAACACCTTCTAATGATAAAAATCATTTTCGTTCACAAAAGCTGCCACGCTTAGCAACCAGTCAAGCCCTATTAAGCATTGCCATTGCCTCTATCCTTAGCACGACTGCTGTTGCTGCTGAGAATGACGTGACACAAACTACCGATGAGCAAAGTCTTGATGAGCAAGGTCTTGATGAGCAAGGTCTCGATCAAAAAAGCCTTGATAAACAAGCAGCGCTACCCAGTACCACGCTAGATACCATTGTCGTACGTGCCGCTAGGGATGAGTTGGTACAAGCGCCGGGTCTATCAGTGATTGGTGAAGAGGCGATTGAGAAGGCTTCATTGTCTAATGATATCTCAGAGATCGTGCGCAAAATGCCGGGTGTGAACCTGTCAGGGTCGTCCACTTCGGGTCAACGTGGCAATCAGCGTCAAATCGATCTGCGCGGTATGGGGCCAAACAACACGCTTATTCTGATCGATGGTCGTCCAGTGACGTCACGTAACGCGGTGCGTCCGGGTCGTGGCAGCGAGCAAGATACGCGCGGCGACTCACAATGGGTACCACCAAGCGCCATTGATCGCATCGAAGTGTTGCGTGGTCCAGCTGCCGCTCGTTATGGCTCAGGTAGTATGGGCGGGGTCGTCAATATCATCACCAAATCACCTGACAAAGAAGAGTTTTCTGTCACAGGGCATTACGAGATGCCAGAGAGCGATCTTGAGGGCAAAGACTGGCGCACCAATATCAATATGGCAGGCCCATTGAGTGATAAGCTTTCCTTTCGTACCACGCTTGGCTATCACGAGAGCGAAGGGGACGATCCTTATATCAATGCCGACGATGCTCAGGTTGTCGATGGTCGCGGCGGTCCCTCCGCTTCGGTGGCAGCAGGGCGTGAAGGGGTAGAAAATATAGATGCTCGCCAGCTGTTTGAATACGCGATGGATGCGATGAATACCGTTGGGTTTGAGGTGAATTATAGCAATCAAAGTAACCGCTGGGCGGGCGACTCACAGTTTCAGACCGTCAATGATGACTTAGTCAATGCGCTGGCAGGTCAGGAGACCAATAAGATGGAGCGTTATGGTGCGGCATTGACCCACCGCGGTGACTATGAGAATACCAGTAGCAATAGCTATCTAGAATATACGCGCACGATTAATGAGCGTCTGAATGAAGGCAACGCTGGTCGTTACGAAGGTGAAATCTCGCAACCTGAAGGAGAGGCTGAGTATAATTGGACAAAAGCGACCTATGACACACTAAATGCAAAATCTGAATGGGACGTCTACTTTGACCGTCATACCGTGACGGCAGGTGCGGAATTCCGCGGTGAGCAATTGGATAATCCGCTGGTGTCGACCTTGACGTTTGATGAGGGTTTTGATTTTGGCGAGACCGTGGCTGATCCATCCAAGCGTGATGCAAAGACAGAGTCATATCTGGTTGGTGCGTATTTAGAAGACAATTACCAAATCACCCCTGACTGGTATATCACTCCTGGTTTGCGTTTTGATTATCATGATCAGGCAGGTAGTAATTGGTCACCCAGCCTTAATACCACTTGGAATTTTAGCCCTGATTGGTCGGTAAAAGCAGGAGCCAGTCGCGCGTTCAAAGCGCCGTCACTCTATCAGCTGGATCCGAACTATATCTATTACACGCGTAGTAATGGCTGCCCAGCCAGCGTACCTACTGATCAACGGGGCTGTTATGTCTTGGGCAATCCTGAGCTGGATCATGAGACCTCTTGGAATAAGGAGCTGACCTTTACCTATAAGGATGAGACTGGCCTGAACGCTGGCTTGACTTACTATCGCAACGACTACGACAATCGTATCGGCGCTGGAGTAGAGCGTGTGGGTGTGGTTGGCGTGGTCGCTGACGGTATCGCCGCCGATCGTTCTGTGTTTCAATGGGAAAACCAGGGAGAGGCAATCATCGAAGGTCTGGAAGGGTTTGTCAAAGTGCCAGTCACAGATACGGTCACTTGGTCGACTAATATGACGGGCAATATCCGCTCAGAGCGTAAAGACAACGGTGAGCCATTGTCCTTGATTCCAAAATATACCATGAACTCCAATGTCGATTGGGACATCACCCCGCGCTGGAATACAAACCTTGGTGTCAGCTACTACGGCCCCATCGAAGCCCCTGAAATATCTGTCACGACTGGCGACGCTCTAAGCACACCCAAGCTTGATCGTAAACCCTATGCGATCGCCAACGTGAGCACCCGTTATGATCTGACAGACGATATCACTATTGGCGCTGGGGTCAAAAACTTATTTGATACGGGTGTTTATCGTGAGGGTACCGCTACGAATGCTGGTGCACGTACTTTTAATGAGCCTGGCCGTACTTATGTGTTTGATGTGAGTGTTGATTTTTAATGGTTAAAAACGCTTTAGGCTCTCTAATAAAGAGGTGGTAAATACCTCACCATGTGATTGATCATAAAACTGATAACGACAATGCTTGTCAAAGTGATCACAAACTTCTTTAGCGAACTCTTTTTTATTCAGCACAGTAGGCGTGATGTCAGGCATCGCGCTTTGCTTTGAGGCGCGACTAAAAGTGAGCTGTAATGGGCTGCTTGTAGCGAGCTGCGCAGGCTGCGCTTTAGCAAGGTCCCGATACGAGCGCCAATAGGTCAGTATCTCTCCGTCGTTCCACCATAACGAAGGGTCTGCACTAAAATACTGCTGGTAAGAGTCTGGATGCTCAAATAAGCTATATAAGACAAACAGACCACCATAAGAGTGCCCCCAGATGGCCTCTTGCTCTGGTATATCGCCCAACTGACCATATACCCACGGCTTTATTTGTTTTTCAATCAACTCATAAAAGTGTGCTGCACCGCCATTTAATCGCTCTCTACCTTTTTCTTGAAAAGCCTTTGCAGGGCGCGCGTATAGAGGCGGCGTATAGTCATACGCTCTGGCCGTCACATCAAAACGATAAGGCGTCTGGTAGCCTATAAAGACCAAGGCGGGGGCGGTGTTTGGCGTCTCAGATTTGGCTAGTAATCGCAGCGTATCCTTGTCTACATCATCAATAGCTGCATTGCCATCCAGCATATACAGCACCTTACTGGGCGTTTTTACAGAGCCAGAGTCTGTTGTAGAGTCTGTAGAGAGTGGCTGCTCGGGGATCGCTAACCATACTTGATAATAGCGAGCGACTGCATAGGCTTGCAGCGATTTTGACTGAGTATCGGTTTCGTTTGCAGAGAGTATTTTTGCTGCAGGTGCCCTAAAGGTATGAGATACGAAGCGATACCCAGTATCTGTAGCAGTCAATAAGCTCATATCTACCATTTTGGTCAAGTCAGGCTTAGCGGCGCTTGGTGACATCATTACTCCTACCAAAGTTACTGCTACCAAGATAACTCTTGTCATGGCAAATATTGCCTGAAGTTTTGGCATATCTATCTTTTCTTGATGCCTGTTGGACTGCAATTAAAACGCTGGGCTCGCTCATCATGATAATCGTCAGGGTGGTCTTTGACATCTTGAGCTAAGGCTTCATCCTCTATTTTGTCGGGAGTGATGTCTCGAGTGGTTTTACTATGAAGACGCTTTTTCCACTTCTGTATGGTCGTTGGACTAATATCATAGAAAACAGCAGCTTCGGCAAAGGTCATACCCTCATTTAAGCTTTTAAGAACTTGTTTGCGGTAATCTAGGGAGTAAGTCATAGTTGTTTGGGGAGGTCTAGCTAAAGATGCACTAGAAGCTATGGGTGCTCCTTATCTGGCTGTTTCTGGCTTCTTGGCTGGTAACCAGCCGTTTCATCGTTCAAGAGTGAATCAGTTCCGAATTTTATCAATTTCTGAGTTTTCTGATCGAAATATTAAAAAGTTGAAATGATCCCTTTGAGAGGGAAAGTGTGTATACACATCCTATCATAAGGTTAACTTTATGAAGCGATAACTTGTAAACTCAAATTAGAACTCTACCCAAACAGTGGAAACTGATACATATTGGCATAAATCAGTGTGGCGACAAACACCATGATGACGCCCAGCCATACCAGTGAGATTTGTCCTTTTGACCATGACATGCGCCAATTAATCTTGCCCTTTGCGGTCAGCCACTCCGTCACACTGATCGCAATGATCAGCCACAGTGACCCCACCAAAAACCCGCCCAGCACATCACTCAGATAGTGCTCGTTTAACACAATTCTACTCAGTCCAATCAGCACACACAGCAAAACAGCCAGTGAGAGCAGCCGGACTTGATGAACAAAGCGACTGCTAAAACGAATCGCCATATAACCCAAAAAGCCATAGAGCGCGATGCTGACCGTCGCATGACCACTTGGGAATGAGTAGGTATGCTCATGCAACAAAATATCGACAGGGCGTGCGCGCTGAAACACCATTTTGTTCACAAAGGTAAAGGCTGTGCTGCCGATGGTTGAGACCAGTAGCCCGATAATGACGTAAGGCTGGCGCGCCACCATACATAAAATGGCAGTCAGTACGATAATCAGACAAGTGACGGGCGTAGAGCCCAAACTGGTGATCAACACAAAGATATCTATGATCCCAGACTCGCGCAGTACGCTCATATGCTGCGATACAAACAAATCAGTGGTCACGATAGAGTCGGCCTGCACCACATCCTCAACCAAGCCTGCAAACACTGCCAAAATATATACATTGAGCAGCGTTAAAACCGTGAGTATCAACCCAGAAAAATGACCACGGGCAAAGCGCTTGGTGATAAAGCCAAACAACACAGGGTATTTGTGCTGTAAACGTGTGATCAAGGGTAGGCGGGCGATATGTCTACGCAGCCACAGCTCCCCGCGTGAGATCAGACTGAGCGCGGGCTTGCCATAATGAATCAATACATATTGCAGCACCCACAAGAAAACAACGATGAACAATAGCGCCATCGCCAAACTGAATAACTGCTGGTTTTCTTGTATAAATGCGATCATGAACAGAGAAGCCCTAGTGTCGTGCGTCATAAAAATGGGACAGATGGAGGTGGCTTGGCAACGCGCCAAATAGTAAATGCCGAATACTAGATACCAAATACTAAATCAAAAGCGGCTGCTACTGTAGCAGACCTATTGATGGTTGCTGTCTGCTTTTGTTTACGGTGTGTCAATACAGAAAAACCCCATTGATGAGATGAATGACCAGACTCTTTTCTTCAGACCGTTACTAGGTTTGATAGTCTTGGTGTCCAACCAATTAACAACACTACGTTGATAATTATTCAATATAAATTGGCTTACTCTTCCATAACGATGATAGTAAAGTATGTTTATACCAATATCTAAACACTTTATCTTACTACTACGTTATGGAGTACTCATCAATGCAATCCTCATTATTAAATAGAGTTTTAACATCGAAAGCTGGCACTGCTGCCTTAATCCTTCGTGTACCTGTGGGCCTAATTTTGATGGCACATGGCGCGCAAAAGCTATTTGGCTGGTTTGGCGGCAATGGGCTGGCAGGTACGGCAGGCTGGTTGAGCAGTATAGGGTTGGAGCCCGGCTACCTGATGGCTATCTTAGCAGGCGGTGCTGAGTTTTTTGGTGGTCTTGCGTTAGTATTAGGATTATTAACGAGACCTGCAGCATTGATCGCCGCTTTTACGATGTTAGTTGCTATTTTTTCTGTCCATATCGGTAGTGGCTTATTCATTGCCAATGGCGGCTACGAATATGCATTGACCTTGATGGTAGCGCTGCTGGCACTGATGGTACAAGGTGGCGGTGCGATAAGTATGGACAAGGTATTATCAAAAAATCTAGGGCGAGCTTAAGCGGATTGTGTAATAGTTACCTTTAATGGCTATCAGTAACGCTAAAAAAGTGTCACCTTCAAGATCGTCATGACTTACATTAACCGCTTCATATCAACCAATAAAACCATCTTATAAAAGTGACAAGGAGAAAGTGATGAGCATATACGCATCTAACGAGGTAGTAAGCCTGCCTGTATTCTTTATACCGCATGGCGCAGGACCTTGTTTTTTTATGGATTGGCAACCTGCGGATACATGGGACGGTATGGCAAGTTTTTTAGCGAGCATTACCACTCGATTACCTGAGCGACCAAAGGCTATTTTAATCATTAGCGGCCATTGGCAGACGCCTGAATTTCGTATCACCTCTGGCGCAAAACCTGATCTGATTTACGATTATTATGGCTTTCCTGAGCATACTTATGATTTGACTTACCCGGCATCAGGTGCGCCAGTGCTGGCCGAACGGGTCAGTAAAATGCTAACTGAGGCAGGTATAGCGAATATGCAAGATGCGTCACGCGGTTTTGATCACGGCGTCTTTATACCGTTAAAGGTAATGTTCCCTGAGGCAGATATTCCTGTAGTACAGATGTCACTACGTAATGATCTCGACCCAGAAGCGCATCTGGCAGCAGGTCAAGCCTTGCAATCATTACGCCAAGAGGGGGTGTTGATTATTGGTAGCGGTATGAGTTTTCATAATATGCGCGGCTATGGTGATGCAAAATTTACCGCACCGTCAGAGCGCTTTGACGACTGGCTGACCGATATTGTTGCAGCGGATTGGGAGACGCGATGGTCAGCACTAGCTAACTGGTCAAAAGCCCCTTATGCAACAGCCTCACATCCATTAGGCGCAGAGGAGCATTTGCTACCGCTGATGGTGGCAGCAGGTGCAGCAGGCAATGATAAGGGGGATAAAATTTACTCTGAGCAAGTGCTAAAAACGCAGCTATCTGCTTTTCAGTTTGGATAAAGTCCAAGTAGAGAACGCCATTCAGCTGAACACTTGAAAAAGAGGGCGTGATGACCAATAAAATAATACGCTACTGTATAGTGAAACCATTATAAAAATGGTATAGCAAGATTAAACGCTATTTTTCGCAGCCTCTGGAGACGCAGTCACAGCAAGCAAGAAAAGTAGCGTTTAATCGAGCGCGTTTCCTATGCTGTATCAATTTTATTGAGGTTCTACTATATTAGATTGGCCCATATCTAGCATAAAACAGACTATCATATGTCTTTATGCCTCAATTGAGCTTATCAAATCCACTCATCACAACCCATCAAGGAGCGATCATGCGTATCACTGCCAATTTTGACGCAGGTAATATTGACGTACTTAATATAGAAGATAAAAATAATATTCAGCTCGCCATTCGTCCAGACGTTGGCGAAGAATTTTTTCAATGGTTTAACTTCCGTCTCTCTGGCGAGGTTGGAGAGAAGTACGTTCTCAATATTATGAATGCAGGGGAGGCTTCCTATCTCGAAGGGTGGGAGAATTATCAAGCAGTCGCTTCCTACGATCGTCAGCATTGGTTTCGTTTGCCTACTTCTTATCAAGATGGCAAATTAACCATCGTGGCAGAGCTGGCGTGCGAGACCATTCAAATTGCTTATTTTGCCCCTTATAGCTATGAGCGTCATCAAGATTTATTAGCCGCTGTACAGACACATCCGCTAGTGACATTAGAGCATTTAGGCAACACGCTGGATAAGCGTGACCTTACTTTGGTCAAAATTGGTGATGGCGATACTAATAAACGCAATATTTGGATCACTGCGCGTCAGCATCCAGGTGAAACGATGGCCGAATGGCTGGTCGAAGGTTTGCTCTATAGCTTGTTAGATAGTGATAATGCAACGGGTAGACAATTATTAGAAAAAGCCAATTTCTATATCGTGCCCAATATGAATCCTGATGGCAGTGTACGCGGGCATCTACGTACGAACGCCGCAGGTACGAACCTAAACCGTGAGTGGGCGAGTCCAAGCTTGGACAAAAGCCCTGAAGTGTTTCATGTAATCAAGAAGATGGAAGAGACGGGCGTTGATCTGTTTTATGATGTGCATGGCGATGAAGCATTGCCTTATGCGTTTCTTGCTGGCTCTCAAGGAACCCCGAGTTATAACGAGCGCCTCGCACATCTACGCGATCGGTTCTCAGACGTATTGAAATTAGCCAGTGCTGACTTTCAGACCGAGGTCGGCTATGAGATTGATGCGCCAGGTGAGGCGAACATGACACTGGCAACCCATTGGGTCGCTGAGCGTTTTGATTGTCTTGCCAATACCTTAGAGATGCCATTTAAAGACAACGATAATCTACCTGATACAGAGATGGGCTGGTCACCAGAGCGTTCTATTCAGTTAGGGGAAGCATCGCTTATCGCCATGCTAGCCGTCGTTGATGATTTACGTTAATTGACGCTAACTGAAGATTTAGATAGACAGTCGTTGTTCAAACGCTAGTAAGTACTCACTTACTAGCGTTTTTTATTTATCAGATATTTATGTGTATAGTTATGATTTTCCTATAGTAAACAATTATATAAAGCGTTCGCCACTTTTAAAATAATACTGAAAAATGATCAATAGTGGCTGTATGAAGTACAACACTTTCATAACAATGGATACCAGGACGGCGGATAAAATGTAGCGTGTACCTAATAATATAACCATAAGTTAAATAATCAAATAATCAAATAATCAAATAATCAAATAATCAGGATGGTTGCAATCATGAGTAAAACTAAAACAATTTTAATTACCGGTAGCACAGATGGCATTGGTAAGTTGGCTGCTTTAAAGCTAGCAGAGGCTGGGCATCAAGTGTACCTGCATGGCCGCGATGCTGACAAACTTGCCAGCGTCATTGCAGAAGTTCAAGCAGTGGCAACAGGCGATGCGGTAGATCATATTGATGGATTTGTCGCTGATTTCTCTGACTTAACGGCTGTACTCAAGATGGCCACAGACGTCAATGAAAAGCTACCAAAGCTGGATGTATTGATAAACAACGCAGGGATTTATACCGCGGCATCAGCGATGACTAAAGATGGTTTGGACGTACGCTTTGTGGTCAATTACCTAGCGCCTTATGAGCTGACCAATGCTTTATTACCGTTACTCAAGCAATCTAGTAAAGCGCGCATTGTGAATCTGAGCTCGGCTGCTCAAGCTCCAATATCATATAAGGCATTTGTAGGACAAGAGCGTCTCGATGACAAAGCTGCCTATGCGCAAAGTAAGCTGGCACTCACGATGTGGAGTATGGATTTGGCAGATAGAGTCGCTAGCGATGGTATCAATGTGATCGCTGTTAACCCAGGCTCACTGCTGAACACCAAGATGGTTGACGAAGCGTATGGTCATCACTGGTCATCAGCAGATAAAGGCGCAAATATCTTAACGGCATTGGCTGTCTCGGACGAGTTCGCTAGTGACACGGGTAAATACTTTGACAACGATATCAAAGATGGTACACATGGCGATGCTAGGGGCGAATTTGGCCAACCGCATGCCGATGCGTTAGACAAAGAAGCCATTGCAGAGCTAGAAAACCAAACACAGCAGGTGTTACAGTCGTTATATTAAAAATATATTACCTCCTGTTAATCGCTATGTATTTTAGTACTGCCCACATAAGAGTTCTGTTCAATTTATTTATTATTAGGAATAAAAACAATGCAAAATCAGACAATAAAAGCCATTGGCTATCAAGACAACCTAGCTATCGATAACGAACAAGCGCTACAGGACATTACCCTTGATAAGCCAACTGCATCAGGTCACGATATTCTGGTAGAGGTCAAAGCCATCTCCGTCAACCCAGTGGATTATAAGATCCGTCAATCGCGTCCTGCACCAGAGGGTGAGTATGCAGTGATTGGTTGGGATGCAGCGGGCATCGTGACAGCGATTGGTGACGAGGTAAGCCTATTCTCAGTCGGGGATAAGGTCTATTACGCAGGGGATTTGACTCGTTCGGGCAGTAATGCTGAGTATCAACTGGTTGATGAACGCATCGTTGGGTGTATGCCAGCATCGTTGTCATTTGCAGAAGCGGCAGCATTACCACTCACCACGATCACGGCTTGGGAGATGTTATTTGAGCGCCTGCAAGTACCTGTTACTAATAATTCGGCAGATAAAAACGGTAGTGATGAGAGTGCTAATGACGTCTCAATATTAGTCATTGGTGCGGCAGGCGGCGTTGGTTCTATCTTAACGCAGTTATTAAAAATGCGAACTTCTGCCACGATTATCGGTACTGCATCACGAGATGAGAGCGTACAGTGGTTAAAGGATTTAGGCGCAGATCATGTTATCAATCATCGTAACCCACTGTTTGATGAGCTACAGAAGACAGGTATCACTGAGGTGGATTATGTCATCAGTCTAAACAACACCGAAGAGCATTATGAAGAAATCATCAAATGCTTAAAGCCACAAGGTAAATTAGGGCTCATCGATGATCCTGACTCACTAGACGCTAGGGCGCTTAAAACTAAATGTCTGAGCTTACATTGGGAGTTTATGTTTACGCGATCTATGTTCCATACGCCAGATATGATTGAGCAGCATCGCTTATTGACGGACGTCGCCAACATGATTGATGCAGGCAAGATCAAAACCACCGTTGCCTATCATCTTGGCACTATCACGGCTGAAAATGTACGTCACGCGCATCAAATGCTAGAAAACCAGCAAGCACATGGCAAGATTGTATTAGAAGGTTGGCCTGTGTAGGGATTATAGTTTTAGAAAGTATAATCTTAAAATCAAAATATAAAACCATCCTAGCTAAGATGGTTTTTTTGTGTTGGTGTGGTTATATAATTAGTCGTACTTCAATAGCTAATAGTACTTCCGTCACGCAGGGTAACCAAAAGCGCTATTCTACTGATGAGATTGAAGAGATGGGTGTTGAATATGAGAAAATAGACTCAGGAATAAAAATTGACATGCATCGCAAACAAACCGAAATGATTAAATAATATGAAAAAGAGAGTGGCAAGCTTATGGAAACAACAGTCATCCAGATAATCGTGAGGTTTTTGATAAAGATAAAGGTCAATATTGGAAAGATCGTTTAAACCAACTCCAAGGAGATTAATGTGAGTTCATTCAATACAGTGGAAAAGTTGTTATCTGAAAAAAAGCATGCTGCATGTCTAATGCAAAAAAAATTGAAAAGAAAGAAAGTACAGAAAATATTCTTTTAGAATATGGTGTTAAAAAGGACAGTGGTTTTTTTAAATTATATACAAAATATTTTTTAAGATTTTTGAATAGTCGTTCTGGTGTCGATGAAATAGTTGATCCCTTACCGACCAGAAGTTTCATCCTTAGAGTAAAATTCGCACATGAGGTTTGGGAAGTTCCTAAGAACTATATTCTATTCAGTACAGGCGAAGGTGAAGGGGGCTATTTGTACAATATAGAAGATGATAGTGTATGGAATTTTAATATTGGTCAACTACAGCAGCTAGCGGACGGGACGGTACATTACCGCATTGGGATAGCTTCTATGAGTTTATGGAGTGGTACTTGACCGATGAAAATGAGGCTTAACGCTTGATAATTTTTATCATAAACCCTAACGTAATCAGTTAGGCTTTATATTTTTAATAGTAAATAGTATGAAAAAGTACCTTGGGAGTCAGGAGAAATTCATACCCGTTATAGTCAACAAATATTAAAAGTGGTACAAGGCAGACGAGTGCAAGTACTACAGTAGTAGGCTAAACGAGTCTAACGCTGTAACACTTTAATAGTGGTTCGACTATATCCAACTCTTAGAGCAATACGCATCGATATAGATATTTTATTTCGCGGTATCCAAAGATATAAACCATCACTGCCATATCTCATCCAACACAGCAAACCAATTTTTTGACGTGATCTTTTCAATAAGCGCATCAGAGAAGTGCCGTTGTTGCATCCGCTCAATCAGCTTAGAGATTTGACTGATATCAGACAATTCATCAGGTAATAGACAACCATCAAAATCAGAGCCGAAGCCAACGTGATCTTCGCCTAGATGGTCTATCAGATAAGCAAGATGATCGACGATCACATCAAGTGAGGTCTGCGTATCTCGCTGCCCATCCGCACGTAGAAACGCCACGTCGAAGTTCACCCCAACCAGACCACCATTTTGTTTAATGGCAGCCAGTTGTCGATCAGTTAGGTTTCTTGCTTGCGCGCATAAGGCGTGTGCATTGGAATGCGTTGCGACAATGGGCTGATCTGCAGTCTCTAACGTATCCCAAAACGCGCGCTCGTTCATATGCGATACATCAATCAGCATATGCTTATCACGGCATACCAAAATAAGGTCTTTACCTTCGCGAGTTAGACCAGAGCCTGTGTCTGGCGAATGCGGAAAAGACGCATTTAAACCATCACCAAATAGGCTTTTTCTATTCCACAGTGGGCCAATGCTTCTGAGTCCTGCCTCATAAAACACATCCAGCAAGTCAGGCTCAATAGCTAAAAACTCCGCGCCTTCGACATGCAGCACGATGGCCAGTTGCTGGTTCTGCTGACAGGCTTTTATTTGTGCAACAGACGTACAGATCTGAATCTGACCGTTTGATCGCGCCTGCAATTGCTGAGCAAGTTCTAGTTGCGCACAGCAAATATCAACGATTTCTTGCGGAGTGAAGTCTGAGTTTGACGGGTTGGATAACTTATCAGGATGGTTTTTTTTCACATAAGCGTAGGGCGGTAAGAAAATAGAAAACAAGCCGCCCATCCATCTTGCTCGTCGGCAACGCTTTAAATCTAAATGTCCCGGTAGTGTGCCATAAATAAAATCATGCACCGGATCGTCAGCAGAGCTTAGCCATAGGCGGGTTAACAGATCATTATGACCATCAAAAATTATAGGCTGGTTATTCATCATTAATCCGTGACCATACGCGTGGGAATCAGTTGCTCTTGACTCATACTTAATCGTTTAGAATTTTTAGGGTTCCTAAAGCGCAGCTCTTCAAACGGAGTTGGCGTCTCGCTATTAACACGTGCTTCCTCGATCAGATAATGATAAGGTGATTTGCCGCACACAGGATCGGCGTTTTTGGCATCGCCCGTCAGCATAAACGCTTGGCAACGGCAGCCGCCATAATCGCGCTCTTTATCGGGGCAGCTTTGGCACATGTCAGGCATCCATTCATCACCGCGAAAGTGATTGAAGCTGTCTGAGTCATACCAGATGTCTTTTAATGGCGTCTGCCTGACATTAGGAAAATCCATAGGCAGCTGTCTGGCAGCATGACAAGGTAGGGCAGTGCCATCAGGTGCCACGGTCAAGAAAATCTTACCCCAGCCATCCATACAAGGTTTTGGCCGTTCTTCATAGTAATCAGGCACCACAAAAATGAGTTTGCATTTGATACCACGTGCTTCGATTTTTTTGCGATATTCATTGGTGATGCGTTCGGCGCGTACCACTTGTTCTTTAGTCGGTAGTAGGCCTTCGATATTTGCAAACGCCCAACCATAAAACTGGCAGATAGCCAATTCAACCGTATCCGCTTCCAGCTCTAAACACAGATCAATAATCTGGTCAATCTGATCAATGTTTTGCCGATGAATCACAAAGTTAAGCACCATCGGATAGTCGTATTTTTTGACCAGACGTGACATCTCATACTTTTGCTCAAAAGCATGTTTGGAGCCTGCCAATGCATTGTTCACCGATGGATCACTGGCTTGGAAGCTGATCTGAATATGCTGTAGGCCTGCTTCTTTTAGACTGGCAATGCGTGCTTCAGTCAGTCCCATACCTGAAGTAATGAGGTTAGTATAAAAACCTTGCTTGTGCGCATAAGCGACCAGCTCTTCTAGGTCTTGACGCACCAGTGGCTCACCGCCAGAAAACCCCAGCTGCACCGCGCCCATTTGCCGCGCTTGATCAAACACATCAAACCATTCCTGTGTCGTCAGCTCGTCTTTATACTGAGCATAATCAATGGGGTTTGAGCAATACGGGCATTGTAAGGGGCAGCGATAGGTCAACTCAGCAAGTAACCATAGCGGCAGTCCGACGGGTGCAGTCATACTAAATCAATCCAATGTTCACGCTGGGCGACCAGCATATATTCGATAATGTCTTGCTCGATTTCAGGCACGTCGCCAAACATGGCTTGCACCTTTTGGATAATATCAGCAACCGATGCGGTGCCATCGATATGTTGTCCAATGATACTGGCGCTGTCATTGAGTTTTATCATCCCTTCAGGGTAGAGCAGGACATAAGCTTCTTGTGCTGGCTCAAACTGAAAGCGATAGCCATGACGCCATGTGGGAACCAGAGATTGATCCAGCTCAGGTAAACTCGCGGGTATACTCATTTGAACAATCCTTTATGCCAGACATGGTCAGTGGTGACGCTTTGATAAGGCGCTTGGTCATGGACATAAGCGAGGCTCAAGGCATCCAATATCGTCCATAAAATATCGAGTTTAAATTGTAATATCTCAAGCATGCGTTCTTGCTGCTCTGCCGTTTTGAATGAGTCTAGGGTAATGGTCAGGCCATGCTCAACATCACGGCGCGCTTGACTCAAGCGCGAGCGAAAATAGGTATAGCCTTCTTCTTTGATCCAAGGGTAGTGCTTGGGCCAAGACTCTAAGCGTGATTGGTGAATCTGCGGGGCAAACAGCTCGGTCAATGAGCTACTAGCGGCCTCACGCCATGTAGCGCGGCGCGCAAAGTTGACATAAGCATCAACCGCAAAGCGCACACCTGGCAAGACCAACTCTTCAGAAATGACCTGTTCACGTGTCAGACCGACCGCTTCTGCCAAACCGAGCCACGCTTCGCGCCCGCCGCCATCAGGATATACACCGTCTTGATCAATCATGCGCTGAATCCATTCTTGACGCACACGCTGGTCAGGGCAATTCGCCATGATTGCCGCGTCTTTTAGCGGGATATTGATTTGGTAATAAAACCGATTGGCGACCCACGCTTGGATTTGCTGCTGCGTCGCGCGCCCTTCGTGCATCATGATATGAAAAGGATGGTGGATATGATAATACTGACCTTTTGCCATAATCGCTTGTTCAAACGTTTCTGGGCTTAAGGCGATATTGTCTTCTGTTATTGTTGTCATAGGATTGCCTTACTGTTTGTCTTACAGTTCTATCTGCATGCCATCGAACGCCACTTCAACGCCGTGCTGTTTTAAGGTCGCCGCTTGCTCTGATTGCTCATTTAATATCGGGTTGGTGTTATTAATATGAATGAGCACTTTGCGAGCATTGTCGAGCTGATCGAGATAATGCAGTGATCCATCGTCACCACTGATGTGCAAATGCCCCATGTCTTGGCCCGTTTTAGTGCCAACGCCGCGCTCTTGCATCTCGTTGTCTGTCCATAGCGTACCGTCAATCATCACGCAATCAGACGCTTTCATGATTTGCATCACTTCATCATCAATTTTGCCCAAGCCTGGCGCGTAGAACAGCTGCTTTTGTGTTTTTAAATCTTTCACAATCAGCGCGATATTATCGCCATCATGAGGGTCGTTACGATGCGGCGAATACGGCGGCGCTGAGCTTCTAATCACCAAAGGCGTTAGCTCTAAATTGCTGTAATCGTCAATTTGAAAGCGCTGTTTTGGGTCGATTTGATTGTACTGTAGGCCGCCATTCCAGTGCTTTAGCATATTAAAGAGCGGAAATCCTGTGCTGAGGTCGTCATGCACCATGTCCGTACACCAAACAGAGATGGGGCAGCCTTCACGTAGGGTCAACAATCCCGTGGTATGGTCAAGCTGACTGTCCATCAATACCACATCGGTGATGCCCGTGTCTCGCAATTGACGCGCTGGCTGAGCCGCTTTAAAATCAAATAGCTGCTGGCGAATGTCTGGTGAAGCGTTAAACAAAATCCAGTCAACACCATTTTCTGATATGGCGATCGAGGACTGGGTACGGGTCTTTGCTTCAATGGTGCCTTGGCGTACGCCGTGGCAGTTTTCGCAGTTACAGTTCCACTGCGGAAAACCGCCGCCCGCTGCTGAGCCTAAAACGTGAATATACATAGCGCAATATTTCCAAATGTCAAAAAAAGTAAAAGCCCTAATCATCTAGGGCTTTTAATGTATTCAGGTCTATGAGTTTTTAGCGTGCTTCAAAATACATAGTGATTTCGAAACCGATACGGATGTCTTGAAAAGCGGGTTTAGTCCACTGCATGGGATTGCTCCAAAAAATTATTATAGGACCATCGTTGAGATGAATGAAAGTAATTATCAATGGTATTATAAGCCGACCCTGAATGTCAATTTGTTAGATGTTAACTTTCAAACTCAACACACTCTAATATTTAGACTAAAAGCGATAAGTCACTCTACCGACTACATTTAAAGGCTCGCCATACGTTAATCCAAAAAAATTTTCGCCAGCAAGATATTTTTGGTTGAATAAATTGTTGACGTTAAGCTACGCTTCTTATATCTAAGAAATGTACTGGGACTGCCTTATAACCATAAGCGTGTTTATCACATCTACCGTGAGCTTGAATTAAACCTTAGAATAAAGCCTAAACGCCGTATTAAGCGAGACAAACCGCAAAAGCTTGCTGTGCCCACTTGCATTAATCAAAGCTGGAGTATGGACTTTATGCACGATGCCTTAACTGATGGTCGTGCTATTAGACTGTTTAATGTCATTGATGATCATAACCGTGAAGCATTAAACATAGAGGTTGATTTCTCACTACCGGCTCAAAGAGTAATACGCAGTTTAAACCAGCTTATAGAGTACCGAGGCAAGCCTAATCAAATCAGGTGTGATAATGGCCCTGAATATATCAGCAATGATTTAAAGGATTGGGCAACTAAGCAAGGTATCGTTATCGAATACATTGAGCCTGGCAACCCTCAGCAAAACGCTTATGTTGAACGATTTAATAAGACAGTGCGTTATGATTGGCTTAATCAAGAACTGTTTGATAGTTTAGATCAAGTGCGGCACCAGGCTGAAGCTTGGCTGTATCACTATAATAACGAAAGACCCAATATGGGTAATGGTGGCTTTACGCCGATTCAGAAACTTAATATGGCAGCTTAGTTCTACTTATTTGGTGTTTTAAATTTGGGGGTATTTCCCTTGAATATTTGCAGGAATGGTTTTATCAATGTGCTTTTTATGCCATGATCGTAGGGTCTCAGGCGTGCAACCTATCTTTGGCGCTATGGCTTTGATGGCTGACCAAGTGGATGGGTAGTCGTCTTTAGTTTCAATTAGTATACAGACGGCGCGCTCTTTCATTTCAGGGGTATAGTTTCATGTTTTCATTGTCGTATTTTCTTGGAGCGTTGAGTCTCCGACAATCCCGGGGCGGTTCAATATTCAAGTCCTCACTAGGGTACTGTTATTACTATCTTAACATTCTATTAATTCATCCATCTTTAAAGTTCATAAAATCCAAGCTTCATAGAAGATAGTCAATACTAGGCCAGCAATAACTCTACAGTGACCTCAAAATAATACTCATCTTTGATAGCAATATTTACTTTGCCTTTATGGGCATGAGCGATAGCCCGAACAATAGACAATCCTAGCCCTGTCCCTGAATGTTGACTGCTTGTCTTATCATGACGATAGAATCGTTCAAACAGCTTTTCAGCTTCACTCTGCTCTAGTGGTTTGTCTAAGCGATTAGTTAGGACGATTTTTAACAATCGTTGTTTTGCGGCTAGAGCCTCTTCTTTTGAACCATCAAGGCCGATGCCTGAGGTAATGATGGTAGCTGATACTGTGATAGTACTGGCACTCGCAGCGTAATAGATGGCATTTGACAGCAGATTAGCAAATAATCGCTGAAGCAAACCTTCATCACCTACTACTGTCACAAATTCACCCGATTTTTCAAAAGTGATCTCACGATCCTCGGCCAGCATTTCATAGTAGTCAACGAGCTTAGTCATTAAGCGCTCAGTATTTACATTACCAATTTGCGACTCACTTAAGCCTTTTTGAGTTTTTGCCAGCAGCAACATATTATTAATCATAGCCGATAGCTGCTCTAACGTGTCATGTTGATGATGTAGCTGCTCAATGTATTCATTGCCATCTCTTGGCTTATTCAACATGACTTGCGTTTGCGTACTAAGCGTCGCTATTGGGGTACGGAGTTCATGGGCAATATTATCTGAAAACCGAGACAAAGATTCAAAGTTACTCTCAAGTTTGACCATCATCGAATTATAAGATTGTGCTAGTGATCGTAGCTCTAAAGGCATATCACTGACGGTTATTCTTTCATCCAGTCTTTCAGGGTTAATTCTTTTCATTTTTTGTACGATAGTGGCTAAAGGTGCAAACCCCCAGTACACACTGAATGCAGTTACTGACACCAGTAGTAAGGTGATCGCGAATAAAATCATACTAAGCTGACGATTAAAATGGATGAGATAGTGGTGATGGACATCGATGGGGAGGGCAATAAGTGCCAACAACGCTTGGTGTTCGATGATGATGGCTCGGTAATTTCTATTTTTTATCTCAACCGTGAATTGTTGATCACGATAGACTTGCCACAATTGTGGCAAGCTGAAATCTGAAGGTAGGTCGTTGGCAAAGCTGGTTGGATCGCTAGATAATAGCGCACCGTTTTTATTTGCGATGACAGTCTTTAAGTCATAATCACGCTGAGAAGAATGTAGATGATTGGTGCTAGTTAATGACTGAGATTTTGAAGCTGCTGCTGACTTTGTCTGAGCATCAACATTATTGATGCTTCTGCGCAGGTTAAAAGCTGCATGCGTGAGAATCTCAGAGTCCATTTGTTCAAAGTGCCCACTAACAGAACGCTGCACCCATGCATAAATAATCACTTGAGAGATAATCACGAATACAGTGAGTAGAAAAACGGTGCGCCACAGTAGAGGCAAGCGTCGATTATCTAATCGATGTTTCATATTAAATAGTGCCAGTGTCGTCAGATTGATTGCTATCAAGCGCTGTATCGATAGCCTCTAGCCGGTAGCCCATCCCACGCACCGTATGAATCAGCTTTGCCTCATGGTCATCGTCTATTTTTATGCGCAGACGTCTTATCGCCACATCAATCACGTTCGTATCATTTTCAAAGTTCATATCCCATACTTGCGAGGCGATGACTGAGCGTGGAAGCACTTCACCACGGCGCTCTAATAAAAACTGTAATAACGAGAACTCTTTTGCCGTGAGCTTAATAGGCTTCACTCCTCTATGCACTGTGCGCTTGGCAATGTCCATCTTGAGATCCGCTATTTGCATAGTTGTACTTTGGTAGTCGATTTGATTGGCACGTCTTAATAGACTTTTTATTCTCACTATTAGCTCTGCAAAAGCAAAAGGTTTGGTCAGATAATCATCGCCGCCAATTTCAATTCCTTTTACCTTATCGCTCAAGTCATCTTTTGCGGTTAAGAACAGTATGGGTGTATGCTTACCTGCCGCTCGGTAGTTACGTACCAGCTCAAAGCCGCTAACGTCTGGTAGCATGACATCCATCAATATCACGCTAAACTCTTCTGTCATCAATGCGTGATAGCCATCTAAGCCTGTGAGCTGATGATCCACAATAAACCCAGCTTCGGTTAAGCCTTTTTTTATATATTCGCCAAGTTTCAACTCATCTTCTACCAGCAGTACTTTCATTGTAATTCCTCAATACGGTCAAGATTGTCTAACGTTCTAACCAGCACAAGTGACAGCATTGATTGGTAGCTGACAAAGATGTCATGTGCTCGTAATCAAACTGTCAGTTTTATTTTGCTAATCTATATAAACGGTATATAGGTGCTCGTTTCCAATACCTAGCTACTATCCAATACTTAGCTATAGACAAGTCAATTTAAAAATGACACAACGAGATTAAAGGCTATTTTTCGCAGCATCAAAAGACGAAGTCACAGCAAGCAAGGAAAGTAGTATTTAATCGAGTGTGTTTGTGATGCTATATCAGTTTTATTTGGGTTTTACTATACGATGAATTATTTTTATCGGTAATCAATTTAAATAACTTACAAAAGAGGTTTTATATGAAGATTCACGGCTCATTTAAAAAAGTAGTACTGCTAATGCGCATACGACTGATCTAAGCACTTCAATCATCAATAACTGCGACGCTTTGACTGAGTTTGCAAAAAACTTGGATCATAACGATGCTCAGCTCTCAAATTCACAAATGAAAAGCTATATCGATGCAAGAGTGGCTTGTGAGATTGAACACAAAGATCAACATCTACAGTCTGAAAAGTACTTCATCAACAAATATGGTAGCGATAAGTAATATCAGCTCTGATGTCATACTAAAGGATTACTGACAACATTAAAAACCATAAATAGTAAGATGACAGAATTGTAATGTTGTCGTCATGCCTCTGTCAGAATCGCTACAGTATGCTCTAAGGCAACTTAATATTCTGAAGTCCTACTGACTTCATAGCCAATCAAGGATGAGTTATGTCACTTTTTAAATCAATGCCACTGTCTCAATCAATCGTAGCAGCTGCTGTAGCCTTGGTCGTTTCAACCTCTGCACTGGCACACGATCCAAAAATGCATGCTGAAAAAGACCAAATGAATTGCGAAAAAATAGCAAAGCACATGCAAATGATGAAGGAAATGGATCATAGCAAAATGGATATGAACGATCCGGCTATGAAAGCTATGATGACCAATATGAGCAAAATGAAGCAGATGTACCAAAAACATTGTATCCCTAGCAAAAATGATTCTTAAAGATGTTTATAGCGTTTTGATGTTGTTGGACAAGGTGGTCGAGCAATAAGCGGATATGAATAAAAATGGATTTTTAGGACAGACCTATGAAGTTTTTACTAGGAATACTTTTTACCGTCTGTATCATCATGATAGGTATTTTTATTGTAATAACTAGCGGCGTGATAAATATCGGTGCTGATCAAGCCCATAGCCCCTTAGTCTATAACTTTTTAGAGACAGCACGTAGTCGTTCAATTGAACATGCCAGTAAAGATATTTTGGTGCCAGACTTACAAAAGGCAGAAATGATCAGTTCAGGTGGCGCAGATTACAAAGAGATGTGTGCTGGTTGTCACTTGTCGCCGGGAGTCGCGGGTACAGACCTGAGTAAAGGACTGTATCCACAACCACCAAATTTTACTGACGCAGATGTCGTTAAACGATACCAAAGTGAAGACGGTGCCAAAAAAGGTTTTTGGGCAATAAAACACGGCATTATGGCATCAGGTATGCCCGCATGGGGTGCTTCTCATGATGATGATAGGATGTGGGCAATGATGGCTTTTATCAGATCGCTACCGGATTTGAACAAAAACCAGTACACGATGTTAACGACTCGGCTAGATGATGAAACGCTAAATATGTCGTTTGATAGTGATATGGGCATGTCAGGTAATGAGTCTGATATGCAGCATTGAGTATTCGTGAGTATACAGTGCTGCATAGTGCTGTTTTTATGATTTAAGTTTTAAAATTTATCGGTATAACTTGGTCAATATTACGGCTTCAATGCTTATAGATTGATCGCTAGATAGGCGCTTAGGAGTGATTTTATGAGAGGCTATATCAATAGATATATAAATACAAATAGTCTTATATCAAGTCATATACTTACAAAAATGGCTGTTTTACCATTATCCTTAACGATAGCTGCTTGCAGTCAGCCTAATATTGCAGCTGAATCAAAGCCTGCAAATGAATCAGCCAGTGCTACGCAAAGTACATCAGAGGTGAAGCTAGAAAGCAAAACAGCACCCGCTAGCGTTCATTCAAACACTCAATCAGCGGTTTTGCACAATGTTTCAGCCACTGTTTATAAAGATGCCAATTGTGGTTGTTGCAAAGAGTGGGTTAGTCATGCTGAAGGTTATGGCTTAAATGCAACTGCTCAAAATGTTGAAGATGTATCGTTATTTAAAGACCGTTATAGCGTACCCCAGCAAATGCGCTCTTGCCATACTACAGTAACTACCGATGGCTACGTTTTTGAAGGTCATGTTCCTGCTAAGTATATGGCGCAGTTCATAAAGAATCCGCCACGTGATGCAATCGGTCTTGCCGTACCTAGTATGCCTGTTGGCAGCCCAGGTATGGAATATCAAGACAAATTTATGCCTTACAAAGTGATGCAACTAAATAAAGATGGGTCAACAGCTGTTTATGCAACTATTGACACACCGCAGCAGCAAATCTAGCTTGGTTATCGTTTAAATATAGTCGAACCACTATTAAAGTGTTACAGCGTTAGACTCGTTTAGCCTACTACTGTAGTACTTGCACTCGTCTGCCTTGTACCACTTTTAATATTGATTGACTATAGCTTATAAAGCTCTATTAATAAGCGGCCAAAGGCATAGACTTAGCTGATAAATATAGACTCAACTCTCACTTTATGGATATAAATCAGGTAAATTATTATGAACAAAACTATGCTTAACCGCAGGCGTTTTTTGACAGGATCTTCTACCTTGTTAGGGGCATCCATGTTGTCCACCCTACCGTCTATTGCCAATAGTGCGCTCGGTAAAGGTCAACAAAACGTCGCCGTCAATAGTGACAAAGCCGACCATATCGTACCCATCTTAACCGGTAATGAGTTTGACCTTTATGTCAGCAAAAAGCCGATTACCGTCAATGGCAAGTCGAGTATAGCGACACTGATTAATGACTCGCTACCAGCGCCAACGCTAAAGATGCAAGAGGGCGAGACTGTCACCATCCGTGTCCATAATCAGATGAATGAGTCGACCTCTATTCACTGGCATGGTCTGCTCGTACCTTTTGAGATGGATGGCGTACCAGGCATCAGCTTCGATGGTATTCCCGCGAACAGTACCTTTACTTATAAATTCAAACTTAAACAATCAGGCACCTATTGGTATCACTCACACAGTGGCTTTCAAGAACAAACCGGTATGCTGGGCGCTATTGTCATTGAGCCAAAAGGCCGTGAGCGTCACCCAGTCGCAGAAGACCATGTGATCGTGCTGAGTGATTGGACGCACCGCGATCCGCACAATCTATTGAAGCTGCTCAAACAGCGCGCTGACTTTGATAACTACCACTTGCCAGATTTCAAAAAGCTACTATCTGATATTGCCGCAACAGATCTAGAAGCCGCTTATGACAAGCGCAAAATGTGGAATCAGATGCGCATGATGCCAACGGATTTTACCGATCTATCTGGTGAAAAGAACTTTACGTACCTGATGAATGGTAAGACGACAGCCGCCAATTGGACGCAGTTAGTGAAAGCGGGACAGCCTGTTAAACTGCGCTTTATCAATTCTTCAGCGCAAACCATCTTTGATGTGCGTATACCAGGTCTCAAAATGACTGTGGTGGCAACCGATGGTATCGACGTCGCACCCGTTGCAATTGATGATTTCCGCATTGGCGTGGCTGAGACCTATGATGTCATCGTCACGCCTATTCAAGATGCACATACGATATTTGCCCAAAATATCGATCGTTCAGGCTATGTCGCGACCACGCTTGCGACCAAAAAAGGTGCTCGTCCTGCGATACCTGCGATGGACAAGATTGAATGGCTGACCATGGCCGATATGATGGGTGCGATGGATGACAAAGGCTACAAAGCAAAGCATGCCAAGACCGAATATGACTTTAAATCTGATATGCGTGTCGACAGTCCACGTATGAACCTTGATGACCCAGGTATCAACCTGCGTAATATTGACAGAGAGGTTTTGAATTATAGTCAGCTGCGCTCTGTCGATGAGGCAATATTTGCGGAGCAGCGTAAGCCTACCCGAGAGATTGAGCTACATTTAACGGGTAACATGGAGCGTTATATTTGGGCATTAGACGGGGTGATGTTTAAAGATGCGACGCCTGTCAATATTAAGCCGGGCGAGCGCGTGCGTATCACCTTAGTCAATGACACGATGATGAACCATCCTATGCATCTGCATGGAATGTGGAGTGACTTACGAACGCCATCCGGAGACTTTCAGGTACGTAAACACACGATTGTGGTTCAACCAGCACAAAAGATTAGCTTTGATGTGACGGGTGAAGTTGGACGATGGGCTTGGCATTGCCATCTGCTTTATCACATGGAAGCCGGCATGTTCCGAGAAGTTGCCGTTGTTTAATAAACCTTCGAATATGAGCCTTATTATGAGAATATATAAAGTAGGTCTACCGTTTATTGGCATGTCATCTTTGATATTATTAATGTCACCGTTAGCAAATGCTGCTGAGATGCCGAGCATGGATCACAGCGGTATGGACATGTCTGATATGGATCACAGCAGTATGGACATGTCTGATATGGATCACAGCAGTATGGATATGTCTGATATGGATCATAGCAGCATGGATGTGTCTAATATGCAGGGTGGTGAACCACCAGCCGATGCTCGTAGTCCAGACTATTCAAATGGGGTTCCCTACGGGCAGTATGGTAAGCCAATGATGATGGGCAGCATGCCGTTATGGGGAGTGTCAGTAGACGACTTGGGCTATCAGTTTGATGACGATCAAATCAACTTCGAAGCGACGGGTTGGTACGGTACGGATAGTAATCGTATAAGGCTACGTACCGAAGGTAGTGCTCAGACCAAAGATGATAAAGAAATCGATAGCTTGAGCTCGCTCGCTTATTGGAAACCACTGAGTATCTTTTGGAACGGTGAGGCCGGTGTCGCTTACGATACTGAAAACGACAAATCTGCAGTGATGGCAGGTATTGTCGGTACCGCGCCATATTTTATCGAAACGGACGCTAGGGCGTACTTATATACGGATGGTCAGATTCGTCTTGATTTGGGCGCAGAATACGAGTGGCGTTTGGATCAGCATTGGGTAGTTATACCGGAGGTGGGGTTGACTGCCTTTAGTAAAGATGACCATGATAATGACATTACCAAGGGCTTTAATGAGATGGAAACTGAGGTCAGGCTTACTTATGAGACATTCAGTCGCCAACTCGCGCCTTACATCGGTGTGAGTTATGAGACAGCGCTTGGCAAGGCTCGTGGTCAACGACGTCAACATAATGAATCGGTTGATAGCAGTAGTTTAACTGCGGGGGTTAAGTTCTGGTTTTAATATTATTAAAATAATAGGAGATATACTATGAATGCTTCAGATCAAAACAACATGAATCATCAACAGGGCATGAACTCTTATGTAAAGTTCACTCTGATGATTGCGACGTCTACGATTGTGATGTATATCATGATGTACTTCAATACCTACCAGTGGGATCACATTTACTTTAGTGAAACCAGGGCTTATATGGCGCTCTACATGGGTGCCGGTATGGCAGTCGTCATGTTGGCATTTATGACTAATATGTATAAGAAGACCAAGATTAACTTGATGATTTACGGTCTGAGCGTATTGATATTTGCTGTCGGCATTTGGGGCGTGAGATCGCAAGCAACGGTTAATCAAGTCGATTGGATGCAGGCCATGATACCGCATCACTCGATTGCTATTCTCACCAGTAGTCGTGCTGATATTGAAGATCCGCGTGTGCAGCAGCTTGCTGACGATATTATAAAAGCACAAAAGCGTGAAATTGATGAAATGAAGCAGTTGATTGATGAGCTGGAATAAAGGGTATTGATATCGCTGTTTGAACCTTTACACATTGTCCTTAAGGAGTCGTTTTTATGAAACATGTGG
This sequence comes from Psychrobacter sp. CR212, assembly GCF_059693765.1. Taxonomy (NCBI): domain Bacteria; kingdom Pseudomonadati; phylum Pseudomonadota; class Gammaproteobacteria; order Moraxellales; family Moraxellaceae; genus Psychrobacter; species Psychrobacter sp. CR212. The sequence continues at coordinate 181,933 of NZ_JCATIF010000005.1, read as the reverse complement.
CCAAGCAAGCGCATATCACAAGTAGTAAATACGACAAAGTGCCAGAAGGTTATAACGGTGCGGTCTATATTTGCCCAATGCATCCTAAAATCAGAGATGTTGAAGCTAGTGATTGCCCAATATGCGGTATGTTGACCCCTGCTGTCAATTCCGTACAGTTAAACTTGGGAGATTTTAGTTACGCAGCCTGACGATAATAATCAAACCACACCTGTCTTGGCGATTTATAGCTCAAACCCTTTTGAATTCTAGTCTGATTGTAGTACAGCTCGATGTATCTAATAATATCGTTGATCGCTGCAAATCTAGTCTTATAATCCTGATGATATACCAGCTCGTTCTTTAAAGTGCCCCAGAAGCTTTCTATGGGTGCGTTATCAAAGCAATTACCTTTGCCACTCATTGAGTCTATAAACTGGTGCTGTTTAATGATCTTATGATACGCATGGCTACAGTATTGACTACCTCTGTCTGAGTGCACAATTAATTTTTTATTAGGCCGTTTGTTTTTAATTGCCATACTTAGTGCTTTGCAAACTAAGTCAGCAGTCATGCGTTTGTTGATAGCGTAACCGACCAACTCTTTGGTATATAAGTCCTTGACTCCCGCTAAATACAACCAGCCCTCATGTGTCCAGATATAAGTAATATCACTTACCCATGCTTGGTTAGGGCGATTGGCGTCAAACTTCTGATCGAGCACGTTTGGATAGACCAGCTTGTCGTGATTAGAGTCGGTGGTCACTTTAAAGCGCTTATGACGACGGCATTTGATGTCGTGTTCCTCTTTGATGCTTCTGACCATGTATAGACTAATATTATGTCCTTGTCCGCTTAGATACGCATGCAGACGCTCAAAACCGTAGCGTTCAAGGGTTTCACTGTGCGCAGCTTTTACAAGCAGTTCACAGTGATTACGATGTATTTGCTGAGCACTGATATTACGCTTGGTCCAGTCATAGTAGCTTGAGGGCTTAACCTGTAGTACGCGGCACATGCTACTAATGCTAAAGAGGTGCTGATTATCTTTGATAAAGGCGTACTTGACTAGCTGTCACTGCGGACATAGCCCTTCGCCTTGCGTCACTAAAACAGTCTCCCAGACTGTTTCTTAACGTTCCTCATTGGCGAAGTACGCCGTCGCCTCATTCGAGCATAGCTCTCCCCTTGCGTCGGGGCGAAGCAGTGCTTCGCTTTATCCCTCCTCATTTAATATCTTTCGTTCCTCTTCGGCAACTTTAAGCTGTCGCTTTAGGCGTTTTACCTCTTCAAACGCACTCATAAGTTCAGGGTCATACTGCTTTGTTCCTACAAGCTTGCCTTGATTGGCTTTGTTCTGCCAGTTGGATAGCGTTTGCATGGCGATGCCAAGTTGCTTTGCGGTCGCTGAAATATTGCCGTTGTTATCCGCTATCTTCTTGACGGCTTCAGCTTTAAATTCGTTACTGTAAGTTCTTACTTTCTTGGTCATGGTAAACTCCTATAATTATGCTTAGTTTACCAAGTTTAGTTGTACGGTTTATTCAGCATAGCTCACGTTGTACGCAATAGTAAAACAGGTAAAATTGGGTTAGTGCCTAATGCAGATACTAGCTTGTTAAATGCTCAGAGCGCGCGCGACTTAAAGCTAATTAGAAGCAAAATGGTGAAGGAAAAGATAAAAATTGATGATCTCCAGTTTTTAATTGGTAAAGATCACAGTGTTGTTATTGCTGATCCAATAAAAATTCATACTAAACAAAAACCTTCACCAATCAATATACAAACGTTAGATTTATTAATCAAAATAGCGGAGAAAAGATAATGGCGGGCTCAATTTATGATGTAGATATACCCAGCAACCTAACAGGCTTACTAGCAAGTTTGGTTGGACGCAAACTTATCAATATTATCAGATTTAATTATGTGCCAGAACAAGAGCTTATTGACAATTACTATATAGATCCCAAGGACTTTTTTTGTTGTTCACTAGGGCCTTTTTTATTCTATTTTGAAGATGGCTTAGTGATTGGCGGAATCAGTGATCCAAGCCGAAACACAGTCCACATGTGGGTCGAGAAAAAAGAGAATGGTGAGCATAGCGACTGGTTGCAAGAAGAGGATAAAGAAGCCATTCCTTTTTATGCTAAAGATTTTGATGAGTGGAGTATTTATCTCAATCAAGTAGTCAAATCAGTGACCATTATCAAAGAGACTTCTGAGACTTACTCTAAAATACTGGACTTACCAAGCGAGCGAGGGGTGTTGTTTGAATTTGAGAACGGCTCTGGACTTATTATGTCACATGGACTTAATAATAATACTGACGGTCCAACGCTTGCTAAACCTGATGGGATAGATCCTTATTTTGAGGGTAATCTGATTTATATCCCTGTTGCATAATGTCCTGTGTATTTAGCGTATTAATCTATAACCTAATATTTATTTGAGAGAAAAGGTACGATACTCAATATATCGTAGCTTTACTCAATATATCGTAGCTTTTTTTGTATCTCAAACTAAGACAGCGCAACTATACGATAGGTTATCCTAGTCTAATAACTTATGGAGAGAATGGTAGTTATTTAGAATCTACAGATCCAAAATTCATTAAATCATAATCATTAAGAGAAGGCTGTACATTACTTCCAGCCTTCTCTTTTTCATGAAAAATATTACTGGAATAAGTATGGAGGTAAATTATCAATTACTAATAATGATTGGATAAGAAATAACCCTCGGCTCAGGTGGTGGCGCAGTTCGCACTACCTCAGTCACGGGCTTTTCTGTGGCCTTGTCCTTGATCCAAAAATCAACATAGCTATCCTTACTAAACCATGCAGTACCAATATCAGTAGCGAAATCTAGCTGATAGTTAGTGTTTGCTTTGGCATCAAACGTAATTTTAGTAGGTAGAGTATAGTGCCCTGCCATACGGTAAGAGACGGTTAATGTGTGCTCACCCGTCGTAATCGGGTAGACATTATCCCAAGTATCGCTGTAAGTCTCTTTTTTCTCTTTAGGGACGCGCTTACTATCGATCTCCATGATATAAGCGATACGATCACCAACGAGCTTGGTATGTCGCGGCTCCATTTTACCCATGACAGTTGCGCTCGCGCCTGCTACTGGAGGCTGATAAATCAACTCAGGCGGTAACTCTCTTACATTTTTCATGCTCATGCAAGCAGTCAACAACGGTAACGCACACACCAACACAGTCCACTTCATCACTTATCCTCAGTAGAATCCGTTCAATTAATAGTCGTAGTCTTTCATCATTTTTTAAAAACATTCGTTGCTAAAAAATTGACGTTTATAGTTTACCTTTTTATCTTTCAATCAGTAATATCTTTATTAGAAATTAACGTAATAGTTAGGACATAATAAACTTTTAAGCGCATCTTTACCGCTGTCTCAATATATCCTTACGCCTCAGCTGATCTGCAAACTTCTAATACATCCATTGGCTTGATATCAGTTATAGGCACGCTGCCAAGGTATACATTTAGCCGTTTCAGCTGCCTATAGTTATTTTTGATAGTAGAAGGGGCTGCACTCTTCAGCAACCATAGCGAATGTATTTTTAGACTTAAGCAATTGCTTGCGCTCTTCCTCTCTTTTGATATCGCGTGGATCATCACCGTTAGCAAAATGATACTTAATATCAGTCCGCATCTGTCTTGCAGTTGCTAAAGTGATCTCTGGGTATTGACCTAGTGTTACTGTGCCACGTTTTCTTGTGATAGGTGTCGTATAGTCAATGCGCCATGCTTTTGTGCCGGCCTTACTGATATGTAAATAAAGACCACCGCCATCGGTTAAGGTATAGGGTTTGTCTAAAGGCTTGGTCTTATCGACTTGAGTATTGGTAAGGGGTTTGACGGTTTTTGCCGTTTTTACAGTAAGCAAGGGGTAATTATGGGTATATAAGGTAAGGTTTGGACAATAAAAAACCCCTAAAAGCCTTGTTGGAGGGGCGTTAAGGGGTGTTTTAGTATATTCATGTGGTGCGCCCACAGGGACTCGAACCCCGATCGATCGCTTAGGAGGCAACTGCTCTATCCTGTTGAGCTATAGGCGCATTATGGGGTGACATTGTAGGAAAAAGCAGTCATAAAAGCAATCAACAAAAGACAAATAGAGGCAATTTGTCATTTATCTCCATTGCTAAGAGCATCAGCGACATCTACTGGATTATCGCCTGATGCTTTTTTTGCCCGTGATGTTGGTTGAAACAAGTCGTTTACGCTATTCTTATAACCATTAATATTATAATAATCGTATTTCTCTAAAATACCTTGGCCCGTACTTGAGAGTAAGAAATTGCGAAAACTAACGGCAACCGTACGGTCTGTCAAAATAACGCCTTCGAGTTCTTGCTTGTCTTTCAAGGCATAATTAAAGGAGGTTAGTGTACGTGCCTCTTTATTATCGTTCTCGGCAGTTGCCTGTTCACTATCAGTATTTTCACTATCGGTTTCATCCTCTGTAATAACGGTATTGGCGTTTGCCTTACTCTGGTTATCTTGGTGTTGAGACGCTGTCAGCTTTGCTTGTAGTTGCGCGAGACGTTCTGCCGATAGCCTATCATTTGCGATAATGATGTCTGTATTAAAAGCGGCGTCGCTGTCGTTGTTAGCATTGATATCATTATCTGATAAGGTTAAAAGTGTGTTTGGTGGCACATAGCTTGCTAACACTTGAATATGAGGATAACGAGATTCAAAACTGACAATGATATCGTCCAATGGCACTTGCAGGCTTTTTGCTGCACGGACATACAGGATGCTATCAGGCACAGTTTTGGCAGTCTCATCGCCTTTGGCAGGGGCAGATTCATTCTCACTTGCCATGATAGGTAGCGGATCTATACTTTTACGATTGTGGGTCCACAACCACGCAATCAGAGCGATAAAAATTGCTAGCAGCAATAAAATTAGCCCAGCCAGTAGCAGCTTGTAGTCTTTCATATATTACCGCTCTTTTATTAATGGATTCAGTTCAAAATTTACATAAGACACTATAGGTGATATATGGCTTGCGTCAAAGCTTTTGATCGAGTACTTCATTGGTTAACTCTGTCAACATCTCTGCAAACACATCTGTATTCACAAAAGAAGGCATAGACGCTGGGGTTTTATTCTCAGTACGGTTATGACCGGGCGATGCAGGCTGGCTATCAATCGCTTTTGTATAAGCTGTCGCTTGATGTGCAGCCAATGGCGACTGACCGATCATAAGCTTGTCTTTTAGCCATTTAAACCCATGCGCCTCCCACCACGCTTCAAAACGCGATAAGGTGCTACCACGCACTGCAATAGGCAAATCTAATGTACGTAATTTTTGTGCCAACACAGGATCGCTAATGACTTGGTGAATGCTCAGATAAAGGGAGCTACTATCGTCAGTATAAGGACGTCTGTTTTGCCATGATTTATCATCGATTTTCATACGCGGTAATTGCCATAGCTCACCACGATAGTAAACAACGTATAAACGTTGTTTCGGATGAACAAAGACGGCATCAATAGGACGCAAAGGCATAATGTTAAATCATCTCGTGATAATGGATATTAGGTCTAGATAAGGTATAGAAAATAACTTAAAAGAGTGGCAATGTATATTTTATTATCATAATTATAAGCAGTGCCACAAAACGACATTAGATGTCGCAAGATAGTATAATGCTGATATCTATACTGGTAAACATCGAACATCAGTGGCACACTGACAGAGCATATACGTGGCTTATGAAAGCGTATTGTACATCATATAATGCTAGCAGAAATGCATTATAGTGACGACTGCCAAAGATGTATTGATGAGTATCAATTCGGGCTTCATTGCTACTTTCTGTGGCACTTTTATTACAAGCGTAGTGATTGACAGGTTAGCTGTAACCAACAGTAGCCCTCAGCGCTTACGATTATTCTAATCAGATTATTGTCTATGTTTACTATCATTCAGTCACATCGTACCGAAAATCTCGTTGACCAACTACTGGTGCAATATCAGTCAAAGAGTCAGAACATTTTTGAACCTTTTATTGTTATTGTACCGTCAATGGTATTGGGCGACTGGTTGGATAAAACCATTGCTAGCCGTGCTGGTATCAGTACATTGGTACGTACCAAATTTTGGGGTCAGTATCAGTGGACACTCATGCAGGATGTGCTAACTCGCCATAATGCTTATTTGTTAGAGGTTAATCCTGAAGCAGCAACCTTGAATGTACCTGAAGTTGCCGTGCTGTCGCCCACGGTGATGCAGTGGCGCCTGTTCGGCTACCTAACTTACTATCAGGCGTTGATTGTCAATGATGACACGCATCCTGTGAACCCATTGTTGGCATCTTTGATTGACGAGCCGCAAGAAGGAGTCAAGCAAGATAAGGCGCAACAAGACGCGCGCATTTGGCAGCTGGCAAGTGATTTGGCAAGGGTGTTTAACCGTTACTTGACTCATCGTGAGGACTGGCTGGCGCTATGGTCGGATAACAAGCCACTTGATGTAGATAAGCTAATCGCAGAGAAAGATGCGTTGTCCCTACGGTTTGATCAGTATGCACGCGGTACGCCTGAATGGTTAGTGGCGCACTATGTAGAGTTAGAGATTGCACAGCGTTTTTTGTGGTCGCATCTATTTGCGGATGTACATCAGCACCGTGTGGCCATTGAGAATACCTTTTGGTCAGCCTTAGAAGATGATAAAGCAAATGAACGTGAGCAGTTGCCCAAAGTATTACGTATTTTCACCATTCAGCAATTGCCACAGACTGAGCTTGATTTTTTGCAGCGCTTGTCAAAATATATGGACATCACGTTACTACACTACAATCCCTCAAAGTTATTTTGGGCAGATATTGTTGATAAAGCGTGGCTACAGCGTCAGCAGATTATTAATCCCCAAAGCGTGTTTTTACGTGATTACGGGCACAGTTTGCTGTCGCGTTTAGGCAAACAGTCTCGTGATACTTTTGCTATGTTGGCCAATTTGTCAGGTAATGAGCAATACCAAGAGGCGCTAGTGGAGTGGCAAGATAACTTTAGTGATAGGTTTGATGATGAAACTGGTAGCGTCATCGATGGCAGTGCCAATAACAGTGATGATGATAGGTTGCAAGCAGCAGAAAACGGCCCAAGTTTATTGCGCCGTTTGCAAAACGATGTGTTGATGCTTGACGAGCAATCAACCCAACAAGCGACAGCCGCAAAAGTCTCAGAGGCCGTCAGCAACCAAATAGCATTGGATTTTGAGCAAGAAACGTCATGGTATGACGATGAGGTATTAGAGAATAAGCGCTTTGAAAAAGACCGTTTTTGGGCTATCTCTTCTCAAGATAATAGCCTAAGCATTCATTCTTGTCATAATTTACAGCGCCAACTTGAAGTACTGCGCATTATGATTGGACGCTGGCTCAATGAGCCCATCAAAGCTGGTGAGAAAAAACGCCATATATCAGACATCGTGGTGTTGCTACCTGATGTTGAGCGTCATCATGCGCTAATTAGCTCTATTTTCGTCAATGGCAGGGGACAAGATGGTCTGACTTTGCCTGCGAAGGTGACTGGTGTTGTCGATGCTGATATTCGCCAGTTATGGGAAGCGATTATTGGTTTCTATAAGCTGCTTGGCAGTCATAGCGCTCGTTTTGAAGCGGCTGAGGTGTTGGACTGGCTGATGCTGCCACCCTTATTTGAGAGTTTTGGGTTGACCTATGAGCAAATGAGCCGTGGTTGTGATTTGTTGGTGGAAGCTGGATTTATCCGCGGGTTTGACGAGCTGCATCTAAAGCAGACCCTAGACGTCAATGACTATGATTATCGCTTTAGCTTCGCACAAGCATTAGACAGACTGACTTTGGGATTAATCATGCCAGAGGCGGGCCTGAGTGATTGTTTATACCCTTTGCATGAAGATGAATGGCCAAGTACGGCTGTACCTGAGATGAGCTTACCACTCGCGCAAGTGAGTCTAAATGACGCCATGATTGTAGAAGCGCTTTGCCGTATTTATACTGGCTTGGTGGCAAGGCGTGATGACCATGCACAAAAAATGAAAGCGGAAGATTGGCTCGATCAGATTGAGACCCAAGTGATCCATCGATACTTTGGCGATGTCGATCAAACGCGTACGATGCGCGCTATCTATAATGCGATGAATGGCTTTAAATCGAGCTTACGTGCCAATCGTCATTATAGACAATATTCTAGTGGTGATAGCAGTAGGGTAGAGGTGGAGCAAAGGCTGGCAGGGGTCGAGCAATTACCGCTCAAGCTGAGCTTTATGCTAGACAGTATCGAAGCTGAGCTTGAAAGCCAGCAAGTCAGTGCTGAGCCGACTGGTGTGATTACTTTTGGTCGATTTGGTGCACTACGGAACGTCCCTTTTGAGCTGGTGGTCATGCTCAATATGGATCTCTCTGAGTTTCCTGGGCGCGACCGAGACAACCGATATGATTTGATGAAAGCGACCAATTCACGGCGCGGTGATAGAGTCAGCGAGGACGATGATAATGGGGCATTTTTGGATGCGCTACTATGTGCGCGTAGTGCATGCTGGATATTCTACAATGGTCAAAGCTTGACTGACACGCATGAGCATCTACCAGCGAATCCTGTGAGTGAGCTGCTACAGTTTTTGCAAGGTGAGGTGCAGTGGCAGGTCAACTCGCTTGATACTTTGCCTGAAAGTATTGATTCAACGGCAGAAAGCCTTAAGCGTTATTTACCAAAGCTCATCAAGCAATGGCTGGTCACTGAGCATCCAGCACTACCTTTTCACAAGAGCTTGTTTGAAGCAGATATTGAAGGAGCTTCTGAGCAAAAGGCTGATACGTCTGATGATGTTAGCGATAGTAACCCTGATACTGCTGTAGCCGATGAGCTAGATAGGTTGCTAAATAAAGCCATGCGCAAAACCAAACTGGCTCAGAAAAAACAATTTCCTCCAGCCCCGCTATGGCAGGCTGTGTTTGAGACACTACAGAAAAGAGGATCTAGCGAGCATCCACAACTGATTGGCTTACCCACAAAAACACAGTACGAAGCCATTGCTCAAATGCTGGGTCATCGCTTGGGTGGACTGGGGAACATAAATCATCAAATCGTGTCTACATTAGCCAATATGCTGGGACTCGATACTTCTACTGCTGCTAATGATATGAGCGATAGGACTCAGGCGCTCACCCGAATGGTGCGTGATACCGTATTTAATATTGGCGAGATAGATATTGAGGGTATGCTGGTGTATCAAGTGCGCCATCCTGCCAAAGCGTTTTTGCGTACTCAAAAAGTGCATGTGGTACAAGGTGAGGAAGCGATGGCGCATCAAGAGCCATTGTTTTTGGATCACCTGACAACTTATCAGATTAAAGATCATTTGATTAAAGGGCTGACCGCCGATAAGCGTACTGACAATACGGCTCAGCAAGATAGCTCAACGTTGATGTATCAAAAAATTATACCAGCAGGGGTAGCGCGCCAAACCACGTTACCCAATCAGCAACAACAATTACAGCAGCAGTGTTTAGAGTTTGAAGAGCAGTTGATCACTAATGGTTTTGGTGAACGTGTTGTACCTAATGTAGGTAGAACAGAGGACATGCCAGATTTGCAGTTACTTACCCCCACCATAGAAAAACCCGTTGAATTGTCAGATTTGGCGGCTGTGCTCAGTCATGTGAATAACGACACAAACAGTCAAATAGACACAGACGCATGGCTTAAATTACTGCCAAAATCTATCAAAATAAAAGGCCTAGTGCCGCTGTTAACGCCAATGCTATCACCCACATCAGTACTATTAGATACCCATAATAAAAATGCTCATATTCAGGCAGGCATGACCTATGCCGAGCAATCACCTAAGCAATGGTTAAATATACTGCCCAATTCTGCCAGTCCAAAACATCTCCTTAAGTTTTGGTTGTCCCATCTATACTGGCAAGTAGCCAGATGCACCACGGCTGAGCAAGTGGCAGCAAATGATGGCGTGAGTATCTGGCGCTTTAATAAATCCAGCTCAAAAGTAGATGCCTACAAAAATGTCATCGCATTTAAACTAAGCCCAATCGTCTATGAAGATGCGGTACTGGAACTAATAAAGTGGGCGATTTTTGGCAATCTATCGGGTCAAACACCCATCACATTACTGCCTGAGTATGCGCTCAATTATCTGGCTAAGTGCTCAAAATCGCAAGCAGATGATAATGAAAATAGCAATTATTGGCCAAAACGGGCAGACTTCTCAGATTGGCTAAGACCTAATTATAACTCAGACACGGTATACGATACTTGCTCTCAGCATGCCATCTGGCAATATGTACTGCGTGATCAAGATGCCTTTAGAGCCTTATCAGCAGCGTTGACCACCTTGGCGCAACCACTGTATAGGTCGATGTTTACCGCATTAGATGGGTTAGACAATTAGCTATAGCAGTTGTTTTTAGTTTTCTTTTTATCCTCTAGATTTTATAGATAATAATTAAAAGTATGCGCTTATATGACAGATTTTACTGACACAACCGACATTATTGAACCTTCCGTGCAACCAAGTTTATCTGACGATCATTCAGATGTTTTGGGTGACTCAGGGGCTATAGTTGAGGAAAAAGAAGAAATAGCACCAGCGGTTGCTGTTGCTTTAACTGGCCGACACCTTATCGAAGCCTCAGCGGGTACGGGCAAGACTTGGACTCTGACTGGCATTGTGCTGCGTCTCCTGATTGAGGCACGGCGTGCGCCCGAACAAATTATTGCCACCACCTTTACTCGAGCCGCCGCCGCCGAAATGCGTCAGCGTATCCATGATCGTTTGGTAGAGTTTTATCAGTTATTACAATGGGTCAATAACCTGAGTGCAGATACCAAGAACAAAAATAACTTATATCCCAACCTACTGCAGGTACTGCCTGACAGTGACGATAACAAGAATAACAAGGATAAGCCAACAAGCAACGACTCAAGTAACGAGTCAAATGCTAAAATACAGGCTGATGAGCTTAATCAAGATATTGACCATGACCATAAACATGCTCAGCAGGTGGCTCGAGAAAAGCGCGCGCAAGTCAAAAAAGATCGTGAAGAGTGGTTGATAGAGCAAGCCAAATACGTACGCTTAGATACCATCATGCAAGATCCTGTGAACCTACACTTGGTCGGTTATTTGCTCGATCATGTGTATAGCTATCCTATAACAGAGGCAATTCGGCGCACCGCATTAGTATTAACGACATTGGATAAGCTATTTGTCGGGACACTTGATAGTTTGGCGCAAAAGTGGCTGACCGAGTACAGTAGTGAAACCGGTCATCAGCAAGGTATGGCAATCATTGAAGACAGCAGTATCGAGCAGATCACCGATAGTATCATTCACGATGAGCTGCGTCAGTTTCAAAGTCGTTTGTATCATGAGCAGCCCAAACTGTATGCGCTTATGGATAAGCAAGGTAAGCTGACTGCAGTAGGGGATCATAAAAAATTCGTTTCTCGCTCGCTGAATTTTATTACTGCACCTATTGATGAGATTGTGATGAGTGACTTTTCACTCGAGGGTTACGAGCGGCTTATAAATACTATTATTGAACGCCGCGATGAGCTTGATATTTTCTTCAAACCTGACGGCGAGTATTATGAAGTTCCAAAAGGACAGCTGCAAAACAATAGAGACTCATGGCCTAAAATTATTCAAGCATTAGAAGATTTTGGTCCAGCTGCTTATAGGTTTATATCAGACGCGAAAAATTATACGGGAAAGTTGATTGAAGCTTTTCAGAAGACTGATGATATAGGAAAGCAATTCTATAAGCCAAAGGATGGTGAAAGAGTTAATTTAATATTTAACGAACTGCAAGTCGTTCGTGATTTTAAACGATACATCCAACAAAGCAAAAAGTTGGATGAATACATAATCACTGTCCTAGCTAACCTCAACCGTCATATCGTGCTTGCGGTACGCAATAGACTGCCAGTTATTTTAGAGGAGCGAGGGGAGACCACCTTTAGTCTGCAAATGGTGCGCTTGAACCAGGCATTAACAGGTCGGCAAGGCGATAAGCTAGCACGTTATATACGTCACCATTACCCCATTGCATTAATTGATGAGTCGCAAGATATCAATGGCGAGCAGGCCATTATGATCGAGAGCATTTATTTGCCAAAGCGTAAACGCAAACAGTCGGATAATGACAAGCAATCCACCACCAAAAAATCCAGCCATGAGTTTTTGCTACTGGTTGGTGACCCAAAGCAGGCGATCTATGGGTTCCGTGGCGGTGACGTGACCAACTATAATTATATGAAAGGGCAGTTTGACAAAAGTACCATTTGGACGCTCAACACCAACCGTCGCTCAAATGCAGGGGTGATTCATGCACTAAACTGCTGGTTTGGTATGCCGACAGCAACGACTGCTGAAAACAAGCTGGCACAGTTGGGCAGTGATATTTATTACCAGCATACGAAAGCTAGGAAAGAAAAAGAAGGTGAGGAAGCCAAGAGTAAACTATCTTGGTTTAGGGATTTAGACGCAAAAGATAGTAGTTTGGTGACAGACGTGCTTTCTGCTCAGCCAGTGAGTGTATTGCACTTGCCTAATGGTAAAGATGGTGAGCTTGATTATGATGAGTATGAAATCACCGCTCGTCATATTGCCACTTTACTCAGTAGTGGTCAGACATTAAAAGATAGTCCGATTCAGCCCAGTGACATCGGTGTGCTGGCACGAACCAAAAAAGATTTAAAGCAGGTTGAAGATGAGCTGGTAAAACTGGGTGTACCAACCTTGACTACCAGTGATGTCAGTATCTTCGAGACGATTATGGCAGAGGATATCGCAGCGCTACTGAGCGCCATGCTCTATCCGTATCGTCATGACATGATTAATCGGGTCTTAACTAGTCATTTATATGGGCTGAGTATCAACGATATCAAAGCCATGATGACGGATCATGAATCAGGTGTGGCTGAGAGTGACGATAGACTTAATAGTATCAATCCAAATAGTAGCGATGTCCAAAATAGAGAACATAAAAAGAGCTATCAAGATTTTATTACGTATCTAAAAGAAGGCGCACAGCGTTGGCAGCATTTTGGTGTTTTATCGGCGTTACACTATTTATTGGATAAAAGCCCCATACAGTCACAAGGCGTTTGGCAAGCACTGGCCGCTCATCCAGAAGGTGATCGACATATCATGGATTTGCGTCATATCATGGATGTGTTGGCGCAGTATGGCCTAAGTATGGGTGAGCATGAGCTGTTGGCTTGGTTTAGACAACACATAGAGGCTGCACCCAATAGTGATTGGGCCAAGCAGTATCCGCTACCCACAGAGTCTGGCGTGCAGCTCATGACCATTCATAAGTCAAAAGGGCTTGAGTTTCCGATAGTCTATGTACTGGGTATGGGAGATGCTAGCAGGAAATCAGGCAACAAAGAAGACTATGGTCTGTATCTATATAATGCTCAGCAAGCGCCTTCAGCGTTAGTACAGCAATCTACTCAAGGGCAATCGATAGGTAATCAGCGCCGCTTCTCACCATTGCAAGGCTCTGCTACGGTAGAGGACTATTATACTGATATCGAAACAAAAGAAGGCTTTGATGAGCTGCGCCGACTTGGTTATGTGGCATTTACGCGGGCTAGCGAACAACTTTATGTGGTGTTGCGAGATCCAAGCAACAAAACAGGATTTGAGTTAAAACCAGTATTTTATTGGTTTGACTCTGTAGACGCAAAGTTTGAATTACCTGATAGGCTAAAAGGCACGATAGGTATGCTTAGAGGGCATAATATTAATGAGTTCTACAATAGCAATTATGCTAAGACAGTAACGTCAACAGATACCAAACTTACCATAGAGCCCACGACACAAGTGATTGAGTACGTTCCTTTTGCTGAGGTTATGAAAACGAGTTATTTTTATGGTTGGGCTAAGACCAGCTTCACGGCTTTGGCTCGTCAGCTAGACGAATCAACGCAAGCAATGGCTGTTGTTGATGAGCGTATTGATGATGCGATAGACATTGATATGGCAGACGCTGCAATGTCGTTAGAACCTTATCCTAATAGTAGCCTTGATAGTAATACGTCTTTCGAAAAAATTGATGAGATAAGTCTCAAGTCAGAAGAGGATATTCGCTTTACCTTTGTAAAAGGTGCTAATGCAGGTACGTTTTTACATGAGATATTTGAAAAAATCGATTTCACTAATAAATCCCAGTGGTCTGGGGTGATCGATAGAGCGGTAAGTAGTTATCAATTACCGCTGGTGTATAGCAGTGCTGAACACCAAAGCCGTAGAGCACAAGGCAACCGAGAAGAGAGTTCTGTCTCATTTAACGCTGATGCAATAGATACGACAAAGCATGAGGCGTTGGTTGCTTGGATTGAAGAGGTGCTGGGTACCCCGCTGCTAGCGTCCAATCAGTCACTTTATTCTCTCAACGAAGAGCAACGCTTTGCTGAATTAGAGTTCAATATGGGGTTGTCAGAGCGCTTTAAAGCAGAAGATATCAGTCAGTTATTTCAACAGTATCTACCTGATGAGACAGACAAGCATGTCAATCTTGTACCGCAAAATAGAACGCACTTGTATCGTTACTTGCGTGGTGAGATTGATTTGGTTTATGAGCATGCTGGCAAGTATTATGTGGTCGATTATAAGAGTAATTTTTTAGGGAATAGCCTAAGTGATTATAATGAAACTACACTTAAAAAAGCCATGTCCAAAGCAGGGTATTGGCTACAGGCAGCAATTTACCAAGTAGCATTGCATCGATTCCTTTCGATGAGAATTGCTGATTATGTAGGCAATGAGGCTAAGTATTTAGGGGCGGTAGAATATGTCTTTCTAAGAGGGGTATACAGCCCCGACGCTCAAGCAGTCGATACCGTATCACAAGAGGCTATTAAAACGAGCGAATTACCATACAACGGCCGTTATGGACTTGTGACGTGGGATATACCAATCGATTTTATCAAAGGTTTAGATGCGCTATTTGGTGTACCTGATTAGTAAGCTTACATAGCGAATATTATTAACCAAAGATTCTAAAAAGATCAAACAGGTCAAAATAGAGACAAATATATCATGAGCAATAATAATAAGAGTAGTGCGGTAATGGGCTTGCAAGAAAGCTGGGCCAGTAATATCAGTGATTACATTTTGCTACGCCGTGAGCAAACGCGTATAGCGTACGACGCAACGGATGCAAAAGCGAATAATGAGAGCAAACAAGCCGATAAGAAAGAAGACGATTATTTATTTAACGCATTGTTCATGATGTTAGCGACGCATTTGGAAGAGGGTCATACCGTACTGACCATTGAGTCTTCTGAGAATGAAGAGGTATTGCAAGGTGAAATCAATAATGAGTCAGTCACATTATACACTTGGCAGCAACAGTTATTAGAGATGCTAGCAATGCCAATCTTTGCGCTCATAGATACCAAATCAAACACTCAACCAGAGGATCAACCTACCGCCGAAACGTCGATATTTGCATTGCTAAGCACATTATTTGATAAGCGGGATCAGCTATGGATACAGTTGGCGCTGAGTAATCATGAAAAGGACATGCTAACCAAGCGTTTTGATACAATTGCCAAGGTATTTCAGCTACTAAAAAATACCGATTTTAATTTTTTCATGAATCTAGTTAATAAGCATGCTTTGTTTGCTGAGGTTAAGGCTAACACTAATAGTAACAATGAAGAAAATAGCCTAAGCAATAATAACCAACCTATCATTTACGACATAACTAACAGCCAAAATTCAAAAGAATCTATCACTTTTTGGCTACATCGCGCATGGCAGGCCGAATTTAATTTGGCAAAAAATATTAACAATATCTTGAATCAAAAAGTAAAGCCTTTACCAATAACAATACCTGAAAGTCTTCACGAAAATCAAATAAAAGCAATTAATGTCGCTAATAACAACGCGTTTAGTATCATTACCGGTGGTCCAGGGACAGGTAAAACATACACCGTTGCTCAGTTAGTTATTGCACTGCAACAAGCGACAGAGAGTGGAGGGGAGGGTTCTGAAAATATTAGATTTAGTACGGATAGTGCGAGTCTCGCACTAGCAGCGCCTACTGGTAAGGCTGCACAGCGTATGCAAGAGTCTTTACAGGCTGCTTTGGATACAGCGGGCATTGATTTGCAACTGCAAGAAGCCAAAACCATTCACCGTTTGCTAGGTATTGGGCGGACGGGCAGACCTCGTTACAATGCCGATAATCCACTTGGCGAAGATATTATCATTGTTGATGAAGCGTCGATGCTAGGGGTTGAGTTGGCTAATTACTTGGTGAGTGCAGTGAAACCAGGAGCAAGGCTCATACTGTTAGGTGATGCTAACCAGTTGGCAGCAGTCGATGCAGGGGCGGTATTGGCGGATTTATGCCGCATACCATTGCTACAATCCATTCATGCAGAGCTGACTGAGAGTCGCCGATTTGGCGCGGACTCAGGTATTGGCAAGCTGGCTATCCAAATCAATAGAGCAGAGACAAATCTTCAAACTATTTGGCAATTATTAAGGCAAGACGATGCCTTGAGTTTCCAATACGTTAATACGTTGCAAGTAGACTCTGTACCAAGCAATCAGATAAAAAATAGCCTAAGCAATGAAAAAAATATCTCAAAGATCTCCCAAAATTATCGACCGTATATAGAAAAAGTTAAAAATTTACTAAGAAATCCAATAGAAAAATCTATGCCAGAATCAATAAAAAGCACTATTGCATCATTGATGGAAATATTTAGTGAGTTCAGAGTATTAACTGCTGGTCACAATGGTGAGTGGGGCGATCATTACATTAATAATTATCTTACCCAATGGCATCTCACTGAACTAAAGCTCCCACTGGGTCAAAACGCATGGTTCCACGGTCGCCCTATTATGATTTTGCAGAATAACTATGAATTGGGGTTATTTAATGGTGATATTGGTTTTTGCTTACAGACATCAGATGACAAAAGTCGATTGGAAGTGTTTTTTGAAAATAAGACGCAAGGGATTGCGGTCAATCTACTCAACGAGGAGGTAGTTGCTACTGCGTACGCTATGACGATTCATAAGTCGCAGGGATCTGAATTTAATCATGTCGCAATTACGTTTGATGATAATCATGCAAGATTATTAAGCAAGGAGCTTATTTATACAGCGGTGACTCGTGCCAAAAAACAAGTGACGATATACAGTACAAAACACGCTTTTGAGAAAGCTGTCCAAACACCGACCGAAAGACATACCGGTTTGTCCCTACAGTTTGAGTACTTATGATTATCATTCTGAGCATAAAAAAAGCATCCAAATTGGATGCTTTTTTGAGCTAAGACGTTATTAAATACTAAAATATAAGATTTAAATTTTGTCTTCTTTGATAGCATAGATACCTGGCAGGTGACGCAAGTAACCATGGAAGTCCATACCACAGCCATAGACATAACGATCTGCGACATTAATACCGACGAAATCAACATCAAAATCGGCAACTTTGCGGTCATGCTGCTTGTTTAGCAGCACACAAGACTCGAGAGATAATGGTTTTTCTTTATTTAGTTCCTCGACAACAGCCTTTAGAGTGATGCCTTCATCAAAAATATCATCAATCAACAAGACATGCTCGCCTTCGATACTCACATCAGGCTTGAATTTCCAATCAAGATCGCTTGTACCTTCGTTGTCACGATAGCGTGTCGCATGGATATAATGCATACGATGATAGAATGTCAGATGCGTCAATAATTGACCAGCTGGAATTAATCCACCGTTCATAACAACCATCACAATTGGGTTCAAACCAGCGTAGTGTAGGTTAAGCTGAGCGGCCAAGCGCTCATAAGCGGCAGCAACTTCAATGCTGCTGATCAGGCACTCTGAGTTACGTAATGTTTTTTCGATTTCTTGATTGCTGATTTGGGTCATCGGGCGCACCTTTGGTGAAAAATGCCAAGTATTTTAACAAGTTTTGGTGAGTTTTCCCAATGTTATATAACCATTTGATCAAAATTTAGCAATTACTCTGGTTTTTCAATGATAAATGGACGGTAATAATTCGCCAAACGATTGAGCGAGGCATTTGGTAGATCAGGTAGTAGCTTGTTAAGCGCCATATTCATTCCTTTATCAATCGCAGATTTGGCAACTGGCACTGATTTGCGTTTGATCATACCTAATTTTAACGTTTCAGCGTAGCGGCTGACGAAGTGGGTTAATGTCGCGTCATTCATGGTTTCGAGCGCTGTTTTAAATTTGGCTCTATCTACGTGTTCTGGTGTGATAGCAGCAAATCCTTCATCGATGATTTTTGCATCTGCTTCTGATAGTTTAAAACCAATACGTTTTACGCCTTCATTATCAATAAAAGTTGCCTGATCTTTTAGAAAGTGAAAGCTTGGCAGCACATCTTCGTTATTTTCTTTACCCAACAAGATATTGAGTAGGGTATCTGTGGCACGTTCAATGGTGGCAACAATCTTGCGCATCGCCGCTTGGCGCTCAGGGTTTGGAATAATTTCGACCAAACCGATTAACAAATTGTCCGTTAGATCACGAGCTGTCTGATGAGTGAGCGCGTCTCGGTAAGGGTAATATTCTACTTGCTCATTTGAAGCAACGACTTGTTCGGCCTCGCTGATTAATACTTTTAATTTATCTGAAGGTACGAATCCAAAATAATGTGCCATTGTGCTTCCTTTATTTGTTGTTTTTCATGTCTTACTTGCGTTACATTCGTCGTGAAATCGGTTACCATTTAACCGGAATTTGAAACAAAGACTCACCACGCCATATGCTACTTAGTGACGCACCTTAATTGTACAATGTGAAAATTTATTGGCTAATATTTATCACACATAATTTTTACGATTTATTCGGTGACGGGTCGGTTTATATGAATGACTCGCTGCACACTAATTTAGCATATTTTTTATATTTTGATTTAAAAAGCTTGAACTTATAAGACTACCTACTACTTGTCTAGGGAGAGATAAGATGAATAGTGCTATTGTACTGATATTCGGCGTTGCTGCTATGCTTTGTGGCTACGTGTTTTACTCAAAATTCATTGCTACTAAAGTTTTAGCATTGGATAACAGTCGCCCCACGCCAGCGCATACGATGAAAGATGGGGTGGATTATGTTCCTACCAATAAATACGTACTATGGGGGCACCATTTTACCTCGGTGGCAGGCGCTGCACCGATTATTGGTCCCGCAATTGCGGTCATTTGGGGCTGGGTACCTGCCATCATTTGGGTGGTGCTCGGTACGATTTTTATGGCTGGTGTACATGATATGTCGGCCATTTGGGCAAGTATGCGCAATAGGGGACAGTCAATTGGCTCTATTGCGGGTACAGTCATGGGCACACGTGTCCGCAGTTTGATGATGGTTGTGATTTTCTTGTTACTATTGATGGTCAATGCGGTGTTTGGTGTTGCTATCGCTAATATGATGATCAAAACGCCATCTGCTGTACTGCCTGTTTGGGGCGCCTTGGTGGTTGCCTTTATCATCGGTCAATGTATTTATCGCTACAAGATGAATTTGGTTTGGGTATCTATTCTCGGGGTAAGCGCTTTATATGGGCTGATCTATCTTGGCCCTATGTTCCCGATTGTGTTACCTGAGACCGTGATGGGCTTACCTGATAACGCTGTATGGATTCTTATTTTATTTGCCTATGCGGCGATTGCTTCGTTGTTGCCCGTATGGATGCTGCTTCAACCTCGTGATTATATTAATGGTTTGCAGCTGTTCGTTGGTTTGATTTTATTGTACGCAGCTATCTTTATCGGCACGCCAAATATTGTCGCGCCAGCAATAAACACAGCACTGCCAGTTGGCACGCCATCACTAATGCCGCTGTTGTTTGTGACGATTGCTTGTGGGGCGATATCAGGATTCCACGGATTGGTTGCGACAGGGACGACGTCTAAGCAGATTGATAAAGAAGAAGACACGCGTTTCGTTGGTTATTTTGGTGCGCTAGGTGAAGGTATGCTGGCACTCGGCGCAATTCTAGCAGCAACCGCAGGTTTTGCTACCCTTGGTGATTGGCAAGCGGTCTATCAAAAATTTGGCGACGGTTCTATCGGTGCCTTCATTGATGGTGGTGCGACCATATTAAATGCGGGTGTTGGCATCGACATGGTACTATCACAGACGATGCTTACGGTCATGGCTGCCTTGTTTGCAGGTACCACTATGGATACTGGTGTACGCCTGCAACGCTATATTTTCCAAGAGTTCGGTGAGTTTTATAACCTGCCAGTCCTCAATAAAAGTGTGGTCGCAACATTGCTTGCTGTCGGCAGCTGCTTGCTATTAGCATTCGGCGCGGGCGGTATTGATGGTGCTGGTGGTATGATTATCTGGCCACTATTTGGTACGACTAATCAGCTAATGGCGGCGTTAACACTAATGATCGTAACGGTTATCTTGTTACGTAAAGGCAAACCAGTTTGGTACACTTTAGCGCCATTGTCGTTCTTGCTAGTCATGACGGTATTTGCACTACTTATTCAGCTCAAAACTTTCTTCACTGATGGCAATTGGCTGCTGATCATTATGGATATCATTATCTTGATAGCAACCATCTTAGTAACGTTTGAGAGTCTGTCTGTATTACGCAAAGAATGGTCGATACACAAAGGCAAAAGCGGTGACATTTAAACGCTAAACCATATTAAATATTTATCAACTCAAAAACGCTAGCAGCAATTGCTGGCGTTTTTTGTATCACATAGGCATGATAGGCAATAAGAAATAAGTAGGGTATAAGCGAATTATGGAAAATAAAAACACATCAAATGATATAGAAAACGCCCAACCACCAGAGAGTACTCAACCATGGTGGCAACGATTTGTGGCAGGACTCAATGAGTTTTATCATGCACCTTATCGCCAAACGATGGCACGTGCTGCCCGTGATGAAGAAGATTTCTTTATGCTGCTGATGTTTGCTGAAAGCTTAGGCATTGATAATCCTGCCAGCTTTTATACCTTAGAGTTACAGCCGTTATTTTTAGAAAACTTTCACGAATGGCACATGCGCATGGGTATGGATAGATGCCCATTTGACCATGTTGGCTGCTGCTAATCGTTTATTTATGATTGAAAAATAAAAATAATATAAGAAATGAGATAAAAATATGGCATTACATCCTCTACATACATTAGTAGAACAACTAAAAGCACAACCGATTATATTTATCGGCGGTAAGGGCGGTGTGGGAAAAACCACTACTGCCGCCGCACTTGCCAGTTATTACGCAAGCCAGCAGCAAAAGACGCTGATTGTCTCAACCGATCCAGCACACAGCTTGGGCGACGTGTTGGATACACAGCTTAATAACGCAAAAACAGCAATATCACCTTATTTAGATGCCATTGAGTTAAATCCTGATGTAATCGTTGACGAGCATTTTTCTCAAGTTGAGCGTACGATTAAATCCTATGCCAATCCAGATATGATGCCCAAAATTCGTGAGCATCTGAGGCTATCAAAATCAGCACCCGGCGCCCAAGAAGCAGCGATGCTCGAATCCATGTGCCAACATTTAGTCGAAGCGGCAGATGCAGGCTATGAGCATATTATCTTTGATACTGCACCGACAGGGCATACGCTACGGTTGCTAGTACTACCAGAAATGATGGGTGCATGGACAGATGGACTGCTTGCTCAGCAACGACGGCAAGCCAAGCTACGCTCAGTAGCGACGCATTTGGACAGTCACAATCAAAAAAGTAGTCAAACGGATAGCGCTCAAAAGAACCATGTGGCCAATCCGTTTGCCACAAAAAAGCCTGATCGCTGGGAGCAAGCGGTATCCGTGCTAGAAAAGCGCAAGCAGTTATTTCGTCAAGCAGGACTGCTGCTGCATGATCGTACACAAACGGCAATTGTGTTGGTTATGACGGCTGACGTGTTGCCGTTGGCTGAGACTAAACGGGCTATCGAACAGCTAGAGGACAGCAAGCTCACGCCTGCAGCAATAGTCATCAATCAGTTGATATCAACAACGCAGTCGGATGAGTTTTGGCGCCGCCGTGCTGAGCGTCAGCAGGATTTGCTGCAGGATATTGAAAACAATTTTTCTAAATATCCGCTGTATCCAATTTATCTGCAGCAAACAGACGTACGTGGCACAGAGGCATTGAGTGCGTTGTTAAGTGATAGCAACTCATGACTCACGCTTGTAGGTCTGTAATTTGCCCGACAGCGACCATGCCATATCTGCGCGCAGCAGCTGCGCCTGTTCAGACTTACCACTGCTAAGCGATGACCATTGCGGTTTGCCGCGAGCCTTTTTTAGCTCACTAGGTAATTTATTCGCAGGCCATACGGTAATCGGGTTGCTGTCTTCATCAGTATTGCTGTTGCTATCATTGTGGTAACTACCATCATTTGATGATGTCTCAAGGCTGCTTTTCTCGCCTTTATATAATAGCTGGGTGGCATCAGTCGCAGCATGGCCGCGATGGCGTAGGGCAGTGAGTAAGTCGATCGCTCGCGTTGCTAGCAATGTCAACGTCGCAGGATCGATATATAAGCGTTTTACCCCAGTGATCCTATCGGCAATACTACTGGTGTTAGATAGTAACCCGCCTGCGATACCACCTATCGCTGCACCCAAGCCCAATGTCGTACCTAGCGCTGCTGCATCAATACCCAAGCCTAACAGCGCGCCCGCTGCTGCGCCAGAAGTGGTACGGATACCATAGCTCTTGAGTAACTCAGGGTCGAATGGGTCTTGCTGATAGGCTTGCAATTCAAGCGGGGTTGCTGCAACGGCATTGTCATAAAACTTATAGAGGTTAAGTAAATTGTGCTGCATTGCACGCTCACTTTGCCTCACCGCTTCTTGCATTTGCGCTAAGACAGGCATCGGGTCGTCATCTTCATTGATCTCGCGTACAAAAGAAGCGACATTCAATAAAAAGTCAGCAATAATAATGTTGGCCTCATCATACAACTGCGCCCAATCTTCAGTCCGGCGCTGCATCAATTGCTCAAGCATCTCAGAATGAGTGAGCATAGTGGCGAGGTTTTGCCAAAGATGCATCTCATCGTCAAATTCAAAAGCAACGGAATCAAAACGTGTGGAAATATGTAGATTGCGTCTTGCCAGCATGGTTTGCCAAGCATCAATATTGGCATTCTGACTGTCGGTAAAGTTAAAGACAGGCATCACCGGAATGGCGGCCCACGATAAAATCGCTAGCTCATCTTTATACTTGCCCAATACTGGCTCACGAGCATCTACCACATAGATGGCCATATCACTTGCCAGCAGCTGACGAATCACTTTTGCTTCTTGGCTATAATCATAGATGTCTAGAACACCGCTATCTGCACCTTGAGCGATATCTGATGCCAAAAACTGCTGCAAGCGCTCAATACCATCACGGCGACTGGCGGTGTTGTCCTCCAACCAGTCCATGAGTCCTGATGCGTCCTCTAGGCCTGGTGTGTCGTATAGTGCTACCAGCACCTCACCCGTTTGACTGTCTGTCAGACTTGCTTGCTCGACGTGACGCGTGGTCGCCGCTTCGTTTTTAACTTCACCAAAATAGACATCACGCAGTAACGTGCGCAATATGGAGGTCTTACCGGTATTGGTGTGTCCCACGACCGCCAATTTTAGCGCTTCACCACTGGCGATGGTTTTTTTTGTCACAT
Source organism: Psychrobacter sp. CR212 (assembly GCF_059693765.1). NCBI lineage: Bacteria > Pseudomonadati > Pseudomonadota > Gammaproteobacteria > Moraxellales > Moraxellaceae > Psychrobacter > Psychrobacter sp. CR212. The sequence goes on along the minus strand of NZ_JCATIF010000005.1, from coordinate 158,250 downwards.
TTGCGGTGGCTGGCGGTACTGATTCAGTTGATATGGATTGATTATCATGAGTTACCCTAGACTGGGCGGCCGTTTTTGACACTGTCGAATGCGAGGTCTTGGCGTTATTATTTGAGTCGCTGGGCAACGCCTTGTCTGCAAAAAGACCTGTAGGCGTGTGATGCTCGTGATTTTGGTTTTTATTGTCATTATTCATAGTCGCGTCTTATTGTTATTGATGATCAAACTTTAGCCATTTATTGTAAAACAAATCTGGTGGCATGTTGGTTTTGGATGCGTAGTGTCCATATCGTAAACTGTATTTTATGTATCCATGATACGCTATGAGATTGCTGTAGGTGGTCGCAGTAGTACCTTGATTTTTTTCTTAATGCCCTTGGCACGAAAAAACCGCTGCCACATTCGGTAAAACACCCCAAATATCAGACCAATAATATTATCGTGACTGGTCTCACCAACAGCCCCATATTTGACGGGATTATTGACGGTGTCTTCTTCTACGTAAGTGCCAAACCAGCGATCAAAAATAATAAGAACGCCGCCATAATTTTGGTCAATATATTCACTATTGGTACCATGATGGGCGCGGTGGTTGGATGGGGTGTCAAAGATATACTCAACCCATTTTGGAAATTTTCCCACCGTCTCGGTATGGATAAAGAACTGATAAATCAAATCTAACGCATAAAAGAAAAATACCCAGACAGGATGCACACCCAATATCATCAGCGGGACGAAAAATAACCACCAACCTGTCACTGAGTACAGCAGGCTTTGGCGCATGGCGGTGGATAGGTTCATCTTATCATCTGAATGGTGCACGACATGCGCTGACCAAAACCAATTCATGCGGTGTGAGGCACGGTGAAACCAGTAATAGCTGAACTCAACCGCGACAAATATGGGTATGGCTGTCAGCAATGTCACCTCAATAGTGAATAGTCGGTATTGATATAGCCACAGGCAAATAGGCAGCACAATAAGTGCTTGGACAATCAATTCAAATCCGAGATAAGAGCCGCCCAAGCTAAAATTGGTCATCGCACGGCGCCAGCTAAAGCTTTCATTTTTCCCACGCTTAGACTGATAAAACCACTCTGCCAAAAACAATAAGAAAAATGGGCCACCAGCCAGCGGTAACAGCCATTCTTGCCAGTGAGCAGGTAAGATACTTGCCAGCATTGGCTGCCATGACTCTGGTGCAGCGGTTAAGATACTTTGGTTTAACGCCTCTTTGTAATTATCCAATATCTGACCATACTCACCTGATGTTAAGAGGGTGTTGTCTGTTGACATATTTGGCTCCTAGCCACTATAAAACATCCTTGTTACCCAAGAGATAACTATTTTCTATATTACTGGTTTATTTTGTCCCTTTTATAAAAATAATTATTATTAAGTATCGCATTCAAAAACTTTAAGAATCAATATCTACCAAGCCAATTTTTCGCGCAGAGAGCGCTGTTTGCCACTGCTGATAGCGAACGGCTTGTTTATCTACCGGTTCATCATCCGTACGAGCGTCAGTCAAGCCAGCAGAAGGGGTGGTATCACTAAGCAGCTGTACAATAAGACCATCTTTTGCATGAGCGGCGATTTGATCAAGTTTGCGTAGCGTACCGCGGTCAGGCAGCGCTTTGCTATGAATACCTAATAGGACTTGTACAGGGTGCTCGTCTAAGTAGTTTTTTAGCCGTGCCATATCCTCACGATCATCAACGATACCAAAATCCTCAACCTCACTTGATTGTTGAAAACCATGATGACTGCCATCAAGCCCTGACTGCCACCATTTATCCTGATTTGAAGGATATTCAAGCAAGGCGACCAGTTTCTTGCCTGCACTCACCGCCGCTTTGGGCGCGACAGGTGCGGGTGCTTCCGTAAAGTCATCTGCATCAACCACCTGACGCTGCCAAAAATTTATGATCTTTTGGTAATACGGTTGTTTGATGTCTAAGCGCATCTTTTTGCGGCGGAACATCAAGGCACAAAATACCCACGCTATCGCACGCGGGACAATACCGTACATCAGCAAGCTACCGACTAGCAATCCTGCCCACTGCCGCGCCACAGACAATGGCATCGCTTCTGTGACCAGCCTGCTTTGTGCAATCGCTGTACTATCTGGCACATCAAAACCAACCATGCCTGGTAGCCAGCCGAGTATTTGCGTTAAGCTCACCAGCGCCTGATCAGAGAGTAGGGTCGACTCCCAGCTAAAGCTATACTGACGCACAACCAACAAGAATATAATCGCAAGCAGCATGCCAGTCAACGTCGCAAGCCATAACTGATGGCTAAACCGGCCCAAATACCAGCGCATACCGCTATGCTGTAATTGGCGCTCATACAGATCGACGGCCGCCTTGGTCACATCGTCTTTACCGCGTATGAGGTAACTGGGACTGACAAAGCTGGCAAACCAACTGGGCGCTTGCTGGTCTCGATTGATAAGTGTCATGACAAGCCAGCCACCAAGCATAATAGTATGAAAACCAAGCAAGCAAACCAATACATAAAAGAAGTTCACCACATTAGACTGCAATAGCGTGAACAGACCCAAAAATCCCGAGATGCACCACACCACACTCATGACGATCATGATGCCTTTTATGCGGCCATCTATTTTGCCCAGTACCCGCGCAAGCGCCCCATTGCTATCAATGCGTGAGGCCCGTCGATGCAGCTTTTGGATAGGTGTGCCATCCTCACTCTGTAGCTTTTCCGTGATCAGTAACGGGTCAGTGGCAAAGACGTGCTGATCAGTCTCTAAGGCACGTACCAGCTCGGTCAGTTGGTCTTGGGGTGATAGCATAAGGCGCTGATATCCGTATAAAAACGTCAGTATAAATAATGGAAAGCAAAAAATGCGGGTTTAATCGCTAAAAATTATTGTAGCGTATATAGAATGAGAATAATGTCTATTATTTTTATCATAGCAAACACTTATAAAATCAGCCAAAATGAATCTATCAAGGTTTGTAAAAAAGGACGCTTCTAGATGAATAATAAAATCTATCTTATCATCGGCGGAACGGGCGGTATTGGTCAGGCCATGGTCAAGCAGCTGGTACAAGAGTCAGCTGCCGATCAAAATGACGGCGCATCTGCTAAAAGACATAGTACACAAGTATTCGCCACTTATCATCGCAATGAGCCGAACTTTGAAGCAGAAAATCTACACTGGTTACCCATGAATATCAGTGATGAAGACAGTATCCAAAAAGCGGCCGACACCATCAAGCAGACAATGGGTCATGTCGATTGGGTAATCAACTGCGTGGGATTATTACATACCAAGACTGCGCAGCCAGAAAAGGCCTTGAGGCAGATTGAAACAGAGTTCTTTTTACAGAACATGCAAATCAATGCACTAGCAAGCTTGCTGATAGCCAAGCATATCAAACCGTTGCTCGCCAAAGCTGAGCGTAGCGCTGAGCACCCAGCTATTTTTGCGACCATATCAGCTCGTGTCGGTAGTATCACGGACAATCAGCTTGGCGGCTGGTATAGTTATAGAATGAGCAAGGCGGCGCTCAATATGGGAATGAAAAACTTGAGTATCGAATGGGGCCGATCACTCAAAGAGGTGTGCGTAGTCGTTATGCAACCGGGAACCGTGAATACCCAGCTATCTGCGCCGTTTCAAGGCAATGTCGCTGAAGGACATCTATTCTCGCCAGCGTATAGCGCCGAGTGTTTATTGGAAGTGCTATCAGGGATGACGGCTGCCCAATCAGGCAGTTTTGTCGATTGGGCAGGAGAGTCGATATTTTGGTAATGATACAAATGATAGGGTGGTTTAGGATGGCTATCCTGTTAAAACACTAATAAGCCATAAATAAGTCCATAAACTCATTCACTGGCGTTTGCTCCAATTTTTCTTGATCGTCACACAGCTCAATGATTTGCTGACACCGACTGTCGATAAAGCGGGTGGCCAAGCTGGCTCGGAACTTTGCCTCAAGTATAGGAATGCCCTCGGCACGGCGGCGTTTATGACCGATAGGATACTCGATGGCGACTTTTTCTGTGCTACTGCCATCTTTGAAGAATATTTGAATGGCATTGGCAATAGAGCGCTTACTGGGGTCATGGTAATCTTTTGAATACTGTGCGTCTTCTTCTACCACCATTTTTTCGCGTAGCTCATCGATTGATAAATGCTCTTCATGATAGTCATCCTCGTAGTTCTCCGCCATCAAATCGCCTGTCAATAGTGGCACAGCCACCATATATTGTAAGCAGTGATCCCGATCAGCTGGGTTAGCAAGCGCACCTTCCTTTGAGATGATGCGAATTGCTGAATCATGCGTGGTTAGGACAATTTTTTCGATCTCATCAATTTGACCTCTCACATGTGGATGCAAAATAACCGCCGCTTCACAAGCAGTCTGCGCATGAAACTCAGCGGGAAAGCTGATTTTAAATAAGATATTCTCCATCACATAACTGCCAAAGTCACGCTGAAAGGTAAATCGACGCTCGTCTTCGGGTTTGGTCGCAAGATCCTTATTGGTATGGCTAAACAGCACATCATAAAACCCCCATTGCGGTGCGGTTAGTGCGCCAGGGATACCCATTTCACCACGTGCAGTGATATCTACCAGCCGAACCGCGCGGCTGGTTGCATCACCTGCCGCCCATGATTTTCGGCTGCCCGCGTTGGGTGCATGACGATAGGTGCGCAGTGCCTGACCATCGACAATGGCTTGTGAGATGGCGGCCATGATGCGCTCGCGTGGCAGCTGATATAGTTTGGCGACGACCGCAGTTGAGGCTAATTTGACCAAAAACACATGATCAAGACCCACGCGGTTGAATGAGTTTTCGAGTGCCATCACCCCTTGAATTTCATGCGCCATGATCATGGCCTCAAGCACGGCCCTCATGGTCAGAGGTGCTTGCCCTTGGCTGATGTTTTTTTGACTGATATAGTCGGTGACCGCCAAGATGCCGCCCAAGTTATCAGACGGATGACCCCACTCAGCAGCGAGCCACGTATCATTATAGTCAAGCCAGCGCACCATACAGCCGATGTCAAAAGCGGCTTTGATGGGATCTAGTCTATAGGAGGTGCCAGGGACGCGAGCGCCATGCAGCGTTATTTGATCAGGGCAATCAGGCCCCAAGTGCTTGGTACACTCAGGGAAGCGCAGTGCCAGTAGTCCGCAGCCGATGGTATCCATGAGACAGTGGCGTGCAGTACGCCATGCATCAGTGGGATTTGGTGACTCGTTATCTATGGAATAATTGAGCACATAATCGGCGATTTTTTGGATTTCATCGTCATATTCTGGACGGATATTGCTCTCTACCGTTGCCTCATTCGTATTTGAATGGGCTGTATCTGAATGGGTATTTGACATGGTTGTTTCCTCTTCCTTGAGTGTGCTAACTTTTCGCTTTGTTGACCCATGCTCGCAGTCATCCTTTTAAAGCGGTTATCATTCAAAAGTAGCATACTCAATATGGAACAACCAGACTGAATTGTGTTAAGAAGTAAAGCTTTGTAGGCCGTTTAAATCATCAAATAGAGCAGACCTAAAATAAACAGCGCTGCTATAATAAACAGCAGGAAGCTTAAAACTTTGGTCGTGGTTGACGCAGTATCCACACTTTCTTTTCTTACTTTGTTTTTCTTAGCAACGTATAGCACCATCTTCACGTGCTCAATATTATCTTCAAGATAATGCTCACCTTCAGGTACAAAACCCAAAGACTCATAAAAACTAAGCAAATATACTTGCGCCGAGATAATAATCGGACGCTTTTTACCGTATTTTTTGCGGCAATGAGCAATAGCCTGAGTCATTATTTGACGTGCTAGGCCGTCACCTCTGTGCTCTGATAACACAAGCACTCTACCGATGGCAGGCATGGCAGTGTGATTGGTCTTGATCGTAGGGTCGGCGACCGATAGATTGGATTTTAGTTTATTGAATTCAGGCGGAACAATGCGGCAATAGCCCACTAACGCTGCGTTTTGATGAGCAATCAAGTGTAAGCAATCAAAATCGACCTCATCCATATCTTGATAAGCACAGTTTTGTTCGACGACGAACACTTGTGAGCGTGCTTTTAGGATATGGTAAAGGTCAACTGAGGTCAGCTCATCAAAGGTTTTGATAGAAAATTCACAATTCATAATGGGCAAGCTTCTGGCAATAGGCGGTAAAATAGGGGCATTATAACGATTTAGGCAGTCATTAACCATTCCTAACCCTTTAGGGTCTGGCTGATTTTGTCTAAATTTAAGCTATCAGACATGGCACTAAATATCTCAAAGTATTTGCCGCGTTGGGCATAAAGTACCTCATGGGTACCTGTCTCAACCACTTCGCCATTCTCTATGACTACCAGATCATCGGCGTCGATAATCTGAGCAATATTGTGCGAAACCATAATAACGGTACGATCTTTTTTGATCAGATCGAGGCTTTTTTTGACCTGTTGGCTGGCGATAGCATCGAGGCTGGCGGTCGGCTCGTCCAAAAACACAATCGGTGGATCTTTTAAAAACATCCGTGCTAGCGCAATACGCTGCTGCTGACCGCCCGATAGCGATTTGGCCGTACTCTCGTAACCGTCTGTCAAGGCGACAATTTGCTCATGTATCGAAGCTTTTTTTGCCGCTACAATAATGTCATCAATGCTAGCATTCATATTGCCATAGCGGATATTTTCACTAATCGTACCCGAAAAAATATGATTGCTCTGTAGCACCAGACCAATGTTTTGACGCAGCTCATGAGTATCACAGTCAGCCAAATCATGCCCGTCTAGGCATATCGAGCCTGCGTCTGGCGCATAGAACTTGACCAATAGATTGATAATCGTGCTCTTGCCAGCGCCAGAGAGGCCAACCAGCGCCGTGATACGGTTGGGCTTAATAGTGAAGCTGACGTCTTTGAGCGCTTGCGTACCATTGGGATAAGTAAAATCGACATGTTTAAGCTCGATATGACCTTTTAAGTTGTCGCTACTGATACCAGCGATGCTCTCGACTTGGCTGTCATCTTCTAAAATATCAAAAAAACCTTCGGCATAGGTCAATGCATTATTTATCTGGTCATAGATGCGGTGTAATTGACGGATAGGGGCGGCGACATTTTGAAACAGCATGACATGAAACAAAATCATACCAATGGTCATCTCACCTTGTAGGACAAAATAAGCGGTGAGCAAGATAATAACCACCACACCAATCTGCTCGATAAAGGTTTTGATAGCATCATAAACAAAACCAATACTGCGAATACGCAGCTGATTATCGGTCATTTCCTTTTGAATGGCTAAGTGCTTTTCTGCTTCTATCGACTCACGGACAAAGGATTTCACCACGCTGATCGAATTGATCAAAGATATTACCAAACCACTTTTGGCTTCTCTATAGCCACGCATCTGCCGACGAAAACCTTGTAGGCGCTTGGCTTGTTTTTGACTGATAAAAAAGTAAATGGGAATGATAATAAGACCGACCAAGCCTATCCAAAAATTGGTCGAAAACATAATGATAAGCGCCACGATCGCATTGGCAAACAGCGGTAGCATATCGATAAAGAAGTTTTGCACTAAACTGGTTAAGCTGCTGACGCCATAATCAATACGGGTTTGCAACTTGCCGCTGTCGTTTTCGCTACTGGTATAAAATGCCATCCGATAGGTCAAGATGCGCTCAATGATTTTTTGCGATAAATCACGTGATAGATTGATACGAATCTTTTCGCCGAAGAAGCGTTGCCCAAAAGAGATGAATATCGATAATATCTCTTTGGTTAAGAGTACCGCACTGATAATGGTCAGCATGCGCACGCCAGCTTCCCAAGGCTCAGCGAGGGTAGCGATTTCGGTCAAGGTATCAACGGCATAACGTAGTACAAAGGCATTAACTTGCGCGGTAAAGGAGCCTAGAGCAGTCAGCGCTAAGGTGGCGATGATAAGCAAGCGATAAGGCTTAGCAAATACCGCCAGTTTTTTGAGGATATCCCACAGTAGTGCCCGCCGTTCTTTCTTCTCGACTGGCGGTTTTTTGTCTAATTGCACACGGCGTGGTTGGGGAGATGTCGGCATTAGATTTCAGGGTAATCATCTAAAGGACTTTGACAAAGACTTATACTGTCATCGTTAAAGTGATTAGCTAATTGTCTCGCAATTAATCTTGTTCGATGAAAAATTATAATTGCTTCAACTAAGGTAACATCATCAGGGTGTGCCTCGTGTGTAAGAGTATTTCTTCTATTAGAAATTTCTTCATATGCCACAATCCATTGTTCAGGAATAGGTTCTATACCCAAATTCTTCCAGAGATTAATTCTTTTCCTTACTCCCATTCGCTCATATCTGTTTTGCTCACGTTCTAGAATTCCTTCAACCAGTATATCAACACCCCTAGTAGCAATATCTTTAAGTGAAAATTTTTCATCAAAAAAATTTTCTCGCTTCTCATGTAATATTTTTCTGTATAAGTCGAACTCATATGCCTCAAGCAAACAGTAGTTATATAATATAATTTGAGTTCCAATTATATGCTCAACTGGAATAAACTCATTTTCATGACCAAAGGAAGCGCCACCATTTTTAGAAATATCAGAAGGCTCAGGTTCTTTGAATATTAATGAAATGGTAACTCTCAATTCATTTGAAAGAGCATGTACAAGTGGTAATAAATCTTCATCCAAGTTTGGTCTGTTTGCTGCAGTACTCAAAAAAGGAGCTATAGACCATGCCTCCTTATCCCAATTCATCATTTTTCTTGCAGATATTGCCAAATCAGATGTTCTAACCGCTGAAAGAGTAAACAAATTCATGCGCTCAACAACTTCACTGAATACCATTTTGAGCTATCCTTTAAATAGATTGAATATTTTATCCATAGGTTATATGTCTTTTTAAAACGCATCCGCAGGCACAAAAACTTCACCAACCATGATACGCCTTGCTGAACGACTCATCGACACTTTTTTGGCTTGCCAGCGCCCATCGACCTGTTCTGTCTTACCACCGACGAGCAATGTCCCTGATGGATGACCAAAACGTACCTCTGTCAGCTCGCCACCACCAGCAGCTTTGTTAACAAGCGTGCCTTGCGTGGTCGCGGCAGAGGCAATGGCGACTGCTGCTGTCCCCATCATGGCGTGATGCAATTGCCCCATACTCATGGCACGTACGACTAGATCAATCTCGCCTGCATCGACCGATTTACCACTAGAGGCGGTATAGCTCTGTGCGTTACCAACCCATGCGATTTTAGGAATGTGTTGGCTGGTTTGCGCCTCGCTCACATCTTTAAATAATCCCATCGCCACGCCGCCTGTGGCACGGATTTTTTCAAGCTTGGTAAGTAGCTCACTATCACTATTAATGTCGCCTTGTAGCTCAGTACCCGTAAAGCCCAAATCTTCTGCGTTTATAAAGATGGTTGGGATACCTGCACTAATGAAGGTGGCTTTGATGCTATCAGCATTTAGACCGCAGCCTGATACATCGAAATCATCGACCAAATTGCCCGTCGGGAACATGTCGCTTGTGGCATCAACCGGATCGATGAATTCAATTTTGACTTCAGCCGCTGGGAAGGTCACACCATCTAATTCAAAATCGCCCGTCTCTTGAACCTGTACTTTGTCGTTTGTATCTTTATAGACTGGCACGTGCGCAATAATGGTTTTACCAATATTTTCTTGCCAGATACGCACTTCACAAATCCCGCTTTCAGCATTGTCATCGATACTATTAGCAATTTTGTCGGCATCAACTAGATCCATATTAATGGCACAGGCACCGACGGCTGCAGTTAAGTTACCACAGTTACCCGCCCAATCAATCATAGGCTTGGCGATATTGACCTGACCAAACAGATAATTCACATCGTGATTGGATCTGTCTGAGGCCGATAAGATAACGGTCTTTGAGGTACTAGAGCTGCCATTGCCGAGACCGTCAATTTGCTTACCATAAGGATCAGGGCTACCGATGACCCGTAGCAGAAACTTATCACGTGACTCGCCAGCAACTTGGCAACGCTCAGGTAAATCTGATAATTTAAAAAACGTCCCTTTTGAGGTACCGCCACGCATATAGGTGGCAGGGATGGGGATTTGCGGGGCGAAAGAAGCTTTTGATTGAGAGTTGGTTTGGGTCACTGTATTGAGTCCTTTTTATATTGTTATAAGATTGGGTATGGCGTCATCAGCAAGTAAACACGAACGACTAAGAACGCTCATTAATAATGATAGCGACAAGAGATAATCGTTAGATAGTTGTCATCGACAGCATATACCAATCGATTGGCGTCATCGATGCGTCTTGACCAAAATCCAGATAGGTTTTCTTTTAAAGGTTCAGGTTTACCAATCCCTTCAAACGGATTACGCTTACATTCGGTGATGAGTTTATTAATACGCTTAAGTGTTTTTTTGTCTTGCGTTTGCCAGTACAGGTAGTCTTTCCACGCAGCGTCTGTCCATGCTAATTGCTCACTCATTATTAGACCCTTTGGATTGATTAAAGCCTTTGAGTTCAAGCACTCTCAATATCGCTATCCGTGTGCTCATTGTTATCGCTGCGACCGTCACTTTTATCACTATTTTCTGCCGTATCAATTAACTCACGCGTCACGGTCTTGCCAGCTTTATATTGGGCAATAGAGTCCGCTAAGTGCGCCGCATTGGCAGGGGATTTTAGCAGATAGACGGTTTCCATCAGGCTATTGTAGTAATCAAGTGACATCACAACGGCATCATCAGCGTCACGGCGGGTTACGATAGTGGCATTGGCATCATCGTTTACCGTATCTAGGACAGACTTTAGATGCTTTCTGGCTTCTGAAAAACTAACGACTCTCATGGTTTACTCCTTTCATAATACGCTTCATGACTTGTACAATATATAGTACATATTACGCCATTGGTTAAGCAAACTCAATATTTAGCTACTATCTAGTACTTAGGAGTAATTAACAAAACTCAGTGTATAGAACGCAAAAGCAAATAAAAGCCGACGTCATATAAGGTTATACAACATCGGCTTATTTATTACTTATACGCTATGCCTTAACGCTTACGCAATATCCAGCGTACCTTCGATAAACTCTTTAGCAAAGCGTTGTAGCATACCGCCAGCGTTGTACATTTTTACTTCATCAGCCGTATCTAAGCGGCAGATAATAGGCGTCTCAGTGGTACTACCATCGGTACGATGGATTACTAGAGTCATCAACCCGCCGGCCGAGACTTCACCTGTGACATCAAAGGTTTCCGTACCATCGATATTTAGCGTATGACGAGTCGTACCTTCTTCGAACTGTAAAGGTAGCGCGCCCATGCCCACTAAGTTTTGACGATGAATACGCTCAAAGTCTTCAGCGACGACTGCTTCTACGCCAGCGAGACGCACGCCTTTGGCAGCCCAGTCACGGCTTGAGCCTTGACCATAGCCATCACCTGCGATGATGATAAGCGGCTGCTCACGGTTCATATAGGTCTCAATCGCTTCCCACATGCGCATGACTTGACCTTCTGGTTCGACGCGCGCCAGTGAGCCTTGGACAACTTCGCCATCTTCATCGCGTACCATTTCGTTCAATAGTTTAGGGTTGGCAAAGGTCGCACGTTGCGCGGTTAAATGGTCGCCGCGATGGGTCGCGTATGAGTTATAGTCCTCAGCAGGCAAGCCCATAGTGTCCAAATACTCGCCAGCTGCGGACGTACCAAGAATAGCATTTGATGGCGACATATGATCGGTTGTGATGTTATCACCTAATACGGCAAGCGGACGCATACCTTTTAGTTTGTTCATCGCTGCCATTTGACCTTCCCAATACGGCGGACGACGAATATATGTGGTCATTTCACGCCAGTCGTACAATGGGCTTAACGCTTTGCCCGTATCTTTTTTGGCTTCATCAAACATTGGGATATATACGGCATTAAACTGCTCAGGCTTAACAGCAGAAGCAACAATGGCATCCACTTCTTCGTCATCAAACCAGATGTCTTTTAGATAGACATCATTGCCGTCTTGGTCTTTACCCAACGAGTCTTTTTCAATATCAAAACGGATGTTACCAGCGATGGCATAAGCGATAACCAGTGGCGGCGATGCTAAAAATGCTTGCTTGGCATACGGATGGATACGACCGTCAAAGTTACGGTTACCAGATAGCACTGCCGTAGTGAACAAATCATTGTCGATGATTTCTTGCTCGATGTCAGGGTCAAGTGCACCGCTCATGCCGTTACATGTCGTACAGGCAAAGCCTACTACATCAAAACCGATTTCCTGTAGCTCTGGCATTAGACCTGCTTCTTCTAAATACATTTTGACCGTTTTTGAGCCGGGTGCTAAGGATGACTTAACCCACGGTTTACGCAATAGTCCCTTGGCATTCGCGTTACGGGCGACAAGACCTGCGGCAACCATGTTGCGAGGGTTTGAGGTATTGGTACAGCTGGTAATCGCCGCGATAATCACTGCGCCATCTGGCATGAGACCATCTTTTGGTTCAGGGAGTTTTTGATCAGGCGCGTGGGCGATGCCTTTGGCCACCAAATCATCAGTAGATACACGCGCATGGGGACGCGACGGGCCTGCCATGTTACGACCGACTGATGACAAATCAAACTCAAGGACGCGTGCGTATTCGGCTTTTTCCATGCCGTCAGCCCATAGACCCGTTTGCTTAGCATACTGCTCAACCAGTTTAATCTGTTCCTCAGAACGACCCGTCAGACGTAGATAGTCAATGGTTTGCTCATCGATATAGAACATCGCAGCAGTGGCGCCATATTCAGGGGTCATGTTTGAGATAGAGGCGCGGTCACCGACACTTAGCTGGCGTGCACCGTCACCAAAGAATTCAATATAGGTAGAGACCACGCCTGCATCACGTAAAAATTCCGTCATCGCCAGTACGAGATCCGTACCAGTAATGCCTTTTTGCAGTTTGCCTGTTAATTTAACACCAACGTAATCAGGCAGGCGCATATATGACGGGTTACCCAGCATCACGCTTTCGGCTTCTAGACCGCCCACACCGATTGAGATCACACCTAGGGCATCGACCATCGGCGTGTGACTATCCGTACCGACCAACGTATCGGCAAACGCGACTTCTTCACCCGCTTTATTGTGTACGACTTGTACAACAGGTGACATTTTCTCTAGGTTAATCTGATGCATGATGCCGTTACCCGGTGGTACGACGTTGACATTGTCAAAGGCATACTGGCACCAGTTGATGAAGTGAAAGCGGTCATCGTTACGGCGCTCTTCAATCGCACGGTTCTTCTCAAACGCGTCTTCTTCAAAGCCTGCGTGCTCAACGGCCAATGAATGGTCAACAATAAGCTGAGTGGGCACGATAGGGTTTACTTTGGACGGATCACCGCCTTGCTCAGCGATAGCATCACGCAAGCCTGCCAAATCAACAAAAGCCGTCTGACCCAAGATATCGTGACAGACCACGCGGGCAGGGTACCAAGGAAAATCAAGATCTTGCTTGCCTTCGATATGCTGCTTTAGCGCTGCCGTTAAATCCTCTGGTGGGCAACGGCGTACTAAGTTTTCACACAATACTTTTGAGCAAAATGGTAGCTTGTCATAAGCACCCGCTTCGATACTCTCGACCGCTTCGCGAGTGTCAAAGTAGTAAAGGTCAGTATCAGGAAGTGGTTTTTTGAATTCATCGTTCATGGGTTGTACGAGGGCGTTGTCCATAAGTCACCTTTGGCTGTTGGCTAATTATAATAAGTAGTTAAACGTCGATATTAGATAAAAATTCATTCCTTTAGCAAAATCATCGTTCGTTATTGCAGGCTTTGCTAAAGAATCGATATTGAAAGTTAAGATGGCATGATCTATAAAAAAAATAGCGTATGACGATCAAACCTAAAAATATCAAAGCTAGGCTCAATCGACATACCTGTATCAGCTAGCACTGCCGCTAGCTGATAATAAGTACGTAACAATAGCTACTTAAAAGAAATCAACTTAACGCGTACTCATATCTGGTACTGGACGCAGCTCTTCACCCGTATATTCGGCACTTGGGCGAATGATACGGTTATTGGCACGTTGCTCAAACACGTGAGCGGCCCAGCCAGTCAAGCGTGAACAGACAAAGATAGGTGTGAATAGCTTGGTTGGGATACCCATAAAGTGATAGGCTGATGCATGGAAAAAGTCAGCATTACAGAATAGCTTTTTCTCACGCCACATGACTTCTTCACAGCGTACTGATACTGGATATAACACTTCGTCACCAACGTCAGCGGCTAGCTTCTCAGCCCAGCCTTTAATCACGACGTTACGTGGATCCGACTCGCTATAGATGGCATGACCAAAGCCCATGATTTTATCTTTACGTGCCAGCATTGCCATCATCTCTGTCTCGGCTTCATCAGCTGAGCTAAAACCCTCAATCATATCCATCGCCGCTTCATTCGCGCCGCCATGCAATGGGCCACGTAGTGAACCGATTGCGCCAGTGATACAAGAATGGATATCAGATAAAGTAGACGCACAGACACGCGCAGTAAAGGTTGATGCGTTGAACTCATGCTCTGCATAGAGGATAAGCGACACGTTCATGACTTTTTCGTGTAGCTCGTTTGGCTTTTCGCCTTTGAGCAGATGCAAGAAATGACCGCCGATGGTCGCATCATCCGTCTCAGTCTCGATACGCACGTTATCATGGCTAAAGCGATACCAATAATTGATGATCGATGGGAAAGCTGCCAGCATACGGTCGGTTTTATCGTTTTGCTGAGCGAAGTCCGTTTCGGTCTCAAGGTTGCCCAGCATTGAGCAACCAGTACGTAGCACATCCATTGGATGCGCATCGCTTGGGATACGCTCAAGCACGTCTTTTAATGCTTGTGGTAGGCCGCGAAGGCTTTTGAGCTTAGCTTGATAATTCTCAAGTTCGCTTTGCGTAGGTAAATTGCCGTATAGCAGCAAGTACGCCACTTCTTCAAAAATACATTTATCCGCCAGCTCTGATACATCATAGCCGCGATAGGTCAGACCAGAGCCCGATTTGCCAACGGTAGAGAGTGCGGTTTTGCCAGCGACTTGTCCGCGAAGTCCTGCGCCTGAAAGTTCTTTCTGTGCTGCCATGTTTACATTCCTTTTGTGGGTAGCTTTTTATATTGTTAAGTGAAAATACTGCTTATTATGATTATTTATTGTCCGCAAACAGCTTGTCTAAGGTTTGCTCAAACTCGTGATAGTTTAAGAAATCGTACAGCTCCATGCGCGTCTGCATGGTATCGACGACTTTTTCTTGCGTACCGTCATCTAATAGATGCTGATAGACGTTCAATGCAGCCTTATTCATGGCGCGGAAAGCGGATAGTGGGTACAGCACCATATCGACGCCCACACCGTACAGCTGGTCAGTGGTATACAGATCGGTCTGACCAAACTCGGTCATATTGGCGAGGACGGGAATGTCGAGTACATCGGTAAATTTACGATACATCTCAATATCCGTCAGCGCTTCTGCAAAGATCATGTCTGCACCTGCTTCGGCAAAGGCAACGGCACGTTCAACAGCAGCGTCTAAGCCCTCGACTGATAACGCATCAGTACGAGCCATCACCACAAAATCAGAATCCGTTTTCGCATCCAATGCCGCCTTTAGGCGATCAACCATTTCTGAGATACTAACGATTTCTTTGTTAGGACGGTGACCACAGCGCTTTTGCGCGACTTGGTCTTCGATATGGACGGCTGCCACGCCTGCCTTTTCCATTTTTCTGATGGTTTGAGCAATATTAAACGCACCGCCAAAGCCGGTATCAATATCGACAAGTAGCGGGGTATCGACTGCATCCGTAATACGGCGAGCGTCTTCTAGCACGTTATCAAGGCTGGTCATGCCCAAGTCAGGCAAACCAAATGACGCGTTTGCCACACCGCCACCAGAGAGATACAGCGCTTGGTGACCGACTTGGGTCGCCATCATCGCGGTGTAGGCATTGATCGCGCCTGCAATTTGTAGTGGCTGGTTATTATCATTTTTTTGTTTAAGCGCACTGCGAAAGCGTGCACCTGCTGAGAGTGAGGTCATGTGAGTATCCTTTCATGAGCTTGTATGGATAGAAAATAATCTTGTTGTTGTCACTGATTATACCCAATTATCCACGTCTGCAAAGGTTAGCTTATGGATTATTGTTTATTATTTATAATAATTAATTGTAGTTAATTTAATATTATTCATAAAACAAATAGCATTATGTATTTTTCAATACTTCGCTATGATAAGTATTCATATTACCCAAATATTCAAATATTAAGATACTTTACAATTTACATTTAGTTACAATTACGATAGGCATATTGCTCTACAAATTGTCCTGTTCCTACCAAAAAGCCCTAACAGCTGAGCTATTAGGGCTTCATTTATCATGAGCTTAAAAAAGACTAAGTTTAAGCAAATAAACCTGCCAAATTGGCTAAGAACAATAAGGCAAATCCCGCCAAGAATATCAAGCCTGCGATAGACAGAGCGTTCATACCTGCGGACAGTTTTTTATGTTTCTTAACCAATGAGTAGTTTAACCAACCAAAGATAGGCGCAGAGACAAACGCGGATATCATGGCAAACTTAAGCATTGCGCCCAATTGTCCTGTGAAGAACGTAATAATCACAAGCCCGCCACCGATAGCGTATGTCGTCCAAAAAGCGATTTGCTTTTTATTGATTTCGCTTTCGCCTTTTAGCAAACGCCAGCACTCAGCATTGGCACGGCCGTAGCCGTCGGCACAAGTAATCGTGGTGCCAAACATACACATGAAGGCGACGAACGCTACCAGCAATCGTGACCATTCACCGATAGTTGCCGTATACATATTGATTAACTGGTTGATATAAGCGCCGCCGACCAACTCAATCTCTTGTCCTGAACCATACTGGACAAACACACCAAGCGACAAGAAAAACAAGGCTAGAATCGCTGAAACGGCATAACCGACGTTGAAGTCGAGCAAGCCTTGCTTGTGCGTGGTGTGATCGGCTTTGACTTTGGCAGAGGTCCACATAGAAGTAATCGCGGCAAACTCAAGCGGTGCTGGCATCCAGCCCATGAGTGCGACGATGAAACCGAGTGTCGCTAGGTTCCAAGGAGACACAGCAATAAAATCTGCTGCCATGACCGTGGGCTTGCCAGCGGCAATCATGACTGCGGCAACGGTAGCTGCCGTCAAAGCAATCATAATCCATTTAGTCACGCCATCGAGCAATTTATAATGACCGGCTATCAAAAAGAACCAAGAGACGGCCACGATGATCATAGACAGCACCATCGTCGATAACTCAAGAGAGGCGGGTAGCATAAAGCCCAAAATTACCGCTGCAATCAGCGAGACCGCACCCGTACTGATGACCGCTGATAAGATAGAGAGGATAAAATATACCCAAAGATACACCTTTGAGCGCTTGGCGTAGCCTGCAATCAAGCTCTCGCCCGTATCGTAAACATAGTCGGTTGCAAAGCGAAAAAACGGATATTTAAATACGTTGGCTAAAACAATCATAATCGCCAACTGCCAGCCATATATAGCACCAGCCTGCGTCGATGAAATCAGATGCGAGCCACCGATTGCAGCGGTCGCCATCAAAATACCGGGGCCAAAGATACGCCAACTAAAGCCTTCTTGTTGCTCAGTAACGATATCGTCAGTGGTACTTGGGTTGTTGAGTGGTTGTGTGGACATGAATACCTCGAAATGGTTAAAACGGCAAAACATCACTTACCTGTGTCAGTTTGCCAGTGATCACTAGACAACCGCTTTATACGTGTTTATACGTGTTTTTTTATAAAACGATTAATCTTGTATCGACTTTAGCACACCAATACGATTCAGGAGAATGATTATTCTATTTATTAACAGTGATAGTTATTACTATTTGTTTGCATTGCCATTCTTTTTGGTTAGCATATTAATCTGATAATATCAAGTATTAGGTCAGATTATTTTTGGCGTTTCTTTATAACACAATATCCACGCAATATCTGGTCATTTAAGGACGTTACACAAATTTTTGTCGCCGGTAGGTGATGCCTCGTTCTTCATAGACCTGATAGATAGCATTCAATAACTCAGAGATACTTGGATGCACAAAATCTTTGAGAGTATGCAAATAAATAGGAGAGGTGACGTTTTCGTGTACCAAACGCTGATAGCTGATTTGTTCTGTACGTACTGTGGTTAAGCTGGCAGGTACAAGCGTGATACCTTCGCCCGCGGCGACTAAGCCTAGAGCTACTTGCAAGTCACTCACCGTGGTAGTCACAAAGGGTGAGATACCGTATTGTGCAAACAAATGTAACAACGGCTCCGTAATCGGCTCGCTAAGTGCAGATTTTTCATTGATGACACGTCTGGTTTTTGTATTAGCTTCCTGCTTTGCTTTGATGGACTCTGATGTTGGTAGTGTAGTAGCAATCGGCAAATGCGTTTGATGGTATAAAATCAAGCGATTATTTGCCAAATCTATCAAACGCTGCTCCTTTACATGGGCAAGAGGATGCGACTTTGGTAAGGCCACCACGTAGCGCTCATGACGCAGTAATATTTGTTGAATCCATGGATCTTGATGGGCAAAACGCCCAAAACCGATATCAATCTCACCAGATTTGAGTGCCTCCATTTGCTGATAAGAGCTGATATCTTTGAGGTTGACCTCTATATCAGAATTGGACTGCTTGAGCATGGCGATGATTTCAGGGAGTAACCCATATAATACTGACGGCACAAAGCCGATGTTTAGCGCACTACTTGGCGCTGATAAACGCTGGGTCATACTCGTGACGGTCTCGATTTCTGTCAGTATGGTGCTTATCTTATCGTAAAAAAATTCGCCCGCTTCAGTCAGATGTAATGGCCTGTGGTAACGATCGATAAGCACGACATCCATATCGGTCTCAAGCTGTTTCAGCAGGCGGCTCAAACTTGGCTGTGACAATCCTGTCTTTTCTGCGGCTGCACTAAAGCTGCGCAAATTCGCGACAGCAATAAATGCATTGAGCTGTTTTAAATCCATGTTATTAAGCCTGTTATGGTATATGTTGTCTCTATACAAGCCGTTTTTAATAAGCTTCTACCTCATTACTTAACTTAAGACGAGCTGTGCAAATATTAGCGACCTAAAATAAATTGTGCTTGAAGATAGGGGTGTGAGCAACTATATTGGGGGACTAGTGATGCTGTTACATTTGAGCAATAAAAATCACAACTTCATTTTATCAGTCATTTACTGTCAGTAGCATAAACTGGCTTGGTTTTATTTTATGAACGACGAAAAAAAAGACATCGGTACTGATTTTGACGAAGAGTTGTCTCAACTCGTTCATAAAAAATCGCGTAAGCGTGTCAAAAACAATATTTACGAACGTTTTATCAGTCGAGTCCAAAGCGCTGAAAATGATACCCAAAATGATCATGATGATTCAACATCCTTAAAAACGGCCAGTAAGTTACCTGCTTTTGAGCCTTTAAGCGTAGAAGAGTTGCAACTATTCGAAGATGAAAATAACGATAAAGAGCCAAGATTAGAGTTTGCCGACATCGGCACAACAAACGCTACTTTTGATTTTCCAGGTCAAAATGCATCGACACAAAACAAGGTGTCAGATACACGAATGGATAATTATGCTGGTGTTGACCATAACTTAAATAGTGATTTAAGTAAGAATAATGAAGAAAAAAAGCCATCTTCTGTCGTTCTCGATCAAGCGACGCCTTTATCTAACACAACGATCGATGACCCTTTAGTTACTAAATCCAACCCATTGGAACCAGATCATAGGGATGCTATAAAACCACAAAAGACAGTGGTCAGTAGTAAAAAACCTCTCATTATTGGTATGATTTTTGGTTCACTACTCATTGCTATTGTCGTATTTACCCTTATTTTTACAGGATTTTTATCGATTTCTATTTCTGATACTACTGTTAGCAATGATAGTGGCTTAAATGGGACAGCGCCTGCGCCGACCACTAGCACGCCAGTGGTCGGCGCCGAACCTGTAGTGAATAGCGATGACGATCCATTACCTAATGACGCCAATACGGTCGAGGAGCCGTTAGTGTCAGCACAATCGATTAATGCAGACAATAGCGAACAAAACGTGCCCGCAGCTGAAGTTGAGCCTATAGAACCCCCTCCAGCTCCACAGAGTGAGGCTGCCATTACCTATGAAGATTTTAGGCAAGAGTCACAAACCACGTTGTATCGTGAGACTAACGATTAGAACAGTTAGGTTCAGGCGCATTTTAATTACAGCAGAGGCATATAGTACCTTGTACCGTGCCACAGAAAAATAATGGGCGACGGTACATTTTTTTATCACCATCATGCTGGCAAGCACACTGAAAATAACTATGACAGTAGCAATCTATCAGAATATTCTCGTTGGTTGGTCAGTCGTATCGTCTCTTACCCCGTATTACGTAAACCCGCTGCCAGTGCGTTAATACTACGGATTAATGGGTCTTCTACATTGAGATCGCCATATTTATGGTTATCTGTCGTATCTTCATTTTGTTGTCTAGCACGCTTCAACAGCTCAATCTGTATATAGTTAATCGGGTCTAGATAAGCGTCTCGCCACTGCAGAGATGCCGCAAGGTTTCGCTGACCAGATAAAAGCGTTTCTTGATCTAGCAAAGAATTCAGACCGGAAGAAGTCAGCTCATGCTCATCGAGCACCTCACTCATGATCTGTTCGCGTAGCGCCTCGTCATCACACAACTGGCTATATGCTTGTGCAATATTCATCTCAGATTTGGTAAAAGCCATCTCAATATTACTGATAAAGACACTAAAAAATGGCCAGCGCGCATTCATCTCTTTCATCAAAATCTCGTTGTCTCTGACACTGTGCAGAGCACTACCAACGCCATACCAAGCAGGTAGGGTAAAGCGTGCTAACGACCAGCCAAATACCCAAGGAATCGCTCGCAATGTGGTTTTACTTGGCAAGCCTTTTTTGCGATGGGCAGGACGTGAGCCAATGTTCAGTAAAGAGATTTCTTGTACTGGGGTCACTTGTGAGTAGAATTTATAAAACCCTTCCGTATGATCGGTCAGCTCTCGATAACGCTGCTCGCCAGCATCTGCTAACCGTGCAAACAAGGCTTCATACTCTGGCAACTCAGTCGGTTGCACGACAAATCTTGTCGAGCAGGCTTTGAGTGTACCCGTGATTGCCATGGTCAGCTCAAACACGGCAGTATCCGTATTGGCATATTTGGCATAAAGCACTTCGCCTTGTTCGGTCACTTTAATCTGACCATGTAACGTGCCAGCCGGCTGCGCCGCAATGGCTTTGTGCGTTGATCCGCCGCCGCGACTCACCGAACCGCCGCGTCCGTGGAATAATCGTGTTTTTATACCATATTGCTCAGCAATACTATTAATGGTTTGCTGCGCACTATACAGCTGCCAAGCCGAGGTGATGATACCGCCATCTTTTGATGAGTCCGAATAACCTAGCATGATCTCTTGCGTATTATCTGTATTCTGTAGCAATCCGAGATATAGTGGATTGTCTAGCACAGCAGGCAAGATTTTATCGATGTTTTTAAGATCTTCGATGGTTTCGAACAACGGTGCGACAGGTAGGTCAGCAGACAATTGACCGTCAGCATCAATCGTACATAAGCCTGCAAATCGCATTAACAGCAACACTTCTAGTAGCTGGCTGGCATTATTGGTCATTGAGATAACATAGCTACCAAAAGTCGCCTGTCCCACCAGTTTGCGTAAGGTGGCGACCGAATTCATCAATGACAATTGCTCACGTGTTTTGTCTGTTAAGTTATCGGTATAGATGAGCGGCGTACCCGGTTTTTCTAACAAGCGTGTGAGCCACTCTTGACGTTCGGTTTCGCTTAGCGTTTGATAATCAGGCAGGTTGGAGGCACTCGCAAAGATATCTGCAATCACTTCGCCATGGTATGACGACTCTTGGCGGATATCGAGCGCTGCCAAATGAAAGCCGCATGTTTTTACCAGGCGAATCACATCAAGCAATAATCCATCTGCATGCGCCTTGTCGTGAGTAGTGACACTTTGGCGGATAATGCGTAGGTCTTCTAATAGATCTTCTGGATTGGCATAGGCATCTTTTTCAGCCTCGATGTCAGTACCTTTGCTTTGAATGCGGCGATTGGTGGCATTGACCTTAGTGAGTATTAAAGAAAGCAATCGACGATACGGCTCGTTGCCATAGTCATCTAGATTATAGTCAAATACACGCTGATCGAGCTCATCATAACTTTTGATCTTGGCATATACGTCGGGAGACACGGTGACAATAGTGTCACTATGAATCAGTTGGCGGCGCAGTTTTTTGAGTAGCACTTGATAGTGACGCAGTACGGTATCCGCATGCATTAAGACGGCAAGTTCTGTGGTCTCAAACGTCACAAAAGGATTGCCATCTCTATCACCGCCAATCCATGAACCGAAGCTCATAAAGGCAGGCAGTGGATAGTCGGTCAGCTCTGGATAGATATCGACAATGGCTTTTTTGATATTGCGATATACTTTGGGAATGGCGCTGAACAAACTGGCATTAAAGTAATGCAGGCCGTTGTTAATCTCGTCATAGACCAGCGGCTTGCGCGTGCGCACTTCATCTGACGACCATAATAGATCAATCGTTTGCGCGGTTTGCTCTTTGGCTTGCTCGTAGGCGAAACTGTTTTCAGACACATTGTTTAAAGCGTCGCTGTGCGTGAATAGACTTTGTAAGATATTCATTGTGGTACGGCGACGCGCTTCGGTAGGATGCGCTGTAAATACGGGCGTAAATTTGAGCTGATCAATAAGCTCCTGCATTTGAGCCGGCTCGATATTGCGCTCACGACATTCAAGTAAGGTACGGCGAAATGACCCCTCCCAGCTTTGCTCCGATTGCATACGCAGCTTATGACGCTGCTCACGCAAGTAGTTTTCTTCGCTGAGATTGGCCAGAAAAAAATAGATAGAAAAGCCGCGTATGACGTCCTTTAAAGTTTGATTGTCCAAAGACGCAATAAAGTCGATAAGCTGCTGTTTATGTGCCTCATTTGGCTCACGACGCTGTTGAATGAAACCTTTACGCAGGGTCTCAATGGTCTTTATTGTCTGCTCTCCAGATTGGCGAGAAATGGCATCGCCTAGCAATGAACCCAATAAGCTGGTGCGTTTACGTAGTACGTTATTATCTAAAGTCATCCTTAACAACCTTCTTATTAAATGAGTGAGTACAGTGTTAACGAGTATAATATTAGGGCTATCATAGATTTTTTATCTCTACAGACATCCTTACCGTTTTTTACAATTTAACATGAATGGGTAGTTATGTCTGACGCTCAAAGCAATTTTTTATCAATTGATGTTCGTCATATTATAGTGTATTTAACGCCCCGTCTATTTTTCAAACGATTCTTAGCGCGAGTTCACTTGGCTTACGTCTTAGCGTAATCTCGCAGCTTATCTATATAATCCGCCCAATCTTGCATCATCTGTACCCTAGTATCGATTTCATCAAGTCTGTTGTAAGCTCCGCCGTGCGTGTCTTTTATCCTGTGACCCAGCTGTAATTCTGTAACGATGTCTGAGTAGCGTAACTCTGGCTGTTCCATAAGCAAGGTTTTGGCCGAGGCCCGAAAGCCATGCGCGCATTGCACGTCTTTGTATCCAAGCCGGTGAAATATCTGTACCAGTGTGGCTTTGCTGATATAAGCATTGCTTGAACCGCGCATTGAGGCAAAGACATACTCTTTATGTCCTGTGATAGATTGAATGTTTCGTAATCGCGCAATCACTTGCGTCGCTAATGGCACGACTAAGTGCGATACCATGTCGTCGCGACCTTCGCCTTTGGTCGGGGAGAATGCCCATGTATTATTATCCCAGTCGATATCCTGCCAGCGCATAGAGCGCAAATCAATACTACGTACAAACACATAAGGCAATAAATTCATGGCTTCTAATGTGAGCTTGCTTGCCCCTTTAAAATTGGACATATCATGTAAAAGCGTCGCAAACTGATCGGGCTTGGTAATAGCTGGCAAGTGATTGCCTGAATTGGCAGGTGCCAACTCGCCACGGGTGTCAATCGCTACATTTTTATCGCATAATCCTCGTGCGACAGCGAATGAAAATACTTTTTCCGTATAAAGCCGCGTACTGGCGCCAACGAAGGTCGCTTGATTGTCGTTATGTTGGATTGCTTCACACACACTTAATATCATCTCACTGGTGATATCATTCATTCTCAGATCACCAATATCACGGCACATGTATCCCAAGCACAAATCCCAAAATTTGAGTGTCGACTCACTAAACGCAGGTTTTTTTGATTTGCTTTGCTGACGACTGGATGTTTTGTGATCTCGCCATGCTTGGGCAATGTCAGCGAACGTGGCGTTCTTTAAGTGAGCATACTTATTCACTTGCTCTTTTTGCTGTATGGCTTTGGGGTCAGAGCCGTTTGCGACCGTATTAAGTATGGTCTCTGCTTTGTACTTGACCTCATATAGACTGATGTCCTCAACCTTGCCGAGCATCATTCTGGGCCGCTTACCATCGACATGTGGATGAGAGTAGCGCAGGTAGTATTCTTTTTTACCGTTTGGATAGACACGTAGACTTAGACCCGCGATACCTGAGACACTGACCGAGTAATCCTTATCTCGACATTCAAGTTTGTTGATATCATTTATGTTGTCGACAGCCATACCTATATCCGTAATTACTATAATAAAAAATGAGAGAGACACGATAAAAATATAATCAGTGATAACTGCTTTGTTTAGTGGGGCAATTATCTACATAATACTTGGACACCGCGATGGACACTGATATTTATTAATACACAAAATAAGTCCTTTATTCTAAAGGCATGCAATGTTGATTTATCACCAAGGCTCACTTGGGGATAATTGTAGCATATTGAGGAAATAAGGAGTAGACCGTGCGCTTATTGGGTTAAGTATCGTTTTTTGCTCATCATTTCGGCACATAATTAGAGATATTTATAAGGCGAATCGTCCATTTGGTAAGCGATAGAGCAGATTTATTATAAAAACCACGGTCGCGTACGCGCACAGAATATAAAAATCAGGGTCATAGTCATAGTACTGTTCTATGCAAATCTGGAAGGTACTGTTTTAAGGTCTAATATCAGTGCAGGTATGTAAAACGACTAAAAGCCAATTTTCTAAGTATTTATAAAAACAAAACTCAGCAAGTCTATTGGCAAATTTAAAATAGGGCAGATAAATGATGCATAATAAGATAAACTGCCTCGCGAGCGTTGATGGCGTTCAGTATCTGTCAAAATGAGTGGCCAGCTACCATTTGGCGACCAGATCAACTGTGAAAGAAAACTTATAAAAGACTATTGATATAAGGCATATCGTTATGGAACAAAGAAGCAACTCTATGGCAAAAAGCCAAGACGCTGTAGAGCACAGACCTGTCTTTATGCCTAGAGTCAACAGTGACAACCTAGTAAAAACAGACATGGTCAGATTTGAACGGCATGTGGGGTTTGCGACCAGACAAAAGAAAAAATCTATCAATGATATGCATCAGGTCATTCGTAAAAAGTATGGCTTTAACCATGTTTTGGAGTTATCCAGTAAATCTGGCAATAAGCTGAGTTTTCCACTGAGCCCATTTAGCCTACAAATCACTAATGAGCATGATGGCAAGCAGTATAGTGTCGAAAACGCCTTTCAAGCCAGCATGGTGTTTGAAGATGGTGGCCCTTATGAAGACTTGCTGACCATATCACCCAGACAAGCCAGAAAAGATGAGCGATTGATGACATCAGGAGAGCTCACTGGTTACAATTATTTTGGTATGGAGTGGGGCACGGAGCCATTGACTGTATTTTATGATTGGCTATATGTGAACGCCTTAAAGCAAAATCCTCAGCTACATGAGGAAGTGATGCAATATCAAGCCTTTACCGATATTACCTTCAATCCCAAAAAATCCATCCATAGTGCAGCTTATGCACTGGCGTTATTTGTGGCGCTCAATAAACGTGAGATGCTCGATAATGTTGAAGATCCAATGACCTTTTATGACTTATGTAGTGAGTTTAAAATCAGTAATACTGAGCATCTTTTGGAAGAAGGTTGGATTTAATAAATGCGTAACGATAAACATGAGAAACCATAGGCTATTGATCGTCTCTATTATCTTATTTGCCTTCACGTCATATTACTTAATAGCCAGACTCATTGTATAGGCAATGAGTCTTTAACCATCGTTTATCCATTTATCTAAGAGTGAACTATTAGACTCCGTACTTATGAGCAGGTTTTTTCCTTATCCCAAATTTCACATTTGCTAATAATAACCCCGACAATATCAATATCATTGCCAGCATTTTCCACCACGTTACAACTTCGCCCGTAAGTACTACGGACGTTGTCATACCGAATACCGGCACTAATAGAGCAAATGGCATAACCTTGGAGGCAGTATTTTGACTGAGTAGATGTGCCCAGAGTCCGAAGCCCACTAGGGTTGAGATATACACGATAAACCCAAGTGATAGCCAAGATTTGAGCGATGCATCCGTAAATGTCGCCAGCTGCCATGCGTCAGTCTCAAACATAAGAGAAGATACAGTTAAGATCACGCAGGCAATGAGACCGCCCCATGCTACCAGTGCAAGAGCAGACAAAGCAGATGTCTTATTTTTCCCAGTGGTAGGTGCGATAGCAGCCACACCTGTTTTTTGTTGTGCCGCTTTTAAGGTCGCTTGTGCTGAGGCTTGCTTGGAGGCAATGTTACCAAAGCTCCAACCGACTGCGGCAATCAAAATGCAGACAAATCCAGCCACAGGCATATCTCCGCCGAGATTTAGCGCAATCACGCTAAGGCCTAATACTCCGACCAACATACCGATGATTTGCATGCGACTGACTGCTTCGCCCAAGATAAAGTACGCCAACAACACCGTGATAAAAATCTGCATTTGTAGCAAAAGCGCCGTCAATCCTGGTGATGCACCTAGATGCATGGCCGTAAATACAAAGGCATATTGCATGACAAAGGTACCGATAGCATAGATGAGTAAGGTACGGTTAAAGGTAGGCGGTTTAAGAAAAAATACCAACGGCACTGCGGTAAAGAAAAAACGCAGGGCAGTGAGCATTAGTGGCGGGAAGCTCTCTAATCCCCATGCAATAAAGGTGAAATTCACACCCCAGATAAAGGTAACCAGTACAGCCAGTGCAGTGTATATAGGGGTCATGTGATCGTCCGTGTTTAATCTTTATTATTAACACTCTTGTTATAGTTAGAATCTATACTTCACCTTTTGCCATATACTCTTCAAAAGAGAGGCGAATATGAGCACCGACACTACGAAATGGATCAGGCGGCATCCAGCTCGGCACTGAATGATTAAGGTACAGACTCAAAACAACCAAGCTGACCATCTATGGCAGGTAGTCTTTTGATATGTCGCATTGGATAACTCCATGACATCAGGTCGTTTTGTTGTTTGTCATAATAGAAAGACAATCTATCACAAAGTAATGCGTTGAGAGCATACCGATTGCAGTATTTTCTATTAATCTTATACATGGATAACATGAAATGCATAAGTGTTTATTAAAAAAGCAGTTCCAAATCAGACATCGATATTAATAAGCGCGCATTCATATCCAAAGCATATAGACTTTATTTAACATAATATACATTATGCGAAAACATACCAGCGGTTTCAGTATAAGAGTAAACATCAATATCGTCATATCGTTTCTATATTTAACTGCGTATTTTTAAATTTAAAATAGCTTGGCGCTGACATTTTTAATATCAATTCAGTTTTCTACTAACGACAAGTTTCAAGTAAATGCTTACTCAAAGTTCCACCATCTTCATTTAAGCTAACATCTGCGATTTGGCAATCTTTATCATTGCATGTCAAATCATAATAAATATTGCTACCTTGCGCCAAGCTGACTTGAACCAATCCTTTATCAGTCGTCGAAAACTTCTTGTCTTGAGTATAATCAGGGTCTTGAGAATCCCACAGCACATCATAATCAACATTGCAGGACATTTGATTTTTATCAAAGTAATCTTGTTCTAGCTGCATGGCTGCTTGTAAGTCAGCATTGGCATATTGCTGTAGCACTATAGGATTACTCATACCTTGGTCATCGATATCTTGTTGGTACATTTTTGTAATGGTCGTGATTTTCATATCAGTCGCAGCAGCTTGTTTCTGAGATGCTTTTGTCACATCTGCTGTAGCAGTACCGACAGTTGTCAGTGCTATGGTTGATAGTAATATCAGCGATTTGTATGTTGGCATGTCGTTCTCTACGAGCTTTTATCTTATAAGTGTTACGGTCTATTACATCATAGCCATATAACGACTCTGCTGTATTATCGTATCATTCAGGTTCACTCATCAAAATTCCGATTACATAGCGCTTTTATGCTCTTTTATCTATTGTGACGACAACTTTTAGTGGCTTATCGTGACGTTTATTTCACTAATAACTGTGGTAAGGATGCTTTTATGATAATACTACCTACCTTTTTTAAGGATGAATCTGCGGCATTGGCTTCTAGTGGCTTTTTATTGCTTACTTTGACCGCGACTGGTTGCCAGTCCGCTTCTGAGTCCAGTGAAGCCATTGTTTCTCAACCTACCAGCACCTCAGCAACGGCTATAAGTACTGATATCAGTCAACAAACCCTAAAGCAGCAAGCGTTGCGTATACAGCGGGCGCTCGCCAATAAGGATTTTGCTAGAATTACTGATGATATTCATCCCACACGTGGCGTCCGTTTTTCGATGTATGCCTACGTGCGCCCTGAGTCTGATAAAGTCTTTAATCGCGCGCAATATGCACAGTATTTGCAGCAGTCCAA
Organism: Psychrobacter sp. CR212; assembly: GCF_059693765.1. Lineage (NCBI taxonomy): Bacteria > Pseudomonadati > Pseudomonadota > Gammaproteobacteria > Moraxellales > Moraxellaceae > Psychrobacter > Psychrobacter sp. CR212. The sequence continues at coordinate 129,332 of NZ_JCATIF010000005.1, read as the reverse complement.
AATCCGCTTTACTTGGGGTGAACGTGACGGCTCTGGTGAGCCATTAATCATACCGCTACCAGAGTACCTAGACACTTGGGTAAAGGCCAAAACCTTTAATGACGCTACCCTTAGCGTCAATGAGTTTCAAAAAAGTGGCAATAGCATCAATAACCTAAATAAAATATATCAAAACTCTGATGTCGTTGAGTTTTACTATAAAGGTAGTGATGAATACAGCGGTTTAGACTGGCGGGTGTTGCGCTTGGTGTTTGATGAGTATCAGGGTAAGCGTTATCTCGTCGCTGTCGTTAACGATCAGTGGACGGTTTAAATAACAGCGTAAGCATCTGGATGGTCAGATAAATTATATTAAACAAGGGCAGTGCATCACATATGAAGCACTGCCCTTTTTGTCTCTTTATCATATTGAATTATATTCAATTTTTGATATATAAATTTAAAATTATGCTTTTGGCTGAAGTGGACTTTGCTTAAAAAACTTCACCATAATATCGTAAATATCGGGATAAGCATCCACCAGCTTTTGCGGCGTCTCAAAGAATACTTCGCTCAATACCGCAAAAAACTCGGCAGGATTGGTCGCACCATAACGATCTAAACCTGACTTACGATGCGTTTGAAAGTCTTCGAAATCTCGCGACATGATTTGTGTCCAACGTGCAGGATCCATGTCAGGCTGCATCGGTGGAAAGCCATTAGCGCGGCCATTCATCATATCAAGCTTATGCACAAATTCATGAATGACCACATTGTGTCCATCACGCTCACCTGAGTGCTTGGCATCCTTCCATGAGAGAACGACAGGACCTCGCTGCCATGCTTCCCCACTACGGTGCTGACTGCCCTCATGGACGATACCAAATTCATCTACCGTTATACTCTCGCTTTTGTACGAACCTTGATAAATAATAATAGATGACCAACCGCGATACCACTCAAGGCTGAGGTTTAAGATAGGCAAGCACGCCTGTAGTGCAATGGATTGTCTGACCGCATCAGTAATCTCAAAACCTTGTGCGCCCACAATCGACTTATCATCCAAAAACAAAGTCGCCAAATCAAACAAGCGGCTTAGCTCGTCTTCAATCAACCTATCCAATATCATGATACGCTCAGCTGCTCGCGTCCAGTCTTCATGCGTGAACTCGCTGTTGTCCAATATACGCTGCTCACGCCAGTCTTTTATGATGTCAAACATACACTTTATCCCTATTCTTCTTAGTATATAGGCCAGCCGTTCTACGTATATTATAGCGATAACCAGTAGCACGCCATGATAATTACTATATTAAAATGTATAAAAAACGCCGCTCATAAATACATTACTGAGCGGCGCAGACTGTCATCCATACATTATGTTTTAAAATTGATACTGTAAGCCTAACTGTACTGAGCTGTCTTTATCATCACGTACAAAGGTAGTATCGCCATTCAGATAAGCATAGACATTGTTATGAACCTTGTTGCTAACACTCAGCTCAAACGTCTCGATTTGAACGTCATAGACACTAAAAAATAACTCAATTAAATGTGGTTTACAAGAAAAAGAAACAACGCATTTTTTAAATCAAACCTCCAACGACAACATGTTCATAATCAACTTGATTAAGGTTTCCTTTTGATTCGGCTCAGACTCAGCGACCAATAATGTCAAAGCAGCAAGACCTGTGTTATTGATCACCATCTCACCTTTATCATTGAGTAAGCGTCCGTTACGGTGTGAAAAATCTACAAATAAGAAGGCTCCGCTGCGCTTATTGCCATCAGTAAGTAGCTATTCTTCATCGCGCCACGCCCTCCTCTTTCAAGGTGTCGATAGTAGCGGTGATATTGGCACGTGTAGTCTCAGGCTGAACGCGTTGCAATACATCATTACCACCCACGCCAAGCAGTACCAAGTCGGGATTTTGAGTAGTGATATCATCGACACGAGCCAGCACATCTGCGGAGGTATCGCCATTGACGCCTGCATTAATAACGGTCCAATGACTCAAATCGGCAAGCACCTTAGGATAAGCTGCATCTAGACTCGCGCCATAACCGTAAGTCAGCGAGTCACCAAGGGAAATCACTATGCTACCAGCTGGCACGGCTTCTTGCTGTGGCTCACTATCACAGCCGGTCATACTGAGAGTCGCGACCAATCCCATGCTAGCCAGCACCAAAAACTTACCTCGCATCTTCATGTCCACTCTTTTCCTTTTTTCATAAAAATTGAGTTAAATTTATCAGACTTAAGTTGATATTACTAAAAACCTATTACTTAACCCTTGTTGTATGCTACTCAGTAACCGTTGTATAGTTCATACAGGAGATAGACTACCTGTTTGGCGAAATACAAGTGATCCCTTGCTTAGCATAGAGGGTGTAGTCATCATAAAGTATAACTTTACCAAGGATACGTGAGGTACTTATGAATAAAAAATCATCTCAAAGTCAGGGTCAGAGCCAAAATCAACCTCAAGAAGAGCAGTCAATAGGTCACATCAAAGACCAAAGTCAGAATAAAAATACAAATGAGGATACGGCTACCCCTGAAACCAGTGTAAAAGACAAGGACAACACTTCAGGGCAATCGCAAAGCCAGTCGCAGAGTCAATCACAAAATAAGTCACAGGACACGCCCGCCAATCAGTCAGCAGATAGTAACTCAACAGACACTCCCCCATCACGCGCACCAAGTTTTGATGAACTCCAAACAGGCAAAGGTCAGTATCGTCCCGTTGCAAAAGCCGTTGGTCATTGGCTTGATAACATCAACATGGATGCCCTCAATTATCTAAACGAACAAGCAGAAAACATCTTTTACCGTAAAGGGGTTACTTTTACGGTCTATAGCGATGCCAAAAACATCGAGCGTATGATTCCATTTGATATCATTCCACGCATTATTGCAGCGAGCGAATGGCAACAGATAGAAGCAGGCTGCAAACAGCGTATCACTGCTCTCAATGCTTTTTTGCATGATATCTACCATGATCAAGCCATTATGAAGGCCGATATTGTTCCTGCCAGCTATGTGTATGCCAGTGGCTGCTATGAACCGTGGATGATGGGCATTGAGCTCGACAAACCAATCTACTCTCACATTAGTGGTATCGATCTAATTCGTGATGAGTCTGGCAAGTTCTGTGTCTTAGAGGATAACTTGCGCACCCCGTCAGGCATCTCATATATGCTTGAGAGCCGCAATATATCAGAAACCCTCTTAGCTGATATATTTGCTGACACCCCTATTATGGGCATCAGTGATTATCCAAACCGTCTCAAAGCCTGTCTTGCCAGCTCAACGTCCAAATATGATCCGCAAGTCGTCATTTTAACGCCAGGTCGCTTTAATAGTGCCTATTATGAGCATGCTTTTTTAGCGCATGAGATGAATGTACCACTCGTTCATGGTTATGACTTGGTCGTTGAGGACAGCAAAGTCTACATGCAAGGTATTCGCGGTAAAGTACAAGTCGATGTCATCTACCGCCGCATTGATGATCCTTATATTGATCCGTTAGCCTTTAAATCTGACTCCATATTGGGTGTATCAGGGCTCATGAGTGCGTATCGCGCTGGCAACGTCGTTATCGTAAACGCACCAGGTACGGGCGTGGCCGATGATAAGAGTTTATATCCTTTTGTACCAGATATGATTAAGTTTTACTTAAATGAAGAGCCTATCCTACCTAATATTGAGACCTACCAGTGCCGTAAGCCTGATGATCTCAAATATGTGCTTGATAATCTGGACAAGCTGGTGGTAAAAGAAACGCAAGGCTCAGGCGGCTATGGGATGCTTATTGGTCCGACATCAACCAAAGAAGAAATCGAAGAATATCGCCTGCGTCTGCTTGAAAATCCAGCCGGCTTTATTGCTCAGCCAACCATCTCACTATCTACCAACCCCACTGCCGTGAGCGATGGTATCGCACCGCGTCATATTGACTTGCGTCCTTTTATTCTCAGTCATGGTGATGGCACGGTAGATATCGTACCCGGTGGTCTGACAAGAGTGGCCATGGTTGAAGGTTCTTTGGTCGTCAATTCATCGCAAGGCGGCGGTATCAAAGACACTTGGGTTATTGATGACAGTGATTTAGACAGCCAGCAAGCCGACAAGTGCTTGCCTTCATCCTCAGTAAGTGTCAATTCTACAGGCAACGCTTTAGGGCATGCGAACTACTATAATCGCGTCCAGCCCTTAGAAACCGGTTACGAGAGTTTAGATGATGCGCCCATGATACTGCTACTCTCTACCGCCAGTCACTTAATATGGCTAGGTCGATATAGTGAGCGCCTGTATCACTATGACGATGTCATGAAACAGCTCATCAAAGGCGATCTCAAAAAATCACAGATCAAACATTTAATCAGTCACTTAGGGTTTGCTGTTGATGGTGAAGCGTCGCTTACCACCATGAAAGCACAAATGATGTCTGATTTAGAACAAAACATCATCCCCAATATCGTGCAATCGATTGAGGACAATGTCCAAGAGGCCAAAGGTGTCATTGGTAAAGATACTGCTGAGCTGTATAACTTGATCAAGCGTCTATCTAGTGCTGGCACGTATCGAGCAGCGACTTTGCAGCTATACGCGTGTAACGCTGCGATGAAACAAGAGAATCCGACAGTGACTTGCTTCTGGCAATTGGGGCGTCACTTTGAGCAGCTTGAGCGTGCCGTCTTGTTGGGAGAGGATTCAACAGAGGTCAGTTTTGAATTCAGACATTGGATTAATGAGTTGCCGGAGAATACGCGCTGGCGTGAGCTTATCCGTTTGACCAATCAGATGATTAGGTCAAAGAAATTTAGTGATTTTGCGCTGATTAGCAAAGAGTTCAATCTCATATTGCGTCAAGGTGTCTAAAAGGTGTCTAGCCAAAAACCAATAATAATGGCTCATGAGACATATGGAATAAACAGAAAAAGGAGAAGATATTATGAAACTTCAAATCAGTCATCAAACCAACTATTATTACGATGAGCTGGCGCAGCGCAGTGTACAGTATATACGCATGACCCCCATGCAAATGCCGCACCAAACCATTCATAAATGGGATGTTATGCTCCCTAAAGTGGCGACCAACCAAAAGGACGGCTTTGGTAATGCATGGCTCACGCTCAGTCGTAACGAGGCACATAACAACTTACAAATGCAGGCGTCGGGTGTCGTTGAGATCAATACCGAAACCGAACGTTTAGAGGATATGGATCATGTCCCCTACCTGCTATTTACCGTACAAACCCCGTTAACCAAATGCTCACAAGAGATGCGAGAGTTTGCAGCACCTTATCTGAAAACCCCTACTCACGACAGCCTAAAGGCGTTGGCAAATGCACTGATTATGAAAATGCCTTTTGTTAAAGACGTCACGCATGTGGGCACGACCGCTGCTGAGGCATTTGCGACAAGTGCCGGTGTGTGCCAAGACCATACGCATGTATTTTTAAGCATCTTGCGCGATCAACAGATTCCAGCGCGTTATGTATCTGGTTATCTGTATGATGATACCGAAAATCACATGGCCAGTCACGCATGGGCTGAGGTTTGGCTAGATGGTTACTGGTATACTTTTGATATCTCAAATCAGGCATTTACCCCAAACTCACATGTGTATGTGGCGATTGGGCGAGATTATCTAGATACGGCACCTGTTCGCGGCGTGCGTATGGGCGGCGGTTACGAAAATCTTTACAGTTTAGTATTAGTCAAAAAGCTATCATAGCGTTTGCTATTTTCTATTACTTTTTTCATCAAGGGTATCTTATGACCTATTGTGCTGCCATTCGTCTAAAAGACGGTATGGTCTTTGCCAGTGACACGCGCACCAATGCCGGTGTTGATCACATATCGACATTTAGAAAGTTATATCAATATGGCGTTGAGGGCGAGCGCTTTATGGTGCTACAGACAGCGGGTAGCTTAGCGACGTCGCAGGCAGTGTTCAATAAACTACAAAACGACATTGACCAGCGTGCTGAGAGCAACCTCAATACGGTAGCGACGTTGTTTGATGCGGCGCAAATGGTTGGCGAATGTATGCGTGATATTATGAATCATGCAAAAGCAGTCGCTAATTCTAGTCGCGATGGGGCATTTACTAGCTCGTTTATGCTTGGTGGTCAAATTAAAGGACATCTGCCTGAGTTATACCTGATTTATCCTGAAGGCAATTGCATCAAAGCCACAGAAGATACGCCTTTCTTTCAGTTGGGCGAAAGCAAATATGGCAAACCTATTTTGGATCGTTCTGTCAGCTATAACATGGATGTAAGACACGCGGCACGTGCGTTGATGCTGTCATTTGATTCGACTATTCACTCAAATCTATCGGTCGGTATGCCGATAGATTTTGTGCTTTATAAAAATGACAGTTTAATCTTACCCAAAGGTCGCCGTATTGATGAGCGTGATGAGTACTTTAATACCATCCGTCATCAATGGTCAGATGCGTTACGTCGCACGTTAGTTGAATTGCCCAAATGCCCTGATAATTATTGGGGATAGCCCCTTCACTCTTAGACCCCATTTGAAAACTGGTCGTCACATCAATAAAATCACACCAATAAAAACGGTGCGGTGCGACTGTCTTCTGATTGGGCCACGTCTTCTGGCGTACCTTGAGCGACAATTAACCCGCCCTCATCACCTGCCCCTGGCCCCATATCAATCATCCAGTCGCTATTACTGGCTACTTGCATATCATGCTCAACCATGATGACGGTGTTCCCCGCATCGACCAAACCGTTTAATTGCGCCATCAGCATGGATACATCAGCAGGATGTAAACCTGTGGTTGGCTCATCTAAGATATAGAGCGTATCGCCTCGTTGCGTGCGTTGTAGTTCAGTGGCCAGCTTAATACGCTGTGCTTCACCCCCTGACAGCTCAGTGGCGGGCTGCCCCAAACGTAAGTAACCAAGCCCCACTTGCAGCAACGCATCTAATGCGCGCAAGATAGGCGCTTCATCAACAAAGAACTCATGAGCCGCTTCAACGGTTAAATTTAATACTTCAGCAATGTTTTTATCTCGATACGTGATGGTAAGTGTTTCTTCGTCATAGCGTTGCCCGTGACAGACCTGGCAAGGTGCATAAACACTTGGTAAAAATAGCAGCTCCACACTGACAAAACCCAAACCTTCACAATTTGGACAGCGGCCTTTTTTGGTGTTAAACGAGAAACGTCCAGCGTCATAGCCATGTGCTTTTGCTTGCTTAGTTGCGGCAAACAGCTTACGCACATCATCGAACAATCCTGTATAGGTTGCTAGGTTTGAGCGCGGTGTCCGCCCAATCGCCTTTTGATTGATATTAATAAGACGACGGACTTGCTCCATGCCAGCGACAATTTCACCACCAGTGACTGTCTCAAGCTCTTGCTCAAGCAAATCTGCCTCACCTACAGGCGCTTCAGTAACCGTCTTTTGCCCCAATACTTCACTGATAAGCTCTACCAATGCTTGGCTGACAAGACTCGACTTACCTGACCCTGAGACACCCGTGACACTAGTCATCACCCCAAGCGGAAACTCAACATCCAAGCCTGTTATATTATTGCGCTCGATATTTGCGAGTTTCAGCCACGCTGTCGGTTGCCTTGTGTCAGATTTTGACTGATGATTCGCCGTGTCGTTAGCAAAGAGATATTGACCCGTATGCGACTGCGCAACCTCACGTAGCCCTTCTACAGGCCCACTATAGACAATCTCTCCGCCATGCGTGCCAGCCTGTGGCCCGACATCTACCACCCAATCAGCATGCCCAATCACACTCACGTCGTGCTCAACCACAAACACCGAGTTACCAGACGCGATCAACTCATCTAGCGCCCCAAGTAGCGCCTGCGTGTCAGCAGGGTGCAGACCTGCTGATGGCTCATCAAGGACATAAACCACGCCAAACAGTTGCGAGCGAATCTGGGTCGCTAATCGCAATCGTTGCAGTTCACCAGGCGATAGCGTTGGCGTGGTACGCTCAAGTGACAGATAGCCCAGACCAAGCCGTGTTAGTGCCTCAATACGAGAGAGAATATCACTGGCAATACGCTGGGCAACGATGGCTTTTTCGCGGTTTGGTGTGTCATCTGCCACTTTGGTGTGTGCTGTTTTCTCAAGTTTTTGGGCCATGTCCGTCAATGTAAGCTGTGACAGCTCACCGATATCGAGTCCTGCAAATTTAACCGACAGTGATTCTTTCTTAAGTTTTTTGCCGTGACATTCTGGACACTCGGATATCTGCATAAATTGCGACACGCGTTTTTTGGTGCGCGGGCTTTGAGTGGTGGCAAAAGAATGTAAAATAAAGTTTTTGGCACTGGTAAACGTACCCATATAGTTTGGCTTTTCCCCTTTCTCAATTGCCTCCCGTGTCTGTTCTATATCATACTCAGGATAAACAGGCACTGTTGGTGTCTCATCGGTAAACAAGATCCAGTCGCGGGTCTTCTTTGGCAGGGTGTGCCAAGGCTTATCGATATCATAGCCTAGTGTGGTCAATATACGGCTCAGGTTTTGACCTTGCCATGCCGGTGGCCATGCCGCAATGGCACGCTCGCGAATGCTCTTGGTATTATCTGGTACCAGCAGATCCTCGGTGACCTCAAACACACGGCCGATACCTGAACACGTGGGACAGGCACCATCTGGCGTATTGGGCGAGAACGCATCGGCATACAGTATCTCTTGGCCGGCGGGATACTCTCCGGCTCGTGAGTACAGCATACGAAGACCATTAGATATAGTTGTTACACTACCGACGGACGAGCGTACTGACGGCGTACCCCGCTGCTGCTGTAAGGCAACTGCTGGCGGTAACCCTTCTATAGTATCGACATCGGGTTCATCAACCTGATCGATGAGCCTTCTGGCATAAGGCGATACTGAATCAAGATAGCGGCGCTGTGACTCGGCAAATAGCGTACCGAATGCCAATGATGATTTTCCCGATCCAGATATACCCGTAAAGACCACTAAGGCATTGCGCGGCAAATCCACATCGACGTTCTTTAAATTATGAACACGCGCACCTCTGACCTGAATATTTTCTTGATTAGGGTTGTATAGAGCGTTCTTGACGATACTTGTCTTATTTTCTGTTGCTTCTAATTGTTTTGGATTGGCCATGACGCTATTTTTCCTATTGAGACACTATTTATTGCTAACGTATTTATTATTATTCATCTGAGTAGCAGGAAGGTTAACACGTACTCATGCAGGGGTGTGGCAATGCTTACGTATCAATAGCATAGATAGACAAAACGACAACTTAAGTCATTAGGCACCTTATAATAAAAAAACCCGCAATCATTGCAGGTTTTTTGAGGAAAAAATGCTATCAGAATATGGATAACCTAAATACTAACCCACTACCAAGCGCATCAGCTGGGTACTGATATACCCGCCAAACGTCCCCACCGCATAGCCCATAATACCCAAAAATACCCCAACAGGCGCAAGCGATGGATGAAAAGCCGTCGCGACGATCGGTGCCGACGATGCACCGCCTGTATTGGCATTAGAACCTACCGCCAAAAAGAAAAACGGCGCACGGATAAGTCTGGCAACAGCAAAGATAATCACGACGTGAATACTCATCCATAAAAAGCCGATAAGCAATAGCCGCCACTGCGAGACAATACCCGCTAAATTAATCTGCATACCAATCGCGGCAATCAGCACGAAGATAAATACGGTACCCATTTTGGACGCGCCCACATGGTCGAGTCTGCGAATCTTAGTAAAAGAAAAAATGACACCTAACAGAGTAATAATGACTACCATCCAAAAGAATGAACTGGCAAAACTATATTGCACCGCCCATTTATATGGGGCAAAAAAGTCAGCAATTTGTCCACCAACAAAGTGCGCGACTCCTACCATGGCAAAGCACAAACCAAACATCACCATCAAATCATTGATGGTGGCTGGACGGGCATGATCGCGCTCATAGCTTTCGACGGCTTTAATGACTTTATCAATACTACTGGTATCCGCTCGCAAGAATCGATCGATCTTTGCGCTGTGTTTTGCCATTACTAATATTGCCAATAGCCACAATGAGGCATTAGTGGCATCGACCAGAATCATCATACCAAACAAATCATCGCTGACCCCAAACAGCTCTTTCATTGCCGCTTGGTTAGCTGCACCGCCGATCCAACTGCCTGCCACGGCTGAAAATCCACGCCATAATGTATCGTCGACAAACATCTCAGGTGACACCCATTTGGCGATTCCTAAGCTAATAGGTCCACTGATGATAATGGCGATACTGGCGGCAAAGAACATGGCAATCGCTTTCCAACCCAATCCTAGTATTTTGGGAACATCCATGGATAAGGTCATCAATAGCAAACTGGCTGGCAGCAGATACGTCGCGGTAAATCCATAAATCTGTGAACCCACCCCATCGGCGAACACCCCTAAGCTATTCAAAGTAGCAGGTATAAAGCAGCACAGCACAATACCGGGTAATACCGCATAAAACCGTCGCCAGAATTTACCCGGCAAACCTTGGGTATAGAATACTAGGCCAATGATTGCCATAATGATACCGAAAGCTAATGGCAGGCTATCAATTGCTAAAGTGGAGGTAGTAGGCATCAAGGCGCTCCGAGGCAAACAACTGGCAAAAGTGAATCAGTATAGACAAGCTAAAAAACTCGCGCAAGCAGCCATGTCAATGATCTTAATAACTGCTGAGTTCTAAACGAATCATAGTTAGTCATGCCTGCAAAAGCTTAACTATACCATCAGCGAACAATGGGTCACACACAAAAAAGCCAGATAACAAGTATCTGGCTTTTTACTACTTTAGACGATTAATATTAATTACGAATATTAATCGTCAGCTATAGCGATATTACGAGTTTTTACCACGGTTGCCACCGTTTGGACGACCTTGACCGCGGCTGTCAGAACGATTTGCCGGACGGCCTTGGCTACCACTTGGACGACCACGACCAGTTGCCGCACGCTCACCACGTGGAACACCGTTGCTGTCGCCACGGCTTGGGCCACCAGTACGCTTACCTTGGTACGGCTTGCCACCTGAACGCTCATTTGGCTTACCAGACGAATCACGTGGCTTACCTTGATAACCGCTGTCATTGCTTGCGCGTTGACCAGTTAGTGTGCCATCACTTGAACGGCCACGACCACCGCCACTAGATTTGCCAGCATAACCACCGCTTGAACGACCACGGCTTTGACCACCGCCATTAGAGTGACCACGGCCACGACCACGGCCTTTACCTTTGTTTTCGCTAGGTACGTAGGTTTTCTTAGGCTCCATACCTTCAATAACACAGACTTCCATCTTGCGATCTAAGTAACGGTTGATGGCGGCCAATTGTGGACGATCATCCATGCTGCATAGGCTGATAGCCACACCAGTACGACCAGCACGGCCACAACGACCAATACGGTGGACGTAATCTTCAGTCTGACGTGGTAAATCATAGTTGATGACGTGCGAGATAGCTGGCACGTCTAGGCCACGAGCCGCAACGTCAGTCGCTACTAAGATTTTTACCTTACCATTACGCAAATCTTGAACGATGCGGTTACGCTTGCTCTGTGGCAGGTCACCATGTAGGAAGCTTGCTTTATGACCCGCTTCTTGTAGTTGTTTTGCCAATTTTTCAGTGCTACGTTTGGTTGCAGCAAAGATAATGATTTGATCCATCTCTTGTTGGCAAACGATTTTGTCAAGCAAGCGGTTTTTGTGATCAAAATCATCACAGTAGTACACTTTTTCTTCGATGTGTGCAGATTCTACTTTGATTGATACGCGCTCAGGGTTCTTAGTGAAGCTGGCAGCGATTTTACCGACTGGGCCATCCCAAGTTGCTGAACACATGACGGTCTGGCGATCCACAGGAGCGGCGCGCAAAATGTCACTGATATCATCAGCAAAACCCATGTCTAGCATGCGATCCGCTTCATCCAGTACCAATACTTCTAGGTTTGATAGATCAACGCGACCTGCATTGATATGGTCGAGTAGACGACCCGGTGTTGCAACGATTACTTGAACGCCTTTTTTCAAAGCAGTGATCTGACCGTTGTATGGTGCGCCGCCAACGAGTGGTACACAAAATAGACCACGCATGTCTTTAGAATACGTACGGACGCTATCATGTACTTGCTGAGCAAGTTCACGCGTTGGTGTTAGGATAAGTGCTTTGGTTAGTTTGTCAAAGCTGGTCGCACGGCTCAAACGATCGAGTACTGGGATCACGAATGCCGCTGTTTTACCACTACCCGTTTGCGCTGACAATAAAAGGTCACGGCCGGCTAGTGCAAAAGGAATGGCTTGTTCTTGAATAGGGGTTGGATTGGTATAGCCACTGCGATCAAGTGCAGTAAGAATTGGCTTAGCAATGCCAAGATCAGTAAAGGTGACTTTGTTTTCTTCAGCAGCGTCAGTAGTAGCCGCTTGAGTATTGGTGTCAGTATTTGCAGTAGTGTCGTTGCTTTCGATGATGCCGTTTTCAGCAGCGATTGCAGATAAGATGTCAGTCATAGTAATCCTTGGTAAGTATAAGCTGCTGTAAATTCAGCAAACTTGATGCATACCACTGATAACCGTTCATCACGCTGCTTTTATTAAAGGTTACCGAGCAACATAAAAGTGTCGATAATCAGAAACCAAGCCATTAGAGCTTAGCGTCTTTATAATAAATGCGTTCGTGCTGTCTGACGTATTTTGGTGGTAGTGCCGAGTGTCTTATCCATGTTTGATATACGCGCATTATCAATGCTTTGTCCAAAGCAGATAATCGCAAACAGCAACCAATCTAGACCCTATATAGGTCAGTAGATAAGATATGAGTCAAAAATAACTGATATGTTTAAGGCGTTATTTAAGTACACAAAATCATCGGCAACAATTACTTATGGTCATCCTAGACCCAAAATCGCAGGCGATGTTATCAATCTCATAATTCACGAAAGCCTAAGCTTGCGTGGCGACGCAGTATAGCACAATAAAAAATTATGTGTAGCCATTTATTCAATTACTGAGTAAATAGCCCGAATAAGTCCTCTATTGAGCATGCTAAACGTCTCATTCAATAAAAAATCGGTGATTATTTGACTACTTTAACATCCGTGACATAAGTCGGCAGCTGCCATGCCCCGCCCGCTTCAATAAGACGGCACAGTCCAGTGGTGCTTTCATGGCTTTTCTCAAACGCGCGGCCCGTCCACACCCAATCGACTTGACTCATACAGTCGCCAATACCGCGACCTTTTTGTACTGAGCTAAGCTTACCTTTGTCGTAATTGGTGGCGCTAGTCGTGACCAATGTCGGCTTGTAAGGTTTGCTATCATTGATCACCCACACCCCACTACCTGCATTGTAAGCAGCTGTCCAACAATCATGCTGTGCGAGCAGCTGTGAATCATTTAGGCGACTGACACGCCAAGGTGACTTGTCTGATAGATTTGGGCAGTCAGCATCGGCATCTTTCATCGTTCCTTTCATCAATGAGGCCAATTGAGAGGATCTCATGACAAACTTTTTATCGCTAGCAGCAGACTTGCCACTAGGCTCTACAAAACGTAGTACAGGTACTGCTTTAGGGGGTAAGATATTACTATTAGATTTGGTCGCATTATCATGGTTCATCAGCGCACTTGGCGTACCCACGCGTCCTTGGACATCATCGGCCTTTAACATGACCGCACTAGCTCCTCTGTCTGAGAGTTGCCAGCGCGAGTTACGTAATGCGAATGTGATTTTGCTTGATCGCTGAAGGGCACTAACTAAGGCGGTAACCTGTGCTTGGGTTAGCTCAGCACTGCCTGCGGCTGCAGAATACGGCTTGGTTTCACCATAATTTCGATCGTTAATAAATAGTGATATCCGGTGACGGTTACCTAATTGCATTAAGGCTTTAGAAGAGCTGTCTTTAGCACCACCAAGCTTGACTTTGCCATCTACAGCGGCGTTTGCCCCTGCACGGCGAGTCAGCAAGATAGATACAGGGAACTCACTGTTATTCTCTGCTTGATAGCCTGCCAGCCGACAAGTACGGGTATTATCACAGACCACCTGCCAATCTTGGCTGGTAAACTCAGTTTCGGCGTTCACCATACTCGCTGTACCAAACAAAGCCATACTAACTGCTGCAAGCATAGGTAAGCGCATTTTATTATTGTGTTTCATAATCCATTACTCATCAATCAAATAAGTATAAATACCTGTCTGTCACGGTGATAAGCGGTTATCTTAACGCATTAATGTTTCTATCTGTTGTGCTAATGTACCATTATGTAAATGCAAAAGAAAGTAGGTAGTTACCTGTATATTTATTATTTTAAATATAATAAAAATAGGCCGATAAGTGCGTAACTTAAACTTACCGGCCTAACTGTCATTGAAAATAATTAAATGATGCTCGTGCTAATAATTAATCGATTGGCTTTAGTTCTAGCTCCACAGCACGCTTAACGGCAGGTCTCTCAGCAATTTTTTTCGCCCAGCGCTGTATGTGTTTGTAGTCTTGTACTTGCAAAAACTCTGCCGCATCATATAGCTTACCGAGTACCAACTGTCCATACCATGCCCAAATAATCATATCGGCAATATTATAATCAGCCTCATCATTACCGCATAAATACTCACTGTCTTTTAGATGGGTATCTAATACATCAAGCTGACGTTTAGTCTCCATGGTGTAACGATTAATTGGATATTCTAACGGCTCTGGTGCATAGGCATAGAAATGTCCGAAGCCACCGCCTAAGAAAGGCGCACTACCCATTTGCCACATCACCCAAGAGAGACAGTCTGCTCGCGCCTTACCTAGTGATAAAGGTAGAAACTTATCGAACTTCTCCGCCAGATACATTAAAATCGCGCCCGACTCAAAAAGAGCAATTGGCTCGCCAGCGGTATCAGCAGAATGATCGACCAACGCTGGAATTTTTGAGTTGGGATTGATCGCTACAAATCCTGAGCCAAACTGCTCACCTTGCGAGATATCAATTTTATAAGCATCGTACTCAGCACCGCTAATACCAAGCTCTGCCAGCTCTTCTAATAAGATATTTACCTTAACGCCATTGGGTGTGTTCAATGAGTATAGCTGTAACGGAGCATCGCCTACTGGTAGCTCTTTATTATAACGAGCGCCAGAGGTTGGGCGGTTGATGCTTGCGAACTTACCGCCGTTATCTTTGTCTTGTGTCCAAACTTTAGGCGGCACATATTTATCGTTTTGTGTGTCACTGGTTGATGCATTACTCATAAAATATCCTTAGTCAGTATTGCCATTATTTTTGGTTATATCAGCTTTTACTTATCTTAGTACTGTTTTTCTTNTTTGTGTGTCACTGGTTGATGCATTACTCATAAAATATCCTTAGTCAGTATTGCCATTATTTTTGGTTATATCAGCTTTTACTTATCTTAGTACTGTTTTTCTTGATATAGTCAATCCTAAATAAAACAGATACATTATATATCAAGGTGGAACTGGTCTAAATTTTCCTTGCGTGCTGTGCCTACGCAGACAGAGGCTGCGAAAAATTTATCCCAGTCCCACTGTATCGTTTTTATACTGAATTCACTATAGCCATGCTAATCATTCTATCAATTGCTATGCTATTTGTTAACTAGGCTTTACTATAACGATAACGTGTCCTGATATTAAAGTCTTCTCTTGTAATCAATGTTACGATTTTGCTGTAAGTGATGACATATCACCTAATGATTCAAGCCTATCAGGGTATCTCGTTACCTTGAGCTACTTTTATTACGATACAAGCTTTCTTATACTACTCAACTTATATCGCGCATTCTGGCAGATCTGATTGTCAGAGGCGATTTTTTTTGACTTCATAATGAGATACCCAATGGGATTGACATGCTAACGCTCACCCCAACTCAAAATAAATACCTACCCTATGTGTTAGCAGTGGCGCTATTCATGCAAATTCTGGATGCCACTATCCTGAACACCGCACTGCCGCAGATGGCCTTGGCATTAGATGAGTCACCGTTAAAAATGCAGTGGGCCGTTATCAGCTATGCATTGACCTTGGCAATTTTTATTCCAATTAGTGGGTTTTTGGCAGACAAATACGGTACGCGCCATGTTTTCCTATCAGCCATTGTGGTATTTTGCGTGGGATCACTACTGTGCGCTATGGCCTCTACTTTAAATTTTTTGGTCGCATCACGGGTGATACAAGGTATTGGCGGCGCTATGATGACCCCAGTTGGGCGTTTGATTTTGGTAAAATCCTACCCGCGTAATCAGTTATTGACGGTAATGAATTTTGCAGTGATTCCTGCCTTGGTCGCGCCGCTGGTTGGACCCTTGCTTGGAGGGTATTTGGTCCAATATGCCAGCTGGCATTGGATATTTTTGATCAATATTCCGATGGGTGTGGTGGGGTTTGTCATTGGCAAAAAACTCATACCTGCGCTGTTTGGGGATAAGCAGTCTTTAGACTGGGTCGGTTTTGGGCTGTTTGCATTGGGTGCGTGCGCCTTAACCTTGGCAGTTGAGATGGGTTCAAAAGTGGGTCACGGTTACAATGCGCTATTGCTAGCTGCCGCATCGATTGGTTTTTTACTGGCCTATGTATGGCATGCTAAACGCCATGTTGCGCCGCTATTTTCTTTGACACTCTTTAATGTGCCCACTTTTCGTATTGGTATTACTGGCAATCTATCCACTCGTATTGGCATCAGTGCCGTGCCTTTTTTATTACCATTACTATTACAAGTCGTGTTTGAATACACACCTTCGCAGGCAGGCTGGTTATTAGCACCCATTGCAGTTGGTGCACTTGGGATAAAACCCTTTGTCAGCAAAATTATTCAGCGTTACAGCTACCGCGTGGTATTGGTATACAACACCCTTATTTTGGGTTTACTGATCATTGTACTAGGACTGTTCTCAGATGCGGCGCAGTGGCTGTGGATGATCCCGGTGCTGATTGTGATTGGTGTTTGTAACTCAATCCAGTTCAGTGCCATGAATACCATCACTATCGGCGATCTACAAGGGGCACAGACCAGTAGTGGCAACAGCTTAATGGCGGTCAATCAGCAAATGGCAATCGGCTTGGGTATTGCCTTTGGTGCCGCACTGCTCAACTTGTTACGTGAGCGGTTTCAAGTAGATACCTTACTTGCTTTTCAGGTCACTTATGGGATACTGGGCGGCTTTACTATTCTCTCAGGATTGGGTTTTTTACGGTTAAAACCAGAAGATGGGCGTGGTTTGTACTAACTACCTCGGTAAATACTTAAAAGCTGATTGCCGCATATAAGCCTTTAGAGGTTTCTAAACGTAAAAAGCCAGCGTGTATTTTGGTTAAAAACCAATCACACGCTGGCAAGTTTGTTTCATTGCTGATTGAGACGAATGCTAATTAAGACAAATTATTTATGGCTCGTCATCATCACTGATTTGTGATTGAATATAGCGTTCTGCACCCATACTTTCTATCAAATCTTCTTGCGTCTCTAGCCAATCCTGGTATTCTTCATTGCCATCTTTTAGCGTGACCAACAGCTGGCGAGACACATAGTCAGACTTTGTCTCGCACAAGGTGATTGCATCGGTGATGATATCAAATTTTTGCTTCTCAAGGCGCAGATTGCACTCAATAACTTCTGGTACATCCTCGCCGACCAATACCTTACCCAATTCCTGTAAGTTAGGTAAACCACCTAACAGCAAGATACGCGCAATCAAATCATCTGACCATTTCATCTCAGCGATAGACTGCTTATAAAGTGAGTCGTTAAGCGCTTCTAAGCCCCAATGACGGACGATACGTGCGTGCAAGAAATACTGGTTAATCGCAATTAATGATTGACCAAGTACCTTGTTTAATGCACGAATGACCTCTTTATCCCCTTTCATAATCTCTCTCCCTTTCTTATTTATATTAAATACTATAGTTTTTATTCGTATCTATGATGATATCAAACAAGATTAGGAGTGACTTCAGCCATCTGGGTCTGTAGATAATTAGGCAGACCAATCATGTCAATTAAGCGTAACTGTTGTTCAAGCCAATGCGCATGGTCTTCTTCCGTATCTTTTAGCTGCTCAACAAGCATCTCACGTGTGACATAGTCGTGCTCTGCTTCACAAAGCGCAATGCCTTCTTTTAGATGTTTTTGTACTTTATATTCTAAATCAAGATCAATTTGCAACATCTCAGGCACAGTGCTGCCGATATTGATCGTATCAACCGTCATTTTTGGCGTACCACTTAGCATTAAGATACGACGAATAATTGCTTGTGCATGTAGTGTTTCGTCTTCCATTTCATGATGGATACGATCGTACAATTTGCCATAATGCCATTCAGCATACATCTCTGAGTGAATAAAATACTGGTCACGTGCAGCCAGCTCGCCGCCTAACAAGAAATTCAAATAATCAATAACTTTTTGACTGCCTTTCATAATGCACACTCCTCTATATGTTTTTGCCGATCTATATATTCATATTTTTATATATAAAGATACCTAAATACGTAAACTGATCAGTAAAGGGTCGAATCAATAAAACGTCTTACAATCTTTGACAGATATAGTAGCATACAGTCGTCACGTGGCATGTAATGTTGTGAACTAAGAATAAGATGCTAATTGAGAATTGTAATTAGCTACAGTTGTCAGTTACGATACTTGATACATATTGATAGCAGCGATGTTGGCGTATCGATGAGGTTATATGGACGCCTGCTATCTACTCCTTATGTATAATAAAAGAATAGATGCAATATATTGAATATATTTGGTTGGATTAGAGATAAGATCGAATAAGCTGAAAGTAGTTATACTGCATACGCTAAGACATCGAGTGCTGCGTGATGTTCGTCTAAATAGTCATTGACCATAGGCTCACAGCATCCACAGCAGGTGGCAACGTCGAGAGTGTCTTTTAGACCATCAAGGGTATCTACACCAGAAGCAATGGCTGCTTGGATTTGCTTTTCTTTGACGTTATTACAGATACATACGTACATGGATTGGCTCCTCTGATTACCACTATTTGATAGCGACTACTTGTTGATAGCGACTACTTGCTTAGCATCACGCTGATTACATGCAGTATAATAACGATAATTGTTATCATTTTCAATAACATTCGGAAATTTTTTGGTCGTGATGGTACAGTGGTATTTCGCTCCACTCATCTATGTAAGTGGATATAAGCGTCCATGTAACCGAATATTATAGAAGGTAGTAAATTAACGATGAACTGTAATTTTGCTTATTTTTTAATCGATTTTCTAGATAACTGCTATTATATTGAACCCCTATAAACGAAGTCCATTGGAATTTTCCTATGTCTGATAATAATTTTACGATACGACCTATCGATTTGTTCAAAGTCCTATCTGATCCAACACGCCTAAAAATATTTCAAATTCTTTTTAAAAAAGAAGCACGTTGCGTGGGTGATTTGGTAGACATGCTTGATCAACCGCAACCAACGATATCGCGTCATTTGAACCATTTGAAAAAACTGGGTATCTTAAGCTGTGTACGTGACGGTACATGGATGTGGTATGAAGTCGCTGATGACTTACCAGAATGGTGTCAAGACATCTTGAATATCACTTATGATCAACTCTCTCCAAGTGATTCAGTTAAAGATGAATCGAGACTTGCTTAAATGTTATAGATAGACAAGTGTAGTTAATTGCATTCTGTATGATTCAACAGGCCAAAAAAAATCCTACCTAAGTAGGATTTTTTTTGGCTTATCAGTTATGAATGACAATGAGATAAAAGCTGAGCCGCTAAGCCAAATCTAAGAAGTCGCTGATGAAGGCATTGGCGGGCTGGTGTATCAGCTCCTCTGACGTTCCTACCTGCTCTACTCGACCTTGATTCATGACGACGATCTCGTCAGAGACGGCGCGGGCTTCTTCTTGATCATGGGTCACCATGATACTTGTGATACCAAGCTCGTGGTGGATATTCTTTAGCCAAGTGCGCAGCTCTTTACGTACTTTGGCATCTAACGCACCAAATGGCTCATCCAGCAATAGCAGCTTTGGCTTGACCGCAAGTGCCCGTGCTAGCGCAATACGCTGACGCTGACCACCTGATAGTTGGTGCGGATACGCATTGGCAACTTGTGGGAGCTGTACGAGATCTAACAGCTCTGCCACGCGCTTATCGATATCCGCTTTGCTAGGACGCTCATTCTTTGGTAGTAACGTCAATCCAAAGGCAACGTTATCTGCGATGTTCTTATGACGGAACAACGCGTAATGCTGAAACATAAAGCCAATATGACGCTTCTGTACTGGCGTATTGGTGACATCCATCTCATCAAACAGTACCTGTCCAGAGTCGGCATATTCCAGACCCGCAATGATACGTAGCAATGTGGTCTTACCGCAGCCTGATGGACCTAGCAAGGTCGTCAGCTTGCCAGTTGGCACAGTAATATTGATATTGTCTAAAGCCGTAAAGTCACCAAATTTTTTATTAACGTTGCGAATCTCAATGCTCATAATGGTATCTCTTATAATATCTTTTGTCGTATTGAGACTGATGTCTTAACGACTGTGTCAATATGATTGAACAATTTTGAATACTTACCCAAACAACTTATAGCTTACTAGCACTCTCAGCCGTTGACGTCGTCGCATTGGCACTCACTGGTAGCTCAGGGGCAGCCGCCAAACGTTCAGACTTAGCAAATTTTCGCTCTTGTATTTTGGTCATGACTTGCTGAATCAGTAGCGTCACTAGGGCAAGTGCGGCAAGTAAGCTCGATAAGGCAAATGCAGCGGTAAAGTTATAATCATTATAGGCAATCTCAACCAATAGCGGCATGGTATTGGTCTCACCGCGAATGTGACCAGATACGACACTGACCGCACCGAACTCGCCCATCGCTCGTGCATTGGTCAAAATCAAACCATATAGCAGCGCCCATTTAATATTAGGCAATGTCACATGCCAAAAGGTCTGCCAGCCAGTCGCGCCCAAGGTCAATGCGGCTTGTTCCTCAGAGTCGCCTTGTGTCTGCATCAATGGTATCAGCTCACGTGCAACAAACGGAAAGGTCACAAATAGCGTCGCCAGAATAATACCAGGCACCGCATATATTACCTGAAAACCCATACTTTCAAGCCAGCCACCAATCGTAGAGTTCAGTCCGAATAGCAGCACAAACATCAAACCGGCAACGACAGGTGATACGGAAAATGGTAAATCAAGTAAGGTGGTGACCAGCTGCTTACCTTTAAACTGATAGCGTGTGACCAACCATGCAATCGCAATACCCATGACCATGTTGATCGGTAAAACAATCGCCGCTGTGATCAATGTCAGTTTGATCGCTTGTAATGCCTCAGGGTCAACCAATGATGCAAGATATAACTGCCAGCCGTTTTTAAAAGCCTCATAAAACACAGCCAATAATGGCACCACCAGCATTAGGACCATAAACAGCACAGCGATCACAATAAAGGTACGGCGTATCCATGGCGTGTCTTTGGTTGCAGCGTTGCTTTGGTAGTCGTAGCTATTAGATATTTGCATATTAGCGAGCTCCTACGCGGCGCGACAGTTTCCACTGCATGATATTGATGGTCAATAAAATCACAAACGATATAAGTAGCATAAACAGCGCAACCGCAGAAGCACCTTGAACATCGAACTGCTCAAGTTTACTGATGATGATGAGCGGCAAAATCTCAGACTGCATCGGAATATTACCCGCGATAAAAATAACGGAGCCATACTCGCCAGTAGCACGGGCAAACATCATACCTGCACCCATTAGTAGTGCAGGCAGTAGTTCTGGCAAAATCACTTTACGAAAAGTGGTTAAGCGATTGGCACCTAATACGGCGGCGGCTTCTTCAAACTCAACTGATAGCTCTGCCAGTACTGGCTGTACTGCACGGACGATAAAGGGAAAGCTCACCACAACCAATGCTAGCCAAATACCTATCGGCGTAAAGGCGACCTGAATATCGAACTTGGCAAACCATTGACCAATCAAGCCATTAGGCGCATATAGCGTCGCAAGCGAGATACCTGTAACGGCGGTTGGTAGTGCAAATGGCAAATCAACCAAGGCATTAATTAACGACTTACCCCAAAACTCATAGCGGACAAGTACCCACGCAACCAGTGTACCAAAGACCATATTGGTCAGCATCGCCAAAAACGACATCCATAAGCTGAGCTTAATTGCGGCAGTGACTTGCGGCTGGGTGATGGTTTCCCAAAAACCCGTCCAACCCATCTGAGTTGTGGTATAGGCCATCATGGCAAACGGTAGCACCACTAGTAATGACAAACTAAAGACAGTGATGCCCATGCTCAGACCAAACCCAGGTAGCACATTGCGCTGACGCAAGCGTGTCAACCACCCTTTTTTGTTGGTGGGTTTGCTGGCAGAAGAAGATGTTGCACTCATAGTGATGTCCTATTGCCTAACTGATGGTACTTAGCGAGGGTGCTCACCGTAAGACCATTATTATCACAACTGTTATTAAAATTATTATTGGTCGGCTTACAATATAAAGGACATAGTGCATACGACCATGTCCTTTATGGGGTGCTTAATGACTGTACGATTAACTGCTTCAACCAGTTTTAGTGGTTAGCGCACTAGCAGTTCTTATATACGTAGCAGGCGATTACTGCGGGGCATTAACAGCCAACTGATCAAACACACCGCCATCACTGAAGTAAGTGCTCATGATCTCATCCCATGTGCCAAAGGCATCGTTCGGGCGGAAAGTCTCAACTGGGGGCAATTTGTCACTGTTTTTGTCAAGAACGCTCTTAACGCTAGGACGTAAGTATAAATCGGCTGCTAGCTGCTGCGCAGGCTCACTCCATAAATAATCAAGATACGCTTTGGCAGCATCGGTAGTGCCTTTTTTATCTGTTACCGTCTTCACAACAGCCACAGGGCTTTCTGATTTGATTGAATATTTTGGATAAACGATGTCTACTTGACCGGCACCAAAGTCAGTTGCAGCAAGGTTGGCTTCATTCTCAAAAGTCACTAGCACATCACCGATACCGCGCTGTACGAAAGTCGTTGTCGCAGCGCGGCCGCCATTTTCATAAACTTTGACGTTTTTGAGCATGTCTTTGACGTAGCCTTTAGCTTTTGTCTCATCTTGATCAAAAGCATGGAGGCCATACCCATAAGCACCTAAGAAGGCATAACGACCATTACCCGTCACTTTTGGATTGGCCATGACAATCTCAACACCGTCCTTGGTCAAATCTTCCCAGTCTTTGATATTTTTCGGATTATCTTTACGTACCAAAAATACGATCGTACTGGTAAACGGCACTGCATTGTCAGGGAATTGGCTTTCCCAATCTGAATCAACCAAGCCTTCTTTTTCGAGCAGCTCAATATCTGAGCCTTGGTTCATGGTCGCCACATCTGCTTGTAGACCATTAGCCACAGACAGTGCTTGCTTACTAGAACCACCATGTGACTGCTTGATAAGAATATTGCTGTCTGGATGCTCAGCTTTATAATGCTCAACAAACAAAGGGTTGTAGTCTTTGTAAAAGTCACGTGCTACATCATAAGAGACATTGAGTAGCTCAATATTTTGTCCCTCTGTCGCTGCGGCACCATCAGCTGCCGCCTCAGTCGTCTCGCTGTTGCTACAGCCAGTTAGACCTAATGTCAAAGCAACGCCTGCGATACTCAAGGCACTAAGGGTTTTACTCTTTTGTTGATAACGAGCTACGTCTGTCATAAATACCTCAAAGATGTCAGTTGTGTAATGCAAGTATGCTAACAGCGCCATCTTATTATGTTTAATGATGAATATGCGTATGTTATTGCCAAAAGGGAATAACAAGTAGACAAAACCAATTATATCAATAAGTTGTTTAAATACTCTGCATATATAACTGGCTGTTTGCTAGTCGATGAACTCCCTACTGGCAAGCGCCTGATATGTATTGCACGCGCGTCACTTGCCAGTGAGGACACAGGCCCTGCTACAAACCAAAACTCAATGACTAAATGGCTAAATAACTACTTAGTACGTGCCAGCTGATCAAAACGGCCGCCGTCTACAAAAAAAGTATCCATAATCTCTGCCCATGGGCCAAAGACGGCGACAGGCTCAAACGTTTCAATATCAGGTAATGTGTCCTTATGGGCGGCAAGTATTTGCTCATCACTCGGACGCATATACATTTTTGCCATCAGCTCTTGTGCAGGCTTGTCCCACAATCCTTTTAGATAGGCACTTGCCGCTTCGGTCTTGCCCGCTTTATCAGTCACTGCCGTGACGACTGCTACTGGGTTGGCAATCGTAATCGAGTAACTGGGATAGACAATATCGACCTGACCTTTAGCGAATTGCTGAGCGGCCAAATTCGCCTCATTTTCGGTGGTGATGAGTACATCACCTAGGCCGCGCTGAGTAAAACTGGTCGTCGCAGCACGTGCGCCATTGTCATAAGTGACCACGTTTGCCAACAGCTTTTTGATAAAGTCATTGGTTTTAACAGGGTTGTCGCTACTGTTTTCTTTAAATTGATGCAAGCCATAGCCGTAAGCCCCCAAAAAGGCATAACGTGCCGTACCACTGGTCTTGGGATTGGGCGTGACCACATCGATATCGTTACGGGCTAAATCTGACCAATCCTGAATGTTTTTTGGATTACCTGCACGAACCAGTAGCACCATAGTGCTGGTGTACGGCACAGCATTATTGGGTAGTGCTTGCTGCCAATCAGAAGCGACTAGACCTTTCTCCACCAACAGATTCATATCGCTCTCTTGGTTAAAGGTGACCACATCTGCTTGTAGTCCATTGGCAACAGAGAGCGCCTGCTTACTAGAGCCGCCATGCGATTGGTTGATATTGACCTTACTGTTTGGATGGGCTTTTTGATAATCAGTGCTAAATAGCGCGTTATATTCTTTATAAAAGTCACGAGACACATCATAGGAGACATTGAGTAGATTGACATCCTGCGTCTCACCATTAGCGTTGTTTGCTGCCTCGTTTTGCGCCTCTTCGGTTGGACTACATCCTGTCATCATGATCGCTGCTGCGAGCATGCCGCTAGTGGTAAGTACCCGCGCTTTTATATGTTTAGTATTGGTTGGCTGGATGCTAGCAATGCGGAATTTTTGGAATTTTTTTTGCATGATGCTCTCGATAAAGGTGGTAGAAGCGTGTTGTCAAAATTTTGACCATCATCATAGGGCTTACAATCATTTGAGCTTGGTTCTTTTGACTTTTACTCTGTTGATTTCGGTTTTCGGATGATGAAAGCTATGCTAGCAGCATAAATAGCAAACGCTTAGTGACGAATCCGCTTATCAAGTCTTGATGTTGGCATAAGCACTTAGCATATGCTTTTAGGAAATTATGGGAAACGTGAGGTAAATCATTGCAGGCAGGCTTATTAAATAGGCTATAATTTAGCTAGGCTATACCCTTATTCTATATGGTAGGGCCCAAGCGCCAATGCTATATCCATTTTACCGTCTTATTTAACCAAAGGCCTTTTTATGACTTTTTCGTCCCATCGCTTTCATTCTATTGCAGCATTAACATTGATAGCCACTACCCTAGCTGCCGTAACGGGTTGTCATAATTTGACGCCCGCGGTGAAGAGTTCTGCGAACAATGCTGTAGCGGTTCATTCAATTCCAGTGGATGTTATGAAAGACTATATTTCTGGTGATTATGCTTCTGCAGATTATGACAAACGCGCACAAGGCTATGACTGGGTTGGCGTCATGGTGCGTGCAGAGAGTGACCAACAAATCGATATAAAAGTTCGCTCACGTAGTGATATCAAAAAACAGACTTGTCAGTTTGATGGTAAGGCGATATTAATGGGGCAAGACGCGGCACACGGTACAATTTTTCAGGCACAGGCAAATGACAGCACCGTCTTTTTTCAATTTAAAGACAATATGCTGACGATTGATAGCCCAGATACGTATGCGCTGAATTATTTTTGCTCAGGCGGTGGCTCACTTGCGGGAGAGTATCAAAAGCTGACAGAAGATTTAGAGGTTTGATAGCTCACGCTAACTGCGGTGAGAGATGCTAAAAATGATAAAAACAAAAAGGTGCCAGACCATAAGTCTGACACCTTTTTTATTATTAATGTAGCACTGATTTTTTATGCTGACACGCTAGGGTTTACACCGCAGAGGCGCCCGTGAGTTTGATCTCAGCACGTTCTTCACGAGCGATGCTACCGTAGTAGTTACGTAGTATCTCAAGCACTTCTGGACGGCTAAAGTTCTCTGGTACTTCCATGTCTTCTGACAGCGCTTTACGCAGCTTGGTACCTGATACTTTAACGTGTTCAGACGCGTCATGCGGGCAAGTCTTGTCAGATGCCATCGCATTACAAGCATTACACCAGAACGTCCAGCCAATTTTTAGCGGCTGGGTGATGAGATCGTCTTTGCCAACCTGTTCAAAAATGGTTTGCGCATCAAACGCGCCATAGTAATCGCCCACACCAGCATGATCGCGACCAACGATCAGATGACTACAGCCATAGTTTTGGCGGAATAACGCGTGCAATAAGGCTTCACGTGGACCAGCATAGCGCATATCTAATGGATAACCTGCTTGAATGACCGTGTCTTGTTTGAAGTAATTATCAATCAAGGTTTTGATGGCTTCTTGACGTACTTCTGCTGGAATGTCACCTGGTTTTAGTGCGCCGAGCAATGAATGAATCATCACACCATCGCAGATCTCAATTGCGATTTTGGCCAGATATTCATGTGAGCGGTGCATCGGGTTACGCGTTTGGAAAGCCGCCACAGTCTTCCAGTTTTTCTCTTCAAAGATTTGACGTGTTTGCGCGGGCGTTTTATAGATACCAGGATAACGCGTTGGGAACTCGCCCTCGCTCAGTACTTCTACGCTACCTGCAATATTGACATCATCTTGCTCCAATACTTGCTGGACGCCTGGATGCTCTGGATCTGTGGTGGTAAATACTTGCTGACACTCGTGTTCTTTATCAATGGCATAGGTCTCTTCTACTGTTAAGATGCCCATAACTTCGCCATCTTGTGCGACCAATGCCACTTTGTTGCCTTGACTCAAACTATCCGCCGTCGCTTTTGGTGCAGACAAGGTGATCGGAATGGGCCAAAACAAACCTTTATTATCCCCACTTTGCAAGCGCATGTTATCAACCACACCTTGCCAATCAGCTTTATTCATAAAGCCATTTAATGGTGTAAAGCCGCCAATACCGAACATGATCAGATCACCACGCTCGCGTGAGCTTAAGGTAATGGTTGGTAAGGTGCTGGCAAGCTCTAGTGCTTGCTCGCGTGCTTCGCCTTCTAACAACAGTGGCTTTAGCTCGGCACTGCCATGTGGTGGAACCAGCTTTGATTGGGATTGATTTTGGCTTTGGGACTGAATCTGGGTCTGAGACATATCGTTATTAAAACCTCTTATTAGAAAGAATGGTTGGAAGAGATGAGCAAAAATACGAAAGTGATTAAATATACAAAACTGAGAAGAAAGCCGTCGATAGATAAGAAGTAGCGTACTAGTGATCAGGCGTTAAATTTGATAAGCATAGGCTACCTAACTTTCGTTATGAAAATTTATGCTGTGTTTGGATATGGATATGTCTGAAAGGAATTTATGTTTATAGATAGAAGCTTATATGATGTGACCCTGAATTGTTTAAATTGCGATTTGTGGTAAAGTCTATCACCTACGAGCACAGATATTAGATTGCTGCCATCGCTGCTTTTAAGACCAAAAACAAAACTGAGATTACGTCATGTATCAATATAATTACGCTGACCAGACGTTAGTAGACGAACGAGTTGCCCAATTTCGCGACCAAACTGAGCGATTTTTGGCAGGTGAGCTGCCAGAAGAGCAGTTTTTGCCACTGCGATTGCAAAACGGCTTGTATATCCAGCGTTATGCGCCGATGCTGCGTATTGCCATTCCTTACGGCTTGCTTGCCAGCTATCAGCTACGCAAATTGGCTGAGATTACCCGTAAGTATGATAAAGGCTATGGGCACATGACCACCCGTACCAATATTCAGCTGAACTGGCCAAAACTAGAAGAAGTGCCAGACATTTTGGCAGAATTGGCAACGGTACAGATGCATGCCATCCAAACCTCAGGCAACTGTATTCGTAACACCACAACCGATCCTTATGCGGGTATCCATAAAGAAGAAATTGCTGATCCACGTCCTTATTGCGAAATCATTCGTCAGTGGTCAACCTTCCACCCTGAGTTTGCTTTTTTACCACGTAAATTTAAAATTGCAGTCATCGGTACCGAAGCGGATCGTGCGGCAACGCAAGTACATGATGTGGGTCTGCACGTCGTTACCAATGACGCAGGCGAGCTTGGCTTTGAAGTGATCGTTGGTGGTGGCTTAGGACGTACGCCTATTATTGGTAAAACGATTCGCAAGTTTTTACCTCGTGAGCATTTACTCAGCTATCTCGATGCCATTTTGCGCGTTTATAACTTGCATGGTCGCCGTGATAACAAGTACAAAGCCCGTATTAAAATTTTGGTTGATAGCTTAGGCGGCGATCAGTTTGCCAAATTGGTGGAGGCTGAGTGGGAGGCGCACACCAAAGACGGCCCGCTTACTTTGACTGAAGAGAATTTTGACACCGCTGCTAGCTACTTTAGCATGCCTGATTATCAGTCATTTGATGCGCTCGCAGTACAATCAGAGTTGCAAGCACAATTGGCAGACAATAAAGATTTCGCTGATTGGTATAAGCAAAACACCGTGGCACATAAGGTGGACGGTTACCGTGCGGTCGTGATCTCTTTAAAAGCCGGACTGGTGGACGGTCGTTATGTGCCATCAGGTGACTTGAGTGATGCGCAAATGGATGCGCTTGCCGATTTGTCTGATCGTTATAGCTTTGGTGAATTGCGCGGTACGTATCAGCAAAATCTGGTATTCGCTGATGTGCAAACCAATGAGCTTTATGAATTGTGGCAGCAGCTATCAGATTTGCATTTAGCACGCGCCAATATCAACACCTTAACCGACATGATTGTCTGCCCAGGTTGGGATTATTGCTCACTGGCCAATGCGACTACGCACAATATCGCTGAGCAAATCGAAAAGCAGTTTGATGATTTGGATTACTTGTATGATCTTGGTGATATTCGCCTAAACATGTCAGGCTGCATGAATGCTTGCGCCCATCATCACACAGGTGATATCGGTATCTTGGGTGTGGACAAAAAAGGCGAGCACTGGTATCAGATTAGCCTTGGCGGTAACTCTAGTAATGACGCCAAATTGGGCAAAATCTTAGGAAAAGCGGTGCCAGCGGATGATGTGGCCAGCACCTTACAAACCATTTTAGATGTGTATCTCGATATACGCGGCACTAACGAACAAGATGTTGAGGGTTTTGGTGACGTGATTGACCGCGTTGGTATCGCCCCCTTTAAGGAGAAGGTCTATGGCTAATCATCATGTGCTCGATAGCCATGGCGCAGACATCAGTGGCGAAGATACTTGGCAAGCGCTAGCGACAGCGCAGCTGCCTGACGGTATCGCGTTATCAAACCTGACCTTACTTGAGCTGTTACACAAACAAGAAAAAGTTGATGTACTTGTCCCATTAGCAGATTTATTAAATGCTGATGGAAAACTGGCAAACGGTTTGCTCGCGCAAGTATTGGATATCCTCAAGCAGCACAGCAGCCGATTGGGTGTGTGGATCACGTCCAACACCGATGCTGATGATCTGCCTGATGTAAAAGACTTTTTATTGACGCAAGACTTGATCGTCATTCATGTCCCAAGTTTTGTGGACGGTCGCGGTTTTAGTTTTGCACAGACTCTGCGTCAGCTTGGTTATGAAGGTGATATTCGCATGGCAGGCGCGTTTGGTCGTGATCAAATCGCTTATTTGCTGCGCGCTGGTGCTACTAGCTTTGTACTCAATGAGCATGATGCTAAATCTGATATTAGCCAAGCCTTCACTGCTCTAGCCAGTAGCTATGATGGTCGAGACGCTTCAGCATTACCGATGTTCTCAAAAACCTAAACGCGATATTAAAGAACCATTTTTATATTAACAATTATTAAGGAATGTATTATGAGCCAATTACACCCAAACCTAGATATCGACCAAGCAAACCAAGATTTGCAAGGTAAA
Source organism: Psychrobacter sp. CR212 (assembly GCF_059693765.1). Taxonomy (NCBI): domain Bacteria; kingdom Pseudomonadati; phylum Pseudomonadota; class Gammaproteobacteria; order Moraxellales; family Moraxellaceae; genus Psychrobacter; species Psychrobacter sp. CR212. The sequence goes on along the minus strand of NZ_JCATIF010000005.1, from coordinate 99,158 downwards.
TCACCAGAAGAGATTGTAGCGTGGGCGCTGACGCAAGCCAAAAACCCAATCATCACCACCAACTTCCGTCCTTATGAGTCAGCGATCTTGCATTTGGTTGCCAAGCAGCGCCCTGACATCACGGTATTGTGGGTAGATTCAGGCTATAACACCGATGCGACCTATCAATTTGCCAACAAATTGATTCGTGATCTTGATCTCAACGTTGTGACTTATATCCCAAAACAAACCGCTGCACACCGTGATTCAACCATGAATGGCATCCCAGGCATTGACAACCCGCAACATGGCGAGTTCACTGAACAAGTGAAACTTGAGCCATTCCGCCGCGCCCTTGCTGAGCTAAAGCCTGACGTATGGTTTAACGCGATTCGTAAAGACCAAACTGAGTTCCGTCAAGGGCTTGATGTACTTAGCTTATCAAAAGATGGCGTATTGAAAGTAGCGCCATTGTTTGAAAAAACTGATGCAGATTTGGATGTATACTTAGATGAGCACAACTTGCCAAACGAGCATGACTACTTTGATCCAACTAAGGTAGAAGAGAGCCGTGAGTGCGGTCTGCACACGCAGCTGTAATTTTAGTGTTTTCTGAATGAAAAAAGCCCTTTCTTTAATTTAAGAGAGGGCTTTTTTATGATTGACGATCATATTTGCAACTACTAAAGCTATTTGCGACCTAAATAATAGCGCCGCCACCTTATCGCGTCCTGTGACGACGACTTTAGCACCTTCATTAGCAAACGCCTTTGCCGTCGCCTCGCCCAACCCTGAAATGCCACCAAATATAATTGCCACTCTGTCTTATAATTTCATAGTATGCTTACTCTTTTTAAATATTGTGAATTATTGATATACGATTAATTATCTTAAGACATGCTAGCACACCCTAATTTTGGGATATGTTAGCGTGTATTAAATAATTTATTGATTTAAGAAAATCATTTAATCTATTCCTATTAGCAAGAAAAATATCAATTAATATTTCAAAAACGAATATACTAATGCCAATTCATTAGGTGAGAGTGTGTCTGTGATACCTCATAATGGCGGCATTCCTTATATCTTTTCTACTTTTATAATAAATAATTCAATATATGGTGACACTATGAACACCTTCCCGCTATTTTTTAAATTAGAAGGCCGTAAAGTGCTCATCGTGGGCGGCGGCGAAGTGGCACTGCGTAAAGCGGACTTGCTCAGCCGTGCGGGTGCGTGCATTATGATTCTTGCGCCTGATATCAGCCACGAAATACGAGAGTTACTGAGCGACAATAAGCACGAGTTGATTGAAAAAAACTATCACAAATCCTATATGTCAGGCGCTCGCGTGATCATTGCCGCGACTGACGATGAAACGCTTAACCATGAGATTCACGCAGATGCGACTGAGCTAAATATCCCGGTCAATGTGGTCGATACGCCGCCATTGTGCGATTTTATCTTTCCAGCCATTATTGATCGTAACCCTATTGTCATCGGCATTTCATCAAATGGTAAAGCGCCTGTATTGGCACGGCTATTACGGGCACGCCTTGAAACCTTAATCCCGCAAGGCTATGGTAAATTGGCCAAGTTGGCAGGGGATTTTCGCAGTGAGGTAAAGTCCAAAATACCAACGCTGACGGGACGCCGCCAATTTTGGGAGCGCGCGTTTGAGGGTCAAGTCAGTCAGCTGATGTTTGCGGGTAATGAAACCGAAGCGGCTGCCCAGTTGCAAGCGGATTTAGATAGTACTGCCGCTGCTATTCATGATAAAGCCCATGCTGCGGAAAATACAACGCCTACGCTATCAGACGAGTCAGAAAAAAAATCACCCCCCGTAGGCGAAGTCTATATCGTTGGCGCAGGCCCTGGTGACCCAGAGCTTTTGACATTTAAAGCGCTGCGTTTGATGCAGCAAGCAGATATTGTCTACTATGACGCCTTGGTATCTCCACAAGTGCTGGATCTTTGCCGCCGTGATGCAGACAAAGTGTTTGTCGGTAAAAAACGCAGTAACCATACTGTCGCGCAGCTTGGCATCAATGAGTTATTGGTCAATAGCGCCAAAGAAGGTCGGCGTGTGGTTCGATTAAAAGGTGGCGATCCATTTATCTTTGGTCGTGGCGGTGAAGAAATTGAAAGCCTGCGCGCTCATGGTGTGCCGTATCAGGTCGTACCAGGGATCACCGCTGCCAATGCCGCTGCTAGCTATGCTGGCATACCCTTAACTCACCGTGACCACTCACAGTCCGTACGTTTTGTGACAGGATTCTTGAAGGCAGGCACGCCCAACAACAACTTTAAAAACTTCTTGAACACCGATGAGACGGTGGTATTTTATATGGGTCTGCATTCGCTGGCGCGCTTGACTGAAGGCTTGGTTGACGCTGGTCGTAGCGCTGATACGCCAATTGCCATTGTCTCTAATGCCAGTATGCCCAATCAGCAAGTCCTAACAGGTACGCTTGCCAGCATCGTCAGTCAGCAAGAAACCGCTCAGCTGCCGACGCCTGCCCTGCTTATTATGGGCGAAGTGGTCAGCTTGCATCATGATTTGGCTTGGTACAATTTACAAAATCAGCAGCACAACCAAAGCAGCGATGACATAGCTAAAAACTGGTTACGTGAAGGCTCAAGAGGTGAAGCAGTCAAACAGCCCATAGATCAACAAGCTCATGCGCTATCGATGATTGCAAATCTTGCGACAAATTCAGGGGACGATCTAGAGCAGCTCATCATCGATTAATCTTCTGTGTTTTATTATTACCTGTACCGCAAAGCGACCCTGTCAATTATCTATTGGTAGGGTTTTCTTTTGGCAACAGAGAAAATCTCAACGATTCTTGCTAGAATGAAAGCTACCTAATTAATGTTCTGACGTTTAATGATAAGCCAAACTATGCCCCTATCTATTGCTTCTAAATATATCTCTGTTAGACCTTTAAAAATATTGCACACGTCCGATTGGCACTTGGGGCGCAGGCTTTATGGTCGTCTGCGTTATGAAGAGTTTGAGGCATTTTTGCAGTGGCTAAAAGACACCATTAGCGCACAGCAAGTAGATATATTGATTGTCGCAGGTGACATCTTTGATACCATGACGCCCAGCAATAAAGCCCAAGCGCTATATTATGAGTTTTTGGGTAAGGTCTCACGTTCCTGCTGTCAGCATGTGGTCATTGTCGCAGGCAATCATGACTCACCGACGTTTTTGGATGCGCCAAGCAATGTGCTCAAATTTTTGAATGTCCATGTGATTGGGACTGCTTGTGATGATTTAGAAGATGAGGTATTGGTCTTAGGTGATGATGATAACAATCCTCATTGCATTATCGCCGCTGTACCCTACCTGCGCGACCGTGATGTACGTAGCAGTAGCGCTGGCGAGTCTGCGGATAGCAAAGATGCCAATGTTATCAGAGGTATTCGCGCTCACTATGATGAGGTAGCAGCGATTGCTAGAGAACAGCAGGCCAAATTAATCGAGGTACATCAACGGCATATCCCTATCATTGCCACAGGTCATCTATTCGCCGCTGGTGGCAAAACAACCGATGATGACGGCGTGCGCGATCTCTATGTTGGCTCACTTGGCAAAATCTCCGCTGATATGTTTGATGAGGGTTTTGACTATGTCGCACTTGGGCATTTGCACGTACCACAGCGCGTTGGCGGTCGTGAGAGTATTCGCTACTCAGGCTCACCCATCGCGATGGGGTTCGGAGAGGCAAAACAGCAAAAACAGGTATTGCTGGTACAGTTTGGTGCTATAGCTAATGTTGATAATGAAATCATAGAAGTAAACATCACATCTGATAGCGTTGTACCTCATCTATCTAATACGGTTACTAAGGTTGAAAAATCAGCAGAAAAGACTGCTAAGAAAATAGCGAGTCAAGCCACTGCCTATATGGATGACTTATTTGGATTTGACGCGCCAGCTGATAATCATGAGATAACAACAGCGGCTCTTCAAGCGAACACTGACGATCAAAAACAGCATAAACCCAAGCCTAACGACTCCATTACTTCTAACGAAGTTTTGCATCATGATGACCACAATCAGATGCAAGTAGTTTCTCTACCCATTCCAAAGTTCCAACAGCTAGCGCAGATATCTGGTGACCTAACCACAATCTCACAAACGATAAAATCACTCACACCAACGGATTCTGTTTGGTTAGAGGTGGTCTATACGGGTGACGAGATTGTCAGTGACTTACGTGAGCAAGTACAAACGATGGTAGATGGGCTGACATGTGAGGTATTAAAGATTAAGAACACCCGCACTTATAATAAAGTGCTTAACCAACAGCAAACCTCGGAGAATCTGCAAGACTTGAATGAGATGGAAGTATTTGAGCGCTGCTTGACGATTAATGAGGTGGCTGAGTCACAAAAAGACTCGTTGCGTGATGCCTATGGTCAGATACTTTATCACTTACATCATGAGGACAAACAGGCAGAATAATATAAGTGTGAATCATTATCGCACTTCTATTTTCTAAATTTTTGCAGTTGCTGCTATCACTAATAATAAGATATATCCATGCGCCTAATCGAACTCAGACTCAAAAACCTCAATTCTCTCAAAGGTGAATGGCACATTGATTTTGCTGACACCGCTTTTACCAATGAAGGTATCTTTGCGATCACAGGACAGACTGGCGCTGGCAAGACCACCATATTGGATGCGATTTGTCTGGCGCTATATGGTGAAACACCAAGGATCAACAGTATCAGCAAAAGCAGCAATGAAGTAATGACGCGGCAAACAGCGGAATGCTTCGCTGAAGTCGTGATTGATTTAAATGGTGAGCAGTACCGCTGCCGTTGGGGACAGCGCCGTGCTTATAATAAGGCAGATGGCAATCTGCAAGACGCAACTCATGAAATTGCTAAGATAAACGTTGATGACTCGTCAAAAGAAGATGAGCTGTTAGAGAGCACGCTAAAACATACCAAAAATAAAATAATTGAACTGACTCGGATGGACTTTCAGCAGTTCACTCGCTCTATATTGCTGGCTCAGGGCAGTTTTTCAGCTTTTTTGAAGGCAAAAGCTGACGAGCGTGCCGATATTTTAGAAAAAATTACAGGTACTGATATTTATGCCACCATTTCAACACATGTTCATAATAAAAAACGCACTGAAGAAGAGATATTGAGTAAACTGCAATATGGTTTAGATGGCTTGGCACTTTTATATGCCGAAGAAGAAGGTCAATTAAGAGCCGATTTGCAGTCATATCAAAGCACCCAGAGTACGCAGCAGCGAGAAATTCAAGATTTGGTCGAAAAGATAAAGTGGCTAGATAGCGTCACAGAATCAAAAGAAAAACTGAATACTTATCAAAATGATCTAGCGCAGGCTCAGCAGGCTCAGCAAGACTTTATCCATGACGCTAGACGCTTAACCGCTGCCAATAAGGCGTTGGAGATTGATAGTCAATACGGAAAGCTTGCCTCTGACCGCAATAATCTAAAACGTTTACAAAATGAACAGCAAGGAATTAACGATACGCTGCCGCAAACACAGAATAACTTACACCAAGCGAACGTGCTGCTAGATACCGTAAAAACTCGCGTACAAGCCGCTGATGAAGCGCTGCGATCCACCTTACCTAATATTAGAGAAGCGCGTAGACTAGATATCGACATTACGCAGCAAACGCAGGGATTAAAAGAAGCGCAGCAAAGGGAGAATACTTTATCGGACCATACTCAGCGCTTACGCCTAGAGATTGATCACCATCAACAACAAGCAGTACAAAATAAATCCCAATTAGCAGATATAGCGCGCAATCTTAATGGTGCAAATGACTTAAATGACATCGACGGCGATATTGCTAATTTTAAGAGTTATTGCACCAGTTTAAAAGCACTGCTCCAAGACAATGCTGATTTAAATATCAGCAAGGCCAACCAAAAACACAATACAGACCAGTATCAAAGCCATCTTAGAACCTTGTATCCACTACAAAAGGATCAAGCGGCTAAAGAAAAAGCTCTGCAAGCTCAGATCGAGAAATTGCAACAAAAGCAAGCCGAATTAATTGAAAGACAGTCTCTACCTGAGATACGCAGCGAACAAGAACAGATAGATGGCCTCGATCGTCAGCTTGAACAAATAGAGTCAAAAGCAGATAAGCTCAATGAGCTTCGCGCACAGATCAAAGATATAGACACTGAGCTACCAGTAATACAAGACGATCTGGTAGTGCTGGCTGATATCATTACTAATAAAGCATCCACTATCCAATCCACTAAAGACAAGCGGCAAGACAAACAAACACAGTTATATCTACTACAAAAAGTAGCCACTCTAGAAAGCCACATTGCTGATCTAAAAGACGGTCATCCCTGCCCGCTGTGCGGATCGCTTGAGCATCCTTATGGCGCAAACCACCCGCATTTGATATCAGATACCGAAGCAGATCAGATTCAGCAACAAATGATAGAGCTGGACACCACCATATCCGATTTGGAAAACAGCTTATCTGTACATCGTATCAGTCAAGCAACCAAACAGCAGCAGCTTGAGCGACAGCAAAAACAGAAAAACCTACTACAAGATCAAGCACAAAAACTAGCAGCTGATATCAAGCAGTCAGTGAGTTTAGTCCTGAAGGAAAAGTACTCACCTTTTATCGCGGCAATGATACAACCATTGCAGCAACTTGAGACACATGTAGATATAATACCGGTGTTAAAGAGCACTCAACATCAATTGACCGAACGTAAAGCATCACTTAAAGGCACGCTGTCCAATTATCAGAGGCTTGGTGAGAAGCTCGCTACCATGCGCGAGGACATTAGCGCATTAGCACAACAGCAGCATAAGCTGGCAAGCGATATTAATGGGATTGAGACGAATATCAAAATAACATCCGTGAGTATAGATAATACAGATAAACACATTCACGATAATTTCTCTGAATTAACCACCCTTAAAAATGACATCATTCAGCTCTTAGAAAGATACGCCGCCGGCACGTTTCAGTCAAACGAAATCGCGCAGATACGCACCTCGAAGCCAACTTTACATCCCCTGATGGAAAGTATTGATAGCCAAGTTATCCTAAACGAGGCGGATTATCATACGCATATCACGACATTGCGTCAGCAGCACGCAGCGCTTATAACCATAAAAAATGGGCTTAATAATTATAAAGAGCATCAGCAAAAGCTAGCGACAGAACTAGGCGGTCTAGAAATACAGATCGATACCAAACAAACCCAGTTGGATAAAGACCAACAGGAGCTTGATAGTCTGGTTCAACTCGTGATTGAAAAAATAAAGGCGCTTGAGCAGCTACAAACACACAGAATCAATGTCTTCGCCGACAAAGATCCCGATGCAGAAGAGCAGCGTTTGCGCGAGGCATTAGAACAAGCGAAAACCGATCAGTCCGTTGCCCAAAGACAACTAGACAGTGCTGAATACACGCTCAAGCAGCTAAAAGACCAACGAGAGCAAATCACGCAGCAAATCAAAGCAGCAGCTGATACCGTGCAGGTTCTAGAAAACCAGTTCCAAACGGCACTTGCCTCCTCAAGTTTTTACGCAGAACCCGATTTTTTGGCGGCGCGCTTGCCTATGGATGAGCGTAATGCACTCAAGCAGCAGCAAGAACATATTGATTATGCACTCAAGCAAGCGCAATCCTTATTGAAAGAAACCGAGAAAGCATTAGAAGATAAGCAAGCTAATCCGCTGACAACAGACGATAAAGAAACGCTTATCCAGCAGCAAGCGCAAGTCCAAGAGAAGTTTAATAGCTGCATTGAGTCAATTGGTGCAATCAGTCAGCAGTTACGAGACAATGAGGATAAGAAAAGCACGCAACAGGCACAGATTGATGCCATCAATGCCCAAAAAGAGAAGTTACAAGTGTGGCAACAGCTACATAAATTGATTGGCTCGTCTGATGGCAAAAAGTATCGTACCTTTGCTCAAGGCCTCACTTTTGATCTGATGGTTAATCATGCCAATACTCAGCTGCAAAAAATGAGTGATCGCTACCTGCTGGCTCGTGATGACAATAGCCCGCTTGAGCTCAACGTCATTGATAATTATCAAGGCGGTGAGATTCGTAGTACCAAAAATCTCTCAGGCGGTGAAGGCTTTATTATTAGCCTTGCTCTAGCACTAGGACTATCACAAATGGCCAGCCAAAATATTCGCGTGGACTCGCTATTTTTAGATGAAGGTTTTGGTACCTTGGATGAAGAGTCTTTGGATATTGCGCTAGATACACTGACCAATTTGCAGCAAGAAGGAAAATTAATCGGGGTAATCTCCCATGTACAGGCGCTAAAAGATCGTATCTTAACCCAAATTAAGGTCGAAAAGCTCTCGGGCGGCTTTAGCCGAATTAGTGGTCAAGGATGTCACAAAGTTGTCAGTGAAAAAGCCTCGTAATTTAAGCTAGTCAGTTTGCTACTTTCTACTCTACTTTCGATTAAACGATTTTGTTTAGACAATAAAAAACCACCGAACATTAAGAACGGTGGTTTTTTTGAACTTACAGATATTTATTTCTTACTGAGTAACTGATTATTTAGTGACTAAACCACTCAGCTCACTCATCAATACTGACAGCGTTGACAGACCAATTTGACCTTCTTCATCGTTGCTATGCAGCTCATCTAACTTATTCATCTCTGTCGTGACTGCTGCAAGCTGATCGACGTGTCTTGCTTTCCATTCACTAAATGCTTGCTTGGCATCTGGTTTAGACAGTACCGCATCCATTAGTAGGCGCAAGCTACGTGACAACTCGTTCACTAACGCATGGCGTGCACGGCGATCCCAGTAGTCTTGCTGTGGTAAATTGGCAATATTGTCCATCATCCAATCTAACTGCAACACTTGATAGGCTTCAAAGTATAGGGTTGCAATCTCATCAACAGGACGCTCATATTGCTCAGCCAGCAATGCAGCATCAAGCGCATCGACATGATACGGTAGCATCGCAAATAAGGTAGCATCGTTGTCAGACAGATCTTTTTGCATCAAACGCTCGGTGTCTTCTTGCAAATATTGGGCAAACTGCTGCTCGATAAAACCACTTGGCTTAGTCAGTTTTTCAACACTATCACTAAAGCGGCTAATCATATCAGCAACTTGCAAGTTTTGACCAAAGGCATTGATGAACCAGACCACACCACGCTCAAGCGCATCACGTAGACGCAGCTCAAGGTTCAGCAGTAGTGTTGCTTCAACTTGGTTATCTAGTGCTTCTAATGCTTGCCAAGCGCGCGATACGTTGAATACATCACGGCTAATCGCATAACCACGCACGATAGTCGCTAGTGATTGATCGGTTTCCTCAAACAGACGGAATAGCGCTTCAATACCTAAGCGGTTGACCACACTGTTGGTCAAGTAAGTGCTGATGATTTCACGATGCAAGCGGTGCTCAGTCATCTCATCAAAAAAGCGTGATGCAAGCTCATCTGGGAAATATTTGCGTAGCTCGTTAATGAAGTACGGATCATCTGGTAAATCAGATGATAACAGATTGTCATAGACCCACATTTTGCCATAAGCCAAGACGACTGCGAGCTCAGGGTTGGTCAGACCAGTATCTGCTTTTTGACGTTTCGTAATCTCTTCATCTGATGGTAGATACTCAATCGCACGATCCAGGCGCCCTTCATTCTCTAACATTTGGATAAAGCGCTGATGATCGCTTAGATTGGCTGCGGCGCGAATATGACTCAGCTCAATGGCTTGTGGTTGCAAGTAGTTCTGACGTAGTACCAATTCTGCTACGGTGTCAGTCATACTCTCAAGCAATTCATTACGCTGCTTCAGCGTCATATCGCCTTGCTCGACCACTTTGCCAAGTAAGATTTTGATATTGACTTCATGATCCGAGCAGTTTACACCGCCTGAATTATCGATGGCATCTGTATATATGCGTCCGCCCGTTTGAGCGTATTCGATACGACCTTGCTGGGTTAGACCTAAGTTACCACCTTCACCAACGACGGCTGCACGTAGCTCATTACCATCGATACGTAGCGAATCATTGGCTCGATCGCCAACATCGGCATGCGTCTCATTTGCACTTTTGACATAAGTACCGATACCACCATTCCAGATGAGATCGACAGGCGCACGTAATAACGCACTGATCAAATCGTTCGGTGCAAGGCTGTCTGCACTGATATCAAAGAGCGATTTCATCTCAGGACTGATAGCGATAGTCTTGTCTTGGCGTGAGAATATCCCACCACCTTGACTGATTAAGGAGTCGTTATAATCTGCCCATGATGAGCGCGGTAGCTCAAACAAGCGTGCGCGTTCCGCGTATGAGGCCGCCGTGTCTGGATTAGGATCAATAAAGATATGCAGGTGGTTAAAGGCAGCAACGAGCTTAGTATGCGTTGAGAGCAGCATACCATTACCGAATACATCCCCACTCATGTCACCAATACCGACCACGGTAAAGTCATCACGGTTTTGGATATCCATACCGCGCATACGGAAGTGACGTTTGACCGACTCCCAACCACCGCGCGCTGTAATACCCATTGCTTTATGGTCATAACCTACTGAACCACCTGAAGCAAAGGCATCATCCAGCCAGAAGTTGTACTCTGCTGCGAGCGCATTGGCGATATCAGAGAAAGTCGCTGTGCCTTTGTCCGCTGCGACAACCAAGTACGGATCATCTTCATCATGACGTACTGTGTTGGCTGGCGGGACGATGTTGCCATCTACAATGTTGTCTGTGACATCAAGCATACCGCGTAAGAACGTTTGATAGCAGGCAATGCCTTCTGCTTGGAACGCTTCACGACCATCAGCCATACTTTTGGTTTTGACAATAAAGCCGCCTTTAGAGCCAACAGGAACGATTACTGCGTTTTTGACCATCTGTGCTTTGACAAGACCAAGTACTTCGGTACGGAAATCTTCCATACGATCTGACCAGCGCAGACCACCACGGGCGACCTTTCCGCCGCGTAGATGCACCGCTTCAACGCGCGGTGAATAGACAAATATCTCAAACATTGGCTTTGGTTTAGGTAGGTTTGGAATGTCTGCTGCCAAGAACTTAAACGACAAACGATCTTTGCGTTGACCGTCGCTATCTACTTGATAGAAGTTGGTACGTACCATCGCATTGATCAAATCTAAGTACCAGCGCAAGATACGATCTTCGTCTAGGCTATCGACATCTGCTAACGCAGCAGTGATTTTCTCTTGAATTTTCGTTGTTTTTTCTTGGCGCGTCTCATCACTATATTCAGGGTTCATGCGCGCATCGAACAAGCTGCCCAATGCCACACTGATATCACTGTTTTTAACGACAGTTTGCTGAATATAAGCACTGGAGAATGGCGCACGAGCTTGTAGCATATAGCGAGACAGCGCACGTAATACGACGACATCATAAGTGTCGAGCTTGGTCGTTAGTACCAACTCATTGAACGAATCGCTCTCAACACGGCCTGCCCAAATTTGCTTGAGGCTATCTTCGAACTGACCACGCACGACTTGCATATTGACCGTATCGACATGCTCTAGCGTCAGCTCGTACTCTTGCATCCAAATAGACTGCTCTGGCAAATCAAACTCATAAGTCTGTGCTGAGATAACCGATACACCAAAGTTTTCAAGTATTGGTAGCACCTTTGATAGGATAACAGGCTGCTCGCGACCGTATAGCTTTAGGTGAAGTTGGTTACGTGCATCGCCTGTCGACTGGTATAAATGCCAAATCATTGGGTTTTCTGCGGTCAGTCCCGCCAGACGCTTCGTATCTTCGACTGCGGTACGAGCATCAAAACGCTCTTGGTACGCAGCAGGAATGTAATCTAAAAAGCGACGAGTCAAAGCGTTGGCTTGTTGCTCACCCACATTATCAAGCAGCATTTTTTGATAATTGTCATCCCATGATTGCATGAGTGCAGACAATTTGGCTTCAAGTGTCGCGATATTAACGTCATTCACTTGACCTGGCACTGTGCGCACATGGACATGGACGCGGGCGTGCGCAGATTCATTGAATTCAGTGGTAAAACCTGAAGACAGACCGTTATAAGCATCTTTTAGAACGTTTTGTACTTTGATGCGTAGCTCAGTGTTGAACTTATCACGTGGAATATAAACTAAGCACGAGACAAAACGTTGGTAATGGTCGATACGGCTAAATAAGCGTAAGCTCTTTTTGTCTTGTAATTGGCTAATACCTGAGACAATTGGGTACAGCTCTTCGACGCTGGCTTGGAACAGATCATCACGTGGCAAGGTATTAATCACATGCATCAATTTATGATGAGCATGACCATCACGTGGCAATTCTGCCATGGCCATAATCTGGTTGGCCTTTTCGCGTAGTAGCGGTATTTGCTGTACGGTAAGCTGATACGCTTGTGATGTCAGCAAACCGATAAAGCGATACTCACCAATCAATTTACCATTATCATCGAACTTATGGATACCCAAAAAGTCCATATATACCGAGCGATGTATCGGAGATACACGGCTTGATTTAGACAGCATCAACACGCGCGGCTCAGTTAATAATTGTTTTAGCCCTTTAGGCAGTTGATTGAAGCTTTCTGATATCTTGTCTTCTTCTGAACCGCGCAATAGACCAAGACCGCTATTACCAATGGCAAATAAATCCAAATTAGTAGGTTCGGTGACTTCGATTTCGTGACCGCCTTCTAAGCGGTACTCGCGATAACCTAAGAAGATAAAGTGGTCATCTAAAATCCAATCTAAAAATGCTTGGATTTCTTGTTGTGAGTAGAACACTTCTGGCAGTGGTTTGTTAGACAGCTCAGCTTTAATGTCATTTAACTGAGCACGCATTTGTTTCCAGTCGCCAACGACGGTATCAAGCGTGTCAATTTTAGACATAAGCATTTGTTTCAATGCTTCCAAGTTTTCATTATCTTGATAAGCAATTTCACAATGAATCAACGACATATGAGAAGTGGCACTTTCATGTGCGCCTTCAACATAAGTAATCTGGCCATCTTCATCGCGTTTAACACTAACGATAATATTGTAAGTGCGGTGCACATCGATACCTTCAGCTTCTAGGCTCATCAAGATTGTATCAACTAAAAATGGTCTATCATATGCCACGATCTGAATGACCGTGTGTGAGCTATGAAAGTGCTGTTCTTCTGCTAAGGGATTCAATACTGCCAGTTGTGGTTTGCTGCAATCGTAGGCTTTGAGCAATGTAAAGTGATGTAGCGCCATGCCCGCCAAATCAGCATTACTGATCGCCTCTGCAGTTTCTTGATGCAGCGGCTCATAGTAGCTATGGATAAAATGATCAAATAGCGATTTGTCTTTTTGTACATAACTGGTAGCAATATCGCTTATCTGGCTAATGCGCTCTTTTGCGATACTGAGGGAGTTTGGCATTGTCCTTCGTCCTTTTTATAGGTTTGGTTTATCTATTTATGTTTATCAATCTGTGTTAATTACCGTCATTGCATATAGGGCTTTATAACTTGTGATGCAATGGCAATATATCCAGTCACGCGACTTATTCTTTTATTATGACGTCTAAAGACTTTCTCCTTTTTTACTCTTATTTTTATGAATATGTAGCCATCAGGATTTAGTGCCATCAATATAGTGAAGTTTAACGCACCTGCGGCGCGAGCTAAAGCGTACAACATCATTTCATGAATCAACGACATGTCGATAACCTTTGCTAATGAGACAATGATGTTCAATGCCATAATATTCGAGATTAGGTGCTGGCAAGTGGATACTCATAGTAATCAATACTGTTTTTTTGTTAGAATATGCCGATATATCTACGAGCGTACGAATAGCTCATTATTAACTTTAATGCTAAGGGCAAGAGGTATGATGAATATTTTGGTGATTGGTTCAGGTGGTCGTGAACACGCGCTGGCATGGCAGTGTGCAAAAGATGACAATGTCGAAAATGTCTATATCGCTCCTGGTAATGCTGGCACGGCCCTTGAACCTAAATGCCAAAACGTTGTCTTAACGTCTACTGATGCCAGCGAGCACAGCGCTGTTATCGAGTTTTGCCAAAACAATGATATTGACATGGTTATCGTTGGACCAGAAGCACCTTTGGTCACTGGTATCGTTGATGCGTGCCGTGATGCTGGTATCAAAGCATGGGGTCCAACAGCCTACTGCGCTCAATTAGAAGGTTCGAAAACCTTTGCCAAAGAGTTCATGGAACAAAACAATATTCCAACGGCTGCTTATCAAGGATTTACAGACGCTACTGCTGCCAAAGCTTACGTTGATGAGCAAGGCGCGCCTATTGTTATCAAAGCTGACGGGCTTGCTGCTGGTAAAGGCGTCATTGTTGCTGAGACTATTGAGCAAGCGCGTGAAGCGATTGACGATATGCTAGCGGACAACAAATTCGGTGATGCTGGTAGTCGTGTGGTCATCGAGCAGTTCTTGCAAGGTGAAGAAGCCAGCTTCATTTGCATGATTGATGGTGACAATATCTTGCCAATGGCGACCAGCCAAGATCACAAACGTGCTTTTGAAGGGGATACGGGTCCCAACACTGGCGGTATGGGTGCTTATTCACCTGCGCCAGTCGTGACCAAAGACGTTCATGACAAAGTGATGTCACAAGTCATTCAGCCAGTCGTCGATGCGATGAAAGACGCAGGACACCCTTATACTGGATTTTTATATGCTGGTCTTATGATTGATAAAGCAGGCGATCCTTATGTAATTGAATTCAACTGCCGCTTTGGTGATCCAGAGACGCAGCCTATTTTGATGCGCCTGCAGTCATCAATGGTAGACTTGGTTGCACAAGGGTTGGCAGGTCAACTGCCTAGCGAAGCCAAATGGGACAACCGCCCTGCTCTAGGTATCGTAGTTGCATCGAAAGGCTATCCTGAAACATCATCGAAAGGCGATGTGATTGCTGGCTTGCCAGAGCTGGACACTACGAACGATAATGCGGTTAAAGTATTTCATGCTGGTACGGCATTCTCGAATGACAATGAGAACGAAGTTGTGACTAACGGTGGACGCGTATTGTGCGTGACTGCTTTAGCAAATAATATTTCTGAAGCTCAGCAAGCAGCACTAGCAGTCACTGCTGCGATTAGCTTTGATGGTGCGCAATATCGCCGTGATATCGGGCATCATGCCATTGCTCGTGAAAATGCTTGATGAGTTAATCATTGTCAGATAACGTGTATTTTTCACTCCATATGTCTGATTAAGCAAATATGACTGATACGCTATACATTATTTGACCTAGCATCATGCATGCTAGGTCTTATTTTTTGATAGTCATTTTTAGGTCTATTTTTGATGAAATGCTCATAAAAAATGAGATGGCGGCTTAACGATAGACCAGACATGAGCACAACTCTCAACATTAAATCGGTAAAATATCACGCAATTATTTTGACTTACAAAGTAACTATCAACAGCCTGTGTGCGCTCATAAAACCCATGCACTTTATATGATACAATTTTATACCCGTGCATCACATCTCCCTTGTATTGTAGGTCTCGAACCCGCAAATCAATACCAACTGGATGAATGATTATATTTATGGCAAATGATACGTCTAAACCTTCTAACAATAAGCAATCAATCGATAGTCTAAAAACCTCAGGGTTTGATCGCCGCATGTCGATTGCTAAAACCTCCTTAAATATTGGTCGTCGTTGGGCGGGTAATAGTGTGTCTGGCATGTTTTTGAATAAAGAAGCACGGACCGCACGTAACCAAGCATTTATGGAAGCTCAAGCGAGTTATCTGGCATCAGAGCTTGGTAAATTGAAAGGTTCAGTTGTCAAAATTGGTCAAATGCTAGCCATCTATGGTGAACATATATTGCCACCAGAGATTACGCGTGCCTTGCAAACGCTCAATGATGATACGGCGACGCTTACCTGGCCGACAATTGAGCAAACATTGCGCCAGCTATTGGGTGAAAAACTAAATGAGCTCGATGTTGACCCTGTTCCTATTGGAACGGCTTCTCTTGCCCAAGTCCATCGGGCCACAGTATTAGCAACTGGTGAACAAGTCGTGTTGAAGATTCAGTATCCGGGGGTGGCCGATGCCATCAACTCTGATCTCGCCCTATTTAAGCGACTACTAAAGGTAAGTAACATCGTCCCCCAAACGCGCGCTCTCGATGCTTGGTTTGAGGAAATACGGGACCTACTCCACCATGAAGTCGATTATGAAGCAGAAGCAGCAACAACAGAGCGTTTCTACGATCGTTTAAGCAATGATCCACGTTATATCGTGCCTAAAATTAATCGTAATTACTCAAAAAAACGTCTGCTATGTATGTCATATGAGCCAGGTATCACTGTCGTGTCTGAAGCACTACAGCTGTTGCCTCACGAGCGCCGCAGTGCAATTGGTCAAGCTGCCATCGAAATTATGATGCAAGAGATTTTTGTCTGGGGTGAAATGCAGACGGACCCTAATTTTGGTAACTATTTAGTTCGAGTTAGTGAAAGTACAGACGATATCGATAAACTTGTTTTGCTAGATTTTGGTGCAATTCGTCAATTTAATAGTAATTTGCTTACGATTGCCCGTGGACTATTAAGGGCTGGATATCACCACAACCATCAGGCGATGACTCTAGCGATGACGGGTTATGATTTCTTCGATAGTATGAGTGATAAAGTACGCTCTGATATTGCCTCATTGTTCCTATTGGCTACCGAGCCATTTAGCGATCCTGAGAAAAACGATGACATCCCTACAGATTGTTTGGATGAGCAAAATCGCTATATTTGGGCCAATAGCAAATTGCATTCACGCTTATCCACTAAAGCTACTCGTGCGATGCAATCTTTTGAATTTAACCTTCCTCCAAAAGAATTCATGTTTATTAGCCGCAAATTTATTGGTGCATATACTTTTTTAACAGTGCTTGATGCACATACCAACCCTAGTACCTTGGTCAAACCTTATTTATAGTTTTTAAACGTGCGAAATTTTGGCCGTCCTTTAGTGACGGCTTTTTTTGGTTTATATTTTTTGCTTAGGCTATTTTATATTTAATCTTCGTATTATATTGTAATGGCACACTTTTAACTATATTTTTTATTACTTAGGCTATTTTTCGTCTATTATTAAGCTTGCCAATTATCAAACCTTGTTTTATACCATTTTGGCTTACGGATGCTTAACTCCCAGCATACCTCTTGCCGCGCTAGGTACTTCACTTCAAAATGTGTACGCTGGCTGTCGACAGGCACTCGGTAGCGAGTATTTGGTAGGCACCAAAGCTTAGCTGTTTGATGCTCTGCATTGTCCATATAGGATTGAATATTGGTGACCAGTATTATCTCTCCCCCTACTTGCAAGCGAGATAGTAGAAACTCAAAAAAGGGCATATTTAGCCATTGCTGATTGGGATTATGCTGTTCAGGGTTGGGATAAAGAATAAATATTTTAGCCACACTATTGGGTTTTAGCGCATGCACCGTCCAAGCAATCGCATCTGCATGGATCGCATCTAGGTTCGATAGGTCTTGCAGTGTAGCCAGCTTTGAAAAAGCATCAAACTTATTGCGTGTGCGCTCAATGGCGATTAAATGCTTATCAGGATTTTGCAGGGCAAAGCTAAGTGCATGCTTGCCCTTCCCTGCTCCAATCTCCAAGATTAACGGCTTTTCGTCTTTATTATCACTGATGATTTTTGGAATCATAAAGTCGCGCGGTGCGGAGAGTCGTTGTGGTTGAAAGGCACGCGCTTGCTGATGTGTGAACTCGATATTGTCTGTCATCTACTATCCTTAAAGCATTTGTCTTTTGTCATTATTCTGCCCCATGCTATTATATAGCCAATCTAATTGAATAGTAATATACCGAAAACTAGTACTCCTAAATTCATCACAATTTATATGATAATAAATAACTATCGTGCGCAAATGATACTAATAACATCAAGGATATTCCCACCTTTATTATGACTGACTCTAATACCAACACTGCACCCAAAACCTACGCTTGCCCACGTTGTGGCACTCAAACTGCTTGGCAAGACAACAAATATAAGCCATTTTGTAGTGGTCGCTGTAAGCTGATCGACTTAGGTGCTTGGGCAAATGAAGACTACACGTTACCTGCAGAAACCACACCTTTTTCTGACGAGCTATAACCTACCTCTTTACTCAATTTATTATACCAAGGATGTTTTACATGTCTGCTACTTACCTAATGCCCACTTATAATCGTCAACCCATCAGCTTTACCCGCGGTGCAGGCAGTTGGCTCTATACAAAAGACGATACGCCATACTTAGATGCCTTAACTGGTATCGCGGTATGTGGATTAGGACATTGCCATCCACAAGTGACCGATGCTATTCAACAGCAGGCAGCGACCTTGGTTCATACAAGTAATTTGTTCGGTATCGACTGGCAAGAGCGCGCAGGAGAGATACTATGTACGTCAGCTCAAATGGATAGTGTGTTTTTTGCCAATAGTGGCGCTGAAGCAAATGAAGCGGCACTAAAGCTTGCACGCCTGTATGCGTCGCAACAAGGCTTTGCACGCCCAAAAGTCATCGTGATGGAGCAGTCATTCCACGGCCGTACATTGCTATCACTATCGGCCACTGCTAATCCAAAAGCCCGCGAAGGGTTTTATACGCTAGATGATGACTTTATTCGTGTACCATTTGGTGACATTGCTGCCGTTCAGCAGGCTGCACTGGATTATGAGGACATCTGCGCCATTTTTGTAGAGCCGATCCAAGGTGAAGGTGGTCTTAATACTGCGGCCAATGGCTTTACCTATTTAGAAGAGCTACAAGCAGAGTGTGATGCTCATAACTGGTTATTCATGCTTGATGAGGTGCAAACCGGTAATGGTCGTACTGGCAAGTATTTTGCCTATCAGCATAGCAATGCTCGCCCTGATGTATTGACGACCGCCAAAGGCTTAGGTAATGGCTTTCCAGTTGGTGCTTGTATGGTACGTGGGCGTGCCAATGGATTATTTGGCGCAGGTAGCCATGGCTCTACTTACGGTGGTACGCCATTAGCCAGTCGCGTGGTACATAGCGTGTACGATGTACTTGCAAATAGCGACATCATGGAGAATGCGGTGACGGAAGGATTGTTTATCCGAGAAAGTCTCGTCAATGCACTAGGACAACACGGCGTAAGTAGCCGCGGTGCCGGTATGATGATTGGTATTGCGCTACCTGAAGACATGGATTGTAGCCAATTGGTAGATCGTGCCCGTGACGAGCAAAAACTTATCATCAATGTGACAGGTGGCCATGTGGTACGTTTGCTACCGCCGCTCAATATGAGCCGTGATGAAAGCACACAAGTCGCTGAACGCTTGATCAACTTATTAAAGCCAACATTCTAAAGCTTGCTTGAATATGTAGCATGTAATAAAAAAGCCTATGGACAACTCTATCCATAGGCTTTTTGCTGACCCATTATTGAAACAACCAATATCTAGTCTAAACAACACTTAGTTTGCATGAAAATATTTCTTCAGTACTTCTAGGCAACGAGTGATTTTAGCTGGTTGTTGGTCGCGGTTTAAGGTAACGGCATATAGTACAAAGCTCGGCAACTGATAACCAGTCAATACCTCTACCAACTCTCCACTCTCAAGTTCTTTTTTGATGTCCATCTCCATCATTCTAACCAACCCATGGCCTTCTTTTGCCAACGTTGTCGCCATAAAAACGTTATTGGTATAGATACGCGAGTTCATTTTCACACGCGTTTTTTTGTTGGTCTCTGTCTGAATCATATCGACTTGATTGGCATCTTTCATGATTTCGATACAAATGAGCTGATGATCAGCCAAATCTTTTGGTGTATTAATCTTAGGATGCTGACGCAGATATTGGGGTGAAGCCACGAGTAACTGGCGCACATCGGTGAGAGGATGGCTACTTAGGCTTGCGTCATTAATCGATGGACTCATGCGAATGGCGATGTCGATACGCTCATCAATCATATCGATATAGTGGTTGTCTGCAAGATAGGTCACGCTCAAATCATCGTGTGCCGCCATCCATGTGGAGAGCGCTGGCAATATATGATTCACGCCAAGCTCAGGCGTCGTCGATACCCGTAGGCTACCTGCTAGCTCATCTCGCAATTGATTAACTTTGATTCGACCTTGCTCAGCCGCGCTGACCACATCTTTTGCCGCCTCATAAAAGCTCTCACCAGCTTCCGTTAAGCTGAGCTTACGAGTCGAGCGATGCAATAGCACAACGCCAAGCTCATTCTCTAGTGAACGAATTTGCTGACTGACTGCACTGGTAGTAATACCAAGCTCGCGAGCAGAACCACTAAAAGAGCCGTGTCCGACCACACTGGCGAACACAGCCATACCGCGTAAATTATCCAACATATTCTCACCTAAACTTCATTTCAGTTTTTAATATAACTTAACCATTATAACGAATTTTAATTTATATTATCGTTATTAAATATTTTTCATTTTTTAAGAAAGCAAATTGCTTATTCAATAAAAACAAAAAAAATATCAAGGCGATAGCACAATATCACCTTGATATTTTATATAAAACCACTGCTAAAACATATCTATATTTTTAAATGAGGTTAATAACAGCTTTTTTTGAAACTTAATATAGCTGTACCTTACCCATTTTTCCTTCACCGCGCTCAGTCAAATATTGCATGACGGGTGTATGTCGCAACTTCATCTCAGCAACCGTTTTTGCTTGCTCCAGACGTTTTTGCTGGCGACGCTCTGGTGTTTTGTCATCGCTTTGCATAATACTACTATCAATTTTTAAATCAATCTCTGCACTTGTGAACTGTTGCTGTAGTTTAGCAGCTAACTGCTGGAAAGTCGCTTGTAAATGTCTACTATCGACACTAGTCAAAAAAGTGGCTGTTCCATTACATTGACCTATCATCGTACCTTGACGGGCAAGTGCCAGCTCGTCCTGTGCCAACACTTCTGCCTCACGAGCTGTCTGTAGCCAGTAATCCCATTTTTCCGAGTTCCACTCCCTTGTCAACTCTTGAGGGGCGCAGCGTAATAAAGTACGAGGATCTTCATCTGATGGTACTGCTAACTGAGAATCATTTGCGTCAGGCTCAACAATTGGCTCAGGCTCAACAATTGGCTCAGGCTCAACAATTGGCTCAGGCTCAACAATTGGCTCAGGCTCAACAATTGGCTCAGGCTCAACAATTGGCTCAGAGCTAGTAGTTGAGTGTGCTACGCTATCATTTTGTCCAATAGAGTCATCTATGCTGAAGCTGTCATCATAAATGGGGCTTTGTAACTCATTATGACTTTGCATTTGATAGTCAATATCATAAGGCTGTAATGGCGCTGACGCTTCATGCGTAATAGCACTTGAAGGCGGCATCGAAGTAGTCGGCTCTATAGTTGTCGCTTCTGTAGAAGGAACCTCACTATCATAAGTATTACTCAATACTTCATCGACTGGTAATGGACGAAACGCCAGTAATCGCAAAATGCACATCTCAAGCGCTTGCATCGGCGTACTAGCAAGCTTGACGCCTTCACGTGCCTGCACAACAATCTCATAGTATAGTTGTAGCACATCAGGGCTAATATGCTGGGCAAGCGTATAGATGTTTTTGGCTTGCGCCTCATTGACATTGAGTGCAACCTCAGGCAATAACTGGGTCAATGCCAATTGATGGAGTAGCTCAGCCAACCCATCAAACATGCTGGTTGCATCGACCATCTGTGCACGCATTTGCTCAATATGCGCGGCAACAGCGGTTTTGTCATGGTTATAAATATCTGTGATCAATCGTACCAAGTCGGCAGAGTCAATAAGACCAAGCATCGCATTGACAGTGGCATCATCAAGCGCGCCCTGGCCAAAAGCAATGGCCTGGTCTGTCAGTGACAATGCATCACGCACAGAGCCTTTGGCAGCACTTGCTAATTGCCAAATGGCAGGCTGAGTATACCCAACCTGCTCTTGGGTTAAAATATTTGCTAAATGCTCGCTAAGTAATGTTTGTGGTAATGGACGCAATACGAACTGCAAGCAGCGCGAAATAATCGTAATCGGTAATTTTTGTGGATCAGTGGTCGCTAGCAAAAACTTTACATGCTCAGGTGGCTCTTCTAACGTTTTGAGAAGCGCATTAAAGCTGTGGGTCGACAGCATATGCACTTCATCAATAAGATAGACCTTGTAACGGCCTTGGCTTGGCGCATAAGGCACATTGTCAAGCAGCTCGCGCGTGTCCTCGACCTTGGTACGAGAGGCGGCATCAATCTCGATAAGATCAATAAAGCGTCCTTGATCAATCGCCACACAATTATCACAAACACCGCACGGCGTGCTAGTAATACCCGTATCACAGTTCAAGCATTTAGATAAAATACGCGCAATCGTCGTCTTACCCACACCGCGTGTACCAGTAAACAGATACGCATGATGCAAGCGATTATAATCAATCGCATTAATCAGCGCTTGCGAGACATGCGTCTGCCCAATCAACTCATGAAAGTTTTTGGGTCGGTATTTGCGAGCTAAAACTTGATATTGCTGCGACATAGCTATCCATTGTGCCAAGTAATTAATATTCTTATTTTTAATACGATTTTTCGGTATTCATTATAGCAAAAAGCCAGCGCATTCGTCTGGCTTCTTGCTGATTTGATTATGACTCAGCCGCGCTTAATAAGCGACTTTGTTTAACGACTCATTAATCATTTTTGCGGCGCATGTGTGGGAATAAAATCACATCACGGATACTGGCAGAGTCAGTAAATAGCATCACAAGGCGATCAATACCAATACCTTCACCAGCGGTTGGCGGCAGACCGTAAGACAATGCTTCGATATATTCTTCATCAAAGTGCATGGCTTCATCATCGCCTGCATCTTTTTCGGCAACCTGACCACGGAAGCGCTCAGCTTGATCCGCTGGATCATTGAGCTCGCTAAAACCATTCGCCAACTCGCGACCACCAATAAACAACTCAAAACGATCAGTAATCTCAGGATTGTCATCATTACGACGTGCCAATGGTGACGTTTCAGCTGGATATTCAGTAATAAACGTTGGTTGACGTAATTGGTGCTCAGCCGTTTCTTCGAAGATGATGGTCTTGAGCTTGCCCACACCGAACACCTCTTTGACCTGCTGTTTAAGGGTCACTGAGGCGTATTGTGCCAGATAGTCACGATCGTCGATACGTGACATATCAAAGTCTTTGGCATATTTTGCAATGGCGTCAGACATGGATAGACGAGCAAATGGCGCTTTTAGGCTGATGGCTTCTTCTTGATAGGTAATCTCTGTCGTACCCAAGACATCTATCGCTAGCTGATTAAACATGCGCTCAGTCAAGTCCATCAAATCATGATAATCAGCATAGGCTTGATAAAACTCAATCATGGTAAATTCAGGGTTGTGTCGAGTTGATACCCCTTCGTTACGGAAGCTACGGTTAATCTCAAATACTCGCTCAAACCCACCAACGACCAAACGCTTGAGATAAAGCTCAGGCGCGATACGCAAGTATAATGGCATATCCAAAGCATTATGATGTGTCTCAAATGGACGAGCCACCGCGCCACCTGGAATGGGATGCATCATTGGCGTTTCAACTTCCATAAAACGCTCATTCAGCATAAACTGACGAATACCGCTGATAATCTGGCTACGAACCATAAAGGTATCGCGAGTCGTTTCATTGGTCATCAAATCAAGATGACGGTTGCGATAGCGCGCTTCTACATCTGCTAGGCCATGGAACTTATTTGGCATCGGACGTAGGGTCTTAGTCAACAGCGTAATCTCTTCAATATGCACATATAAATCGCCTTTACCTGAGCGACCAATATAGCCTGACACACCAACGATATCACCCAAATCCAAAGATTTGATGCTTGCACGCGTCTCCTCATCAAGCTCTTTACGTGCCACATATAATTGGATACGACCTGTCATGTCTTGGATAACGATGAATGAGCCACGGTTTAACATGACACGGCCCGCCACATTGACCTGTGTTTTGTCACCATTCGCCGCTTTTTCTTCAATTTCTTGTTTTGACACACCATCAAAAGCCGTTTGCAAATCTTTTGCATAATGGGTGCGTTTAAAGGTGTTTGGGTACGGCTGTTTATCTGAGGCAGTGATATCATCTAGCTTGGCTTGAAGTTGCGCGATCAGTTCATTGGTGTCTTCTGGCGCTTGGGTTTGGTCTTGGTTATTTCTTGACATAAAACTCTCATAATACGATAGCCGTAAACTATCTTTAGTTAATATTTGATACTCAAAACAATAGTATCTCAAATAGAGGAGACCTAGTGAATAAGACTTTCATAAGGAATGTGCAGCCCTTCATGTAGTTTTCTTATCATTGGCAAACTCAATCGGCGTTTACGATTTAATACTTCAGATACTTTACTTGCCGATCCCAAATAAGGTGTCAAATCCTTTCTACTTAAATTTAGATTTTCCATCTGAAAAATAATAGCATCGACAGCTTCGGCATGTTCGATAGGATAATATTTGTTTTCGTAAGCTTCAATTAAGGTTACTAGCACTTCGCGCTCATCAGCCTCAGGTGTACCCTCATCAGCTTGAAACACAGCTTGTAGCTGAGCAAATGCATGTGCTAGATCTTGATCATTACGAATTGGTTTAATATTCATTGACAACCTCCACATCAATTTTATCGTATTCACTATGAGTACCGATGAACTTGACCCAAGCAATACCAGCCTGATACTGCATCTCAACCACCAATCGGTATTTATTGCCTGCAATATTAAAAACGACTCTATTATTAGCGCAAATACTCGCATTCTTAAAATCGTTTTTGATATCTTGCGGTGATTGCCAACTGGCTTTTAGTGCAAAATCATGCCAAGCTTCTAGCTGACCTTTTGCATCATCATTGTTAGGCTGTTCCCAGAATTTACGTAAACTGCTTTTGGCAATAACTCTCATATGACTTAGTATATAGCATCCAATTATATTCCCAATTTGGGAATATAGCAACGCTAATCGCTATACCCCTTCTTAACCTCACTCGCATAGTCACCGCTATGGCTTACATCTCGCCGCCGATGCTGGCCATCAAGTCAGCCTGATGCTCACGTAACAGTGCATCAAGAATCTCATCCAAGTCACCTTCCATGATAGAATCAAGCTTGTATAAGGTAAGGTTGATACGATGATCGGTCATGCGCCCTTGCGGGAAATTATAGGTACGAATACGCTCTGAGCGGTCGCCACTACCGACCAAGTCACGGCGTATAGAGTCCGCTACATCGACCTGCGCTTGTACTTTGGCTTGCTGGATTTTAGAGACCAGCATTTTCATCGCATGTGCACGGTTTTTGTGCTGACTACGCTCTTGCTGACACTCTACCACAGTACCCGTCGGAATATGCGTCAAACGTACGGCTGAGTCAGTGGTGTTAACGTGCTGACCACCCGCGCCGCTTGAGCGAAAAGTATCCATCTTAATATCCGCAGGATTGATGTCTACCGTATCATCGATTTCAACTTCTGGCATGACCGCAACCGTACAGGCTGACGTATGCACGCGACCTTGGCTTTCTGTCTCTGGCACACGCTGTACGCGGTGAGCGCCAGACTCAAACTTTAGGCGACCATAGACGCTATTACCCGATACGCGAGTAATGATTTCTTTATAACCGCCGTGTTCACCTTCGTTCGCGGATAGAACTTCAACAGTCCAGCCCTGGGTTTGCGCGTATTTTTGATACATGCGGAACAAATCACCAGAGAAAATCGCTGCTTCATCACCGCCCGTCCCAGCACGAATCTCCAAGAATGCTGGCACCTTATCGTTAGGATCTTTTGGTAGCATCATGACATTAAGCGCTTCTTCCATCTTTACAATGGTATCACGTGCCGTTTCAATCTCATCGAGCATCATCTCTTTCATGTCAGGATCTGTCGCGTCAGCTAGCATCGCCTCAGCGTCGGCCTGATCCGTTTCTGCATTCAGATAGTTCTGCCATAAGGTCGTGATGTCCATCAAGTCGCTGTGCTCTACAGACAATTCGCGAAATTTATTATTATCACTGATGACACTAGGATCTGATAACAAGGCGGTGACCTCTTCATAACGGTCTACCATCTGGTCTAAACGCAGGCGTAAGGATTCTTTCATAAAAGGACTTTTAATTGGATAAGAGGAATAAGCTCGTGATTATAGCAAATTTTTTGGGGTAAATTAAAACCTCTAAGCATTCTTCTCAATATTCGCAGCAATCTTGTCACTATACTCTCAAATATCTCTACTTATTCTTAAATAAAGATGCTTGGTTCTGATACCAAGATTAGTAGACAAAAAAATAGCTAAGAAGACTCTTAGCTATTTTTATCTATCAAAAACATCGTATTAAAACGTTAGACTTTACGAACCAATACTGACCCAATAGAGTAACCGGCACCAAATGAGCAAATAACACCTAGATCACCTGACGCTAGCTCATCCTTATAGCGATGGAATACAATCATAGGGCTGGCTGAGCTGGTATTGGCAAATTCAGCAATGACGCTTGGAACAATCGCTTTATCTGCTTCTTTACCGATGACAGTGCGTAAAATCAAATCTAGCATATTGGCATTGGCTTGATGTAGCCACATCATCTTAACATCAGAGGTCGGTATATCATTTTCTTGTAGGTGTTCAGTGATAACCTCAGACACCTTTGGACAAACTTCACGGAATACTTTGCGACCATTTTGCAAAAACAGTTTATCAGTGACCGGCGCTTTGATATCTGGATACATCTCCGTTT
The DNA here is from genome assembly GCF_059693765.1 of Psychrobacter sp. CR212. Lineage (NCBI taxonomy): Bacteria > Pseudomonadati > Pseudomonadota > Gammaproteobacteria > Moraxellales > Moraxellaceae > Psychrobacter > Psychrobacter sp. CR212. Next base: position 72,392 of record NZ_JCATIF010000005.1, on the reverse strand, counting down.
GCGCGGCTAGATACTCTGAGCGATCCATAAAGCCATATTCGTTTTTGATGTTGGTCGAAAACTGAGTAAATAGCTTAGCGTTTAGAATCTCATAACCCTTTGGCGTGTCTAATTTTTCAACAATAGTCGCCGTTGCTACATCACCAAAAATAAAGTGGCTGTCACGATTGCGCCAGTTTAGATGCGCCGAGGTAATCTCAACATTGACCACAGCCACACGTTTGGCAAGACCAGAAACAATAGAACCATGCGCTTGTGATAGGCCAAACGTTGCCGCACTACACGCAACGTTCATATCATAAGCGAAGCCGCCAACCATACCAATGGCATTTTGGATTTCAATAGCAACCGCAGGATAAGTGCGCTGGAAATTTGAGCAAGCAAGGATAATGCCGTCTAAGTCATTGGCCTCAAGTCCAGCATCAGCCAATGCGTCTTTTAACGCAGCCGCGCCCATTTCTGCCATCACAGACAGCTCTTCACCTAAGTTACGATAGGCAATGACTGGTGCCATGATTTCAGGGTCTAAAATACCGTCTTTTTCCATCACATAACGTGATTTGATACCAGATACTTTTTCGATGAAAGCAGCTGAAGAAGGCTCAAGTGCCGTCATTGTCTCTGCAGCTATCTCTTCAGCATGCTTTGCATTATAGTTTTCAACATACTGGTTAAATGACTCAACTAGCTCTTCGTTACTAATGCTGTAAGGTGGGATAAAAAGACCAGTGCCTGTGATACAAGTCGTCATGATACGCTTCCTTGTCTACTACTGTGGTGCTTGGAATAAGCATAAAAGTGGAAAATAATAGCCATTCAAATTCAGTGAATAACTGTAAACTTAAAATCAGTGTGTTTATTATGCCTGAATATTAAATTTTTTCTAATGCTTTGTTACAAATAATCTGTTTCTGGCGATAAATAAGCAAAGACTCACGTCATTCTTTGATAGCTACGTTATAATTAGCGCCATTTTGCTCTGTGTAACCACCCAAACACATCGATACACGCTCATCTTTAGGAATACTAATGGCAGAACTTCTTACTTGGTTATTTGGTCAATATGCGGATTACTCCACGACATTTATCGTCCTAGAGTTGATTGCCGTGGTTTTTGGTGTGGCAAGTGTCTTGCTTGCCAGCAGAACCAATATCTTAGTCTTTCCAATTGGCCTAATCAGCACGGCGATATTTGTATATTTACTATGGAAATGGCAGCTGTTTGGCGATATGTTCATCAATGCTTACTATACGGTGATGAGTTTATATGGTTGGATTAACTGGTCAAAGAACAAAAAGAATCAGCCTATAGAGACTCATGAGTCAAACAATGTCCGTATTGAGCATTTGCATGCAGGCGATGTACCTATCTTGTCTGCTTTGGCAATAGCAACCATGTCTTTTGTGGCGCTGATATACTATTTCCGTCCGGTGATTAATAACGGCTTTAGTTTTGATGGTGCCGTTCTTGGTGTACATTTATTCACTTGGGTGGACTATACCGACATGCTCACTACAGCCTTGTTCCTGATGGCTATGTGGCTTATGGCACGGCGCAAAATTGAGCATTGGATACTATGGATCATTGCTGATGCGATATCAGTACCACTATACTTTTATAAAGGCTTTACTTTTACCGCGCTACAATATGTAGTCTTCACTCTCATTGCAATCTGGGCCTATTATGAATGGCAACGACGCTACCGTGTACAACCTCGAACAGCATACGCCTGAATCTGTCATTACTGTCGCAGTTTTGGGCGCAGAAAGTACGGGGAAAACAACCCTATGCCGTGATTTGGCAGCGCATTTCGATAGTCTGTGGGTGTCAGAATATATGCGTACTTACTTGCAAGCGAAGTGGGATGATGAGCAGCTTACTTGTACATGGGATGACCTGCTACCTATCGCACAAGGTCAGATTGCGTTAGAGAACAAACTGGCCAAACAAGTCACCCAAACGTCTAATGAAAACCGCTATTTGTTTTGTGATACCAGTCTGTTTGAGCTAATGGTCTACTCTCATTGGTATTATGGTAACTGCCCCACCGCTCTTGAGCAAGCAGCATTGGCGCATCATTATGATTTGATACTATTGACTGAGGTTGATATACCCTGGGTGGCTGATGACCTGCGAGACAGTCCGTACCAACGTGATGAGATAAGCGCCTATTTTGCTAGTCAATTAAGCAAGCATCAAAAACCTTTTGTGCGTATTAGTGGCGATAGAAAAGAACGTGTCCGGCAAGTAATAGCGCAGCTCGCTCATCTCGGTAGTCCCTAGAATGGTTTTCCACATACTATTCATCTTCCTTGCATATTTTCTTGCTACCTCCTCTCTATGATGTCTATTAACGCCGCAGCCAACTGTATCAGCAGCTGTGGATTCAAGACATTTAGGAGGCGCCAACATGCAAAAAACACTATTAACCAAATTGTTTTTTATGTCCTATTGCTACCACTTGCTGAGCAAATTGTCTTTTGGCAAGCATATACTATAGCCGCTAGCGCGTGCGTGGGACTTATTGGTTGGTATAGCTACTATGTATTTGGCGGTTTGAAACGGGCTTTAATCTTTACCGCAACACTTGCTGGACTATATGCTGCCTTTTTCGGCATTTTAAGTACAGAAGATCTCAATCTATTACTGGGCGCGATATTCTGCTTTATGGTACTTGCCTGTGTCATGGTGATGACTCGTAAACTTGACTGGTACAAAGTCACATAAGCCAAGCGCTGTATGAATAAAGTCACATAAACTGATAATAGTTTGAATTAATGCTGCCTTAGCTTAGTTGATAAGGCAGCATTATCGTTATATTAGCCTAGTCGTTACGCTACTTGACTATCTGATTGTTTAACGCTTTAGCCCAATTATTGCAATCATCCTCACAGCGCGGGCAGCATTTATCAGCTTCTAATATTTGCTCGACATAACCACAATACATACAGGCGTAATGAGCCCCTATCTCTACTTGCTCAACAGCTTGATATTGCTTGGGAAACAGCGGCATGCCGTAAACTGTATTTTCAGAGGAATGCAATAAAATACTAAAGTTGCCGTCTGTCTCAAGCAAACCGATGCGCACTTGACCCAAATGCTCAACGCCCTGTTGACGCATTTCAGCAAAAAACTCATCATGAGACATTTTGCCTTTCTTGATCTTATCGAGCACCAGCATGCTATCTTCTACTATATAAAGTGACTTGCCTTCCAATAAGTCTTCAAAAGGCTGCCATTTCATCATAACCCACGTACAGATTCGGTAAAGAACAATGACTGAACCCATGATTAGTACGGCTTGAATAATCGGCAAATCCTCTGTGAACATAGGGTCACCTGCGATAGAGCCAAGTGATAGGATAATGGTCAGCTCAAAAATAGAAAGCTGACGAACACCGCGCTTGCCAGTAAAGCGCAAGAACGTGATAATTAATACAAACATGACGGTGACACGTATTAAGATTTCAACGGCAAACAACCACGTTGTGTCATGAATAAAAATACTTGCCCAATCCATATTCTCGTTTCCAATTTATTTATCTGATGTATTGTGTTTAATGAATGTTGTTCTAATAGTTCGTTTGATGCGAAGCACATCATCCCTATTTTCAGACCTTATCGTCAATACAACTATCGTTATTCTCATTTAAGAAAGACTTTTTGCCACAAGTACGACAAAATATTCTGTCTTGTGAGACGGCAATTATTTTTGCTGAAAAATAAGCCATCGTGACAGTAATACATCCACACCCAAAACTAAAATCCTATGTTTGCCTGTTTTATGCTCCCTTATTCATTGTAGGAATTATTTTTGAAAGCCATTGTTTATACTACTATTGCGTTGATCGCATTTGCCGCAAACTCCCTGTTTTGCCGGATGGCCCTAGCAGCAGGCTATATAGATGCTTGGAGCTTTACTATCATCCGCCTACTGAGTGCAGCTGTTTGCTTAGTGTTTATTATGACGATTCACGCCTACAAACTACAGCGTCAAGTACTCGCCTCTGACAAGCCTTCTATTGATGCTATCTTAAATGATAAAGGCAGTTGGCTCAGTAGCATCAGCTTGGTGATTTACGCGCTGTGTTTTTCGATTGCCTATGTGGCGCTTGATACAGGCACTGGCGCTCTGATCTTATTTTCGGCGGTTCAGCTCACGATGATCAGTTGGGGTATCTACAAAAAAGAGCAGCTCAGCGCACTACAGTGGCTGGCATTTATCGTCGCAGTCGCAGGATTTGTGTATTTGATGTTGCCATCAGCGGCCGTTCCATCACCCAACGCTGCAGCATTGATGGCACTGAGCGGTGCGGCATGGGGCGTCTATAGTATACGCGGTAAATCATGCATCTCACCGCTACGAGCGACAGGCTTTAACTTTGTGCGGAGTTTGGTAGCCGTTCCGATATTGTTACTGGTGGGCCTAATGTATCTGGATGAAATAGGTTTAAAAAACATCAGCTTAGAAAGTATTACGAGCGAAGGGATATTGCTCGCCTGTGCGTCAGGAGCGATCGTATCAGGGCTGGGTTACAGTATTTGGTATACGGCGATGCCATTGTTAAAAACCACACAAGCGGCTATTGTTCAGCTGTGTGTGCCTGTGATTGCGGCTGTACTAGGCGTGATATTTTTATCTGAGCAGCTAACGTTACCATTTATCATTGCCAGTGCAGTTATTTTAGGCGCAGTCTTAGTGTTTACGTTAAATAAAAAAGTGCCAGCCTAGGGCGTGTCACTATTTTAAAAATGGTGATAAAAATGAGATAAATCGCAGACAAATAAGGATAATAGTGCAGACAATATCGAGATATTGACCAGCTATTTGATGCTATTTGTCAAAGATTGAGCCATTTTTAGCTTATTTAGTGATAAATGCTTGAACTAGGGACACGCCTTAGTGAGGATATTACTTATGATGCTCTATCACTAGCTCAGCTAATGACAAAAAGTTCGCGCTATCAATCTATTCTACTAGATAGCATAAAACCGCCCTGATTTATAAAAATCGGGGCGGTTTTGTGTAAGCTATCATATTGAGTTAATGACTCGCTCGCTACCAGTAAAAGCTAAAAGCCTTTAGATAACGGTAACTTCTAAGCGGGTATCTACATTGCCACGAGTGGCATTAGAATATGGGCACACCTGATGTGTGGCTTCGATCAACTGTTGTGCTTGCGCTTCATCAATACCTGATACTTCGACATGCAATTCTATATCCAAGTTGTAGCTACCATCTGCTTTCATACCGATGCCAACTTGCGCAGAAGTTTTAGAAGCGGTGACAGGCAGTTTCATTTGCTGCGCAACCATGCTCAAAGCGCTATCAAAACAAGCGGCATAACCCATAGCAAAAAGCTGCTCTGGATTCACACCTTCTTTATCTTGTTCTTGAAAAGACACCAAATCAAACCCCAATGAACCATCATCTAATCCAGTATGACCAGAACGTCCACCAGTGGCTGTCGCACGAGTTTTATAAAATATTTTCATAGTTTATGCTTCCTTATCTATATTATTAGAGGTCGTACTTACGCTGTTGTGATAAGACTATTATAGAATCGCTGGCAGTTATCCGTTAGAACAGACCTCTATAACTCTTGCCTAATTCTATAAATTTTTATACTATCAGTCAGTCTTAAAAAACAAGCTATCCTCATGAATCAAGAAACCATAGACCGACTTCTTAATATACTGCCTAGGAATCAAACCCTCGAATCTGCTGTCGCAGGGCTATTCTTTTACTGTGCCGATAGACCAAGCAAAGCTGTTAGCTATATCCAAAAGCCAAGCATTTGTATTGTCTTGCAAGGTGAGCGTGAGATTTATTTAGGAGCAGACTGCCAAAGATTCAGTAATAGCCACTTGATGTTTTGTCCTGTCAATATTCCGCTGAGCATGCACATAAAACATGCCTCAGTAGAGAGTGCTGTCATCGTCTTATCTATGAAATTAAATCTCGCCATGATTAGAGAGATATTGGCGCAAATACCCTCTAAAACACCCACAGCAAATGGTCACTTAGGCATAAAGTGGCCGTTAGATGAGGCGATAATGGCGGCATTTGATCGATTGATACGCTTGCTTGATTATCCAAACGATATTGAATTTTTGGCGTCACTGATTCAACAAGAAATATATTATCGACTACTCTCAGCGGAGCAAGGTAACAAGCTTAGACAGTTGGTCGTTGATGGTAGCCATACACACCGTATTGCCCAAGCCACTGACTGGATCAAGTCGCATTTAAATGAGCCTATCATGATAGAGGGTCTAGCCAGTAGATGCGGCATGAGTGTCTCAGGGTTTCACCAGCACTTCAAAGAAATCACCCAGTTGAGTCCACTACAGTATCAAAAAAGCTTAAGATTGATGGAAGCAAAACGATTGATTAAAATACATGGGCAAGGAGCACAAATATCGCAAATAGCCATGCAAGTTGGCTATGAAAGCCCCAGTCAATTTAGCCGAGAATACAAGCGGCTGTTTGGAGTCAGTCCGAGCAGTGAGCTGATGTGATAACTGTCTCACCATTGATACCTATAGCGGCAGGATTTTATTATCGTTGTGATGGTAACTCTAGGACTTATCGATTTTGGCATAACAGACTCAATGTCAGGCCTACCTCGCTTACCTTGGTCAATTTCAAGCACTTATCAACGTGAGGTGGGTGACGCCTTTAGAGCAAAACTATCCCTATAGCGTACTTACAGAACGATTCAATGAATTGATCATTTATCTATTACTACAGATTATTGATTAACTATTCTTCTAACCCTTTCTAGCGCTAACCTCTCGTGGATACAAGAGCTCATCTGAGTATCGAGATATCCACTGATATAGTTGATTCAGTTTAAAAGAGATACAAGGAGGCAACCAAGCGCAGATGTATATGTGATACTTCAAGTGAGGTTAACGCTGTCACTATTTTATAGAGGATTGACTATAAATAGATTTTAAGGCAAATATCTACTCAAGGTATCTCTATACTTTCTTATTTTTTAGCTAAAAGAGATTTGTTATTCGAATAAAAAACAGTTGACTCACTAATATATTCGTATTATAACATATAATATATATTCAAAATATTGGATATATAGCGTAGTTTTTTTATGCACATTTATCGAAAAGCTTGGGGGAGGAAATGACATGATTCGTTTAAGCTACACTCTCAAATGCTGGGCGCTAGGTATCACTTTTTTTTCAGTGTTCTATTTTATGGTCGTCATGAGTGACCCAGGCTTTAGCAAATATATCTATATGCTGGCCCTCAGCACTCTACTCTTCCCCATTGCCAAGCGTGCAGTGGATGTGATGATAGATTTTTTTACCCCAGATCTCGATCTATTTAATGGATTGCTGCCGTCAATTCTGATTAACGTGGTGATTTGGATACTGACACCATTTATCGTAGCACTGACAGTGATTGCGTTCATGCTTTATAGTATGGGCGTGCTCACAGAAAAGATGAGTCATTAAAACCTACTTAAATAAAAGGCCGGAGTAGCAATTGCTGATCTGGCTTTTTATTTAAGTAGGTTTAATTATCGTGATAACTTTTATAGCAGTAAAGTTTTTAGTTAACTATATTAATAATTTTTCTTTATACAGCCAATATCATTTTTTAGCCAGAGATATAACGCCCATTAACGAGTTAGAAACTTTTTTCAACTCATTTCTTTCTTGCAGTTTATCCATAATATATTTGCCACCTGTAGGTATCAAACCAAGACCTACTAAAGGAGCTAACATAGGTGACATTGTTACTGCTAAACTAGCATAACCAATACCAGCCGTATGAATGTGTTTAGCTTTATACTTACTCCTAATACCTTCTATCTCTTTGCGATGTTGACTAACTAAAGCTTCAATATAGGTACAAACTTCTCCAGCAACTATATTTAAGTCTTCTAGCTTAGTAGAAGGTAAGCTATTTACAAGTCCTCTTAATTCTTTCCTAAACAAAACATTCTCATTAGATTGTCGTATATTAATCATTTGATCGTATGGAATGTTAGCTAAAAAATCCATGCGTGGACTTACTAACGCTTTAATTATTGCATTTGTTTTTCTATCTTCATTATTTATTTCAGTAATGAAGCTATTTTTCATTGAACTCACTAGTTGATAATAATGTGCTTGACTATCAATACATAGCAAAGGATTGCTGTTTAGCTCAATAGAATTTTCTAGTAAATGATACTGTGGAATTATTCGCTCACATATAGCATTTATAATTAACTGACTTTCAGAAATATTTAAGTGTTTCTTGCACCATTCTTCACTTCGCCAAATTTTCATTTCTTTTTTATAATGTTCTATTGAGCCTTGAAGTTTACCTCCTGGTTTTTCTCCTGGGGCAACGAACAATCTATTCTCTTGTACTTTTCTAAAAAAAATATCTTTATGACTCTGACTAAATTGATGAGCATCTTCTAAAACCTGAATTCCATCATCTACATAGTATGAAAAAATATCAGTAAGAAGCTGTTTTGTTTGTTGCTGAGTATATGCGTCTTTAGATTCTAACGATTTTTCCCAACTAGGAAATATAATAAAAGGTAAAATATCAAATTGAAAACTATTAAGTGTCCTTAGCTGAAGGATAAAAAATACAGCTTTAAGTACAGGAATATACTGAAACCTCTCCTCAATTCGCTCTCTTTCTAAGTACGGTAATATTGGATCAGGAATTAAAACTGTATCAGCAAATAACAATGAACTCCTTGTAGCATTCAGGTGACTGCCATAAAAACGTGAACTACCTCCCAATACTAACTTACAAGTATTGAGCTCTTGAGCAAATTTATAAACCTCTGTTCCATTTTTAGAATATAAGCTAGTAAGTTTGTCAAAAAAATCAACATAAGGATTTGAGATCCCACTAAACCTCTCTAAATTATTCTTGCTGAATTGTAGAACTTCATCGAAAGAGTGAAAAAATATTGCATCTTTACCTACAAGGCTACTAAAAAGTTCCTCAAGAATTTCTAAATATGTATTTTGATACTTATATAGTTCGTTAATGTTCATTTATTATCCAGAACAACCACTGTGTTGTTGATTATTGCCCAATAGCACAATCCAAATAACGATAAATATCTTTAATAATTTGATGTAAACGCTAATATCAAACCTATAGCTGGATTAGCTCCAAAAGACACGGCATTCAAGATCGACAGGTTATGAGTTTGCTAATCCACCCTGAAAAACTAGTAATATTTTAACTCACCTTATCCCACATTTTACTAAGACGCTTGGGCGAAACTGCCACACGAGTTTTCATCGGCTGAGCAAATAGCTGGATACGATACTCCTCCACCATCCAGCGATATTCGCTAATGGCTTCTTTGTCCGCACGCCCTGCTAACCGCTCCATATGCAAGTCAAGCGCGTAGACACCGTCGAGGTCGGCATCCAAATTATGCTCAAGACGCTCTAAGCGAATCTCTAGTGCCTCAAGATAACGTGGATACTGCTGCCAATGGCTATAATCCATGCGGTAAACAAAATCAGCCAAATACAAATCTTCTAATTGATCTTCGATATCATCGATAGATTCCCCAAATATCTCGCGGTCTAACATCAACAGACTCTGGCGAATACGCTGCCAGCGCGTATAAACATTTTTCAGCGTTTTTATGACGCTTTGACCGGTCAATAAGAAGTTATTTAACACAACTTCTAGCGTCTGTGCATACTCCTCAGGCGTAAACGGTAACTCCTCGCTCAATCCAACTGCGATATCGTCAGCGCTCTCAGGCAGGCTCTCGGTATGATCAAATAACACATAATGCTCTTCAAGCGTAGCATCCAATGTAGCATCAATGACGATTGTTTTTAGCTTTTCCATATCACCAAGCGGTGCAAATGCCAGTTTGAATATTTTATCCACTTGACTGGTGAGCTGTTTTTTCTTTGCGCCAAGCTTCCCTTTAATTAAGGTTAATACGCCGATACGATGCGCTTGTAGTGCGGCATTGACATCGGTGTACTGATGGATCGATACCGCTTCGCCTGCTTCATCAGCCACGAGCGCCGCAAACTGCTTCATAACCACGCCTGCACTATGATGATTTTTGCTAAAGGCAAAATGCTCAGGGAATTCAGTATGCGCGCCTTGTTGCTCATTCACCGCTTGACTGGTCTCAGAGGCATGACGAATCTGTAGCGTTTGTAGATCACGACCTTTTTCGATAATGCGGTTTTTGTCATCGACCACACAGATTTGTGGCTGCAGATAACGATCAATCGTGGAAGGGCTAAAGCTCTCTGGCGTCACCGACATAATACCGCGGCGATTGAGCGCTTGGCACAGCTGTTTTAACAGCCCTTGTCCACCTTGCTGCTGCAACTCATCAAACAAATTATCTGCGGTATCAGGTATCGGGACGATCTGACGACGGATATCTTTTGGCAATGATTTGAGCAACTGCAATACCAGCTCGTAGCGCCAACCAGGTACACCCCATAGTAGCTCAATGGCGTCGAGCTGTGGTAATGCAGCAAGCGGTACGCGTATGGTCACGCCATCATCATCACTTGCTGGATCAAAGACGTAACGCAGTGGCAGTTTTAGATCACCCAGCTTCCATACTTCTGGGAAATCGCCCGTGGTCGGTGCTTGGCTAGTAAGTACGTCTTCATCGGTAAAAAACAGATACTTAGCATCGTTTTTCTCTACCTCTGCGCGCCAGTCTTCAAACGTTTTGCGACTGGCGACGTGCTCGGGAATCTTTTTGTCATAGAACTGATATAGCGTCTCTTCATCAACCAATAGATCTCGGCGACGTAGCTTGTCTTCGATGCGCTCAACATGGGCAATCTTGTCCATATTGTGCTGTAAAAATGGCGCATTACGACCGAAGTTACCAGTCACCAGACCATCACGAATGAAAATCTCTCGTGATTCAGCCAAGTTTACTTGCTCATAATTGGTCAGCTGTTTGCTGATGATAATCAGACCAAATAGGCTGATCTGCGCGTAAGCTTTGACCCGTCCTGTTTTCTTGGACCAATGTGGTTCAAAGTAGTGATATTTAAGCAAATCCCCTGCCGCTGAAATAATCCACTCGGGTTCGATTTTGGCAACGGTACGCATGAAAACTTGCGAGGTTTCAACCATCTCAAAAGCCATGACCCAAGGCGGGATTTGTTTGAACACCGTACTCGCTGGGAATATCTTGGCTTTTTGCTGACGCGCCGCCAAATACTCACCGCGACTTTCGGTTTTATGCGCAATAATAGACAATAGACCCGTCAATAATGCTCTATGCAAATTGGCATATTTGACGGCTTTTAGTTCTTCATCTTCAATCGAGGTTGGGTCATTCTTAGCGACATTTTTATCGGATGCTTGTGCATCACTGGTATCTATCAGCTTAAGATCTGTCACCATTTGTAGCAGTTGACGATGCGTTTGATGCCATTCACGAACACGCGGGAAGCTCAGATAGTTCTTTTTCACAAACTGCTTACGCTGATTACCAGACAGTTTATTGCCGTCTTCGTCTTTTTCAAACAGTGCCTTCCATAGACTCAAATAAAACAAGAAATCTGAATCATCTTGACGGAAGACTGCATGCTTTTGATCCGCTTGCGTACGCTTGTTGGCAGGGCGCTCACGAGGATCTTGCACAGCGAGCGCAGCCACGACAATCAGCATTTCACGAATACAATCAAAGTCAGAACCAGCCACCAGCATACGTGCCAGCCTTGGATCGATTGGCATACGTGCCATTTTCTGACCTGTCGCGGTCAAGCGCAGGTGATCGAGTCCTTTTTGACGTTTTGGCTTATTGGTTTTATCCTGAGCAGCGATGTCCTTTTTGGAAGTGATTGCCCCCAGCTCATCAAGCAATTTATGACCATCCGTAACCAATCGGCTATCAGGCGGCTCAATAAATTCAAAGTCATCGACACTACCTAAACGCAGATTTGCCATCTGTAATATCACGGATGCCAAATTGGTACGTAGAATCTCAGGCTCAGTAAATTCAGGACGACCGTTGAAGTCCTCCTCAGAATATAGGCGAATGCAGACACCTGGCGCGACACGGCCACAACGACCTTTACGCTGGTTGGCAGCCGCTTGCGAAATCGCCTCAATCGGTAGACGCTGTACACGTGAGCGATACGAGTAGCGCGAAATACGCGCAAACCCCAAGTCAATCACATAGCGAATACCCGGCACCGTCAATGCCGTCTCTGCAACGTTGGTCGCAATGACAATTCGTCGACCTCGACCTGATGGCTGAAAGATACGCTGCTGCTCTTCATACGTCTGCCGTGCAAACAGTGGCAACACTTCGGTATGACGTGGACCATGGCGCTCAAGCACTTCTTGCATTTCACGAATTTCCGCCTCGGTCGCAGCAAATATCAAGATATCAGCCTGATCAGCATGGCCTTTATTTTGCGCGTCGCTAAAACACTCCTCGACAGCAGCAACCACCGCACGCGGCAGGTTCTCTTCAAAATCATCATAGCTGTCATCTTCTGAGCTGTTTACTGGCTCATCGGTCAGCGGACGATAACGCACTTCTACTGGAAAACTACGCCCTTCGACGTTAAAGATAGGTGCAGGAACTTGCCGTTTTAGCTTGGCATCATAATGACTAAAGTACTCACTAAAGCGCGTGGTATCGAGGGTCGCTGAAGTGATAATGACTTTTAAATCTGGGCGCTTGGGTAGCATTTTTTTCAGATAACCCATAATAAAATCGATGTTTAAACTACGCTCATGCGCTTCATCAATAATAATCGTATCGTATTTACTCAAAAAACGATCGTGACCCAGCTCAGCCAGCAAAATACCATCGGTCATCAGCTTGACTACAGATTGCGCTGAGCCTTGCTCATTAAAGCGAATCTTAAAACTAACCGTATTACCCAAAGGCTCACCCAGCTCTTCGGCAATACGGTTTGCAACGCTACGAGCCGCCAATCGCCTTGGTTGCGTATGCCCTATCTGTCCGGTAATACCGCGTCCTGCCAGCATGGCAAGCTTAGGCAACTGTGTGGTTTTACCCGAACCTGTCTCACCCGCCACGATAATGACCTGATTATCAATGATCGCTTGTACCAGATCTTCTGCGCGTTGACTAACAGGCAGGTCAAGATTTAATTTGGCAGGTAAGTCACTTGGGATGCTATCAATACGTGCCTGCACTGCTTTTTGAGAGCGCGTTTTTATCTTGTCGTATTGGGCACGCTTCTTGGTAAGGACCTCGTCGTGATTGTTTTTTTGCTCAGAATCATGATTAGATTTTTTATTTTTGAACACCGCAGCGCGCGCCAGCTCTCGTTCGAGACGGCTTAAGTAATAGCTATCTTTAGCAAGTACTGGTAAATCACTCAGTAATTCCGCTGGTCGCTTTGCAATGTTAGTTTCATCTACGGTAGATGTTTTTAGACTGGTATTTTCAAAAGTATCAGACATATTTGCTTAGGCTATTTATTATGTATAAGTGGTTAGATTATGGAGGCAAATGCAGGGTGATTCAAGGTAGTTATGATGCTTGTATGATGCTTAGTTGCAAAGCTGAAGTTTTTTCTATGGCTATGAGGACGATAACGCCTCTATCTAATAATCAATATTAAATCAAGACACACTTAGACCATAAATATTAAATTTCACATCAATAAAGGCATAGAAATGGTCTAAATGAGAAAACTAATGACTAACAGTATAAATAACCTGTTGGTGAGTCGCAGCCCCCACAAAAAAGGTATGCATTTCTTGCAGTGCCAGCCTAGGAAAAGGAAGATGTAGTGACAGTATCAATTTTTCAAACCCTAACATCTCATTAGCTAACTCTTTCGCTATGTCAGGACGAATCTGCGGGTTTTCATAAATATTGTCAATTAACCACGTTAATCGTGGAAATTTTGCGTTATCGTGAATCTGATAAAGGATGGGCAGCATATCATCAGATATCTGACAGCGCGCTTTGCGGATTAGACCACTTTTATAATACATATCTAGTGACATATTAGGATAATTTCCTTAGATTTTTAATACTCAGATAACCCACGTATTCTTTATCTTCTTTGATATCGACACCGCCTGCATCAACGATAAGCTCAATCAACAGCTGAGCATTTGAGAGCAGATCATTCACGTTATAGATATCGTCTATATCTACTTCAAACTTATCATCAATATGTGAAGCGGCGTCGAACGGCGATGCATCATCTTTAAAAGTGAACTGTTTATAAAACTCGCTTTGCTTGGCTTGCTTAATGGCTTGTGCCTTACTGGTGGCGACAATAAGCAATTTATAATGAAACTCTTCAAAACTGCCCTGCTGATAGCCGCCCAAATTTATAAAAAACAGCTTTAAATCAGCACCTTTTGTGATTTGCTTAGCTGTTTCAACCAATTTGATCGCATAGCCATCAACTTTAGTAATCGCTCGATACGAATCAATGTGCCATTTGTTTTTGACTTCTGGCCAATGCTGATTGATATCCTCTACCAGCTCGCTGACGTGATTGGCCACACCAAAAAAGATGTCATGCTGTTCAATCAGGCGACCTTTGGGACGGCCACCAAGTTGAGCCATATATAAAGTTAACATGTAACGCAGTCCTTATAAATTTTTCATTGTAGCTAATTTTAATTGAACATAATATCGAGCGCGTCTTATTACAATACCCGCCCTGTTTTTAAAGCAAATGCCCAATCTCTACGTCCATTTTTGAGCGCCAGTTCTGCTGCTGCTTCATGATCATAAGCGACCTTAATATGCTCAGTCTGCCAGCATTTACCTTGCGCCGTTTCTATACAGGTTATAAGCGCGTAGCTGGCATGAGGCGAATACGTTTGCATCTTATGAAGAATGGGCAAATTATCTTCGTAGGCGGGATAACCCACACTGCCACTATTAATAACCATTTGCCCTGACGATAGTGTCACCGTGCGCGGAATATGCGTATGTCCACAGATAATGACAGGGCTGGCCATACCATTTAATAATGATAAAATGTTCGAGTCGCTACGTACTGTCGGTGCGCCTGTTGCGATATCTTCAAGCAAATATACCATGTCATCAGTTGGCGTCCCATGACAAAGATAAACATCCTCACTTAAATGACAATCAAACGGTAAAGCGCGCATCCATTCAATCGCGCCTTTGGAAAGATCACTGACAATAAAATCCATCGTTGGGTTATCAGCGACTTCTCCCATGGTTGATAAATTCAGCGCCTCATAAATCTGCCTATCTTAATTACCCCGAATGGTAACAATATCATCTCGATGGGCCATTAGTAATTCATAGGTCGCCTTAGGCGCTATCGGCCCATATAAAATATCACCAAGATTGACGATTTGATTGACATCGCGCTTTTTGATATCAGCAAGCACAGCGTCAAGCGCGAAGACATTACTATGAATATCTGAAATAGCAGCGATTGTAATGCAATTTTTATTATTGAATGTCGTCATAATGTCTATTATCCCCATAAGTTATAATGTAATAAATTAAGAGAGTATAAAAAATAAAAACCTGATGCCTCATTAATATTGGGACATCAGGTATTATTTATCATGGTAATGCTAATGGTTCGTTAGACTTATAGTAGGAAGAAATACGCCCAACAGCCAACGATAACAGTAGAGATAATATTAAGGATGACACCTGTACGTACCATCTCTGTTTGCTTGATCAAACCTGTACCAAATACGATAGCGTTTGGCGGCGTGGCAACTGGTAGCATAAAGGCACAAGATGCACCGATACCAATAATGAGAACCAATACTTCGCTCGGTATACCCATGTGCTCGGCAATTGCCGCAAATACAGGGACTAAGAGCGCAGCTGATGCCGTGTTTGATGCAAACTCTGTCAAGAAAATAATAAAAGCTGAGATTGCAAGCATCACAACCAATAGTGGCGCGGTTTGTAAGCCATTAGCAACCGTCTCACCCAGTACTAATGACGCACCTGATACTTTTAGAATATTTGATAGCGCAATACCGCCACCAAATAACATCAATACACCCCAATCCGTGTTGTCTGATACTTGTTTCCAAGACACCAGCCCCAGACTCACGACCGCCACTGCTGCAAGCAATGCAACAACGGCATCTGTATCTTCGATACCAACTGCAGCACCAATTTGCTTAGACAATATCCAGCTCACCGCTGTTATAATAAAAACAGCAATTGTCAATACGCGCGGCTTGGTCCAATGAATAGTTTCATCCTGTTGCAAGGTCATCGTGCGGTTTAGATTAGGCTTTAGAAATAGGTACATCGCGCCCAACAATACTGGCAATAGTATCAGCATCATTGGAATACCAAATTTCATCCAATCAACAAACGCGATATCCAACGCTTTTGCGGCGATCGCATTTGGTGGCGAGCCGACAATCGTACCCAAACCACCGAGACTTGCTGAATACGCAATACCGAGCAGTACAAACACAAATGTACCGCGATCTTCTTTACTGTCCACTTGCGTCAAAATACCGAGAGCAAGCGGTAGCATCATTGCCGTTGTCGCCGTATTTGAGATCCACATTGACAAAAACGCAGTCACGCCAAAAATCAATAGTACAGCGGTACTTAGCTTACCACCTGATAACGAAAGAATTTTTAGCGCAATCTTTCTATCAAGCTTTTGTACATGTAACGCGGCCGCCAAGGCAAAACCACCAAAGAAGAGATAAATAATGGGACTGGCAAAGCTTTGCAGACCGACTTCAGCATTAAAATCAGGAATGCCAATTAATGTCCCAACCACAACCACCAAGATCGCAGTGATTGTGACGTGTATCGCCTCAGTGAGCCATAGCACGCCGATAAAAAACAGCATTGCTAGCCCTTTGTTAGCACTGACCTCAAATGGCAATACACTGTAAATAATAAAACTAATGATTGCCGCAATGGCGACCACGATCAATCCTTTTCCCGTTCCCTTTGGGAATGTATCCGTAAATAAATACTCGTTACCATCATCAGGAATATGGCTATCCAGCTTTTTCTCTGACATAAATTATCCTTATCGCATCCAAAGTGAGTATGAAGTCAAAATTATTGCAACACACACTTATTTTAAGACATCATGATATTCATATAGCGAACATTACGCGCGAAAATATCATATCAGAATAACTTATATATGAATACATTTTGATTAATTTTGTTTTTTTAGGATGTCTGTTTGATTCGTTAATGATAATCACCTCTCGACTTTGTGAGATTTTTCAATAGTAGCTCTCTCACTACTTTGTTCTCACTGCTTTGAATGGACGCCTTGGTTGATAAAAATTACATAAAGCATTCAAACATTCATCATTTGGGGCTATACAAGTAAAAACCGATACCACATAATTTTAGGGTTAGATAGATAATCATCAATAAAAACAAGAGGAATGACACTATGACAGATGCAAATAAAACCGATGCAACCACAAAAATGGCGCCAAAAGACATCAATCAAGATAGTCTGGCCAAAGAAGATCAACAGCGTACTGACGACTCAGCGTTAGATATGATGCAAGGTATGCATGAGCATGAAGATCATCAAGAAGAAGGCGCAAAATAAAAGATGGCAGAACGGCAGATAAAGCCAGTTATCTAGTATTAACAGCAAAAATAAGAAGCGCTTGTCATGATGATGAGCGCTTTTTTAGTTTTGTTTCTCTTTGTTCTGGCAAGTGATTGGAGACATAGTTATATATAAATGCTGCTGTTAGAACGATTGCGATGGGTACAAACAACGCATCATAGCCAACTTTGGCAAACAAAAAAGCCCCCACTGTACTGCCACCGCAGAAGCAATACCAGATAACGGCCTGAAAGCCCAATGTCGGCTTACTAATGGAGCGACCCGCAAGCCAGTTACCGATTGCTGCACCCATATCGGATGTCAGTCCTGTCAAATGAGTTGTGCGAATAACTGCTCCACTATAAGTGGCTACCATCGCGTTTTGTAATCCGCAGGCCATCGCTGCTGCCAATTGTCCGAGATAGTCATGCTGCTGATATAACCAGTAGGCAGCTATTAGTAATGCTGCTTCAAAATATAGCGCACGCCCGTAACGACGGCCTAGTGTTAAGGATGTCTGCCCAATGACAAAACCGCTTAATATTGCCCCTGACAAAAAAGACAATAGTAGCGCACCGATATACAAAATACTATGAGAATCTGAGTAAGCGATAGCTGCAGCAAATAAGCTAACGTTACCGGTGACATGCGAGACTGATAAATTGGCAAATCCCATCAATGCGGTTGTATTCACGCAGCCGGCGCTAAATGCCAATACTGCCCCACCCCACAATATCCACTTTGGTAACTTGGTTATCATATTTGTCACCTAAAGGTCTACTGCCAAAAAGACCCATAGTATAACGAGAAAAGGCAGCCAATTGGCTGCCTTTTCAATTTCAATAGCTGAGTGAATCATTGGTAATGACCATCAACGCAAAAAATACTTAAATGATTATTGCGCTGGCTCATCCAGCATCATCAACTGCTCACTGATAGCGACGGTATTAAAACCTGCATCAACAAACATGATCTCACCCGTGATACCAGATGCCCACGGAGATAATAGGAATAGTGCTGCGTTACCTACTTCCATCTGATTGACATTACGTTGTAGTGGTGCGATTTTTTCGCTGATATCGAGCATTTTACGGAATGATTTGATGCCACTAGCAGCTAGCGTGCGAATTGGACCTGCTGAGATCGCATTGACACGGATACCTTCGCCGCCCATAGAAGTCGCTAAGTAGCGCACGCTGGCTTCAAGACTGGCTTTTGCCATACCCATGACATTGTAGTTTGGCAATACTGAGATACTGCCTTCATAAGTTAATGTCAGCATAGAACCATGACGCATTGCAAGCAACTCACGAGCTGCTTTTGCCAATGCCACAAAGCTGTAGCTAGAGATATCATGTGCTATGTGGCTGCCTTCACGCGTAGTAGCATTGACAAAGTCACCATCTAGCTGATCCATTGGGGCAAAACCAATGGCGTGTACCACACCATCAATACCATCACCCCAATGCGCAGTTACTTGCTCAAAACAAGCAGCAATCGACTCATCAGAGGCGACATCACACTCTAGCACCAAATCCGCTTCGAACTGTTCGGCAGCCATGTCCACACGCTTTTTGATTTTATCATTCGGATAAGTCAGGATCAGTGAGGCGCCTTCGCGGTGTAGCGCTTCTGCAATAGCCCAAGCGATAGAGAGTTTACTTGCGATGCCAGTTACGACAAATCGTTGTCCTTGCAATAGCATAAGATTTCCTTTTGAATCAATCGAGATGATTTAGAATATAGGTTTATTTAGAGTAATTAGAAAGTGACGCGTCATGAAATGATGCAAATCAAAAGATGACTTATTATACACGAATTATACACGAATTCATTTAAGTAAACAGTCGTAAACTGTACTTGGTTACTATCATTAGTATCTCAATAATACTAATGAAATATCATCATGGTCACCGTTCTAATTGTATCTCTGACAGCCCTGTAATGACTAAACTCTGAACTACTCACCACAGCAGTATGAAGTTCAGCAGATTTCGAGTATAATCACAGCCCTTCCCAGCTTGCACAATTTTATAAGAATCCTGACATGATAGGATTCAACGTTAAGCTACACCCACATTTTGGATGGCTGCCAAACTTATGAGTAACACCCCAATAATAACCCCAGATTATAAAGAAAGTACCGAATCCTATCGCCAACTGATTGGTTCGACTGGCGAAGACTTGAATCGTCCTGGTTTATTAGACACGCCTGTACGTGCGGCAAAGGCTTTTGCTCACTTAACCAAAGGCTATCATCAAAGCATAGATGAAGTGGTCAATGATGCTGTCTTTCCATCAGCCAATCGTGAGCTAGTACTGGTACAGAACATTGAGTTTTATTCACTGTGCGAGCATCATATGCTACCGTTCCATGGTGTGGCTCATATTGGCTACCTGCCTGATGGTCAAGTACTGGGGCTGTCGAAGTTTGCCCGTATTGTCGATATGTTTGCTCGTCGTCTACAAATACAAGAAAACCTGAGTGAACAGATTGCACAAACCATCATGGATGTTACTGGCTGTCGCGGCGTGGCGGTAGTCATGGATGCCTCGCACATGTGTATGATGATGCGCGGTGTCAGCAAACAGCATTCAACCACGCGTAGTACCGCGATGCTTGGTGAGTATCAACACAACAATCAAGCTCGTAATGAGTTTTTGGGTGCCGTCCCTAAGCGCCAACTGGCGTTTTAAACACTTGTAAATCTACTCTAAACGCTTGAAAGTAAGACAAAAAAAGGACGCTAATGCGTCCTTTTTGTTTTAGCTATACAAAGTAAGATTTCAAGTTTTAGCAAATCAAGCTCATAGTCTTTGCCGTATACGCCAGAGTCTTGCAATGATTGTTACGATAACCAGGCCAATCATTGTAGACGATAATATGCGATTCATAAAAATCTCCCAAACATAATATCATTTGACTATCGTAACGCTTATGTATCAATAAAACATTCCTGTATTGTTATATACTTACAATTTATTAAGTTATTTTTTATTAATTAAGTCGTAGCACAAGATAAATTACAAGATGATTTGATCATGACACAGGCTTTAGGATGGTTAACATATAGAGATAAACTATTTTATTTCAATATCTTATATTGTTTTAAACGTGTTAAAAAAGCCTATCCTCAAAAGAGTCATAGGCTTTTTTTGTCTATCATAAGTCTATCAGTACAAGTACAATGCTATGATGCTTTCTGAGTGTCTTTATCAGCACTCTCATCACTTACTTGCTTAATTTTCGTTAAAATTTCCTTAATTTCAGCTGCTGAGAGATAGGTTGGTACGGCATAAGTATCACTGACTTCTTTTGCTGCTGCTTTTGCAATATCATCAAAATCACTGGCCTGCATACCGCTAACGGTCGGATCAATATTTAAATTTGCGATAAGCGCTCTGACTTGTACGATGAGATGATCTGCTATTTCTTTATCACCATGACCAGCTTGGCCGTCTGCTACCATACCCGTTCTTTTTGCCAGTGCGGCCAGTCTCTGCTTGCTTGCTTTACGATTAACATCAAGCACATAAGGCAACACAATCGCATTAGCACGACCATGAGGAATGCTATAGTAGGCACCTAATTGGTGAGCAATGGCATGCACATAACCCAAGCCCGCTTTGTTAAAGGCGATACCACCATAATGGGCGGCAATTCCCATCTCTTCTCTTGCTTTTAGATTGCCACCATCTTTGTAAGCTAATGGTAGATAATGCATGACAGATTTGACGGCAGAGGCTGCATAGTAGTCCGTTTCCACGCTGGCATTGGCACTCATCCATGCTTCTAATGCATGGGTCAATACATCAATACCCGTATCAGCGGTGATGTGTGCTGGCATACCTTTCATGATAATGGGGTCAATCGCTGCGGCGAGCGGCACCATTCTTGGATCAATAGACAATGCTTTTTGGTGTGTTTTATCATCAGATATCACTGCACCAAGGGTTGCCTCTGAGCCAGTACCGGCAGTCGTCGGCACGCAATATAATGGCGCGGAGGGTTTTCTTGCTTTAAGAATACCAATCAGTTGCTGAGGCTTGCATTTATTGCCTTGAGACATAGCGATCATTTTGGCAGCATCGATCACTGAACCGCCGCCGATGGCGATAATAGCGTCGCAATTTGCTGCTATAGATTGGCGCAGTCCTTCTTTGACTACGTTAAAAGTAGGGTCTGGTGTAATGCCATCATAGACATGATAGCTGATATTTTTTGCATCTAGATAATCAGTGACTTTTGCAGGGATACCGAGTTTGTTTAGCACGGCATCAGTGACGATAAAGACATTGGTATTGCCTTCGTTGATGAGCATGTCGCATAGCTCATTACAGGCAGCCTCACCGACAAACAACATCGGTCTTCTGATAGGTATCACGTAAGAGACTGCTTTTAGCACTTTAGCGCGTGTCTTAGCCACTGCCAAATAACCAGCATACTGCAAGCTGTTATTCTTTACTAATTTAGTAATACTGTTTTGTTTTTTCATGGGTACAAAAATCCTTTTTAATGATGATTTTAACCGCGATAACAATAGTTTGAGCTAGTTGATAAAGGCTAAACGACGTTTGCCAATAGCAGAGTAGATAAGTATATGTACAGCAAGGATGTTTGAATAAAGCAAACCACTGTCTAGCATGATTGTACCACTGCCTTTTTTGGTATGTCGCTATTATTGTGTACTGCTCGCCTTTAATAACTGCTTGGCATACGGATGCTGTGGCTGGCTAAAGATATCTTCTGTGAGCCCAGACTCCACGCATGCCCCTTGTTTTAGTACCATAATATGCTGACATAGTGCGCGTACTACTTTGAGATCATGACTGATAAAGACATAACTTATTTGCAGCTTTTGTTGAATTTCACGCAATAAACTGACCACCGTTACCTGCGTGGTACTGTCAAGCGCAGAGGTAGGCTCGTCCAATATAAGTAGGCTCGGTTTCATGATGAGTGCGCGCGCCAATGCCACGCGTTGACGTTGACCGCCGGACAGCTCATGCGGATAACGCTGCGCGAATGCTAAAGGTAAATGGACGGTAGCCAAACTCTCCATCACCGCCTGCTGACGCGCGTCTTTATCCACGCCTTGTACCAACAGTCCTTCTTCCACAATTTGCATGACCGTCATACGAGGGTTGATACTGGCAAAAGGGTCTTGAAACACCATTTGAATCTGCGAGCGAAAGTTACGTAGCGCTTTTTTGGACAGTGCTGAGATATCTTGCCCATTCACCACTATTTGTCCATGCACTCGTGCTTGATTGCCAAGCAGCTGACTCAGCGCCAGTGCAATGGTGGTTTTGCCAGATCCAGACTCACCGACGATCCCTAATGCCTGTCCTTTTTGCAAGGTCATATCAACAGCTTTGACCGCATCAAACCAACGTTTTGTACTCCCAAATAGACTTTTTTCGATTGAGAATTGTACGTTGAGATTGCTCACTTTTAATACAGTTGATGGTCCATCTGCATGATCTGCTACTGGCTGTAGCGCTTGACCGAAGTCTTGCTGAATGAGCGTGCGAGTATAATCTGCCTTGGGTTGATCAAATACCGCCGACGTTTGACCCTGCTCAATCGTCTGACCTTGGCGCATCACGATAACCTCATCACTATAGCGCCTGACCAGATTGAGATCATGGCTGATTAATATCATCGCCATATTATGCTGGTATTTAAGATCATTCAGTAGTGCCAAAATCTCATGCTGTAATGTCACATCAAGTGCGGTGGTTGGCTCATCAGCGATCAAGATATCAGGCTGCTGAGCCAATGCCATCGCAATCATTACTCGCTGACGCTGACCACCTGACAACTCATGTGGATAACGATTCAACTTGTCAGCGGGATCCGTGATATTGACATCATTTAGCAAGGCAATGCTGGTGTCTCGCCATTGCTTTTTGGGTACGCCGCTTAAACGCAGTGATTCAGCGATTTGTTTTGCAACGGTATGTAGCGGATTCAGCGCTGTCATCGGCTCTTGAAATACCATACCGATCCGCTGCCCACGAATAGCACGTAATGCGGCATTACGCGATTTGTCATTCGCTATCGGTAGTTGAGACATGCCTGCTGTACTTGCCAGCTGAACCTCACCCCTAATCGTCAAATTCTCTGGTAGCAGACCTAGTAACGCAAGACTGGCAATCGATTTGCCAGATCCTGACTCACCAACGATAGCCAGAGTTTGCCCTTGTCTTAGCTCATAAGACAGCGCATCGACCAGCTGGATGCCTGTAGCAGTTGTGATACTTAGGCTATCTACTGTCAGCATGAGCTTGTCTTGCGCGCGATTAAGATTTTCATTTGGCGCGTTGTATTGCTCGGTAGCCATAATATTATCGGTCATATCAAGAGCGCCTCGGATCAAACGCATCACGCAGTGCTTCGCCGACGAAGATGAGCAATGACAAAATAAAGGTCAAACTAAAAAACCCTGACAAAGCCAGCCAAGGGGCATCAAGGTTATTTTTTCCTTGTACCATCAGCTCACCCAAAGACGGCGAGCCAGGCGGCAACCCATAACCCAAAAAGTCCAGCGCGGTCAACGCAATGATATTGGCCGTTAAGATAAACGGTAGCTGCGACAAGCTTGAGGCTAACGCATTGGGTAAAATATGCCTGAGCATGATTTGGCTATCAGACACACCGAGATTACGCGCGGCACGCACATAGTCAAAATTACGGGCACGTAAGAACTCTGCTCTTACCAAACCGACCAGCCCCATCCAACCAAATAACAGCATCATGGCAAATAGCATGATAATACTGGGACTAAACAGACTGACCAAAATAATAATCATAAATAGCTGAGGCATACCGCCCCATACTTCCATAAAGCGCTGCCCTGCCAGATCTACCCAGCCGCCATAATAGCCTTGTATTGCACCGACAATAATACCGATGAGAGCACCAGCGAGCGTCAGCGCCAGACCAAACAACAATGAGACGCGCATACCATAAAGTATCCTTGCGAGCACATCGCGACCCATATCATCAGTGCCAAGCCAGTTCTGAGCGTTTGGAGCCGCTGGATAAGGCAGACCAAGCTCGACATTGGGTGTCTGATCAGCAAACGGAATAGGCGGCATTATATAAAACCCTTGCTCATCAATCAGCGACTGCACTGCAGGATCTTTATAATTGGTTTCGGTCTCAAATACACCGCCAAATGTCGTTTCAGGATAGGCCTTTAATACCGGAAAATAATAATCGCCTTGATATTGCACCAGTAAAGGTTTGTCATTGGCAATGACGTTAGCTGCCATGCAAATGACAAATATCACTGCAAAAACAAACAGTGATATTACCCCAAGACGATTTTGGCGAAAGCGATTTAAACGCGCTTGCCAAATGGGGTTTAAGCGCTGCTTTTTCGGTAGCGCTACCTGAGGATTGTGCTCAGGCTTTGGCGCTTTATCTGATTCGCTATTAATAGTACTGCTCTTTGATGAAGATTGATTATTTGACATTAGCGCCCCTCAAAATCAATACGGGGATCAATTAAGTGATAGCTTAAGTCGCTGATTAATTGCAGTAGCAGCCCCACTAAGGTGAAGATAAATAGCGTGCCAAATATCACTGGATAGTCGCGTTGTTGAATGGCCTCAAAACCTAACAAACCCAACCCATCTAGTTTAAAGATGATCTCAATCAAAAAGTTACCGGCAAAGAAAATACCAACGATAGCGGCTGGGATACCTGCGATGATAATTAACATAGCATTGCGAAATACATGACCATACAACACCTGACCCTCACCCAGTCCCTTTGCGCGAGCGGTCAATACATACTGCTTGCCCAACTCTTCTAAAAAGCTAAATTTGGTCAGATACGTCAAGCCCGCAAAACCACCTACGGTACTGGCTAGCAGCGGTAGTGCCAAATGCCAAAAGTAATCTTTCACCTTACCAAGCGCGCTGAGCTGGTCAAAATTTTCGGACGTGAGCCCTTGTAGCGGGAAAATATTCCAATAGGTGCCACCTGCGAAAAATACCAATAAAATAACTGCAAAGACAAACACAGGTATCGCATGTCCAATAGCCAGCAGCATGGCAGTGAATTTATCAATGCCTGAGCCATGATGCATCGCTTTATACACCCCTAAAGGAATGGCGATCAGATAAATGAGTAGCGTACTCCAAAGACCAAGCGATATCGAGACTGGTAGCTTCTCTATAATGAGATCGGTCACCGACTGTCCTTTAAAAAACGACTCACCAAAATCTAGCTGAGCGTAGTTCTTTAACATAAGCCAAAATCGCTCTGGAGCGGATTTATCAAAGCCATATTGAGCATTAATAGCAGCGACCATTTCCTCAGAGAGACCGCGCGTTCCTTGATAAGTGCTGTCATTGCCACCTGCACTGCCCGCGCCAATATTACCACCAAGTGCGTTGTCTTTTGACCCCTGCTCAATAAGGGCAAGCTGCTGCTCAACAGGTCCGCCTGGTGCCGCTTGTACGATTACAAAGTTGGCAAGCAATATCAAAAATAGTGTCGGTAATATCAGTAGGAGTCTTTTTAAGATATAACGACCCATAATGGCGACTTCCTAAATAAAGAGAGAGGGCGATGACGACAGCAGTATATTCTTTCGTGCTAAAGGTCTACACAAATATATCTATGTATTAAAAGCTTGCATTAAAAATTGTTTTTCAGCTCGCGTAACGCTGCAAATACCATCAAAGAGTTATCATCGTCGATAGTTACTTTTGATTTAACCCCTGCAATCACACTTGGCTCTTGGGTACGCAAAAACACGTTTATCGCACGCTCATGCTCTAGCGTCACTGGCAGTGTCGGCGCACCTTGTGCCGTTTGTGCCTCAGCTTGCGCTAGTGCTTGTTGCATTGCCTCGTTGTCAGGCTCGATAGACAATCCAAAGCGTAGGTTACTAGCCGTATACTCGTGCGCAGGATACAGTAGTGTCTCATCAGGCAAGCCGTTCAAACGCTTAAAACTATCATGCAATTGCTCAATCGTACCCGTAAAGACACGTCCACAACCTGCACTAAACAACGTATCCCCGCAGAAACAATGTTTTTGCCCATCAATATCTAAGATATAGGCCATGTGGCTGGCGGTGTGTCCTGAGACGTCCCAGACTTGTGCAGAGCAGCCCCATGCACTCACCGTGCTGCCATCTTTAATGGTTTGATCCTCATCAACCCCATGCTCACTATGCGCAACCAGATGGGTCATCGGATACGACTCCTGCAATTCTGCGACACCACCAATATGATCATGATGATGATGCGTGGTCCAAATCGAGGTTAGCTCTAGTCCATGCGTCTCTAGATAATCGATAACCGGCTGGGCTTGACCTGGATCAATGACGATCGCCTGCTTATTATTTTCATTAATTAAGGTCCAAATATAATTATCATTAAACGCTTTAATGGGGTGAATACGGATACTCATGTCAAATCCTTACCAGTAGTTATTTTTTTACTCGTTATTTTGAATTATTTCGTTTTGATTTTACTTCTCGCTTTTACTGCGTGGTAACAGCCTATACGTTTGGCAGTCAGCTATTACTAGACCAGATCCTGTCAAAAGGTACTGCTTACTGCTTCAAATATTTGTTGATGCGTCCTTCTGCTTCTTTGTCCACCCACCAGTAATCGATGCCGACGGCGTTGGTCGGTAATGTGTCTGTATGACGGTATTGGTCCCAATAAGCAACGTTAGTGCCAGACTTACCATACAATGGTACGACATAGTGACCCGCTCGCAACAACCGATCAAGCACCTGCGTATATAACACAATTTCGTCACGATTTTTGGCATTACCAAGATTAGCAACCACCTCATCGACGGCTGCATTTTTGATACCAGCACTATTGTGATTGCCAGGCTCATCAGCCGCCGCACTACCCCAAAATGCAGCCTGCTCAGCACCAGGCGATAGACTTTGGGCAAACACATCGACGACCATATCATAATCAAAACGGCGCGTTCGCTCATAATATTGCGGCCCATCCACTTGGCGCAAGGTTGCCTCAAACCCTAAGCGTTTTAAATTACGAATATAAGGCAACAAGACACGGCCCATGGTCTCGCCTGTCATCAAAATCTCAATTTGGGCGGACTGACCATTCGGCTGATATAGCTTCATATCATCATAATAAAATCCAGCATCTAGCAATAACTGCCGCGCTTTTAGTAATCCTTGTCGATTAAAGCCATTGCCATCACTGGTGGGTAGCTGCCATTCTGCTAAGACGGCTTTACGCTGAATCGGTTCAAGATCAGACAATAAAGGCGTTAACACCTGCATCTCTTCACTAGACGGTGTACCAGTTGCCGCAAGCTCCGACCCGTGAAAGAAGCTCTGCAAACGTTCGTACTGTCCATGAAATAATGTCTTATTCATCCATTCAAAATCATAAGCAGCCGTTAGGGCTTGGCGCACTCGAATGTCCTGAAAGATTGGGCGGCGCAAATTCATCACCAATGCCTGCATGGGCACTGGGTTTTGACTGGTTATGGTCTCTTTTTTGATAAGACCTGTTTTCACTGCAGGAAAATCATAACCACTCACCCAATTTGATGCTTTGTTTTCGGGGCGAAAGCGGTACTGACCAGATTTAAATCCTTCAAAGGCAATCTCATCGCTTTGATAATAAACGAACTTAATCATGTCAAAATTGTAACGACCACGATTGACCATCAAATCACGACCCCAGTAATTGGGATCACGTATGTAGCTCACCGAACGCCCCGCATCGACGCGTCCCAGCTTATAAGGCCCACTACCCATCAAGGGTGTCAGGCTGATCTTTTCAAAATCAGCCTCAATTGAGGATTTTGCAAAAACAGGAAATTGACCAACCGTCAGTAGGATTTCTTTGTTCTCAGCAGAGGCAAAGACAAATTTTACTTGCTGCTCGTCAATAATTTGAATGTCCTTGATATCAGCCAGATAGCTACGAATAGACATGGGGCCTTTATTCAATATTGCATCAAAAGTCGCTTTGACATCATGACTGGTCACAGGCGTTCCATCCCAAAAACGGGCGGCAGGATTGATGTGATAGATAATCCAGCTCGTATCGTCTGGATCATAGGTTACCTTGCTGGCCAGCTGTGGATACATGGTAAACGCTTCATTTAATGAGCCCGTCATCAAAGTATCATATAGATAATCCGTACCAATCATCGCCACACCCGTCGTCATCCATTTATTAGCACTGTTGAACGTACCGCGGGTATCTAGCGACAGCGTACCGCCTGACGGCGCTTTTGGATTGGCATAGGGCATATAAGGTGCATTAATATACTCAGTCGGGCTATTGTGCCCAAGCGCTGTCGTTGTGATAGGTGCCGCAATACTGCTCGGTATCCAGCTGACGGTGATGGCTAGCAAAACAGCTTTTAGCAGGGCATTTTTTTTCATCATAACGTTATAACAAACCTCTATGCTAACCAATGCGAGTATCAAAAATTAAGAGCTGACGGCAAAATAGTGTTATAGCAAAATTTTATCATAACAAACTTAGGTTTTTTAACCTAATGGTTTGCCATGTTACGCGGCATCAGTGCGACATCCATCAGTACGACATCATTGGTATTAGATGTAATGGCGGCAGATATTGAACGCTTTTTACTAAAATTGCGCATCGACAAATATACTCATAAAAAAAGACGCAACTTGTAAAAGCAGCGTCTTTTATTTTAAAGGCTATTATGACTTATGCATGCTTTTTTTCAAACGCAATCATAAAGTCGACTAATTGCTGTACCCACTCAAGTGGTACAGCGTTGTAAATACTGGCTCGCATACCGCCTACGTCACGATGACCTTTTAGATTTAACAAGCCAGCTTTTTCTGACTCTTCTAAGAACACTTTATCAAGGCTGCTGTCTGCTAAAGTAAATGGCACGTTCATGATAGAGCGATACTGAGGATCGACTGGGTTGTTATAAAAACTGCTCTCATCGATTGTCTTATAAAGTAAATCGGCTTTTTGCTGGTTGATTTTGCCAATAGCAGCCACACCGCCCTGCTCTTCCAACCAATCAAACACCAGTCCTGCTAAGTACCAAGAGTACGTCGCTGGCGTGTTAGACATAGACTCTTTGTCTGCTTGGTGCTCATAGTTCAGTAGCATAGGACACCACTCACTTGCCTGCCCCAACAGATCATCACGGATGATTGCAATGACCAAACCTGCAGGACCGATGTTTTTCTGTGCGCCCGCGTAGATCATACCAAATTTAGACACGTCTATCGGCTGTGACAAGATACAAGATGACATATCGGCAATGATTGGCGCGTCTACTTGTGGCGGCTCAAATATCTGTAGACCATGGATAGTCTCGTTGGCACAGTAGTGAAAATAAGCGGCATCGTCACTCATATTCCACTCACTTTGGGCAGGTACAGTCGTAAAGTTGTCCTCTTTGCCAGTCGCGACCAAGTTAATCTTACCCAGACCAAGTGCTTCATAGCGCTGGGCTTCTTTAATCGCCTTACCTGACCATGCACCAGTCGTCAAATAATCGCCGCGTCCACCATTGAGCAGGTTCAATGGAATGGCAGAAAACTGCAAGCTAGCGCCGCCTTGTAAAAACAGCACTTTATAGTTATCTGGTATCTCCATAAGCGTGCGTAGCTTAGCTTCTGCTTTGTCAGTAATCGCCATGTATTCTTTACTACGGTGACTGACTTCCATGACCGATAGGCCGCGACCTTGCCAGTCGAGCAATTCGCTCTGAGCACGCTCCAATACGGATGTTGGCATCGTGGCAGGGCCAGCACAGAAGTTTGGCAGACGATGCGGGGTACTATTATTAGCAGTGGGTGTAGATGTTTGGGTTATAGACATAATCACAGTCCTAGGTATGATGAAATAAAGAAGCGACCTTTATTTCAGTTTGTTGATAAAAAAATTTACATCGATATCAGTTTTAATATCACTCAATGAGATATGCGCTCCCACAGCTGACGTTTAGCATCACTATCTGCAATCATGTCATCTAATGTAGGCACAGTCATAAGGTTGGGGTGCTGAAGACCTTCAGGTAGTACTGTTAAAGCAGCAACTTTTATCTCTTCGCGCAGACCAATTCTAAAGACATATCCAGCAAGGCTGGCATTGGCAAGCTCTACTGTGTCCATACCGGCGCAAATCGGAAATGAGGTCGTCTCATGAGTCATTGAGAGTGCTTGAGTGATATTATTCCATAGCTTTTGGCTATCATTATTAAGTGCTTGAATATCAACCAATATCACCCAGTCCCCATAGCGTCCACCTTGTAAGCTAAATGGTGCTACCTTTTTCAAGCTGTCGTCATTTACACTATCACTATTATGACTGCTTTGAGATAATTGATGTGGCGCAATAGGCGCAGTTGTTGACTGCACCACTTCATCTATAAAAAATGCGGCGGTTTGGTTTGATTCGATATCTGGACTATTGTGAAGACGAGGTGCATCTGAAGTAGCAGATATCTCATTGCCCACACTATCAAAACTATAGGTGACTGGGCTTTGCTCGGTGGCTGCCTGTTCATGAATACCTAGACCATGAGTATCGTCATTCACATTGTCATGGTTGCTGCTATAAGAGTCATTCGTATCATAACCACTGGTCGGCTGAACGACTGTCTCTATAGCAGCTCCAGCACTCGCGGATTCAGTATCAATAGAGCCAGTATTTGAGTGCTCAACCGAATCTATCGTGATATCCGCTATATTTACGGTACTTGACTCAGGCCGCACCCATTGATTGATACCCATCATCGCTAGGATTTGGCGCTGCTGCACACGGCGCTGCAATACACTTAGCGGGTCTTGGATATCACTCATATGACTCTACTATCCTAATTATGTTGTCTATATAGTTTTTTAGATGATGTTGGTAGTTCTTATCAAAAAAGCTGCCGTACGCCTAGCCAGCGCTCTGACATTGCGATCAGGCAATCATATTCATCTTGGCTGATTATCGTATCGTGTAACATCACGGTATGCAATGTACTTAGCCATTGTCGATACTCATGATGAGCAGGTCTTACCGTGCTATCGTCATTATAATCTATTTGACTACCATCCTGTTGTCTCTCTGGATAATTAGTACTACCCAAAGTATTTATGGGCCGCTTGATAGAATGAATAGTAGAAATAGGAACCGCAGCAATAATCGCTAATAATTGAATACTATTTAAGTGTTGTGCTTTTAATAACAACCATTGCAAATTGACATCGCTCACTGTCGTTAAATCAATATCAACCAAACGCGCATGACGTCTTAAATCTAAAATGTAATGCGCCACACTCTCATCACCTTCACTCAATAATGAGCGCTCATATATTGAGATCATCTGGCCTTTAGCGTCTTTTGATAGGCGATACGCCAGTAAAACCACCATCGATATCTGAGCATCGCTCAGTGCTTCAAATACTTGCCCTGAAGGATCTAGCTGTACCCTTACGCCTTCTATACCAGTTTTGAGTGTCTGTGATGATAGAGCTTGCGTATCCGTATCGTGTAAAACCTCAGACAATATCGGTAGTAACTGCTGTAATTGTAACGCTTGCCATAATGACAGTATGGATGATTTTTGCCTCTCTACAGCTAATGAATGATTGAATGAATTCGCTGCCGAGTAAGAGCGATCACTCGATATTTTGTGATCTACAGAATCACAAGCTAAGCTTTTAGTTAAGTCAGATGTCAGCTGTTGGTGAAATAACTCAACCATACCTTGTTGGTAACGCAACAACATCGTACGGCATTTTGCTTGTTTTTTATAGTACTGATTGCTTTCGTGACTGTGTTCGCTGTCACTTCTAAGCTTTAATTTTTTGATATGTATTTCAGATAAGTCATGACGACGTAACTGGGCTAATGCAAATACAATCAAAGCACTGTCCAAACGTCTATCCAAATTGGCCACTATGGCCAGTAGCTTAGCATCTATCCTATGGGGTAATACTTGCTTATGACTAGTAGAGTCACTTTCAATAGAAAAGCCCTCACCCCAAATATCTGCCAAACCATATAATGCATTTGTTGACAATGGTTGATGCTGATGGCAAAGCATGACCGCTTCTATTAGCGCTTGTGCACCAAGTGGATGATAAATATGATTGAGTACATATTGCGGGAGTGACACCTTTTGAATATCGCTCGCTTTAATTAATGTATCTTCTGGTAGGTCAGCGTCAGGTTTGGCCTGCCAAGGCTTCAGCAAATTATCGGTATCTATAGGTGCTATTTCTACCTGCAAGCGACCATCGATAATTGTATCTACCTCTTTAGTGAACTCAAGACCTTTATCTGTCTGGCTTTCACTGTTACTTGCAGTGTTATCAAAAATAGCGTTCTGCTTATGGTTTTCTTCTGCATCAATATTGAGCAATGATCGATGCGGCAATTGAGACTTTTTCTGTGAATTTTTGCTTAGGCTATTTTTTATTACAGCTCCCCAATCACCTAGATGGCGCTGCCGATATATTTCTTTTATTTTCTGCTGATTGATCCGCTTTTCTTTAACGACTTGTACGGCAAACTTACGATAGGCATCAGCATTAATAGCACTCATACGCTCCGTCAAGCTTGGATGAGTGGCAAACCACGACACATCCCCCAGATCCGTACCACTACTGACAAAGAAAAAATGGCTGAGTCCATTGACATCGGCAATACCAGAGAGGCGTGACCCAATCGGGTCCTGATGAATGGCTTTTAAGGTTTCTATGATCGCAGGCGAGCGCGTTAATTGTACGCTGGTTGCATCAGCAAGTAACTCACGCTCACGATTAAAGCTGTGTTTGATTAGCTGGGCACTGGCCATACTTGAGAAGCTTAGACCATGGAGCAGTAGTGTCCAGACACTACGGGGTGCTTGACGATCGATCACAGGTCTACTTTGCACCCACCGAGACTCACGTTTGTCTGATGCCTGCTGATGCTGTGATTGTGTCTGCCAATACTCCACCCACTCACTGTGCGTGGTAAAACGGGCGGTCTGCGCCTCTATATGGCGTGCACGACTGTCAACTTGTCTCTGTGATAGAGGAATATCGGTGGCAACTGTATTGTCAGAATAGCGGCTATTGGGAATTGGATCGCTCCAATCATATAATATCTGTAAACCAGCTAGCACCACCATCAGCTGTAGATTGAACGTGGCATCACCATGCAATATATGACCATACTCATGACCAATGAGCCCATATAGCGCCTCATCAGACAACTTATCTAGCGCACCTTGGGTGACGACAAGCACCATATCTTGGCTATGACGACCCGCGACAAAGCCATTAATACCTTGCTCATTGGGTAGTACGTATAAGAGAGGCGCAGACAAACCTGACGCAATCGCTAACTGATAGGCAATTTCATAATAACGACGATAGACTGGTGGGAAATCACGCTCGCTTCGTACTGCTATATGATGTGAGCGATAGTGAACTTTTTCTTTGATTTCATGTTGATGCGCGACCCCATGGCTGTGCTCCCATGGTTCCTGACTGTTATCAATAAACAGTCTGACCGCCCCTACTCGCTGAGCAATAGCGCGACCACCCGCTCTCAAGCGCCGATATTCTAAAAAACTCCCACCAACGAAACCGCCTACTATAAAGAGAATGACTAGTATCAATACCCAATGATATATACCACCCGTGAATATCGTTAACAGCAAACCCATGATAGCCAGTGCCACCGCCATATGAGCAAGCACAATCAGAAAAAACAGCCCATACAGTAATAGACTGCGGCGTGTACGTATTCGCTGTTCACCAAAAAAGTCCATTAAATGGGCTGCCTAACATTGGCCAAATTTATCTAAATCTTAGCCCAGATTAACATTCGGTGCTTTAGCAATGGTATCTCTGTCTGCGAATACCAAGGGACTAAGCGGACGAAAGCCAAAAGTCGTACTGACAAGATTGTTAGGGAACACTTCACGATCATTATTATAAAACATCACACTATCGTTATAGTGCTGACGAGCAAAACCAATGCGGTTCTCTGTGTTGGTCAGCTCATCCATCAACTCTTTGATCATACTGTCCGCTTTAAGCTCAGGATAGGCTTCTACCACTGCCGAAAACTGACTCAACGCTTTGGAAAACATGCCTTCTGCTTTGGCAAATAGTGCCATGTGCTCTTGTGAGTCTGGCTGATGCTTATGCGAGTCTTGTAGGTTTTGAGCATGATTGCGTGCGCTAATAACTCGTGTCAGTGTCTCTTCCTCATGAGTCAGGTAACGCTTGGCTGTTTCGACTAGATTTGGAATCAAATCATGGCGACGTTTGAGCTGCACATCTATCTGCGCAAAGCCGTTCTTTGCTTGGTTACGTGCACGCACCAATTTATTAAATATGGACACCCCAAACACAACGATTAGCACCACAAATATAATGAACAGCCAAACAAACATCTTCATAACCAAACCTCAAAGTGTCCAGAATGTTAACAAACGTTAGTACATTGTATTTTAACGCATATGAATCAATGACGCTTTTAATTTAAATAAGAAATCGAATGAAATTTTAGACAAAAAAAAGCCCTTTACAATGAAGGGCTTAATACAGAATACCGGTATATTAGGTACTTTATTAGAATATCTATCAAATTTTAGGCAAAAAAAAGCGACTCCATCAGCACATCCTCGGCACACATCAAATCTATTACCGTTGCTACCTTCCGGTCCTGGCGGGATTCATAGAACAATGTTGCGAGGCTACCAATGGAGCCACCGGATGAGATTATACAAGGATTTTTTAATTTTACAACCCCTATCTTAAAACTGTTTGTTTTAATCGAAAAATAACCCAGTAACCTAGCTCACAAAATTCTCACAGCAACTTATACAGATTTTGCTATTTTAGTGAATGAAGTTGCACACATGTCCGCATTTAGAAAATGAGACGCACAACTTCTCATATGAAAATGGATTTTAAAAACATTCATATGAAGACTATTAAAACTAATTTAGGAGATAATAATGAAAAATGCTCTATTGAATAAACTGGCCATCGCTTCTGGTACTGCTTGTTTAAT
The DNA here is from genome assembly GCF_059693765.1 of Psychrobacter sp. CR212. Classification (NCBI taxonomy): domain Bacteria; kingdom Pseudomonadati; phylum Pseudomonadota; class Gammaproteobacteria; order Moraxellales; family Moraxellaceae; genus Psychrobacter; species Psychrobacter sp. CR212. The sequence continues at coordinate 36,796 of NZ_JCATIF010000005.1, read as the reverse complement.
GACAGCCATGATGGGTAGCGCCCATGCAGAGCCAACAGGCTATGACCAACTGACGTTTCAGACAGAAGTAAAAGAAGAAATCCAAAACGATGAAGTACGCGCCAGCTTATATAAAAAGGCTCAGGCAACGGATGCCAAAACATTAGCGACAATGCTCAACACGTCAATCAATAATGCCATGAAGATTGCCAAGCGCTACCCAAGCGTGACTGTGAGCACCGGGCAGCAGCGTACCTATCCACGCTATGACAAAAACGACAAAATCATTGGTTGGACAGGTCAAGCAAACATAGACTTGAAAAGTACAGACTTTGCAGCAACCAGTCAGCTGATTGCAGATCTACAAGAAACCTTAGTCATGGACAATCTTAACTTTGGCGTCTCAGATACCAAAAAAGATGCGCTAGAGCAAAAACTAATGACTGAAGCATCTCGCGCTTTTCAGCAGCAAGCGAAGAGCCTGACTCGTGCTTGGGATGCACGCGGCTATCGCGTCGTGAATGTTAATTTGAATACCGGTAGCAACTATCCACGTCCAATGTATAGCGCTATGAGCATGAAATCAGGAATGGCAGACGAGTCAGTACCAAGCCAAAGCTTTGAGTCTGGTAACAGCACTATCTCAGTCACTGCCAATGGTACAATTGAGCTGACCAAATAAGTAAGTACCAAATAAGTAAATGACAACAGGCTTAACAGGCTTATTTAAAGCTCAGTAGAAGCAATACATAAAAAGGGCAGACGTGATTATCATGTCTGCCCTTTTTATTTATATATTACTAATGACTTTGCTATTGAGATACAGCGTCATTACCGCGCATTTTTAACAGTACCTTCTGATGCCATGGCAAGCGCTCGTAAGCAAGCAGCTGCTCGGCAAGCTTCTTTTTCTTTTGTAGAATCAAGGTGTTTTGAATGACATGCACGGTACGATTGACTTGCTGACGGGTTTGTCCTGATACTGTTTTTACGACAGCGCGAATACTATGCGGGCCTGGCTGAACATCAACTGTCGCAACAGAGGCACTCAGACCTTGAGCAATTTCTTCATCATCAAAATAAATGCTCACTTGATCACCATTTTTTAATGCAGGCTTTACGTCAAGCGCGATGACAATATTCTGCGAAGGGCGCTGATAAGCACGCTCGGCACTCGGTTCAATCATACTTAACTGATAGTTCACATTGACCGTAGGCGTGGTGGTAGCAACAGCAGGCAAATCGGTATTGCCTCTGGCCTCACTTGGCATCGATCTGGACGCACTACTTGCCCCTGTGCTGATATTGGTTTGACTGACTTGTTTATCAGCCTGCTGCTCATAGGATTGCGGACGATCGGTAAAGGTGATTTGCCCCGTGTTTTCATCCACCACTTTATAAATAGGCGCTGCGTTGCTGAGAGGTGCACAAAGGCTAGCCATGATAGCCAATGCTCCTAACTGTATATTACCTCGTAACAAATCTCGCTTTGATAACAAACTCATAGTCAGTCAACCTAATTAGTATTTACTATTAATATACTTTTATAAGAACTATTATGCGACACTTTTGGTGCAAAATCAGTAGGATTTGATGTGAAATCAATGGTATTTAAAAAAATATCATCCATTTATACCACTATCTTTTTGAACAGGCACAAAAAAACCAGCCAAAATTCACTTGACTGGTTCTTTTTTATCGAATTAACTTAACGGACTAATTCGTTATTAGCAGCTGTAGTACATGTCAAACTCGACAGGGTGTACAGTCACGTTTAGGCGTTGTACTTCTTCTTCTTTCAAAGCAATAAACGCTTCTAGCATGTCTTTAGTGAACACATCGCCTTTTAACAAGAAGTCATGGTCATCTTTTAGTGCTTGTAGCGCAACATCTAGACTCTCTGCAACCGTTGGGATTTGCGCTTCTTCTTCTGGTGGCAAGTCATATAAGTTCTTGTCAGCTGCTTCGCCTGGGTGCATCTTGTTCTGGATACCGTCAAGGCCTGCCATCAATAGCGCAGCAAATGCCAAGTATGGGTTCGCCGTTGGATCAGGGAAGCGTGCTTCGATACGTACCGCTTTTGGGCTGCTTACATGTGGCACACGAATAGACGCCGAACGGTTAGAGGCTGAATAAGCAAGCTTGATAGGTGCTTCATAATGCGGTACAAGACGCTTATAGCTGTTCGTTGATGGGTTGGTAATAGCATTCAGCGCACGAGCGTGCTTGATGATACCACCGATGAAGTACAATGCGGTCTCAGACAAACCAGCATACTCATCACCAGAGAACGTGTTTACGCCATCTTTTGAGATTGACATATGCACGTGCATACCTGAACCGTTGTCACCAACGATTGGTTTTGGCATAAAGGTCGCTGTTTTACCAAACTGGTGCGCCACGTTATGGACAACATATTTCAATTGCTGAACTTCATCCGCTTTACGTACCATTGTGTTGAATGCAACACCGATTTCAGACTGGCAAGACGCCACTTCATGGTGATGAACTTCAACTGAACCTTCACCAACGATTTCTTCGATGCGTTCACACATAACAGCACGCATATCATGTGAGCTATCGATTGGTGGTACTGGGAAATAGCCGCCTTTCACACGTGGGCGATGCGCCATGTTGCCCCACTCGTAAGTCTCGTTAGTCGACCATGCTGCTTCTTCAGCCGTGATTTTATGGCTAACGCCAGACATATCGACTGACCATTTAACATCGTCAAATACAAAGAATTCAGGCTCAGGACCGAAGTAAGCAGTATCACCGATACCAGTAGACTTTAAATACTCTTCAGCGCGACGTGCGATAGAGCGTGGATCACGGTCATAACCTTGTAGCGTTGATGGCTCGATGATATCGCAAGTCACTACCACAGTCACCGCGTCAAAGAACGGGTCAACAAAAGCAGTTTCTGGATCAGGACGCAAGATCATATCTGACGCTTCGATACCTTTCCAACCAGCGATTGATGAGCCATCAAACATTTTGCCATCTTCCATGACATCTTCATCAACGGTATGCGCTGGGAAGCTGATATGCTGCTCTTTGCCGCGCGTATCAGTAAAGCGAAAATCAACCCATTTAGCATTAGAGGATTGGATAAGATCTAATAGTTTATTCGACATGAATAGTCTCCGTTGTGTTGATCACGTAATTGCGATTTAAAATTGTTGGTGCCATTTCTTGTGCAAGAATTCCAGATGTCCTTCCAATACCAAACAGCGCATTCGATATTATGCTTATTATCAGCACTATTTGTCGGATTAGTCAAGACACTCACCTAAGACGCTTTCTTAATTAGACCAATAGTCATCTCAATGGTCTACAAACATCCTAAGTCAATTCTCATATCATTCTAGCAATATATAACTCGTCATGCTGAACTCTTCTGGCACTTATGAATAATTATTTTTAGACCCGTTGTTATGGTCATCAATAATCATACCAACCTCAATGCAAAGGCTATGCCAATATCTCAAAAAAATTACTATTTACCTCACCTAAAACAACATTTTTCCAATAATTACAGTGCCTTACGCCAAATAATTTTTATATGAAAGTATATTTTTGCTAACAACCTTTATGTTGAGAGGTTATTCGACGCACTAATTGTGATAATTTTGCACTATATTGGTGCTGAGAAAATCTTATAATTATTATATTGTTCTTTTACAGTGCAATAATAAAATATCGATTTGCTGATTTGGCTCTGATCGTGAAATCATTATGATCAGAGAAAAATATTTTTATGTAATGCTTATTTAGCTAGCCCATGCCCTGCATTTGATAGAGAACAAAATAGTGGTAAGATAACCGCGCGCCATAACGCCCTATGTCGTAATCATAGCTGCTTTTGTTTGGTAACTAAAGCCCTGAACAACGGTAGGCGTATATCCCATATTACAAACAGAATAAAACTGATAAGTTGAAACCTTCATGATTTTGATGATCGATAATTACGACAGCTTTACGTACAATATCGTACAATATTTCGGTGAATTGCAGCAGGACATCACCGTTTGGCGTAATGATCAGGTCACTATCGAGCAGATTCGAACGTTAGCACCGGACGTGATTGTTATTGGCCCAGGTCCATGCGACCCTGATCGTGCGGGTGTTTCGCTCGAAGTTATCGAGACATTCAAAGGCATTATTCCGATACTTGGTATTTGTTTGGGTCATCAAGCGATTGGGCAGGCGTTTGGTGGACAAGTCGTCAAAGCAGGCGAAGTTATGCACGGACGGTTATCAGCCGTCTATCATAATGACCAAGGCGTATTTGCCGGACTACCAAACCCATCGCAAGTCACACGCTATCATTCACTTGTCATTGATAAGCGTACCCTGCCAGATTGCCTTGAGCTGACCGCATGGACGCAGAGCGTTGATGGTAGTATTGAAGAGATCATGGGTATCCGTCACAAGTCACTTGCCATAGAAGGCGTCCAGTTTCATCCTGAGTCCATTTTGAGCGAAGCAGGCTATCAACTACTTAATAACTTTTTACACACTTATGGCTTGGCAAAACTAGCATCAGATGCGCTACCACAGGTAGGCTAGTTTTGACTTAAGAACCTGCTTTCATTACTCTATCTCAAATCATAGATAGATTCACATAAAAAACAGATTCACATAAAAAAACAATCATAAGCGAGATCATCATGAGTACGACAAAAACAGAAGAAGCTCACACGCCAGAGGGTATTGCAAAACTGTCTGATGCCCAAATACATCAATTATTGACGACGGCTTTGAGTAGAATCTTTCAGCACATCGATTTGACCTTTGATGAGATGTATCAAGTGATGCTGATCATCATGCAAGGTAGATGTAGCGACGCGATGATGGGCGCTATCTTGACAGGTCTACGTATGAAAGGTGAATCTATCGATGAGATCACCGCATCAGCCAGTGCGATGCGCGCGCTGGCTGCCAATATTGAGCCAAAAAACTGCGACTATTTGGTCGACATCGTTGGTACTGGCGGTGATGGTGCCAACTTATTTAACGTATCGACTGCATCGGCATTCGTTGTCGCGGCGGCTGGCGCACAAGTTGCCAAGCATGGTAATCGTGGTGTCTCAACCAGATCTGGTAGCTCAGATTTGCTTGAGCAAGCAGGCATCAGTCTTGCGCTGACTCCAGAACAAGCAAAAGATTGTATCGAGAATGAAGGGGTTGGATTTTTGTTTGCGCCCAACCATCACAGCGCCATGCGTTATGCCAATCCTGTACGTCGTGAGCTAAAAGCGCGTACCATCTTTAATATTCTAGGTCCATTAACCAACCCTGCTGGTACGCCCAATTTAGTTATTGGTGTCTTTACCGCGCAGCTGTGTGAGCCAATTGCCAAAGTCATGAAAAACCTAGGCGCACGGCATGTCATGGTCGTCGGCGCAAAAGATGGTTTGGATGAAATCAGTCTAGCAACCTCGACCACAGTTGCTGAACTAAAAGATGGTGAAATATCCGTTTATGAGATGATGCCAGAAGATGCAGGTATCGAATCGCAAACCCTGATTGGTCTCGATGTCGACTCTCCTGAGCAAAGCCTTGCACTGATCCGCGCTGCTCTATCTGGTGCTGATACCCATGACCGTGCTGTACTTAAAGCCCGCGATATGATTGCTTTGAACGCAGGTGCGGCAATATATACCGCCGGACTTGCCAGCAACTATCCTAATGGCGTTAGCCGAGCTCAAAAAATTATCCAAAATGGTGATGCTTTACTCAAGCTTGAGTCTTTGGCCAAATACACGCAGCAGCTAGTGATTGAGGGTTGACTTATACGCACCAATACAGTGCAAAACTATATATCACTACCTATATACCTTTAACAATATTCGGATAACAGCATGACCACAACTCATTCAGACATACCTTCGGTACTACAGCGCATTGTCGCAACCAAAGTAGAAGAAGTAAAAGCAGCTCGCGCGGCGCTATCTCTTGCAGACTTAAAAGCGCAAGTCGCAGCTGCTAACAAACCGCGCCGAGGTTTTGCTGCCGCATTACGTACTGCTAACACTGAAAATAATGGTGTTGGCATTATTGCTGAAATCAAAAAAGCCTCGCCATCTAAAGGCGTTATCAATCATAATTTTACCCCTGCTCTATTTGCGCAGCAGTACGAGCAAGCGGGCGCCAGCTGTCTATCGGTTTTGACTGATCGCGATTATTTTCAGGGCGATGATACGTACCTTATTCAAGCGGCAAATGTCTCAAGCTTACCAATACTTCGCAAAGATTTTATGATTGATGTCTATCAGATATATCAATCTTACTTAATGGGTGCTGACTGCATCTTACTCATTATGGCCTGCCTAGATGACACACAAGTACAAGAGTTGCACGCGCTAAGTATTGAGCTTGGTATGGATGTGCTGATAGAGGTGCATACACAGTCTGAGCTTGATCGGGCGCTACAGCTACCACGCTCAGCGCACAATATTTACGGTATTAACAATCGTGATTTAAACACGTTTGATGTAGACCTACAAACCACGCTCGATTTGAAAAATATCTTAATCGAAGCACTCTCTGCTGATGCTGATAATGCCGATCAAAAACCACTGATCGTGACCGAGAGCGGCATTCATAGCAGTGATGATATTCGTCTTATGCTAAGTCACGATATTCAGCACTTTTTAATCGGTGAACAATTTATGAAAACCGATCATCCGGGACAAGCGTTACAATCCTTACTTGCGGGCGTCGCAGTAGACGAGTAAAGTAACTCAATAGTTCAAGCCTCAATAGAATCAGGTAGCTTGAATAAAATATTTACCCTATAAATGACTCAACCTTTCATTCATCAACCAACGATACGTTAACTTTTATGTCAAACTCTCTGTTTTCAAAAGAAATGCAAGACCAGCTCAAAGAATTAAAAGGCCAATTAAGTAAAGGCCGTGATACCAACTCACCTGAAGGTGAAAACCAAAAGCCCACTGAGCCTGTCGCTTTGCCAACGCAAAAGCAAGTGAAAAAGACCGTCAAGCAGCTAGACAGTGAACATGTTGACGATGATAAAGTACTGTTCATGCAAGCTATGCATGGTGTCATTCAGCTAGAAGACAAAAACGTACGCTCACCTACTAGCACGGCAAGAGTAGGTAAACCTGATGCCGCAACACTATCAAAACGTGCGGCCGCTCAAGGCAGTGAAGCCAGCGATTTAGGCGCAGGCTTGTCAGACATGCAGGCGCTACTGAACCCAGTCGCCGCTGAAGCTTACCTGTCATATAAGCAGCCAACCTTGCAAAACAAAATCTTTGATCAGCTCAAAAAAGGCAAGCTGCGTTGGTACGATGCGGTAGACATCCATGGCTGTACGATAGAAGAAGCACGTGACGCCATGACGCAACTGCTAAGCCAAGCGAAGCAAAAAAATGAAACCATGGTAAAAATTGTCCACGGTAAAGGTAGCGAAGCAATTCTAAAAACCTGTATCAATGGTTGGTTACGCCAATTGCCAGAAGTATTGGCATTTTGCTCTGCGCCGCCAAAAGACGGTGGCAATGGTGCGGTATTGGTGCTGCTCAAAAAGCCTAAAACAGATGGTGAATAGGTTGTATTGGTGATTCAACGGTATTAAATAAAAAAGGACTGCCCATAAGCAGTCCTTTTTTTATCGATTATCCACCTGTCAATCCTTAACGATGATTCCTTTGATATTCGCCTATCAGCCTTTACTATTGAATTATCCACTCACTATTTAACTGCCAAAGTGACATCAATATGAGCATACAAACCATTGAGACACCCCAAGAGCTATCCGAAAACATCAGCGCATTGATTGCAATTGAGCCAAAATTCGCGGCTGTCTACGAGCAAGTTGGTCTACCTGATCTTAGGCACAATGCAGGTGGATTTGAGCAGTTAATGAGAGCGATGGTCGGTCAGCAGTTGTCTGTTGCCGCTGCGGCAAGTATCTGGAAGCGGTTGGTTGATGCAGCGTTGACAACGCCGTATAAAATCGGTGAAGCAACTGACGAGGCTTTAAAAGCTCAGGGATTGTCTAAGCAAAAAACTCGCTATATTCGCTCCTTAGTGGATCATAATATCGATTTTGCAGCTTTAGAAAACATGCCTGATGAAGAGGTAATAAACACACTTACCGCGGTTACGGGCATCGGACGCTGGACCGCTGAGATGTACCTGCTCTTTTCTTTAAAACGCGCAGACGTGCTTGCTGTTGACGACTTGGCCATTAAGGTTGCGGCGATGGAGTTATTAGGCTTAGCAGAACGACCAACACCCAAACAGCTCAAAAACCTCACTCAGCACTGGTCACCTTATCGCAGCGCTGCCAGCCTACTTCTGTGGTCATACTACGGCTCATTGCGCAATAAGAGCGCCATTCCTTTATGACTCACCTGACAAAGTAAATAGCCGTAGGCGAAGAGTTCTTGCCTAAGGCTGATTCCATATAGAAAGGCTAAATTTATGCTTGGTGTGTTTAAACTTACTTTTTCGTAGCATACGACTTTTATGCTTTAGCGCTTTTAGCGCTCCCTTTCTACTGACAGTTGCCATAGATAACTTGTGGTTATTTGCCATATCATCGTTAGCATTGTCGGGGTCTTTGTTGATAGTCACATCATCAGAATTATTATCATCATTGTCTTCTAGACTGACATTTGTTTCATTGCTATTCGTATCGCTATGGTCTTCTGAGGCGTCATCCTCTGTTTTAACAATATTGTTTTCCATATGATGTTCAAGCTCAGCTTGATTGACAATCAGCTGCTGGGTTGGCAATGCATGTTCGACATCATATTTTGCGACTTGGTTTAATACATCAACGAATACCACGTTTTGCTTATCATAAAACTCCATCACATCATTGGCATTGATATATGCCTGTAGCTGAATGACGTAGCAGTCTTGGCGTAGCTCTAAAATATTAACTTGATTCCACTCTTGGTTGGTCATCTCATGCTCTTTTAAAAACTCATCTAAGTCTTTGACCATCTTGAAGACCACATCGATATCCGCAGTACGCTTCAGATATAATTGATGAAAGAAGCGGAACATATCACGCGAGGTAAAGTTTTCAATCTGCATCGATGAAAAATCACCGTTTGGCACCGTGACAACGGTCCGTGTCAATGTGCGCACACGTGATGAGCGAATACCGATGTCAATAACAGTACCTTCATAAGTGCCAAATTTGCAATAATCACCGATACGTACTGGTGAATCCGCTACGACTACGACGCTACCAACAAGGTTTTCAATGGTCTTTTGTGCACCAAGTGCCAATGCCAAACCACCCACACCCAGTGCAGCAATACCCGTGGTTAAGTCAAAACCCAAATTACCAAAAATGACAATGACCGCAAATATTAAGAGTAGCGCTTTGACGACTTTTCGCATCAGTCCCAAGATTGAGACACGCTCAGTATAGTTTTTCTTATAGCTTAGGTTGACCGCTCGAGTAAATATGGCATCAATAACTCGTAATAGCAGCCAAGTTAGCGCAAGCCAAGAAGCAATATCAGTAAAGCGATTGACTGGTTCGCGCAGCGTGACGGACACGCCTGCATAGACCATCACTTCAGATAAGATCAGCGCCATAATGACCACAGAAAGCGGCAGTATCACTTTGTCCGGTAATGGCAAAGGCACACCGCGCACACGAGGATAAACAATCCTCAATAGATGGTATAACAGCCATACTGCGATATAAGTGAGGACAAAGCTACTCACAATCATGGATAGCGCAGCGACCAAATCAGCCAACTGATAACCAAAGAGCTTTTTGCCATCTAATGAATCCACCGTGTAGCGCGATACCAAGGTCGGCTCTGAGTTTTCTATCACTTCTGGTATAGAACTCAGCGTCTCACTCGAGAACTGCCAATACTGCTCGTTCTCTTTAGAGACCACTCTTTCTAGTAACAACGACACACTTTTTTCACCGATGTTAATCACACCGACATTTTCTTGACTTGGTGGTAGTTGATCGGTGAGATTGCCCTCAGGGGTATTACTGATTTGCAAATCAGGTTGGAATCGCCCACCCGCATCGAGCGCTTGTTTAAACTGACGTACGACAGTCGTTGGGTTATCGGACTTGGATAAATTTAGATAGTTACTTGCCAGCAAGTAGTCGTTTTCGCCCAGCGCACTGATAAAACCCTGTACAGTATGACGCGGCGTATCTCGCCCAAATGAATCAGGTAAAGGTGTAGCTACCGTCTCCTCACTACTATCACCACCAACGCCAAGCGAACCAGCGTCAACAGCAAAAGCGGTTCTTGGCAACACAATACTTAATATCATCGCCAGTAGAAGCAATACGACCGCAAATGGTATCTTAAGAGTAGATTTCGATGAAGGGGATGCGGTACTGGGAGTCAGATTATGCTGAGTAGACAAAACAAACCTCTTAACTTTATGAGTGGCACAATGAAGAACACATAATATCGGCACTATGATAACAATTATTTATAACAGCAGTGCTTTTGATTATAGGTTTTTGTCGCTAACTGTGTCAGTCAGTTATTTTGATTGCTCTGTGCAACCTCTCTCACTTGCTAAAAATGATATGTATTAATAAGAAAAGTAGCTTTCCAATGAATGAGTAGCATCTCATCATGAATTATATTCATCCTACCGTGAAGAAACATTAGGTTAAAGTGGTTTATAAAGGCGGAACTTTTGTAGATAATGAGCGCAGTTTTGCTTATATACTGTTTTTTGTAACTTTTGACACCTTTTACGTCTTAATAGTTATTTTTTATGTCTGTATTTTTTAATTTGATTACTTTGGAATCGATCATGTCTTTATCACGTTCATCTTCACGTACCTATCTTCGCCTAAGTATCTTAAGCGCGCTTGGTTTATTTGCAGTCAACACATCGATGGCGGCGACCCCTGAGGTAATCAATACTAACGATAGCGAGATGCCACAAGTTGAGCTTGACAAAATTGTCGTAACAGCCACGCGTACGCCCACTAAAACCAGTAATGTGATTGCACAAACTCGCGTCATTGATAGCGAAGTGCTTAAGCGTTATCAAGGTCAAACGGTAATGGAAGTGCTTAGACGTCAGCCAGGGTTCAGTCATTACACCAATGGCGGCTCAGGGACTACCTCAAATTTTTATATGCGCGGTTATGATAATAAACAAATATTAGTACTTATTGATGGTATACGGTATAGCTCGTTAAGTGCGGGCGGCGCCGCGTTAAACTTGCTACCTGCTGATCAAATTGATCGAATTGAAGTTCTCTATGGAGCATCAGGTTCTAGCATCTACGGTGCGGATGCGATGGGCGGTGTCATTCAAGTATTCACTAAAGGCGGCAATATAGATCGAAGCAGTATGTCAGTTACCGCTGGTGTCGGCTCAAATGATCAATACTTATACGGTGCTAGCGCACAGTTCGCTAACGAGACTGGCACGACATTGAGTTTGTCAGCTAGTCACAATGAAGATGACGGCATTAGCGCCAAGCTGCCTAATGCAGTTGGTTATAATAAAGATGAAGATGGATTTGAAAGCGACAACGTAAGTATTGCTTTAAATCAACGTATTAATGATCAATGGTTGGCAGGCGCCAGTGCTTTGTACAGTAAATCCACTACCGATTTTGATGATGGTGATTATGAGAATGCTCATGCTGATCAAGAAAACGGTAGCGCTCAAGCATACGTAGATTGGCGTTATCTACCAGGCTCTTCACTTAAATTACAGTATGGTCACTCAATTGATAAAAGTGACTCTTCTAGCGAATACGGTGGAGTGTTTGACAGCAAACAAGATCAAATCAGCTTAGTAGGTCAACATCAACTTGCGGTCGGCCAAGGCGTTTACGGCGTTGAGTACCTAAATCAAAGCCTAGATAGTAGTGAATATGACATTGATGATCGCGATGTGACCAGTACCTTTTTAGGCTATGTTTTGGCAACTAACCAGTTCGATGCCCAAGCTAATATACGTTTTGATGACAACTCACAATATGGTGATGAAACCACTTATAATTTCGGCGGCGCCTACCATATTAACCCTGAATGGCGTATTGGTACCAGCTACGCAAAAGGGTTCCGCGCACCTACGTTCAATGATATATACCCTGGATATGGTGGCAACCCTGATCTACAGCCGGAAATCAGCGACAACTATGAAGCCTTTGTTGAATACAGCACACCATTACAAGCTACACGGCTGACTGGCTATTATAATGATGTTGATGATCTAATTTCGTTTCCAGAAGGCACAGCTGTCAATGTAGATAAAGCTGAAATTAGAGGTGTATCATTAACATCTGATTGGGTTATTGATAGCTATTTATTTGGTGGTAGCTATGACTATCAAGATGCTAAAGATAAGAGTGACTATACTGGCAGAGTAGATTTTAGTCAGAATGCCATAGATTACAGTGGTAACCACCTTCCTTATCGTCCTGAACATAAAGGATTAGTCTACATAGGCTACCGTTTACCAAGTTTAGATATACGCGCTGAATATCAGTATGTGGGAGACTATTACAGCAGAATTACCAATACTGACGCTCAATTTGTAGACAATTATGGATTGCTGAACATCAGTGGTAACTATAAGCTTACTGATAACTTGTCTATGACGGCACGCTTAAACAACATCACTAACGAAGATTATATAACAGATATTGGCTATAATACTGACGGTACTAACTTTTTCACCTCTCTAACTTATAACTGGTACTAAGTTTAACTTAGTCTGATTAAAACCATCTAAACTAAAACAAAAAAGGTCATCTAAAGGTGGCCTTTTTTTATGGCTATAGATTCCTGTTTGAGGTTTTGTTTGTCTAAGGCCTCAGCTATTTATCTCAGTCAATAGGTGACAATTAACCCCTCATCTATTACAATAACGACCTCCGAGAGGTGTTGCGCCATAACAGTGATTTACTGCCTTGACATTCTATCGTTATGCAATCACAGGTTATGTTAGGCTCGGTTAACTGTCGAGAGACCATGTTTTTGGTCGCTCACAGCGCAAACAACGGCACCTGCGTTTTTATTCTTTTTATCATTCGTTAACCACTGATAGGAGCATATTATGGACGCAGTGTCTACTACACCCTCTGCCCATACGATCGACCCCTCTTTCACTGACTATAAAGTTGCTGACATCAGCCTTGCTGATTATGGCCGCCGTGAAATCACCCTTGCCGAAGCTGAAATGCCTGCCCTAATGGGCTTGCGTCGTCGCTACGAAGCAGACCAGCCGCTAAAAGGTGCGAAAATCGCTGGCTGTATCCACATGACCATCCAAACTGCTGTCCTCATCGAGACACTAGTCGCGTTAGGTGCGGAAGTCCGCTGGACCTCATGTAACATCTTCTCAACCCAAGACCATGCTGCTGCAGCGATTGCTGCTGCTGGCATCCCTGTTTATGCGTGGAAAGGCGAAACAGAAGAAGAGTACGAATGGTGCCTACGCCAGCAAGTACATGTTGGCGGCGAAGCCTCAGGCCAGCTGTGGGATGCCAACTTAATCTTGGATGATGGTGGTGATTTGACTGCTTTGATTCATGATGAGTATGCTGAGCTTCTTGACAACATCCATGGTATCTCAGAAGAGACCACCACTGGTGTACACCGTTTGGTTGAGATGTTGAATAAAGGTACATTAAAGGTGCCTGCCATCAACGTCAACGATGCAGTTACCAAGTCTAAAAATGACAACAAATACGGTTGCCGTCATAGCTTAAATGACGCTATTAAACGCGCCACTGATATGTTCCTTGCTGGTCGCCGCGCTTTGGTTATCGGTTACGGCGATGTAGGTAAAGGCTCTACGCAAAGCTTACGCCAAGAAGGCATGATTGTCCGTGTGTCAGAAGTGGATCCTATCTGTGCCATGCAGGCATGTATGGACGGCTTTGAAGTATTATCACCATACATCGACGGTGACAACACTGGCGGTGCAGACAGCATCAACAAACGCTTGCTTGAAGACACAGACTTGATTGTCACCACGACTGGTAACTATCACGTTTGTGACCGTCATATGCTAGCGGCCCTTAAGCCTGGTGCGGTTGTATGTAACATTGGTCACTTTGATACCGAGATTGATACTCAGTTTATGCGTGATAACTGGCGCTGGGTTGAGATCAAGCCACAGGTGCATCAAGTATTCCGCTCAGATGATGAAAACGATTATTTGATCTTGCTTGCCGAAGGTCGCCTAGTGAACCTAGGTAACGCAACTGGTCACCCATCACGTGTCATGGACGGGTCATTTGCCAACCAAGTATTGGCTCAAATGTATCTGTTCGAAGAAAAGTTCGCTGATCTGCCGACTGATGAGCGCTTTGATAACTTATACGTAAAAGTATTGCCTAAGAAGTTGGACGAAGAAGTGGCCGCTGCGATGGTTGCAGGCTTTAACGGTACATTGACTAAGCTGACCCAAAAGCAAGCTGAATATTTGGGTGTGCCTGTCGAAGGTCCATTCAAACCTGACGCTTATAAATACTAAAAGGAGCCTGACTGTGAGTAAGCCTGCTTTCTCCTTTGAGTTCTTTCCTGCAAAAACCGAGCAAGGTCACGAAAAGCTTCTCAGTACTTATGATGAGCTAAATAAGTTGTCACCGGCGTATTTTTCGGTGACCTACGGTGCGGGCGGGTCAACTCGTAGCCGTACCTTAGACATCGTACAAGCACTAAGCGCGCGCAGTGAGACTGAAATTGCGCCGCATATGTCTTGTATCGGCGATGACAAAGCGCAAATCGCTGAGTTACTTGAGTTTTATAAAAGCTTAGGCATCAGACGTCTTGTCGCACTACGTGGCGATTTGCCATCCGGTCAGGTGGGTATGGGTGAGCTGCCATTTGCAGTAGATTTGGTCAAGTTCATTCGTGAGTACTCAGGCGATCACTTCCATATCGAAGTGGCGGCCTATCCTGAGATGCATCCACAAGCGCGTAGCTTTGAGTTTGATGTTGACAACTTGGCGAATAAGTACCGCGCTGGTGCCAATGCATCGATCACGCAGTTCTTTTATAATGCAGACAGCTATCTGTATTTGCGTGACACGTTAGAGAAACGCGGTATCGATACCATTGCCAAACCATTGGTAGCTGGCATCATGCCGATCACCAACTCTAGTAACCTGATACGCTTTGCTGATAGCTGCGGCGCTGATATTCCGCGTTATGTGCGCAAGCGATTGGCGGATTTTGGCGATGACAGCAAATCTATTCGCGAGTTTGGTTTTGATGTGGTGTATCGCTTATGTGAGCGCTTAATGAGCGAAGGCGTGCCAGCCATGCATTTTTATAGCATGAACAAAGTTGAGCCAAATAAACGCTTGGTTGAAGCATTAGGACTTACTGTTTAATACTTGATAATCTTGATAATTAAGCAAGTATATAATGAATTTATAACTAACTGGCGCTCTTCGGAGTGCCAGTTTTTTTATTGGAAAATTTTATCTACTGGACATTCATGTATCAAAAAACACATTTCATCTTAATGTATTTCTTAAATTTTTCTTACTATATGATAATGTCGTTTATCCGTTGAGCGCTGTTATCTAGCAGTAATTATCATAAAAGGAATGCCTTTCGTGGCATCAAGTGATATTCTACTGGGTCAATAATAACTGCTCACAATCAAATAATAGGAATAAGACCAAGTGCGACGTTTTTTTTATGCCATTAATAACGACAATACTGATGCTATGCCTTTACCTAAGCTGGGTGACCTACCTCTAGGGAGCCATGTTGAGTTGCCAGACAGCATCGTCCATCATTGGTGCCGAGTGCTGCGTGCGAATATCGGTGATCAAGGTATCTTGTTCGATGGATTTGGTGGTGAATATAAGGTAGAGCTAAAAGCAATCAGTAAAAAAAACGCGACGGCTACCCTCCTCACTCATCTAAAGGATGATCGTACGGCGCCTATTATTAGTAAAATCGGCTTAGTAATGAGTCGCGGCGAGCGTATGGATTATGCGGTACAAAAAGCAACCGAGCTTGGTGTGACTGCCATACAGCTACTTAGTAGTCATCATGGCGAGGTCAACCTAAAACCTGCACAAATCGAGAAAAAACTGGCTCACTGGCAACAAGTCGCTATAGCAGCATGCGAGCAATGCGGCCTGAATCGCCCACCTCTGATACTTGCCCCACTATCTATCAATGAATGGCTGAATCAACCTGCGTCTGATGCCTTGAATACAGCAACAATGGTCAGTCCTATCGTCTCTATACTCAGCCAAGACACTTATTATCAAGTGCTACGTAGCGCTGCAAATCTACGTATGCAGATGAGTGTGCCAGCAGCAGGACAACCTGCAAAACCCGAGAAACTGGCCTCAGTTCTCAAGCAAGAGTCTCCCTATATTGAACTATTGATTGGTCCTGAAGGAGGTCTCAGTGACGATGAGTGTCAAAAGGCCGAATCTGTAGGTTTTATGCCTTGGCAAATTGGCAGTAGGGTATTACGTACAGAGACAGCATCCGTGGTTGCATTGACTACTTTACTCGCTTTGTATGGTTAAAATCAGTATCATTAATGAGATTTACTATCATTTATAGACACTTTAAAATAGAACTTTTGTTTTATATTGTGTAGAATCAAAAGTGATCTTAGTTCTAATTTAGTAAATTGAATCACAGTACTTATTTTTTATAAGCCTTTATTTTTTGTGAAACATTATTATGAGCAACTTTGACCCCATTCCAGTATCGATTAAACAGCGACTCATGGCCCAACTGTGTGAGCAGATCGAAGATGCTGTTTTTGTATTAGACAGCAATTTACGCTATCTATCTGTCAATGCCAGCTATGAGCTTATGATTGGCTATAAAGAATCCTTTTTGGTCGGTCGTCCACTCGGTATTTACGCGGCTGAATTTTTGTCAGAAGAAGAGCAGCTTATCCTAAAAGAGATTAAGGATAATTTAAGAGAGTCAGGTTTCTACGAGTTGGATTTTTCCATGGCCAATCGCTATGGTGAGACGATCGATTGCCAAATCACCTATCGTAAAATTTGTATCGACCAAACGGTATTTCATGTAGGTATGCTACGCGACATGTCTGCCGTCGTTAAAGATCAAAAGCAGGTTGCTCATTTACTCAACTACGATCAACTGACTGGATTGCCCAATCGCAAAGTGTTTTTGAGTCAGGCCAGTGACGTTTTATTAGACACCTATCAAGAAGTCGTGATTGTACGTCTCAATATAGACCGCTATCGCAATCTGGCAAGCTTGCTGGGGTCTGAGGGAATAAACACTTTAATACAGAAGTTTGTGAAACGTATCAAAGAGCTCCATTTAGAGCATTTACGCTGCTTTTCCCACTTTGGCGGGGATGACTTTGCTTTATTGTTTGAGTGTCAAGATGGCAATATGGTACGTCATCAGCTAGATACGCTCATGCAAATGTGCGAGATACCCTTCACAATGAATGGAAACGCGGCTACAGATGCAAATATCTACTGCCATATTTCTGTAGGCGTCAGTTACTTTCCCAAAAATGATGCTCAGGTAACAGGATTGTTGAGCAAAGCAGAAAAAGCCTTACAGTATGTCAAACAACACGGCGGCGATGATATCCGTTGGTATGACAAAACGATTGAAAAAGCCACTTCAGGCAGCCTACAGTTAGAAGCCGATCTGAGAGCAGCATCGGCTGAAGGACAGTTCATACCGTATTATCAACCAAAATTCTTATTGGATACGGGGATTATCACAGGGTTTGAAGCACTAGTTCGCTGGCAACATCCCACTCGCGGTCTACTAAAACCAAAACATTTTATCGATGCTATTTTGACCCATAAGCTCTCGTTTGAGCTGTTTTCACAGATGGCTAACAAGATTGCCAAGCAGTTATCTGAATGGCAACAGCAAGGGTTTTGTCAGCATATCTGTATCAATGCCGATGCGGCCGAATTTAGTCATCCTGAATTTTTTGACATGGTGAGCGGCCTATTGGTACAGCACAATATTGCGGCGTGTCAGTTGCATATCGAAGTGACCGAATCCTCTTTGATTCAGCGCCATGATGATGTCAGAAAACAACTCAACTCTCTCAAAGAATTGGGCGTCCGTCTTGCCTTAGATGATTTTGGTACGGGCTATGCATCCTTGAGTTATCTGCAAGACTACCCCTTTGACTTTATCAAAATTGATAAAAGTTTTATCTCAAAAATTGATACCGACCGTACTCAGCATGCCATTGTAAAAGCCATTCTAGACTTGGCAGATGCTCTAGACATGCATGTGGTGGCAGAAGGTATAGAAACTGAACAGCAGCGCGATGTGTTGCTGAACATGGGTTGCAAAAACGGACAAGGCTATTGGTTTGGCAAACCTGTACCCGCTGATGTGGCCACTGAAATGCTGGTCAAACAGTATGCCACCGAATAGCTCTTGTTTTCTGGGTATCATAAAACCGCTTATTGGCGCCTTTGACTCTAAAGCGGTTTTTCTTTATGTGAACGTTATTTTTATGATGAAAATTGGCTGATACAACTCTGAATCTTTGATCTGTCCTGTTGTATATCGGTCAATGTTTCATAGGGTTATTAATGATTCAGATTGAGGCCTAACGTTGATTGCACAATCGATGCAAGACAGGTTCATGACTTATCAGTGCTTTCACCAAACTTGTATAATCGCTAATGAAAGCCTATCTTTTATAGTGAATTTGTTAGAGGACATTTAATCTTTCTTTGACTCTGACAATCACCACTCTTTTCAACACTATTTTATGTAATCGATAGCATGGTTGACCTGCTTCACTGTTTATCATTTATTTAGATTTCCAGACTGGCTAGGTAAGAATAACGCACTAGAGGATAGTGCGACCATATGCTCATTGTGGGCTATGATCGGTTACATTCTAAAAAGGACAGGAAGTTATGCAATACAAAGCGCCCTTACGTGATATTCAATTCGTGATGCATGAGCTACTCGATAGTGAAAGCCATTATAAAACATTACCAGCGTTCCAAGAAGCTGACCGCGAGCTAATGGACAGCCTATTTGAAATGGCGGCAAGCTTTGCTGAAAACGAGTTGTCACCACTGAATCAAAGCGGCGATGCAGAAGGCTGTAAGTTTGACAATGGTAAGGTCACCACGCCAAAAGGCTTTAAAGAAGCTTATAAGCAGTACTGTGAGCTTGGCTTCCCTGCTTTATCTGCTGAAGAAGAGTTTGGTGGTCAAAACATGCCGTTCTCACTATCAACGGTCATCAATGAGATGGTCGGTACGGCTAACTGGTCATTTTCTATGTATCCTGGCCTATCGCATGGCGCAATTCAAACCATCGAGCATCATGGCACTGATGAGCAAAAACAAACTTACCTAGAAAAAATGGTCACCGGCGAATGGTCAGGCACCATGTGCTTGACAGAAGCCCATGCGGGTTCTGACTTGGGTATTATCCGTACCAAAGCTGAGCCAAATGATGACGGTACTTATAGCATCACCGGTCAAAAAATCTTCATCTCAGCAGGCGAGCACGACCTCACCGACAACATCATTCATATCGTTCTAGCCCGTCTACCAGGCGCGCCTGCTGGCACCAAAGGCATCTCACTGTTTATCGTACCTAAAGTGTTGGTCAATGAAGACAACAGCCTTGGCGAAAACAACAACGTCGTCTGTGGCTCTATTGAGCACAAAATGGGTATCAAAGCGTCAGCGACTTGCGTGATGAACTTTGATGGTGCAAAAGGCTACTTGATTGGCCCAGAAAACCGCGGTCTACAGTGCATGTTTACCTTTATGAACGTCGCTCGTATCGGTACAGCAGTTCAAGGCTTGACTGCTGCAGAATATGCGTTCCAAGGCTCATTGACTTACGCAAAAGACCGCTTAGCGATGCGCTCACTATCAGGTGCCAAAGCGCCAGAAAAAGTCGCTGACCCAATCATCGTTCATCCAGCCGTTCGCAACATGCTGTTGACCGAAAAAGCCTTTGCTGAAGGCGGTCGCGCATTGGTTTATTACCTCTCACACTTTGCCGATACCGTTGCCAAAGGCGAAGGCGATGATCTTAAATTTGCTGACCAAATGCTGTCACTATTGACACCAATTGCTAAAGCGTTCTTGACTGAAACGGGGCTCGAAGCGGCCAATCACGGCGTACAGGTCTATGGCGGTCACGGCTTTATCAGTGAGTGGGGCATGGAGCAAAACGTCCGTGACACGCGTATCGCTTGCCTCTACGAAGGCACCACAGAAATCCAAGCACTCGACCTACTCGGCCGTAAAGTGCTGGGCTCGCAAGGCAAACTGCTTGCAAACTTTGTCAAAATTATCCACACATTCTGTGAAGAGAACAAAGAAAATGACGAGATGGGTCAGTTCATCCGCCCACTTGCCAAACATGTCAAAGAATGGGGTGATCTAACATCACGTATTGGGATGCAAGCCACTGAAAACCCAGACGCTGTTGGCGCTGCCGCGGTTGATTACATGTACTTTAGTGGTTATGTAACTTTGGCTTATTTATGGGCGCGTATGGCATTGGTTGCTCAAACCGCTATTGCCGACGGCACTGGTGAAAAAGCATTCTATGATGCCAAGGTTAAAACGGCTCAGTTCTATTTCACTAAACTACTACCACGCACCACGACCTATGTACAGCGTATCAGCACAGGCGTTGAGCCATACATGAGCATGGATGTAGACCAGTTTGCTTTTTAATTAGCCCCAAATCCCTCTCATATCGTATTTTTATCGGCAACATACCAAGCTGTGTTGCCGATTTTTTTGGTATGGGTCTTACTATGCTGATTATGATCGTTGATAGCAACCAGTCGCGTGCTTTTTATAAGTAGTTGCTCTGTCCAAAACCTACTCAATGACTGCAATAGTGGCTGCTAACTTTTGGTGCACGCACAATTCACGAAGAAATACACCCGCCTACAAGCTTATTTGTTAAACTTTGAACATGAATCGCTAAGGTTACATCAAGAGAACAGTTGATAATCTTAACAACTCCAATTTTATCTATTTAAACCAAAGGAATGTTTATGGCTGTTTATAACGCCCCTCTTAATGACATGCGTTTTATATTAAATGATGTATTTAAAGCGCCACAATTTTGGCAAAATAACGAAAACCTAGCTCATGTCGATACCGAAACCGTCGATATGATTTTAGAAGAAATGGCAAAACTGTCAAAAAACGTTTTGTTGCCTATCAACCGTAGCGGTGACGAAGAAGGTGCAACCTTTGAGGGTGACGGCGTTGTTACTACGCCAACAGGTTTTAAAGACGCGTACAAACAGTATGCTGAATCAGGCTGGGTTGGCTTAAGCGGTAACGCTGAATACGGCGGTCAAGGCTTCCCGAAAATGGTTACCATGCTCACCGAAGAGATGGTTTTTACGGCCAACCAATCGTTTGCCCTATACCCTAACCTAACCGTCGGTGCAACGCTGTGTCTGAATGCCGCTGCCTCTGAAGAACAAAAACAGACTTACTTAGAAAAAATGTATAACGGTGAATGGTCTGGTACCATGTGCTTGACAGAGCCGCATGCGGGTACTGACCTCGGTATCATCAAAACCAAAGCCGTGCCAAACGATGATGGTAGCTATAATATCTCTGGTACCAAAATCTTTATCACTGGTGGTGAGCATGACCTCACTGACAATATCATTCATTTGGTATTGGCAAAAACCCCCAATGCGCCAGAAGGCTCAAAAGGCATTTCATTGTTTGTCGTGCCAAAATTCTTGGTCAATGAAGATGGTAGCTTGGGCGAGCGCAACACCTTGGCGGTTGGCTCTATCGAGCACAAAATGGGTATCAAAGCGTCTGCCACTTGCGTGATGAACTTTGATAACGCCAAAGGCTGGATGGTTGGCGCAGAAAACACCGGATTATCTTCTATGTTTATTATGATGAACTATGAGCGTGTGACCATGGGTCTGCAAGGTCTTGGTGGCTCTGAGCTGGCTTATCAAAACGCAGCATTATACGCCAATGACCGTGGTCAGGGTCGCAGTGACACTCAAATCCAAAGCCCAGAAAAACCTGCCGATGCCATCATCCACCATGCTGATGTGCGCCGCATGCTGCTAAATGCCAAAGCCAACACCGAAGCGTCACGCTGCTTTGCCATGTATGTCGCCAAAAACCTTGACGAAGAAAAGTTTAGTACTGACCCAGAGGCCGCTCAAGCCGCGGCGGCGCGCGTTGCCCTACTGACGCCAGTTGCCAAAGCCTTCTTAACCGACAAAGCACTAGAAGCCACGGTTGATTGCCAGCAAGTATTTGGCGGTCATGGTTATATCCGCGAATGGGGTATGGAGCAAATCGTTCGTGATACTCGTATTGCGCAGATTTATGAAGGCACCAACGGTATTCAGGCACTTGATCTGTTAGGCCGTAAAGTGGCAAAAAATAACGGCAAATATGTCACCCATTTCTTGGGTGAGATTCGTGATTTTGTTAACAATATGCAAGCGGATCATGGTATCAAACAAGCTACTTTAGATGCAGCGGATACGATTGAAGAGCTCACCACAACGGTGCTGAACAATATTGGCGAACGCAAAAACGAAATCAATGGCTGCGCGGTTGACTACATGCATGCGTTTGGCTACCTTGCTTACTCATACATGTTTGCGTTGATGGTCGAGGCCGCCAATGGCAAAGAGGGTGAGTTCTACACCAACAAAGCCAAGCTTGCTGATTATTTCGTTGGCCGTATCTTGCCACGTATCAATGCGCATGCACAGATGGTCAAAGCTGGTAGTGACCCGATGATGAACTTTGATCTTGACTACTTTGATGTACCAGCCAGCTAAATGCTCATTATGAAGACCCGATAAAACCATGAAAAAAGGACAGTTCAATGACTGTCCTTTTTTTTGGCAAAATAACTGCTAACAAAATAATTCACTATCGATGCGTGGTTACGATTAAAATAGCGCAAGATAAGGTGTCACTTAAGTGCCATAAAAAGCCATGATTCCTAACAATATCATGCACAGTGTTAAATAATAAAAACGATTGAAACAACCACAATAAAGGGTGCGACGTGTCAGAATTAAAACGCATATTACAACAGATTACAGCCCTAAGTGATGTGCCCGATCCTGCGGTGCTCAAACGCTTGATCGATGAACTACGAGTCAGCGACAAAGAACCTGCTTTAGCCAACCAAAACATTCAAACCCTTATTGATATTCTCCATCAACATCCAGAATACGGCGATGGACTCTCTAGCTTTGTCCTGAAATTGATTATCCAATATCGTCAAATCTCGCTATATACCGATACAGGTATTATGTCGGATCAAGGATTCTTTAATAGCTTAAGACGATTGGTCGGACATCGGTTTTTGCCGATACTCCCTCAAGATGACTCCGTCGTTGAACTGGTTGGTTACTTGTTTGATAAGCGTACTGATGAGCGCTGGCTTGCCAATATTGAGACAAAAAAATGGGACGAACTCGTGCAGCTTCTGAGGGTGGAAGAAAAACACCTAGACTTGGTTGCCACGGCAAAAAACAGTATTTTGAATGCGATTATTATTTTGTCTTATCGCATCAGCGGTCTTGGCTTACATCCTGATTTGATGGATTCTTATCCGCAGATGCTCAACTACTCTGCTTCTTTTGTTGCTCAAAACCAAGAAGCGGTGCTCTTTGTTAATCAATATAGACAAGCGCACGAGCTTGATACCTTAACCGACATTACCCCAGAGCAAGCCGTTGATCCAGCGCCATTGCTGGTTATGATTGAGCAATGCGAAGATATCGTTGCGACTATCCGCAAACGGATCTACAAAACAGGTATTTCTATTCGTTTGACCAATATGATGCTGCGCTTAGATCAAAGCTTGCAGCGCATGCGTATCTTGACAGAACTTGTCACAGACGACAATCAAAGAAGAGATCGCGCCGTCATTGAGTTGATCCAGACCCTGATCACCACTACCAATCGCCGCTATAGCATTGGCCATTTGATTGATAACAACACAAAACTGCTGTCACGTAAAGTCACTGAAAATGCCAGTCGCGTGGGTGAACACTATATCAGCACCGATAAGACTGGCTATCAAAAGATGCTCAAAAAGGCCTCTATTGGCGGTTTTGTCATTGCCTTTATGGCCACCATAAAAATACTGGCTTACCAATTGGCGCTCGCACCGATGGGTCGAGCATTTATTAACAGTATGATTTATGGCTTGGGCTTTGTGTTCATTCACGTGATTCGCGGAACGGTCGCTACCAAGCAACCAGCCATGACCGCTGCTGCTATTGCTTCTACTATATCTGAAGGCTCTGGCAAGAAGTCTCATCAGCTAAATAAGCTATCAGAGTTGGTCGTTGATATTTTACGTACTCAGTTCATCGCTATCATGGGCAACGTTATGTTAGCGATACCCGTTGCACTTATCATCTCTTTTGCTTGGTTACAGTACACAGGCGCACCGATGATTGGTACCGAAAAAGCAGGTCATCTACTCCATGACTTGGATCCATTTCACTCATTAGCGCTTCCTCATGCGGCTATCGCTGGCGTATATTTGTTCTTAGCGGGTTTGATCGCCGGTTATTACGACAATTTAGCGGTCTATAACAAAGTAGGTGCGCGTATTCAACGCCATAAACTACTACAATATATACTGCCTGTATCATGGCTTAAGCGCTTAGGCGGCTTTATAGAAGCGAACTTGGGCGCTATCATGGGTAACTTTTTATTCGGGGTTTTCTTAGGTAGTACAGCAACCATCGGCTACATATTCGGCTTACCAATTGATATTCGCCACATTGCTTTTGCATCAGCGAACTTGGCACACGGATTGTTCAATATATCTGCTGATGACATCAGCTGGAGCCTCATTCTGATTTCTATATTGGGTGTGGCGCTTATTGGTATGGTCAACTTGATAGTCAGTTTTTCGCTGGCGTTATTTGTTGCTTTACGTTCAAAAGAAGTGCGTTTCTTTGAATGGAGTCGTCTCACAAAGCTAGTTTTTGGACATATCATTAGCCATCCTTCTGACTTTTTCTGGCCACGCGACAAGCCAATGAAATATGCACGAATCGATAGTCAAGGTCACATGATATTTGATGACACTTCAGCACAAAAAAATGGAAAAGCCATACCAAGCAATTATGTGGTACGCCGATTGTCTGATGTCAGAATATTACCCGAGTCTAAGCAAGCAGTAGCGCAAAACGCGGAAGCGAGTACAGACATATACTATGACAGTCAACCACAAGGCGATCACACCCAACCTCACAACTCTCCTAAGAAGGTTGTCAATCTTGATGATGGTCTGGCAGATGAAGAGCTAAATAGCACGCCTTATACCGACGATATCCAATATGACAAAGTCACCAAGACGCTCAATACCATCGATAATGAGGATACTGTTGGTCACAAGTCAAATCATGCGGATGCTGACGGCAAGTCTACTGTCGATGCCAAAACACCTTTGCCAAAACCTAAAAAGCCGCCAAAGCTGCCTGATTAAAAGGCTCGCTTGGGCGGCTTTATGCTTGGTGAATTATTGAGATTAAAACTATTTGGTACAAGGCCTGAAACACTCACACAACTTAGCTAAAGCTTTTACCCCTTAATCTTGAAAATATGGACGTAGAAGCAAAACTCTCGCACAGCTCAACAAACTTAGGATTCAAAAATCATCTAAAATAATGAAGAGCGGGCTCAATAAGATATTGGGATAGATCACTAAACAAGGACAAGAATGAATATAGCCAGCCATAGCAAACTGGAAGAATCTATGAAGGACGTTGCATCAACCTCCCTTGTAAGACTCATCTATGTTAGTAGAGTTAATACCACCGATAGATCTGTATTTGAGCATATCCAAAGACACTCGCATGTCTACAATAAAAATAATAAAATTGCAGGTTTTCTATGCAATGATGAAAAAAGCTTCCTTCAATGCTTAGAAGGCGCAAAAGACGTTGTATTTTCTCTTATGCAAAGAATATTTAAAGATAGGAACCATAAAAAAGTAGACGTCGTTGCTGTTGAGCAGGTCAGTCAATGCCGCTTTGAAGATTGGCGTATGCACAGTCTTAACTTAAGCGCCAGCAATTGGCATAGACTGTCTGATCATGCGCAGTTAGGAGAGATCTCACCATTCAAACCAGAACACTGGCCATACTGGTTTATTGAATACTTTATTGAATGTGTGAGGAAGTTCGAATACTCTAACATCAGTCATGACACAAACTACATCACCTTTGATGACTTAGGTTACTCTGAGCTTGAAGAAAAGTTAACTCAAGATAATATCTTATTATTTATATTTCTTGGGCTACTGGTCGCGTCAACCGCCGCTGTCCTATTATTCAGGTACGACGTTATTCCTTAATGACTCAGTTAGACACCTTATGAATCATTTGAGCATAACTCAATCATCTGAGTATATCTCAGTAGAACCATCAAAACAGGGCTGTTAATTAATCAATAGCCCACTTGAAACAGACGGCTTTTGCGGACCTATTTAAAAAGATTATTTAGGCTTTTATACTAAGGTATTTGTAGTCCGGGTATTTGTAGCCTACGTTATGAACTCGGGCACTGTGCACTTGAGGCTATTACCTTGCCGTCGCTGAGACGATACGCCAACAGACAGTTGCCCCATACACACCCACCATCGAGTGCACGCGCATGTGGTAAATCAATCTCGCCTTGTAGCGCGGCCCAATGACCAAATAGTATCTTACGCGTGCGCGGTACTTGCCACTCAAACCATGGTAAAAAATCGGTTGGCATAGGCTCATCTAGCCCAGCATTAAAATCAAACTCAAGCAAACCATCCTGCTGACACAGGCGCATACGAGTAAAGTAATTGGCAATTGCTCGCATTCTGGTAAAGCCTTCAATACCTGAATGCCATTTATCGGCTTTTTTACTATAGAGATTTGGCAGTAGTTCATCAAGCTGCTCTAAGCTCCCTTGCAGCTGCGATTCTAGCTCTTTTGCATATGTTGCTGCTGCCTCAATACTCCAATGTGGTGGAATCCCTGCATGTACCAACACCGTATGCTCATCTGGATACGCCAATATCGGCTGCCTGCGTAACCACTCAAGCAATTCATCACAGTCATCCGCTGCAAAAATTGGCGCAGTTTTGTCTTTGCTCTTGAGTTTTGCAGCGCCGCGCCAGACTGCAATTAAATTGATATCATGATTGCCTAATACCGTTGCTGCAGCGCCCTGCTCACACAACGCTTTGACGTCGCGTAAGGTATTTAATGAGTCCTCACCACGCGCTACCAAATCACCGGCGAACCATAACTTGTCTTGATTAGGATCAAAATCTAATGTCTTTAGTAATTGTAGATAAGCCGCGTGGCAACCTTGTAGGTCACCAATGACATATTGATGGCGAAAACTCATAATCCCTCTATGATTTTTATATAATAATTGGTCATTATTTACATTAAACGTCTATTGACGAGCCTGATTGCTTAGATTGACAAAATCTGTAACGCTCAACGTCTCAGGACGTGCCTGTGGGTCGATACCGCAAGCGGCAAAATCATCCTCACTCAGCGTCGGCAGCAAGGTTGATTTTTTGAAGATAGCGCGAAGCGTCTTGCGACGATGGTTAAAGGTCTCACGTACCACAATGGCAAAATACTCTTCATCCTCTGCTACTATCGGTTTGTCAATATGCGGCGTTAGGCGAAAAACGGCACTGGTGACTTTGGGCGGTGGATTAAAAGCGCCGCGAGGCACAGTCAGCAAATAATCTGTATCACAGTAATACTGCATAATCACAGACAGACGACCGTAAGTTTTGCTACCAACGTCGGCTGTGATGCGCTCAACCACTTCTTTTTGTAGCATAAAGTGCATGTCTTGAATGACATCAGCAAACTCAAGCAAATGAAACAAAATAGGCGTTGAGATGTTATATGGTAAGTTCCCGACGACACGTAGCTTACCGCGCTCCTCGCTGTAAAGCTCACGATAGTCCACATGCATGGCGTTATCTTTAATAATCGTAAAATTTGGATGGCTATTGGCACCAATACGAATGCGCAAGCTGTCTGCCAAATCGCGATCCAACTCTACGACTGTCATCGCATCTACTTCTGCCAATAAAGGCTCGGTCAATGCGCCCATACCAGGCCCAATCTCAATCAAATTGTCATCGCGCTCGAGACGAATGCTTTCCACGATTTCGCGAATGACGCTGGTATCATGCAAGAAGTTTTGACCAAAGCGCTTACGCGGTTGGTGCTTGGCTGTACGTAAACTGTTAGAAATGGCTTGAGCATCAAATGTAGAGTTGGACATAAGAGAGTCTTAATGGATAAAAGATAAATGAGAGATGATAGCAATGTGCTGGTGTTATAATGGCAAATTATAACACAGCTCATAATTAGGCTGTGTTTTTGAGGTAGTTTATCTATAAGTCATCTAAAATGTATCACAACCGACATGGCACTTTTTTGTTCTCGAACCATCTAGCATAAGACCCATAATGGGAATAAGGATGGTACCCTAATGAGGACTTGAACTCTTGGCTGTGAGCTAATGGTATTAAGGTTTCAACTTGCTGAGATAGCCACAGTGTACTTCATGATGTACTTACCATAGATATTCTATCTATGATCGGTGCGCTAGTGAGGACTTGAAGAGACCATCCCAGATTCTGTGTAACTGACGTTTAGATTAAATACTTACACAAAATTTAGGAAGGTCTCCCAGATTCTTATCAAAGACTTCATCATCTATTATTCGCCAAACGGCAACTTGCTGATGGTCTTTGGTGGTGACTAGATTTAAAGTTTGTTCAATCATTGCTTGAGGTCTCATATCCTTATGATGTTTATTTGCTTCAAACCCAGTTACTTTACACTTAGCGGTTTAATTAAGCTACTTACTTGAGCTATTTGCTTCAGTTATTAGGCTTGGCTACTTACTCAACTTCAATATTCTAAAGGCGCCCTGAATAACTACAGCAAATACGATGCTACCAATAATCAAATCAGGCGTACTAGAGTGTAACCAATTAACCAAAATCCCTGCAACAATTACCCCTAAATTGATAATCACATCGTTTGAAGTGAAAATCATACTGGCTTGCATATGGGCTTCTTCTTCTTTGCTTTTCGATTTTTGTAGTAAATAGAGGCAAATCAAGTTTGCAATTAGCGCAAGAATCGATATGACTATCATGGTAGAAAAGTCAGGTAACTGCTCATTGCCAAAGAAACGTCTTAGTACTTCTAAAAAACCAAGAATCGCTAGCGTAATTTGAAAATATCCGGCAATTCTAGCAATCCGTTTTTTCTTAATGACCGTTCCACCGACCGCAAATAAGCTAATTCCGTACACGAAGCTATCTGCTAACATATCTAAGCTGTCGGCGACCAACCCCATCGAACGAGAAATCAGTCCCGTGCTCATTTCAATAATAAAGAAAGCAAAGTTAATGACCAGCACTATCCATAGTAGCTTTCTTTGCTCAGCATCTTTTTTGTGACTAGAGTCAGCATCAATTTTAAAATTATTGTTGGGATCAGAGGGGTCAATGGTTTCGGTCGAGAGTAGGGTGTCTCCTAATTTTAGGTCATGAATAGCAGTCTCTATCCCTTCTATATTGTCATGATGAAACACAGTTAATTGACGGTTAGGAATGTCGAACTCAAGATGTTCAATATTCGAGTGGCCCTCTAATTTCATTCGGATTAGGTTTTCCTCCGAAGGGCAGTCCATCTTCGATATTTTAAAAGTTGTTTTATTCATAGTTACATTTATATCCGGGTGGTGGTTCAAAAAGTAGGCTGAAAAAAACAGGCTGAGAAATTGATAAATAACCCCAGTTCGGGATAAGCGCTCAAAAAAAAGATAAAAAAAGAAGTCCGAAGTTGCTAAAGTGAGTTTACCAAGACAAACTTCACAACAAGGACTTCTTACATGGACAACCTAACCGAACTCTACTGCCATATTGACGACTTTTATTAGCAATTCAAACCTGAGTTTGACGCTCATTTAATCGCAACGGGACACCAAAGGTTAAGAGCATGCCAGATAAGTGTAGCAGAAATGATGACCATCTTGGTACTGTTTCATCAACTGCGGTATCGACAGTTTAAGTCTTTTTACTACCACCATATGCTTGGCATGATGAAACGGGCGTTTCCAAATCTGCCGAGCTACTCGCGATTTATAGAGCTTGTGCCGCGCAGTATCATGCCACTGTGCAGCTACTTGCAAAGCATGATGGGCGACTGTACGGGTATCAGCTATATTGATTCAACCAAGATAGCAGTTTGTCATAACAAGCGTATCTACCGTCATAAAGTCTTTAAGGGACTTGCAACCCGAGGCAAAAGCAGCATGGGCTGGTTCTATGGCTTTAAGCTACACGCCATTATCAATCATAAGGGCGAGCTTGTATCTGTTAAAGTCACTGCGGGTAATACGGATGACAGAGTGCCTGTTAAGGATATGGCAACGCCTGTGTTTGGCAAGGTGTTTGGGGATAGAGGCTATATCAGTAAAGCCCTAAACGAGTGGCTCACAAAACACAATGATACCACGTTGATAACCAAACTTCGGCGTAATATGAAACCCCAATTACTTGAGCCTATGGATGAGGCACTACTCAATCATCGCTCTTTGGTTGAAACGGTGTTTGGAGAGCTTAAAAACTTGTGCCAAATCGAACACTCACGCCATCGTAGTGTCACGGGGTTTATCACAAACTTGCTGTCAGGTTTAATTGCTTATTGCTGGTTTCCCTATAAACCCACCATCAAAAATATGCCTCAGCAGGGACAGGTAGCAACATTGTAAATAGTATCAATGAGTTACAATGTGGCTTATCCCGAACTGGGGTTAAGTAGTTAAATGAATAGTAATAAATAACGTTAAACCAAGGATTTAGCGTCTATATTAAAAAGGCTATTTAGTAAGATTGAAAAAGCCAACGTCCTATTATCAAAGGACGTTGGCTTTTTAATGGGTAGAAATGATGTGGAATTTATCTACATTTAAACGATTAATTTAGCGCGGTTAAGGTTTGCTCAAACGCTGCGCGCCCGATTTCACCCACTTGCTGATTGACCAATTGCCCGTCTTGATAATACAGCAATGCTGGCGGACCAAATAGTTTATAACGCGCTAAGATTGCTTTTGAATCCGCTGTTGTCTCCGTGATATCAAGTCTGACCAATTGCCAATCTTGCATTTGCGCAGGGCGATTATGAAATAAGTTTTTCTCCATAATCCGGCATGCAATACACCATTCGGCGGTGACATCGACCAGCACTTTAGGATTGGCGGCGACAATGGCATCTAACTCAGCCAGCGTCGTGACCGTCTTATCGGTTGCATTACTGGTGGCTGGTTGACCAGCAGTTGTCTGCAGCACCGGAACCGCAGTTAGGGAGGCAAGCGGATGCAAGCTGTCGTCATTGCCCAATGCGGCGCCGACGATTAAACACGTCGCCCAAATACCAGCGATTAAGCCTAGCGCTTGGGTCAGCATCCGACCTTTGCCTAGCCAGCTCCACGCCCACATCGCCACGACCATAAACCACAGCGCCCAAACCATCAGCATCACAGGCGAGATAAAGACGCGTTCAATTAATAACAATGCCACGGCAAAAAGCAACAAAGCAAAGCCCTGCTTGACCCAGTTCATCCACTCACCCGCTTTTGGCATGATTTTACCTTGGGTCGCGCCGATTAAAATAAGCGGCGCTGATAAACCAAAACCGAGCATAAATAAAGCCGCAAAGCCAAGTAATGGACTTCCAATCGTTGATACAGCAAGCAGCGCCCCAAATAAGGGTGCCGAAACACAAGGCGATACCACGAGCGCCGATAAGAATCCCGCAATTAAACTGCCGCCCGTACTACCAAGCTTGCTATCCCCCGCTTGGCTTAGACCCTGCATTTTACTACTGATAAATCTCGGCAGACGAATGCTAAATACGCCCAACATATAAAGGGCTAATAAGACAAAAACGATGGCAAACCCAATTAAAATAATCGGATTTTGTAGCCAACCGATAATGCCTAACGATTCGCCAAATACCGCAATGACCGCGCCTAAAATACCATAAGCGATGGCAACACCAATAGCGTAGCTGGTCGTTAAAATAACACCGCGTTTTACCGTTGGATTGTCTTCACGCGCGACGATATTGGCAACAATCGGTAGCATCGGTAACACGCATGGTGTCAATGCCAAGCCCAATCCTGCCAAGAACAATAACACCAATGCCAACCACGGATGCGAGGCTAAGCCAAAAGGGTCGCTATCAATCGCATTATCGCCAACAACGGTATTGTTCGTTGCAGCAGCATTATTTATGACAGCGTCATTGTTCGCTGCTTCACTTGTGACATTATCGCCTACCACTTCTTCATCGGCACCAGAGATGGTATTGGTCGCACCAAGCTCTGCATCTAATGCTTCGTCATCTAACAAAGCGTAATCAATCACCTCGTCATCTGGCGTAGTTTGCTCTGTAGCAAGACTATTGGTAACTGTCCCATCTGTAGAGGCTTGCGCAGTTTCTGCATTGCTGTTATTGCTCGCAGAACCTGTAGCAGTGCTACTTGAACTATTGGCTGCCGATTGTGACGCAGCAGCAATATTGACTGTGGTTTTTATTTTCTCCGGTGGATAGCATAGACCCGCTTTGGCACAGCCTTGCCAACCTATCGTCACGGCGGCATTATTTATCGCCTTGCCATTACTACTACTCAAAATGGTAGTAGCAACCATATTGGCTTGGTCAAATACCAATACTTGCCCAAAAGTTGGATCGTCGATGGAGACTGGCTTTTGGCTAAAGGTAAAAGGTGCGGCGCTCACGCCTGCAGGCAGCGTTAGCTTAATTTGGTCTTTATAAACATAGTGCTCAGGCGTAATGTCAAATTTAATGGCTAAGCGCGTGCCATTATTGGTCGGTTTGCTGCTGCTGCTAACTTGAAACGCTTCGTTAACGGGCAAAAATTTCGGTTGGGTCGCGCTTTTATCACTGCTAAATAAATCGCCCAATCCTGCCGCTTGCGATGCCACTGGCACGGCCGTCAGCCCAGTCGCTGCTAGCCCTGTCAATAATGAACCCGCGCTGAAAGCGAACGCCAACAGATAAGATTTTTTCGACGATTTATTTTGCGTTAATGACGGAGACTTTTCTGCGCTCTTAAGGGACATGAAGGGCTACCTATTATTTCCAATATTCGAATTGACCAATTCACTGTCTGTATGGACTTGTCTATTTACAACCCCAGTTCGGGATAAGCCACATTGTAACTCATTGACACTATTTACAATGTTGCTACCTGTCCCTGCTGAGGCATATTTTTGATGGTGGGTTTATAGGGAAACCAGCAATAAGCAATTAAACCTGACAGCAAGTTTGTGATAAACCCCGTGACACTACGATGGCGTGAGTGTTCGATTTGGCACAAGTTTTTAAGCTCCCCAAACACCGTTTCAACCAAAGAGCGATGATTGAGTAGTACCTCATCCATAGGCTCAAGTAAGGGGCTGTCCTAGATAAGTAAAATTATTTAGGATAGCACTATGAGAAAGAGTAAACTAAGTTGGTATAAACAAAACAGACTCATCGAGCTATTTGTTGCCGGTTCTACCGCGAGAACAGCAGCAAGCCTAGTCGGTGTTAATAAAACCACAGCCAGTTATTACTTTCATAGGCTAAGACTGCTTATTTACGAGAATAGTCAAGACCCTGGTCTATTTGAGGGCGAAATCGAAGTAGACGAATCATACTTTGATGGCACTCGTAAAGGCAAGCGAGGGCGAGGTGCTGGTAGCAAAGTGCCCGTGTTTGGTCTATTAAAGCGTAATGGCAAGGTCTACGCTTGTATTATACCCAATGCTAAAGCAGATACTTTGATCCCCATTATAAGAGAAAAAGTGAAGCCCGATAGCATTGTTTATACTGGCTCATTTAAAAGCTATAACACATTAGATGTCAGTGAGTTTACTCATTATCGTATCAACCACTCCAAAACCTTTGTTAATGACAAGAATCACATTAATGGTATAGAGAACTTTTGGAACCAAGCTAAACGGCATCTACGTAAGTTTAACGGAGTTCCAAAAGAGCATTTTCACTTCTATTTAAAGGAATGTGAGTGGCGTTTTAATCACAGTGACCCAAAGTCGCAATTACTACAATTAAAACAATGGGTTAAACAGGGTTTGAGCTAGTTATCTAGGACAGCCCCAAAATGACCAAACCTAATCCAAGAGTATTAGAAGTAAAAGGCGTATTCGTTGAGCCTGCATCGGCGGCTTCAATCGGCGGTGCAATCCGTGATATTAAAGCAGGTAAAATCGCTGAAGGTTCGGTGATCGTTTGCACAGTGACGGGTAATGGTCTAAAAGATCCTGACACTGCGATCAAACAATGTGCCGATGCCGTGATGCTCACCATCAATGCCACATTGGATGATGTCAGAACATCAATCCTATCAAATATGGAAAAATAATTTTTCATGCTTTGCTCAGAAGAAAATACTTAAAAAGCCAACCAACTGCGGTTGGTTTTTTTTATTGCATCGTGCAGAATATAAACTGTATAAGAATAATTCCTATTTACAAACAATTTGATACAGTTTGATTTGTTTTGGTGCAAAATCAATAAATCGCCCAATATTTGTGCAATACAATAATGCTTCAAAGTTGGTTTTGTAAGTTATTGCAGTTTTATTGCAAAGAAATAAGATAAAACAGTAACTTAATAAAGTTGGCACGCCCTTTGCTATTTCAATAACAAGTTCAGAGTCAAATCATTTCGATTTGAACATTTGTAATAAACAGCTTGGGGGAATACCAACATGAACTTTAAACTTTCTACATTAGTGGCTGCATCTTTACTCACTTGTGCAAGTGGCTTGACTATGGCAGCTGAAAGCGATGTATCATTCTCTGGTACTGCAGCAATGACTTCAGATTACCGCTATCGTGGTATGACACAAACTGAAAGCGACCCTGCCGTTCAAGTTGGTTATGGATTAACCCATAGCTCTGGCTTATACGCAGGTGTCTGGGGCTCGAATGTCGGCTTTGGTAGCTCATTAGAGCTCGATCCATATGTAGGTTATAGCACTGAACTTGGCTCTTTGGCGTCTAAACCAGTTTTAGATGTCGGTTTATGGTACTACGGCTATCCAAGTGCTTCTGATTTGAATTGGCTTGAGCTGTATGCACGTCTAGGTTTTGCAGACACCATCACTGTTGGTGACAGTTTGCTTGCAAGCGTGAATTTCACTAATGATTTTTTTGGCTTAGATACTGATGCATGGTATTTAAACCTGACTTATAGCATGCCATTGAGCGCATCTTTCGGTGGTGTAGCAAGCTTAGGTTATACCACTGCTGACGATTATGATTTCAGTGATAACGCTAGTGGCGATGATAACTACATCGACTGGAAAGTTGGTGTGACTTACAGCTTTGCTTCTGTTGAAGACCTGTCAGCTGAGCTTGCTGCTGTCGGCACAAATATTGACGCCGACACCAACCCGTACAAACGTGGTGTAGAGACTGGTGCTGTATTTACAATTACTAAAGCATTCTAAGTTGTAAATAGCATAGGCTAGAAAATTAGCCTTGCGATAAAAAAATCCTGTCTTACTTCAAGGCAGGATTTTTTTATGGAGAATTGGTTCTAAATACGTCTTGGCATGTTAAATGCTTAATATTTATATCGAATAAAGATTGTTTGAATAGATTAAAAAGAAGGGGCTGTCCTAGATGAGTAAAATTATTTAGGATAGCACTATGAGAAAGAGTAAACTAAGTTGGTATAAACAAAGCAGACTCATCGAGTTATTTGTTGCCGGTTCTACCGCGAGAACAGCAGCAAGCTTAGTTGGTGTTAATAAAACCACAGCCAGTTATTACTTTCATAGGCTAAGACTGCTTATTTACGAGAATAGTCAAGACCCTGGTCTATTTGAAGGCGAAATCGAAGTAGACGAATCATACTTTGGTGGCACTCGTAAAGGCAAGCGAGGGCGAGGTGCTGGTAGCAAAGTGCCCGTGTTTGGTCTATTAAAGCGTAATGGCAAGGTCTACGCTTGTATTATACCCAATGCTAAAGCAGATACTTTGATCCCCATTATAAGAGAAAAAGTGAAGCCTGATAGCATTGTTTATACTGACTCATTTAAAAGCTATAACGCATTAGATGTCAGTGAGTTTACTCATTATCGTATTAACCACTCCAAAACCTTTGTTAATGATAAGAATCATATTAACGGTATAGAGAACTTCTGGAACCAAGCTAAACGGCATCTACGTAAGTTTAACGGGGTCCCAAAAGAGCATTTTCACTTCTATTTAAAGGAATGTGAGTGGCGTTTTAATCACAGTGACCCAAAGTCGCAATTACTACAATTAAAACAATGGGTTAAACAGGGTTTGAACTAGTTATCTAGGACAGCCCCAAAAATTATTACCGTAAGTTTCATAATACCAGAGCGGTAAGTGGAGCCGTTTATGAAAGTGGCGCGATTAATAATCGTATACCAAAAACATATACGTTTAACATTGTTCATTGTATAAACATAGATAAAGGAAACAACTATGACTGAATCTACCGACAGATTAGATAGTACTAAATTGAATAGCGTTGAATCGGCTAGTACTAATATTGCTGACAAGAAGGTACCTATAGCTGTGAGTAGTACTCATCAATCGATTGACTCTAAAACCATAAATCATACGCCTAAAGCTATGTACGTGACTTCAGGCAACTCAATAACACCTAAAGATAAGTTGGACAAAATGCCAAAAATGGTTGCCAATGGCAGTCGCGCTTTTATCTGGTA
>NZ_JCATIF010000004.1:0-293541 GCF_059693765.1 Psychrobacter sp. CR212 | reverse complement strand
AGTTAAGCTATCTAGCGAGCCGACTATCTTATCATATTGATTTGAATTGTCAAGACTTTTTATAATTTGTTTCACCAGGTTAACTGCGTTATTAATGTGTAATCTACACATCTCTCACTGCCAGTCCGTCTGATGAGGGCGTATTATAGAGGGTTTAATTTTTGTGTCAACCTGTTTTATTAATGTTTTTGGACTTATTTTCCCGTAATTTAGAAAGTTGAATACTTTCAATAGGTTGGAGTTAGCTTCTTTAAAAAGGCAATAAAAGTGTGCTCTGGTTGATAGTTTTATCAGATATGTAGTGCCGTTTATTATCTTCTACCTCTTTTAAGGCACTTCTATTCATACCTTCAATATTGATATTCCTACAAACATCACTATATAGAAGGTCCATCGACAAGCTCTATATAGTTTTGCCAACATTCTATTTTGAAATGTTCGAAAATAACTTTCGCAGTTTAGAGTTTAGTTTATCTCTTATTGAGCTTAAGGCTCTATCCCTTGATATCTAGTGTTGGTAGACGGTTTTTGCTATAATCACCTTTTTATTACATTACTTATTTTTGCTGATTATCTATATTAGATAGATGACAAGGTTCTGTCTATGATGTCGGTGTTGGTTTGATACTCTTGAATAACCAATAAAACCCACAATATATAGCAGTACAAAGCAGTAGCAAGTAATGTGTCACTCTTACTATATATCACAATGATTAGATATAATTGATGCGGTCTCACGGTTATATGATTGATGGTTGCAATCATCACTGCCAACGGACCCAATAATAGGCGAATAGATTATGGTAGCGATTACTTTACCCGATGGTAGCGTGAAAAACTTCGAAGGTCATACAACAGTCATGGAAGTGGCGCAAAGTATTGGGACAGGGCTCGCTAAAGCGACAGTTGCTGGACGTGTCAATGGTCACCTAGTAGATGCGTACGATCCTATCGTCGCTGATGCCAACGTTGAAATCGTAACGCCAAAAGATGACGATGGTGTTGATATCATTCGTCACTCATGCGCTCACTTATTAGGTCATGCAGTTAAACAGCTATATCCCGATGTCAAAATGGTCATTGGTCCTGTTATTGATGATGGTTTTTATTACGATATCTTTAGTGAAACGCCATTTACGCCTGAGCACATGGAAGCTATTGAAAAGCGCATGATGGAGCTGATCAAGCAAGATTATGACGTTATTAAAAAAATGACGCCACGTGCCGAAGCAATTGAGATCTTTGAATCACGTAACGAAGACTATAAGCTAAAACTGATTAATGATATGCCAGGTGAAGAAGCCTTTGGTCTGTATCATCATCAAGAATACGTTGATATGTGTCGTGGTCCGCACGTACCGAACACTCGCTTTTTGAAAGTATTTAAACTGACCAAAATGTCAGGTGCTTATTGGCGCGGCGATGCCAAGAATGAGCAATTACAGCGTATTTATGGTACTGCTTGGGCTGATAAAAAACAGCTAAAAGCCTATATCCAGCGTATTGAAGAAGCAGAAAAACGTGACCATCGTAAAATTGGCAAAGCGCTGAACCTATTTCATATGCAAGAGCAAGCGCCAGGTATGGTGTTCTGGCATGCGAATGGTTGGACGATTTATCAAGTACTTGAGCAATATATGCGTAAAGTACAATACGACAACGGCTACGAAGAGATTAAGACACCGCAAATTGTTGATCGCAGTTTGTGGGAACGCTCAGGGCATTGGGGCAATTATGCAACCAATATGTTCACGACCTCTAGTGAAAACCGTGATTATGCAGTAAAGCCGATGAACTGCCCTTGCCACGTGCAAGTCTTTAACCAAGGTCTAAAGTCTTACCGTGACTTGCCACTACGTATGGCAGAGTTTGGTTCTTGTCATCGTAACGAGCCATCAGGTTCATTACATGGTTTGATGCGTGTACGTGGTTTTACTCAAGATGATGCGCATATCTTCTGTACGCAAGCGCAAATTCAACAAGAAGTTGCTGACTTTATTAAGCTAACGCTTGCTGTCTATGAAGATTTTGGCTTTGATAACATTATTATGAAGCTCTCTACCCGTCCTGAAAAACGTGTGGGTAGTGATGAGTCTTGGGATTTTGCAGAAAAAGCGTTAGCAGATGCGCTTGATAGCTCAGGGCTAGATTGGGATTATCTGCCTGGCGAAGGCGCTTTTTACGGTCCAAAAATTGAGTTTAGTCTAAAAGACTCGTTAGGTCGTATTTGGCAGTGCGGTACCATTCAGGTTGATCCAAACATGCCTGAGCGTCTCGATGCTGAGTTCGTCAATGAGCAAAACGATCGCGAAGTGCCTATTATGTTGCACCGTGCAATCTTAGGTTCATTTGAGCGCTTCATTGGTATTTTGATCGAAAACTATGCCGGTTGGATGCCAGTATGGCTAGCACCGCAGCAAGTTGTGGTTATGAATATCACTGATAAACAAGCTGATGCCTGCGAAAACGTGGTTAGCGAGCTTAAAAATGCAGGTTTACGCGCTATTAGCGACTTGCGTAACGAAAAGATTGGATTTAAGATACGAGAGAAAACATTAGAACGTATTCCCTATATGCTAGTATTAGGGGATAAAGAAGTGGAATCGGGCAGTGTTAACGTCCGAACTCGCGAAGGTGAGAACCTTGGCGTGATGAGTGTTTCTGAATTTATTACATTAGTACAGACCGCTGTCAGTAAAAAAGGCCGACAGACCCCAAAAACAGATGAGGAGTAATACCTATTAAACAGTCCAACCGTTTGAACATCAACGAAGATATCAACGTCAAAGAAGTCCGTCTCGTCAAAGAAGATGGCGAGCAAATGGGTGTGGTTGATATCGCAACCGCGATGAAAGCGGCACGTGATGAAAACCTAGATTTGGTTGAATTAGTTCCTGAAGCTAAGCCGCCAGTATGTAAGATCATGGATTATAAGCACTTCCTTTATGACCAAAAGCAAAAGGCTAAAGAAGCTAAGAAAAACCAAAAGCAGACTCAGCTCAAAGAGATGAAGCTACGTCCTAGTACCGAAGAAGCCGATTATCAGGTTAAACTGAGAAAAATTATCAGCTTCTTGGAAGATCAAGACAAAGTTAAAATTAGCATCCGTTTCCGCGGACGTGAAATGGCGCACCAAGACATCGGTCGCAAACAACTTGATCGTATCATTGAAGATACTGCTGATATCTCAAACGTCGAACAGTACCCTAAGATGGAAGGTCGTCAAATGGGTATGCTGCTTGGACCTACTAAGAAAAAGTAGTCTTTTATGAGATTGCTTTAAGTAGTGGCTGTTAGTCAATATAGTTATTTATAACTCTAACCATCAATATGCTACGGGATATTGATGGTTTTTTATTATCTGCCTTAACATCTGTCTTTTTAGAGGTATCTGACCAGTTATAATTGGCTGACGCTATTTTACAAAACCCACCTTCTCAACCATTTGATTACGCGGTAGTCTAAAGATCTGTTTTGTATTTGCTTCTTCGCGTTTTTAAAAAATTCTAGTCAGTGTACAACAATAATCTATATCACGACCAATAGAGTCGTTTATAAAAACACTGCTTTTATCTGACATCAAGGGAACTTTCATGCAAGAATTAACGCCACCAGAAAACGCCACAACTCCTAGTATCTCTCTCACAGCGCCTGAACCTGTCAAAGAAATACAAAAAAGTGAAGCCGATCAAATGGTTAAGTTGGATGAAAGCCAAATTCCGGAGCTGGATGCCAAAGTGGATGCGTTCGTCGATCACGTGATTACTAACTCCGTGCACAGCCCAGAATTTCAGCAAAACGTCCAATCCATTCATAATCTGGGCACCAAAGAGATTCGTGAATCCGCTCAAGTCTCTAACCGGATGCTGGAGCTACCAGCCAAAAGCCTCAATGACAGCTTGTTTGACAACTCCCCTATTGCCAAATCTTTAACCGAATTACGCGGGATCGTCGAAGATTTGGACCCAAGCAAAAAAGAGCTGACCAATTCACGTAAGCTATTCGGTCTGATTCCATTTGGCAATAAAGTGCAAGACTATTTCCGTCAGTATGAGTCAGCGCAATCGCATATCAATGCAGTAGTAACCAGTTTATATAACGGTAAAGATGAATTGCTCAAAGACAATGCAATGATTGAGCAAGAAAAAGTCAATATGTGGGAGCTGATGCAGTCTATACGCCAGTATATCTATGTTGGCAAAAAGATAGATGAGCAACTAGAGCAAAAAGTCTACGCCATAGAAGCGACTGATCCTGAGAAAGCGCGTATTATCAAAGAAGAGATGCTGTTTTATGTGCGTCAAAAAAACACTGACTTTTTAACTCAGTTGGCCGTTAACGTACAAGGTTATCTAGCGCTCGACACCATCCGTAAAAACAATCTAGAGCTGATTAAAGGGGTTGATCGAGCAACGACGACCACTGTTTCAGCACTACGTACGGCGGTGGTAGTTGCTCAAGCCATGACCAATCAAAAACTGGTACTTGATCAGATTACGGCATTGAATAAAACCACGAGTAGCTTGATTGAATCAACCTCTGCCATGCTTAAGCGTCAGTCAGGTGAGATTCATGAACAAGCAACCAGTAGTAGCATTGAGCTTGATAAACTGCAAAATGCCTTCAATAATGTCTATGACACCATGGATATGATTAGTAATTATAAAATCGAAGCATTAGAAAATATGAAACAAACGGTCAATACTTTGACCACTGAAGTCGATAAAGCACAAAAATACTTGGATAAATCAAATCAAACGACGGTGCTAGAAGTATCAAAAGAGCTAGACAGTAAAAAAATCACCAATCAATCAAGCAGTGTTGATATCGATATATGATTGATCCCAATAGCGTTCATTTAAAAATGCAACGCTTTCTGCTATTGAAGGCACATAAGGCAATTGACGCAAGATATTGCGCTGCCGTTCGTGTTAAGATAGTCACTATTAATAATTTAAAAAATAGATACGGTAATTTATGAGTTGGAATGATCCAAACGCCTCAAGTGAGGCACAAAAATACGACAACCCAATCCCTAGTCGTGAGTTGATACTCAGTACGATTGGTGAGCATGGGGAAGTCACTCACAAGCAGCTGGCGCAGATCTTTGAGATTGAAGATCCAGATCAGTTTGATGCTTTGGGCAATCGCCTAAAGGCAATGGCACGTGATGGTCAAGTCAATCGCGAAGGCCGTCCCTATCGCTATCGCACAGTCACTAAGCAAGATATCGTTACAGGCACCGTATCTGCACATCCAAAAGGCTTTGGCTTTGTGGTATTGAGTGATATGCCAGATTTATTTTTGCATGAAAAACAAATGCGCTGGGTATTCAATGGCGATACAGTAGCAGCAGTTGGCACGTCAACAGACAATCGCGGTCGTACCGAAGGCCGTATTGTGGATGTAGTCGAGCGCCGCCAGAACAACTTTATCGGTACACTTGCGCGTGATGAAGAGGGCTTTTGTGTTGAGCTTGGTAGTCCAAACAGTCATCAACCAATCACTGTCACTGATGATAATGTCCAAGCCCTCAATATCAAACAAGGCGCGCCTGTCAAAGTCGATATCATCGACTGGCCGAACCAACATGAATTTGCCACTGGCAAAATCACTGAGGTATTGTCTGATGATAACGATCGAGAGCTGATTATTGAGACCACTTTACTCAACTATGATATCCCATCAGATTTCAGTGAAGCGGCGCTCAAACAAGCTGCTGAATATCAAGAACCAACTGAGAAAGACATAAAAGGTCGCACAGATTTGCGTCATCTGCCACTCGTTACTATCGATGGTGAAGATGCTCGTGACTTTGATGATGCCGTATTTGCTGAGAAGCGCTCAGGCGGCAACTACCGCGTCGTGGTCGCAATTGCGGATGTCAGCTACTATGTCACGCCAAACTCACCACTAGATCAAGATGCTTACGAGCGCGGTACGTCTGTATACTTCCCACATCGTGTGATTCCGATGCTCCCTGAAGTCCTCTCTAATGGTCTGTGTTCATTGAACCCTAACCTTGATCGTCTATGCATGGTGGCTGATATTAAAATATCACGTGCAGGTAAGGTCACAGGATATGAGTTTTATCCATCAGTGATGCACTCACAAGCGCGTCTCACGTATAACCAAGTGAACGACTATTTTGTCAATCCGACTGATAAAAGACTTCCTAAATCATTAACGGGCAAT
The DNA here is from genome assembly GCF_059693765.1 of Psychrobacter sp. CR212. Lineage (NCBI taxonomy): Bacteria > Pseudomonadati > Pseudomonadota > Gammaproteobacteria > Moraxellales > Moraxellaceae > Psychrobacter > Psychrobacter sp. CR212. Next base: position 287,346 of record NZ_JCATIF010000004.1, on the reverse strand, counting down.
AAAGACGTCAAAAAATCGATTGATACATTGCATCAGCTTTATGAGTTACTGCTCAAAAAACGTGAAGAACGTCATGCCATGGAGTTTGAGACGGTTGAAACCTACATCAAATTTAATGAAAAAGGCGGGATTGACGCTATATTACCGCGTACTCGCGGTGACTCTCAGAAGCTGATTGAAGAGTGTATGCTCCTCGCTAATACCTGCGCGGCAAACTTTGCACTCAAACATGAGCTGCCAGTCTTATATCGTAACCACGATAAGCCTGATAATGAAAAATCAATGCGTATTCACGAATATGCAAAAAACTTTGGCCTACCCTTCCCAGAAGAGAATCCAACGCAAGCCGATTATCAGCGTATTATTGAAGCAACCAAAGACAGACCAGATGCGATTAGCATTCATAGCATGTTGCTGCGTTCGATGATGCAGGCAAATTATGCCCCTGACAATATTGGTCACTTCGGCTTGGCTTATGATGAATATAGCCACTTTACCTCGCCGATTCGCCGTTATCCAGATCTAATGCTGCATCGTGCGATCAAAGCAAAAGTAACAAACAGCAAGCAACCTGTCATGGATTTTTCACTTGACGGCGCGGGTACACAGACGTCTGATACAGAGCGCCGTGCAGAAAAAGCATCTCGCTTTGTAGAGTCTTGGCTCAAGTGTCATTATATGACGGATCATGTCGGTGAAGAGTTCGAAGGGGTTGTGACGACCGTGACCAACTTCGGCCTATTCGTTACGTTGACTGACTTATACATTGATGGTCTAGTACATATCTCCAATGTGGGCGATGATTTCTTTGTTTATGATGAGCAGCAGCAACAGCTCATCGGCAAAGACAAGGGCACGCTCTTTGGACTTGGTGACTTGGTCAAGGTACAGGTTGCTGGCGTTAATATGGACCTACTGCAAATTGATTTTGATTTGAAAGAAAAATTGCAGTCTAGTGCCATGAATCAGACAAAAAAGCAGCCTGCCAAAAAAGAGCCGTCTAAGAAAGGTCCAGCAAAGAGAAGTAATAACCGTAGAGGATCTAGCAAAAAAAGCTAATCTGAAACTGTAGTACCATAAATAAAAAGGGCTAACGATAACGTTGGCCCTTTTTTATGCTTTGTTATTTATAGTTTTAGGTTAAATATTTTTTTACTGTGCATTACTCATCTGTTCCAAACGATCTTGCTCAGATTGCTGTGCTTGATCGATTTTATTGGTTGCATCGTCTATTATGGCTTTGGGCTGTTCGCCAAGTGGTTTGCTGGCGATATTTGCAGAGCTATTCTTAGAGCTATCTGCATCAGATACAGCTGCTGTAGGCTGTTCAGAAACAGTACTGCTAACGGCAACCTCTCTGTTTTCCTCACGACTATTGCCATTGATGATGTTAAAACCAAGCAATGCTACGATGCCGATTACGGCAAATATGATTAGATGCTTCATTTCCATAAAAAATCTCGACTTTGATTAATTACCAAATACGAGTTCCATTGCACTTTTTGTGCCTACTTTTAAACCTACTATCTCTTACTATTCTTGCGGACTATCATTATTGAGTAAATCCGTTTCATCTGAGCTTTGAGCAATCTCTTGCTCGACCTTTTCCATCAGCTTGTCATCAGGGCGAGCATCGAGGACCTCATCAGCATTACGGCCTTGCAAAATAACTTTGGCTCGCGCCTTCGCTTGCTTTTTATCTTTATCATCAACAGGATTCTCATTATCTTGATGGGTAAAAGTAGGCTCAGGCGTGGTTGAGGTAATCGTCATGTCAGATTTAGCGCTGCCCGTACTGTTCTGCATATGTTCAATGGCTTTCTCTAATTTGTCGTTAAACCGCAAACGATAAATGGGTTCAGGCAAGCTAAAGCCTTCGTTTTCTAGTGCATGTTTGGTCTCTCTGATGGTAATACTACGCGCTTTAGCAAAGTCGGTTTCTGATTGATCTACCCAAACCTGAAACTCTAGCACAATATTGGAATCACCCACATTGGTAATCACCGCGATGGCTTTGGGCTCCTCCAACACAAATGCGAGCGTATCGATCGCATCCAGTCCTACTTTGATAGCTGCTAGCGGATCATCATTCGCATCAACACCTAATTCAAAAGTAAAGCGGCGCTCGGGATTTTTAGTGTAGTTGAGAATGGTGCCTTTAAACACCTCAGCATTGGGAATACGCAGCTGGTTACCATCTAGCGTCATCAAGATCGTGGCTCGCGAAGTAAGGCGAACCACGATACCTTCTTGACCATTGATAACCACCTGATCACGGGCGCGAAATGGCTGGCGGATACTGAGCATTAGTGAGGCAATATAGTTTTCGATGGTATCCTTGACCGCAAAACCAACGGCAATACCGATGACACCTGCGCCGCCAAGCAAAGTACCTAAGATGGTTTCTGCCCCGATAAGGCTCAGTCCCAAGATCAGACCAAAGATGATAAAAATGACTTTGACGGTCTGCGATAACAACTCGGCGACAAAAGGATTGGGCGTTAAGCGCTGCCACATTCTCTTACGATTAGATAACCAACTGCCAAACCATGTGACCAATGCAAATATAACAACGCCGACCAATAGCAAAGGCAGCGCCTTCACTAAATTTTCCAGTTGCGCTTTTAGTCCTTCATAAACTGTCGAGACATTTTCTTGGACATCTAATGTGCGATTGATATTGTCATCAACGGTGACTACATCAGTCAAACGGTTGGTCAGATTGATGGCCTGCTGCGCTTTTTTTTCGTTGGCAGTCTCTCCTGCCAAGGTGACCACGCCTTGGCTCACACTGACAGTAACAGCTTGTAGGCCTTCGATTTCAGAGAAAATACCATTGATACGCTGACGTATGTCATTGTCTTTTTGCGGAGTGGGTGTGGTTTCAATTTGACCGTTATTGGTGCTCTCGCCGCTGATGACGGGGGGCTGGGCAGGTGTCGGTGATGAGGTGGCGGGGTCTGATGCTTCCTCGTCTGGCGCAGGATCACTATCAGGTGTTGCCTCTTGTGTACTTTCCACGCCAAGTACGGTTGCAATGCCAGAGAGTTCTTCACCAGCAGCATAGGTGGGCCACGTACAAACGATGCTTAACAGCAACAACATTTGACCCCACGCTTTTATAAAACGGCGTATCATTGGACGGTCAAAATAACTGGCCATAAGCATCCTTTATTTTTACGGATTTTTCTCGCTTAGCTGATTGCTGATAATTAGCTGTCTGATTTTAACCGACTAATTTTTGATTTATTTAGCTATCTAAGTAAAGCTGCGCTTCGCTCAAATTCAACGTGCCTTCATAGATGGCACGACCAGTAATAATACCTTCGATACAATCACCATAAGGCTTTAACAGCTCGATGTCTTTCATATCAGTAACGCCGCCTGATGCAATCACAGGTAATCCGCCTTCACGCGCCAAATTAACGGTTTGTTCAACATTCACGCCTTGCATCATGCCATCGCGGGCAATATCAGTATACACAATAGAAGAAACACCTACATCAGCGAAGCGCTTGGCAAGCTCGGTCGCCTTGGTATCGGTAACATTGGCCCAGCCATGAGTGGCGACCATACCGTCTTTGGCATCGATACCAACGATAATGTGTCCTGCAAATTCACGGCAAGCTTTAGCAACAAAATCCGGATCTTCAACAGCTTTTGTACCAATAATAATGTAGGTCAGACCGGCAGTAATGTATTGCTCAATAGTATTCATATTACGCACGCCGCCACCCAATTGAATAGGCAAATTAGGATAGGCTTTGGTAATATCATTGACCACTTGTCTGTGTACTGGCACGCCATCAAAAGCACCATTCAAATCGACCAAATGCAGACGGCGTGCGCCCTCATCTACCCAACGTGCAGCCATAGCGACTGGGTCATCAGAAAACACCGTATCATCTTCCATACGGCCTTGTTTTAAACGTACGCACTTACCATCTTTTAAATCAATAGCCGGGATAATGACAGGCACAGCACACATATAGCATTCCTTATAAAGCATAATATTGGCAATAAATTTAGACAATTACATTGTTGAGAATAAAACGAAATCGAAGCATCAGACCACGATAGAAAACACCACGCAAACGCGGCATAAATTATAGACAGATTCGAAAAACCAAATAAAATAGGTCAGAAATCTGCTCAAATAGAGATAGGATACAATCGAAACCAAACAATCATAACCATAAGTTGTAATATGTAGAATCGGCACCAACATTCGTTAAATTCTATTACTGACTGGCAATTTTAGGTCAATTTAGCGTATAATCCTAGGTAAATTTTTATTTGTTTCTATGTGATAGTAACCATGCGTTACGCTTTTTGTTGAGACGGTATTGCTTAATCGCACTTCATAATGCCTCAAAGACAATGAGCAATGGCTCAATATATCCGTATGATATTAACTGATATATTGCCAAAAAGGGTTATAATAGAAATCTAATCTGGTAGTCTGTATACCACCGATTCTGCAGTATAAAGCCCCATTGGATGCCGTTTAAAACCCTATTACTAGCTAACAATATAAAACAGTTATGACTAGAGTTTGGCAGCTCACAAAAATGATGTGATGCTTGCTTATCTAGGTTGTCTTTTAGCCAGTTGATCATCTACTTCAATAGATCGTTTTTAGTCACACCTCTAAAAAATTGCGTATTTTTGAATGATGCTGATTGGATAAAAGTGGCCCATCATACTGGTATTACAAGTTTTTAATTTCAATGAAACGTATGATAAGGCTGTTATTTTCAAAGTAATCTCTGTTGGCAATGTGCTTTTGGCGATTGATTTTGATTCAATAGTTTTAGCATACACCTTGGTAGCCAGTCGCCACTTTGGTAATTCGAATAAGACATTAACGTGTTGTTAAGGAGTCTAAGGTCAGCGTTAATACTCTTAATAGTAGTTATGATCATGTATTATCTTCAGAGAGCTTTCATCCTTATTTCAGTATAGAAATAGATGATTGAAGGCTTTATTGAGTGAGATAAATGTTCAAGCTACCGATGTACCAAACAGGATGTCTGGTATCGTTTTAGACTATGGACTAAGTTTTCGCTTATGATTACCATCAAAAAAGGTTTGGATTTGCCCATCACCGGTGAACCCTCCCGCGAGATATCTGAGCACCAACCGACACATGTAGCACTTATTGGCTATGATTACGTGGGCATGAAGCCTACGATGAATGTCAAAGAAGGTGACATTGTAGCCAAAGGTCAGCCCGTTTTTGAAGACAAAAAGCGTGTTGGCGTCATCTATACTGCCCCTGCTGCTGGTAAGGTCGTCGCTGTTAAACGCGGTGAGCGCCGAGTGTTTGAGAGTCTTGTAATTGAGGTCAACCCGAATGGTGAAGAAGTAGACTTTGAGCGCTATGACTCACAGCAGCTTGCTGACCTAGACTCTGAAGTCGTTGAAACCCAACTGATTGCCTCTGGCGAATGGACTGCGTTTCGCACACGTCCCTATAGCCGTGCACCCGAAATCGGCGCTCGTCCACATGCTATCTTTGTGACAGCAATGGACACCAATCCACTCGCCCTTGATCCAATGCTGGTGATCAATGAGCAGCTACAATCGTTCAATGATGGCCTAGCAGTACTCTCAACACTCACGCTCAAGACCTTTGTCTGCCACCATGGTGATGCCCAGTTGACGCCAGTTGCAAACACTGCAACGAACAATGTCACTGAGTATCATGCTTTTGCGGGTAAACATCCAGCAGGTCTTGCAGGTACGCACATTCATTTCTTGCACCCTATCAGCCGCGGCGTGACCGTATGGACGATTGGTTATCAAGATGTGATTGCGATTGGTAAGCTGTTCACAACTGGACATCTATATACACGTCGTATGCTAAGCTTGGCTGGCCCTGCGGTTACCAATCCGCATCTGATTGCAACCGAGCGTGGTGCTGATATTACGGCATTAACCAAAGGTCAACTGGCGGCAGGCGAGAACCGTATCATCTCAGGTTCAGTATTGTCTGGTCGCAGAGTATTTGACAATATCGCTTATCTTGGTCGTTTTCATAATCAGATCAGTGCACTGCCTGAAGGTCGTGAGCGTCCTGCGTTTCACTTCTTTAGCCCCGGTAAAAACCGCTTCTCAAAACTGCCTATCTATATTTCGCAGTTTTTTGGTGGCAAAAAGTACAATTTCACCACAACAAGTAATGGCTCACCACGAGCAATGGTACCGATTGGTGTCTTTGAAGAAGTCATGCCTCAAGATTATCTACCCACTCAATTGTTACGTGCTTTGATTGTCGAAGACATCATCAGTGCCACTGATTTGGGTGCACTTGAGTTGGATGAAGAAGACTTGGCACTATGCACCTTTGTATCTCCTGGCAAATATGAGTTCGGTGATATTTTGCGTGATAACTTAACGCGCATTGAGCTGGAGGGCTAACCACGATGAAATTTTTACACAATATGTTCGATCGTATGGAGCCATCCTTTACCAAAGGCGGCAAACACGAAAAGTATTATGCTATTTTTGAGATGTTTGATACGTTTCTTCGTCAGCCAGGCACCACAACGTACGCTTCATCACACGTTCGTGACGGTATCGACTTAAAGCGTATTATGATTACGGTATGGCTATGTACTTTCCCAGCAATGTTTTGGGGTATGTACAACATCGGTCATCAAGCACTAACCGCTATCGCTCAGCTCGGTCTGCAACCTGAAGGCTGGCGTACCCTCATCACTAGTATGGCAGGCTACAACCCTGACAGTATCTGGGCAAGCTTTGTTTATGGGGCCATGCAGTTTTTGCCGATTTATATCGTGACGTTTGCCGTCGGTATTCTCTGTGAGATTATCTTTGCGGTCGTCCGCGGACACGAAGTTAACGAAGGTTTCTTTGTGACGTCAGTCCTGTTTGCACTATGTTTACCACCTGATATTCCTTTATGGCAAGTTGCCCTCGGTATTATCTTTGGTGTGGTGGTCGCAAAAGAAGTGTTCGGTGGTACTGGTAAAAACTTCTTGAACCCTGCCCTATCAGGCCGTGCGTTCTTATACTTTGCCTATCCAGCCTATATGTCTGGCGACTCAGTATGGACAGCTGTAGATGGCTTCTCAGGTGCGACCCCGCTTGGGCTTGCCGCGCTTGGTGTGGTTCCTCAAGACTTTGTTGATGTCTATGGCAATGCCATCACTTGGAGTGATGCATTCTTAGGCAACATGCAAGGTAGTATCGGTGAAGTATCAACCCTGGCTATCTTGATGGGTGCTGCCGTATTGTTATGGACGCGTATCGCTTCTTGGCGCATCATGGCAGGCTGTGTGGTTGGTTTGATTGCCACTTCATTGGTGTTCAACCTGATTGGCTCTGATGACAATATGATGATGAGCTTGCCATTCTACTGGCACTTGGTTATCGGTGGTTTTGCGTTCGGTGCAGTATTCATGGCAACCGACCCCGTTTCTGCTGCCCACACCAATAAGGGCCGCTGGGCTTATGGTATCTTGATCGGTTTTATGACCGTTCTGATTCGTGTTATTAACCCAGCTTTCCCAGAAGGCATCATGCTGGCTATCTTGTTTGCCAACTTATTTGCTCCACTGTTTGATTATTTTGTGACCCAAGCAAATATCAAACGCCAAACTGCTCGGAGGGTTCGTTATGTCCAAGCCCAAAAGTAATAATGCCAAAACCATCAGTGTGGCTTTGACGCTGTGCTTGGTGTGTTCAGTATTGGTTTCAGCTGTCGCTGTTGGCCTAAAACCTGCACAAATCGAAAATGCACGCTTGGATCGCAATAAAAACATCTTGGTCGCCGCTGACATGTACAATACTGAGTCTGATACAGCAGATGATGTCGCCGAACGTTTTAAAGATTTTGATGTCAAAATCATTGATCTCAATAAAGGCAACTACCTTGATGATGATGAGTTAAAAACGGCTGGTATTCCTGACCGTAATGCTTATGACGCCAGTCAAGCGACCAAAAACCAAGCCTTAAGCGAAGACTTGGGCGACAATGATCCTGCTGGTATTGGCCGTAAACCAAAATACGCCAAAGTCTATGTCAAAGAAGATGACGCAGGCAAACCTGAACTGGTTGTATTGCCTATTCAAGGCTACGGGCTATGGGGTACGATTTATGGTTTCTTAACGCTTGAAAGTGACATGAATACCATCAAAGGTATCAGTTTTTATGAGCATAAAGAGACCCCAGGTCTTGGCGCTCGTATTGAAGAGCCAGAGTGGCGCGCACAGTGGAATGGCATCCATTCTTATGATGACAATGGCGACGTTGCTACTGGTGTGACCAAAGCGGGTAATCCAAAAGACAATTGGGTCGATGGTATCAGCGGCGCAACACTAACAAGCCGCGGCGTCAGCAACATGATTCAGTTCTGGTTAGGCGAGCAAGGCTATAAACCTTATCTAGATATGCTACGTAAAGAGAGTGGTCAGACCCTTGATGATGCAGATACGCAAGCAAATCAGTCAATGTCGGCCGCTCAACCTAACACCGAATTGGCAGCCGCGCTACCAATAGCTAATGGCAAGGAGGCATAAAATGGCTGACACTAAAAGTATTTTAACCACGCCTATCTTTGATAATAACCCCATTGCCCTACAGATTCTTGGTATCTGTTCGGCACTGGCAGTCACAACGAGTATGGCCAATGCTATGGTCATGTGTGTGGCACTCACCTTGGTGACGGCATTTTCAAGCTTCTTTATCTCTATTATTCGTAAGCAGATTCCATCGAGCATTCGTATCATCGTACAGATGACCATTATTGCTTCATTGGTTATCTTGGTAGATCAGGTCCTAAAGGCCGTCGCTTATGATGTGAGTAAAGGTCTGTCGGTATTTGTTGGCTTGATCATTACCAACTGTATCGTCATGGGCCGTGCTGAAGCATTTGCCATGAGCAACCCACCAATCCCAAGCTTCTTAGATGGTATCGGTAACGGTCTTGGTTACTCGGCAGTATTGTTATTTGTTGCGACTGTTCGTGAGCTGTTAGGCGCAGGTACTTGGTTTGGTATTACCATCCTACAACCCGTCACTGATGGCGGCTGGTATATACCAAACGGTTTATTACTGTTACCCCCATCGGCATTCTTTATCATTGGTTTGTTCATTGCCATCGTCCGTATCTGGAAGCCAGAGCAAGTAGAAGAAGCTGAGTTTGTAATGAAGCCGCAGTCTAAAGGCATGGCACATGGAGGCGGTCACTAATGGGACATTATATTAGTTTATTTATAACCTCAGTCTTTATCGAGAACATGGCACTTGCCTACTTCTTAGGCATGTGTACTTTTTTGGCCGTATCCAAAAAAGTCTCGACAGCGATTGGTCTAGGGGTTGCTGTGATTGTCGTGATGGCCATCACCGTTCCGCTAAACAATTTACTTTTCCAGTTCATCCTAAAAGATGGTGCGCTGGCTTGGGCAGGCTTTCCTGATATCAACTTGAGCTTCTTAGGGTTGCTTAGTTATATTGGTTTGATTGCTGCCACCGTACAGATTCTAGAGATGTTCTTGGACAAGTTTGTACCAAGTTTATACAACGCGCTTGGGGTATTCTTACCACTAATCACCGTAAACTGTGCCATCTTAGGTGGTGTACTATTTATGGTCGAGCGTGATTATAACTTTGGTGAATCTGTCGTCTATGGTGTGGGCGCAGGCTTCGGTTGGGCACTTGCTATTACCGCATTGGCAGGTATCCGTGAAAAGCTCAAATACTCAGACATTCCAGCGCCATTGCGCGGTCTTGGTATTACCTTTCTCACGGTTGGTCTTATGTCGCTCGGCTTTATGTCGTTCGGTGGTATGTCCATCTAAACTACTAAGCTCAAAGCTTCTATTAGCTATTTGATCTATTTAATTCATTTATTCGGTAAGGGTTCGGACACAGCATAAAAAATGTCTTCGCACCCCTACCCCATAGATTAAGGATACCTACCATGGATTACGCTACGGCGATTGGTGGCGTTGCTATGTTTACCTTGATCATCATGGGCCTCGTCGCTATTATTTTGGCGGCGCGCTCAAGACTGGTCAGTTCAGGCGATGTCACTATCCATATTAATGATAATCCCGATAATGACGTGGTGACACCAGCAGGCGGTAAACTACTGCAAACGCTAGCAGGCGAAGGTATATTTCTATCTTCAGCGTGTGGTGGCGGTGGTACCTGTGCGCAGTGTCGTTGCCGCGTTATTGAAGGTGGTGGTTCTATTTTGCCCACCGAAGAAGGCTATTTTACTCAAGGCGAGATCCGCAATCACATGCGTTTAGCCTGTCAGGTAGCTGTCAAGCAAGATATGAAAATTGAGATTGATCCTGAATTCTTTGATGTACAAAAATGGGAATGTGAGGTTATCTCAAACGATAACGTTGCGACTTTCATTAAAGAGCTGGTGCTAAAAATCCCAGAAGGCGAAGAAGTAAACTTCCGCGCTGGTGGTTATGTGCAGCTTGAAGCGCCACCGCATGAAGTACATTATAAAGACTTTGTGATTGACGAAGAGTATAGAGAAGACTGGGAAAAATTCGGTATCTTCAACTATGTCTCGAAAGTTGATGAGCCCGTTATCCGTGCTTACTCAATGGCCAACTACCCTGAAGAAAAAGGCCTCATCAAATTCAACATCCGTATCGCAAGTCCACCGCCACGTGGTCCTGACGGCATTCCACCGGGCAAAATGTCTTCATGGGTGTTTAGTCTGGTCCCTGGCGACAAAGTGACGGTTTCAGGTCCTTATGGTGAATTCTTTGCCAAGAAGACTGAAGCTGAAATGATCTTTGTCGGTGGTGGTGCTGGTATGGCTCCCATGCGCTCGCATATCTTTGATCAGCTCAAGCGCTTGAAAACAGATCGTAAGATCAGTTTCTGGTATGGTGCTCGCTCGATCCGTGAAATGTTCTATGTTGAAGATTACGATCAGCTAGAAGAAGAATTTGACAATTTTGAATGGCATGTGGCTCTGTCTGACCCATTACCAGAAGATAACTGGGAAGGTCCAACAGGCTTTATCCATAACGTGTTGCTCGAAAACTATCTGAAAGATCATCCAAACCCAGAAGACTGTGAATACTACATGTGTGGGCCACCGATGATGAACGCTGCTGTGATCGATATGCTACACAGCTTGGGCGTAGAAGACGAAAACATCATGCTTGATGATTTCGGTGGTTAAATAACCCCGCCAGATAAACTTAAAAGTGTATATAAAAAGAGTCTCAATTGAGGCTCTTTTTTTGTGTGATTTTTAGCAATCATTGTGGTTGTTGAGACTACAAATCTAACTGGTAGATCAGCATTGCTATCCTATATCATGAACGCTCTAAATATTAAGAAAGGACGCTTATGAAAACCAAATACAAAGATCTGACCATTTGGATCACGGGTGCCTCTAGTGGTATTGGGCAAGCATTGGCGATTGCCTTTGCCAAGCGTGGTGCTAGAATTATTCTCAGTGGCCGTGATAACCAAAAACTAGAATCCGTCAAGAAAAGCTGCAAGCGTGCGAATAGGCATATTGTCATTCCGTTTGATATCAGTGACGCTGCTCAAGCAAAAGCCGCCTATGACAATGCCAAAGCTCAGGCTGGAAACATTGATTGGCTCATCAATAACGCCGGTATTAGCCAGCGCTCACTCATCATGGAAACTGACGAAGACGTCGAGCGTCAGATTATGGAGGTAGATTACTTTGCTCAGACGCGACTAACCAGACTGATACTGCCTGATATGATCGCACAAGGTGGCGGCAAAATCGTCATGGTATCAAGTGTCGCAGGATTACTAGGGACACAATATCGCGGTGCTTATGGCGCAGCCAAAGCCGCATTGCATATGTGGGCAAACAGTTTACGGGCAGAGTTGCATGACGAAGGTATAGAGGTTGCGACGATATTCCCAGGATTTATTCAGACCAACATCTCTATCAATGCCTTGACAGGTGATGGCAGCGCTCAGGGCACCATGGATGAAGCAACCAGTAACGGTCTCACGGCAACTGAGTTTGCAAAGCAAGTGGTGAAGGCACTCTCAAAAGGTGAAGAATATATCGTGGTCGCTGGCAGTAAAGAAAAGCTGGCAACACGGGTCAATCGTGTCTCACCGCCCAAACTTTATAAGCTCATACGCGAGTCGCAAGTAAAATAGCTTGGTATGCATTAGATTAGTATGCATTAGATTAGTATGCATTAGATTAGTATGCATTAGATTAGTATGCAGTGGCTTGGTATGCAGTAGATTGTCACCGAACATTGCCATCATTGGTATTTGTAGGGTCAAGGGGTGTAAAATAGGCCTGACTTATTTTATACCCCAACTCATTTCTGCGTTATACCGAAGATATTATGAAAAATACAATGTACCGTTTACTTTCTAAGAAAACGATCAAAAACACGCTGTTTGGCACAATGAGCCTTACCAGCATCTTAAGCCTCAGCGCCTGCCAGCAAACACCAGACTATAATTATCTGACTGGTGAGACCATGGGAACCAGTTACCATATCAGTTATCAGTTGCCTGAAGATGTGGATGAGGCAGCCATACAGGCATCGATTGATGAGCGCCTAAAGCAAATCAATGACAGCATGTCGACCTATCAAAGCGACTCAACCATAACCAAATTCAATCAGCTGGGCAAAGGCACACCGATTGCCATTGACGCTGATTTTAGTCGGGTGCTGGATGTGTCAAAGATTGTCTACGAGCAATCTGGTGGTGCGTTTGATCCTACCGTTATGCCTTTGGTAGAGACCTGGGGTTTTGGCAGCACCATGACAGTCGAGCGTCTACAAAGTCCGCCTACAGCGCTCGAGATTGCCCAAGCAAAAGCACTGGTAGACTTTGAGAGTATTATAAAAAAAGACCAAACGATATCCAAAACTAAAGACGGCGTCGAGCTTGATTTTTCTGCCGTTGCCAAAGGGTATGGGGTTGATGTCATCGCCGATGTGCTGAGAGAGGATTATCAAATTCGCAATTATATGGTTGAGATTGGCGGTGAAATTTCGACATCTGGCGTTAACAACCAACAGCAGCCATGGCAAATTGCGATTGACGCCCCTATTGAAGGCAGCACTGTCAGCGAGCGTCAAACAATCTCTGCCATCCGTCAACCAAAAAATACGGCTAGCCAAATGCATCTGGCAACCTCTGGAAATTATCGCAACTCCGTCATATTTGATGGCAAACGCTATAGCCATACCATCGATCCGACCACTGGCAAACCTATTGCGGGCGGTGCGCCCTCAGTCACGGTAGCAGCTGATTCAGTTGCATTAGCTGATGCATGGGCGACAGCGCTGACAGCGATGCCCTATCATAAAGCACTAGATGTCGCTAAAGCTCAAAACTTGGCTGCTATGTTTGTGGTGTTGGCTGATGATGTCAAAACAGACCGTTCTGATGATAAAGGTGCTAGCGATAGCATCTCCGATGACGATATTGACGATTGGCAAGTGGTTCAAACACCTGCAATGAAAGCCCTACGTACCGATAAAAAGCCCTCATAAGACACTGGCACTGGCACTGGCACTGGCACTGGCACTGGCACTGGCACTGGCACTGGCACTGGCACTGGCACTGGCACTGGCACTGGCACTGGCACTGGCACAAGAGAATACGATAACGCGCAACGAGCAACACCAAAATTTGCTATACTATTAGTTAGTTGCCATTAAAAGTACATCATTAACAGCAACTGCCCCACTTTTGACAATGAGGTTTCCTCTATGCTTAGCCAATTGCTTCCTATGCTTGCCATTACCTTTACAGTGTTTATCCTATTTTTCGTTTTTATGGGCATCGGTTATATGGTCAAAAAAAAGCCGCTCAAAGGCTCTTGTGGTGGTGTTGCCAAATTGATGGGTGATGAGCAGTGCTCATTTTGTGGCGATGATCCCAACAAGTGCGACTCATTGATGGCAGAACAACAAGAAAACGCGTTAAGAGCTGCCCAACTCGGCAAATCTGTGTAAAAACTCATTGGTTACCATACGCGGGTAGTATTTACCTAACATCTGTTCGTATAATAGCGTCAAATCATTCAAAGTGACTTGGCGCTATTTTATATCTTCATCTCTTATTATTCCTATTTAGACACTCTCTATTTAGATACTTTCTATTTGAAAAATTGGCTAGCAAACATATCTGTTTTGCCCTCTGCAAATTTTTAGTTCTGTTTGACGTTATTGATTACCGTTTAGGTACGTGTCTGAGTAAATGATCTTTGGTGTTGTTTTACAAGCGACGATTTTTCGGCGCTGTCTTATAACGTGTCCTTTTTCCCTGTTATCGTTGTGCTGCTATGTCTACCTCATCCAATCTGCCTTCATCACGTTTCACCTTTTGGTTAGTATTATGCGCCATGATTCTGCTGGCAACCAACATGCGCGCTCCCATCGTTGCGCTGGGCGCTATCGCGCCAGTGGTGAAAGAAGCACTCAATATCTCGGAGATACAGATTGGCTGGTTGGGCGCTGTGCCGATGCTGGGTTTTGCCCTTGGGGCGCTGATCTCACCAGCCATTGGCAAGCGTTTTGGACTTGAAAATACGCTGATTGCCATGATCGCGCTATTAACCACTGGCATGATTCTGCGTACCGTTATCCCGACGTGGACTGGGTTTTTAATCGGTACTTTATTGCTGACTCTAGCCATTGGCTTTGCTAATACACTGGCCGCGCCTGTCATCAAGCAACGTACTCCGCAACATATTCCGCTGATTACGGGTTTGTTTAGTTTAACAATGACGGTGACCGCTGGGATAGTCTCAGGCATCGTCCTCCCTTTGTCTGAGCAAGTAGGCTGGCAGTGGGCGTTGGGTGGTTGGACGGTTTTAGGTATTTTTGCGTTATTGATTTGGTTATTTTTGCGTGTGCGTTTGGGCTCATCCAACCACCAACCCGTCCTCTCAACCGACTCAGATGCCTTTGATATCTCTATTTGGCGAACGACGTTTGCTTGGCAAATTGCTGTCTTTATGGGGCTACAATCATTACTGTTTTATACCGTTGCCAGTTTTTTGCCCTCTATTTTGGTCAGCAAAGGATTATCAGCGGTGAGCGCTGGACAAATGGGTTCTGTGTTTCAGTTTATGGCACCCATCTCTATTTTGAGTCTGACATGGCTGATTAATCGTGGTCGTCCTATTCAGGCGCTCGCTGTGTGTGCCGCTGTGCTCAACGTCATTGGCGTATTGGGTATCAGCTATCTGTCCACTGAGTTGGCGTGGCTATGGTCAGCCATGATGGGAATTGGTTGTTCAGCGATTTTTACCTTGAGTATGATGCTATTCTCATTGCGGACGTATACCACCAATCAATCAAGCGAGCTGTCTGGTATGGCACAAGCGGTGGGTTATTTAATTGCGTTTTTTGGCCCACTCGGTACAGGCTGGCTCCATGAAGCGACTGATAGCTGGAGTCTTCCGCTTTTTATCATGCTGGTACTGATGATTGCAAACGTGGCAATTGCTTGGCTCGTCAGTCGTCCAGTGATGGTCGATGGCAAATACATTTGATATTAGCTTATCAAAATATCTACATACTGCTTTCTATAAGTCCTTGATTTCTAAAGCGCAATAAAGCTGTCTTGAAATTAACCTTAGGGCAATATTGGTGGCTGTCTTATTTTGCTATAGTCAGTGCAAGATGATTTAAATCTTGAGCTGACTCTACATCAGCTTGATTGCTTATAGGACATAACACCCATGCTAAATACCCCTTCTCGGCTCGCTCAGCGCCTGCCTGCTATTGCCATGCTCGCTGCTGTCATGGCGATCAGTGGTTGTCAAAAAGAGACT
This sequence comes from Psychrobacter sp. CR212, assembly GCF_059693765.1. Taxonomy (NCBI): domain Bacteria; kingdom Pseudomonadati; phylum Pseudomonadota; class Gammaproteobacteria; order Moraxellales; family Moraxellaceae; genus Psychrobacter; species Psychrobacter sp. CR212. Next base: position 271,537 of record NZ_JCATIF010000004.1, on the reverse strand, counting down.
GAGCCGACCACACCGAGTCAACCGACTGACACCCAACGCTCAGATACTGAAATGACAGCCAACCAAGCCAATACAACGTCCGTAGACGCCAATGCTGATGCACCCACCGATATGCAAGTCAACGACGCCCCAATCACTATTTTAGCGCTTGGCGACTCACTGACGGAAGGTCTTGGGGTGGATAAAAATGATAACTACCCTGCGCAGTTAGAAGATCGTCTGCAAGCAATGGGTTATAAGAATACCGAAGTGATCAACTCAGGGCTGAGCGGTGAAACCAGCACGGGTCTGGTCAATCGCTTAGATTGGGTATTACAAACCAAACCTGATGTGACGATTTTGACCATTGGGGCTAACGACGCCATACGCGGTATCGACGTGGCGACGATTGAAGCCAATATTCGTACGGCTGTTAAACGTTTGCAAGACAATGGCAGTGTCGTCATCTTGGGCGGGATGTCGATCTATGATAACTTGGGCGATGACTACGTTGCCGCGTTCTCAGACATTTATCCTCGCGTCGCGAAAGACATGAACGTAACGCTTATTCCGTTCTTCTTAGAGGGTGTTGGCGGTGAGGCTGAGCTCAACCAAGCAGATGCCATTCACCCAACCAAAGAAGGATACACGATCATCGTCAATGACAATATCTTACCTATCTTAGAGCCCACGCTACAAGAAGTCACAGCAGCCGAAACCTCTCAGGCCGACACAACCAAAAATATGACAAACGAGTCCACTTAACGAGATACTGTAATGACATCACCTTCGACTGCCACATCAATACCGCCAGTAGATACTGAAAAATCTGCCCTACTCACCGCCTCCCAGTTAAACAAAACTGTGCAAGTCGGTGAGCAAAAATTGTCTATCATTAAGGACGTCGATATATACGTCAACGCTGGCGAGTTTGTGGTCATTATGGGCAAATCAGGCTCGGGTAAATCGACCTTACTAGGATTGCTCGCAGCACTAGACTATCCCGATAGTGGTACGGTGTCGCTGGCAGATCAAACGCTCAGCAGTCTTGATGAAGACTCACTTGCGGTCATTCGTCAACAGGACATGGGTTTTGTCTTTCAGTCATTTCATCTACTGCCGACCCTAACTGTCGCCGAAAACATCGCCTTTCCTCTTGATATTGCAAGGCGTCCAAACCCAGAACGAGTCAACGAGCTGATTGATGCGGTTGATTTGGGTCATCGCCGTCACAGCTTACCCAATCAGTTATCTGGTGGTGAGCAGCAGCGTACAGCGGTGGCACGAGCGCTAGTATCGCATCCAAAAATTGTCTTTGCCGATGAGCCGACAGGGAACCTCGATGAGCAAAATGCCGATCAAGTCATGCAGTTATTATTGGACTTACGCCAGCAAGTTGGCTCGGCACTGGTGGTCGTGACTCACGATCCTGCGCTTGCCGAGATGGCAGATCGCGTCATTACCATGCATGACGGCCGGATTGTACCGACATGAATAAAAAGCTGACAGACAACACATCAACTGATATAAAAAAGACTGATACCAGTATGCGTCAAGAGACCAGTTATTCTAGCGGTATCCTCAATCAACTTTTCACCAAAACACTAGGCTCGCAAGCACTCAGCCGTAGTTGGTGGCAGCGCTGGGTGTATCCAGTGTTGTTTCTACTCACATTGACCTTGTCACTTGCAACCTACCTGACCCTCGACTCTGTGCAGCAGTCTGTCGATAGCTACATCAATGACAATCAGCGCGCACTCGTTGGTGGGGATTTGATCTTAAACAGTAAGCAAGACTGGCCAAGCGAGGTATTGGCGCAAGTAGAAACGATTCCCGATACGCAGATCGTATATGATTATCAGTTTAGCGCCATGCTCGTCACCGATGAGCAAACTTTGCTTGCCAGCGTCAAAGCCGTCACACCGTCTTACCCTTTGTACGGTACTGCTGAGCTTGCCTCAGGAAAGCCGCTATGGGATCAGCTGACGTCTGACAGTGTCATCGTCGCCCCAGAAGTGCTCAGTAGCCTAAATGCTAGTGTCGGCGACCGTATCGACATTGGCGATGCGCAGTTTACGATCAGTGATGTGCTGACCAAAGAGCCTGACCGTCCGCTGACCGCCTTTGGTTTTGGTGGGCGAGTCTTGATGAAACAAGATGCGTTAGAGGCGACCAATCTACTCGGTCAGCGCAGCCGCATCAATTACCGTATCGAGATAGCCGGTGATCCTGAACTGATAAGCACGCAGCGCAAAAAGCTCACAGGCATACTGACCAGTTATCCTGATATCGAGCTCTCTGATGCCGAGTCAGCAGATACTTCCGTCTCACGTATCTCTGATAATGTATTGATGTTTTTAAAGCTACTGGTCATTGCCGTACTGCTACTCTCTGCGGTCGCCATGTACGGCGTCATTAGCGCGTTCGTCAGCAAGCAGCAGTCCAATAATGCCATTCGTTTGGCGCTCGGCGAGCCGCTTGGTTCACTCAAACGTAGCTATTATCAATTGCTTATCGTCACGACTGTCATTGCTTGTATTGCCGCGATTGTCCTTAGTCTGGGCTTGCTTAAAATTGGTCAGCCGTATCTCGCGGCTATCTTACCTGCTGACGTGGGTCTATCTATCAATCCAATTAGCGCGATTAAGACCATTGTGATTGCCTTAGCCCTCACGTTGCTGATTGCGCAGCGTGGTTTAAGCGCGCTTAACACCACCAAACCCGCGACCCTACTCAATCAAGGGGCAAGCACGCAGTCGCAAAACTTGCCTTGGTATCGACGCGTGCCATTACTGTGGTATGGCTTGGTGATGACAGGGCTGTATGCCTTCTTTGCTTATGAAGTGGGCTCATTGTCATTAGGCGCGCAGCTATTGGGCGGCTTGATCGGCTTTGTGGCGATATTTTGGCTACTGGCGCGTGGGTGGCTATGGCTGCTTAATAAGTTGGCGAGCAATGCCAAGGTCAGTTGGATGCAGCGTATCGCCATTCATAATCTGGCGCGCAAGGGCAATCAATCCGCATTATTCTTCGTCACGCTATCGCTATCGGTTGCGGTGCTGACGCTCATCACCACACTCAATCACAGTATCAATGCGCAGTTTATCAATGCCTATCCTGAAGACGCGCCCAATCTGTTTTTGCTGGATGTGCAGAGCGATCAGCATGACGATATTGATGCGATCATTGAGGCGCCTGTCACCTATTACCCCGTCATTCGCGCGCGTGTAGAGACAGCCAATGACGTACCGGCAAAAGATATCGAGCCTGAGGATGGCTTTGATGACCCTACGCGGGTGTTTAACTTAAGCTACGCCGATACGGTCATGGATACCGAATACATCACTGAATCACTCACAGACGATGCGCTATATACCCCTATCGATGATGCCGATCAGCAAGTCAACCCCCTATCTATCTTGGACACTGCCGCCAGTATGCTCAATGTCGGCATGGGCGATCAGGTGCGCTTTAACATTCAAGGTATCGAAATCGTCGGGCAGATCACCAGTATTCGTACGCGCTATGAGCGCGGTCCAAGCCCGTATTTTTACTTCTTGTTTGAGCCGTCTGTACTGTCCGCTGCCCCGCAGATTCAGTTTGCCACCGCGCACGTATCAGAAGATACGATTCCAGAGCTACAAGGCAAACTGGTACGCCAGTTCCCTGCGGTCACGACCATCGATGGCACGGCTATTGCCAAGCAAATTCAAGAGCTGGTGGTACAAATGAGCCGCTTGGTCTATGTGTTCACCTTGCTTGCCCTACTCACTGGGGTCATGGTGCTGATCAGCTCGCTGCTGTCTACCTCGCAAGATCGTATGAAGGACAGCGCGTCATTTAGACTGCTCGGTATGCAAAAGCGTGACTTGTATATGCTCAATATATTAGAGCTGGGTGTGCTTGGTATTAGCGCGGCGACCTTTGCCGTTGTTATCGCCAGCGTTGGCGCATGGGCGGCCATCACGCAATGGTTTAATCTACAGTTTAGTGTGCCGTGGACAAGTCTGGCTATTGGCGGTGCGGCGTTAATCGTATTGCTGTTTGCTATTGCCATTATTTATGTGAGACTGGTGATTGGACGCGGGATTATGGCAAGGGTAAGGGCGATGATTTAATGGTTATAGCGAATTCTTAAGGAATATTAAATCATTCTATTTGATTTTGGATTTGCAAAGGAAAAATCCCCTAATGGGGATTTTTGAAACCTTATTAGATATCAGCATAGTCATGGTTAGCTTTGCGTTAATTTCATATCTACTACAATTACCGTATACAATTAAAAACTCATCTCACCTATTTCTTTCAACTTTTCAACTAGTTCATACACATTTGTGTATGGGTTAGAAATATTTTGTTTTGCATTACGCTTAGCATTTTGAATAGCCTCTTCTGTATTATTAAAGAGATATTCAAGATAATTACTACCAGTACTGCTTAGTAGTTTATTGGCTTGCGATTTGACTTGTTGACTCGCAGTTTTACTCCCTTTCTTCATAAATGGTTTAGTTAAAGCGTCATAATGAAATAAATACCAGACTTCAAAACAAGGATCAGAAAAAATTAGATTAAAGTTAGCTTGTTGCTCTATTTTATTTTTCACGTCCGCATGTTGACTAAACTCATCACGGTCATAGACACAATAAACTATATCATATGAAACTTGATCCCTTTTAAGACTCCTATTATATAAATCTAAAGCATCTTTAAATACGCTATTAGGAGAAGATCCTCCGTCTTCCTTTATGATAACTTCTGTTGTACTTAAACGATATTTTTTCCTTAAATATCCAAAATACTCTTCTTCAGTTTTTTGTCCTTCGCATACTATTAACACTTTAGCTCTAAGTTTAAGCCCCTTAGATTGGCGTCTTAAGTGTCTTTCTGATTTTTTCCTAGCCATCACTTTTCTCCCAGTTGAAAGAAATGATCCTCGTTAATAAAGGGAGTTGCGCCAAAAATACCTTCTAGATATTGATTTTCATACTCAGACCCTCTGTCTTTCCTTATATTGAAATCATATAAGGAATAGACATGAGATGAATAATCCATACCCTTTTCAACGAACCAGATTTGGTCACGTCTAAAGAACTTCTTTTTCATTAAGTAAGTATCGTGGGTAGTGAAAATCAGTTGTGCATTATTTTTATTTACTTCTGGGTTGTGAAAGCTTTTAATGATGAACTCAACCAACTTAGGATGTAAATGATTATGCAGTTCATCAAGTACTAATATACTTCCATCTTCAAGAGTATCAATCACTGGTCCAGCTAATGCAAAAAGCTTTTTTGTACCTTCAGACTCTTCATCAAAATCTAGATACCTTAATGTACCTTCAACATTCCTAGCAGACTTTAAATCAATTATATTTTGCCCAGAAATCTGTTCAATAATTTTCTCTTTGAATGAGTCTGGCATATCAGTTGGTAGAGTAAGCTTATTTATATCTATTTCTTCCTTTTCAACAGAAAAGTCATCGATACCTATATCAGCAGACTTTAAAAAGCCTAAAATTCCTTGTTTATAAGAGTTATCATCACATACAGACCTAGTATAGCCTTCACCAAAATACGTTTTTGTATCTGTACCTACATGTATTACATTATCAAACCAATCATATACAGGTTTCAATTGTTCACTATTAAGGTTTACAGCGTTAGATAAGAAAAGAACATTAGAACGTGTATTACTTTCCCAGTTTGTTTTACTTCCTTTAAATAAACTACTAAAGGAGTATTCATATTTACTTTCAACCGTTTCATTCCTTTTACGATAAAACCATTCTTGTACTTTCCCTTTAGGATAAGAATGTAACCACTCTTCTATGACATAATCTCTATTGAATATAATCCCATAGTCATAACGAATTAGCCTTTTGTCTTTAGAGGCATCATCAGGTAGAGATGTTTCAACTTTCGATGAAGCTTTAGCTACAAATGAAATATTAATTTCAGTAGGCAAATCAGAATTTTCATCATTAAAAATGAAAACATCTGTAGGTATTTTCTGATTAGGTTTGAACTCTGTAGAATTAAGAACCAGAAACCTCAAGTAACCTAAAGCTTTAACTATATTCGACTTTCCAGAGGAGTTAGAGCCATAAATAACAGCCGATCTTAGCAGATCAGGCGCTTTAGGTACTTTAGGTGAAAATGTATTATTTGCTTCCAGCTCGCTACCTTGTGACTTAACCATAGAAAAAGTGGTACTATCTTTAAAAGAGCGAAAATTCTTGATAGTGAATTCAATCAGCATAAGGCACCTCTCTTGCTATTTTATTAGCTATCTTTGGTCTAAATTGACCAAAAAACTAGTTTTAAACAATATTAACTTAATTTTTATAAATTGTATATCATTCATTTACATAGCAGCATATCCAGCAAGTGCTGGATAAATTAACAAGCCTAACTTAAATTTCCATATAATATTTTTTCATTGTTAGTCCAGCACTCACTAAAAACCTTGATGTAATATGTTTAAGTTTATAATTGTTTGATCTATAAATGCGTGGAACGCAATCCATATCCAAACCCAGGTTAAGATTTTGATTAACCATGCTTTTTAACTCTGATTGAAACGGTATATTGGCTACAAACCCTCCAAAAAGAACGCCTTCTACTCACCTAGAGGGCTTTTTTACTTCACAAAGTGTATAGACATACAAGTCAATATCTGCCCCGCACTTTGCTTATTTTATAGCCCTCATTTGCTATACTAGCCCAACTTTATCGGTTAAATACCCACTTATAACACCCTCCCAAACAGCATGGTAGCCTTATGAAATTCTCAAAGTTCGGTCAAAAATTTACCCAGCCCACTGGCATCTCACAATTGATGGATGATCTGGGCGATGCGCTAAAAAGCGATCAGCCAGTCAACATGCTGGGCGGTGGTAACCCTGCCAAAATTGATGCCGTCAATGAGTTGTTTTTAGAGACCTATAAGGCGCTGGGCGTTGACAACGATGCAGGCGTGCCCAACAGTAGCGCGATTATCAGCATGGCGAACTACTCCAATCCGCAAGGGGATGCAGGCTTTATCGATGCCTTGGTAGGCTTTTTTAACCGTCATTATGATTGGAATCTGACTTCAGAAAACATTGCCCTGACCAATGGCTCACAGAATGCGTTTTTCTACCTGTTTAATCTGTTTGGCGGTGCTTTCACTGATGAGCAGAACGAATCTGTCGACAAATCCATTCTACTGCCATTGACCCCTGAGTATATCGGCTATAGCGATGTGCATGTCGAAGGTCAGCATTTCACTGCCGTATTGCCGCATATCGATGAAGTGACGCATGATGGCGAAGCAGGCTTCTTTAAATATCGTGTCGATTTTGACGCGTTAGAAAACTTGCCCGCGTTAAAGGAAGGTCGTATCGGCGCGATTTGCTGCTCACGCCCGACCAACCCGACTGGCAACGTGCTGACCGATGACGAAATGGCGCATTTGTCCGAGATTGCTAAGCGTTATGACATTCCGCTGATTATCGATAACGCCTACGGTATGCCCTTCCCGAATATCATCTACTCTGATGTCAATTTGAACTGGGATAACAATACGATTCTGTGCTTTAGCCTATCGAAAATTGGCTTGCCCGGTATGCGTACGGGTATTATCGTCGCTGATGCGGAAGTGATCAAAGCGGTCAGTGCGATGAATGCGGTAGTCAACCTAGCGCCGACACGTTTTGGCGCAGCGATTGCCACGCCACTGGTCGAAAATGACCGTATCAAGCAATTATCTGATAATGAGATTAAGCCATTTTATCAAAAGCAGGCGAAACTCACGGTGACGCTATTGAAAGAAGCATTGGGCGATTATCCACTCATGATTCATAAGCCTGAAGGCGCGATATTCTTGTGGTTATGGTTTAAAGACTTGCCGATTAGCACGCTTGATCTATACGAGCGCCTTAAAGAAAAAGGGACGCTTATCGTGCCGAGTGAATACTTCTTCCCCGGTGTGGATGTCAGCGATTACCAGCACGCACACGAGTGTATCCGTATGAGCATCGCCGCCGATGAGCAGACGCTGACGGATGGTATTAGAGTGATTGGTAAGGTGGTACGTGAGCTGTACGATGAGGCAAAGAACAAATAACCCTAGCTGCAAATCGAAGAATAAAAACGGACTAATAAATAGTCCGTTTTTTTATATGATGACTTTATGAAAACGATCTAACCAAACTCTTTTAGTAAAGCTTTAGCACTCATTTTACCAAAGTCATTCGCTGCTAGTGGCCCATCACCTGAGATCAGTTTTCTGTCTTGATGAGTGCTACCGGTGACCAGTTTATTGCTAATAGTGACACCTAGGTCTTCAAGCTTTTCACCAAAGTACCATGGCATCGTACCAGGCAAATAGCCAATTTTTGGCATTTGCTTATCCATAGCAGTGGGGAATGCGACCATCTCATAACCTTTAAAGATAAAGTCACGCTCGGAATTGGCTTCATCAGAACTGTCAGGACTATTAAGGTCAGCCGCCAATAACGCGGCAGGTCCATGGCAAATTGCCAAGGTAAACAAGCCATTTTCGTGGCCCCAGCGTAGCAATGCACCGAGGTTCTTGTCCTCAGGCAAGCCTAGCATCGCGCCATGACCACCCGGGATAAAAATCGCTGCATAGTCGTCGCTCTTGGCCATGTCATTTTTGACAAAGTCAGCGATACTATTGGGATTGTTAAACTTGGACTCATACTCACTATAAATTTGTTTAACGTCGTCATCGTCCTTTGGCATCGCCCACTGCTCGACCTTGACCGCCTCGCCTGTTGGCGTAAACACATCGACATCAAAGCCTGCTTTTTCAAAATGTAATAACGGCACCATCATCTCCACCGGATGATTACCGGTATCAAATTTATTGCCGTTCTCCATAGTCATGTACTGCTCTTCGGTACAGACCATCATGATTTTCTTATCGCCCGTATAGAGATTATCGTAATTAGTATGATCGTAGTTGGTTTTATTCGGCGCAGCTATCTTTAGCGATGATGTGGAGGGAATATAAATGCCTGCTTCAGTTTCTTGCGGCTCTAAGCCTAGAGTATTTTTGGCGTTGTCTAAGGTGTCTTTGGCTTTGTCTAATAGCTCTTGCATATTCATAGTGGCTTCCTTTTTATGATTTATATTTATTGAGTAGCTATTTATTAAGTAGCTAGAAATGATCAATCTAAGGTAACAAATGAAGACAGCATTAAATAGATGAGAATTTTTATGTTTCGTAAGCTTTGTAAAGTAGGATTGAAAAACTGTTTTAACGGGTTTTCTTTAGTAGCTTACTTGGTGAGCTGCTCGCTTGAAAAATCCTTGTCCCCTTATTTAAAGCAAACAGCACGAAAGGCAGCAGGCAGGTATTAATGAGATCATGAATACTTGCTTTGATATCTGTACCTTTTAGAGCCAGAAGGCCTTTTGGCACAATGATGTGACGATTGTCGAAATATTCACCTAGCAGTGCTACGCTAATGACGACTAATAATGCTAAAAAGGCTCTGATAGTCTGATTCTTAATGATAGGGCGTAAGATAAACATGCTGAGCAGATAGACGCCGACGCCGACGTAAATGTGTAACGCGTCTTTGGCAAGACCCGTCGTCTCAACAACGTTTATTTTAAAGGTGTTAAAGTCCACTAGAGTATTCCAAATATAAGCGAGCAGAAAATGATTGAACGTATCACTAAACAATAATAACTAAAAATTGATAGTTAAGAATGATAATAGTGGAGAATAAAAAAGGTAGATTATACAAGCGATAATCTACCCTATTCTGAAGCAAATGTGCAATTTGCGTTTACTGCCTATCTACACATTCCACTCGACAAAATTCTTTAGCAGTTGCAAGCCAGCGGTATGGCTCTTTTCTGGATGGAACTGAGTGGCAAATAGGTTGTCTTTGATGATACTGGCACAGAACGGTTGACCATAGTCACATACCGCCGCCACTTGCTTGCGGTCGCTAGGTGCGCAGTAGTAGCTGTGCACAAAGTAAAAGTGCGCGTTGTCCTCGATACCGTGCCAAAGCGGATGGTCAAAATCCATACCACTAATCGTATTCCAGCCCATATGTGGTACTTTTATCGTTGCGCCTTGTTTATCTTTCCACGTAGGGTCAAACGCTTCTACCGTACCGTTTAAGATGCCAAGGCAATCTGTACCACCATTTTCAGCCGATTGCTCAAACAACGCTTGCATCCCCACACAGATGGCCATCACGGGCTTGTTAAACACTGCATCGCGTACCACGTCATCAATTCCTGCCTCATGCATACCAGCGATACAATCACGCATCGCGCCAACGCCTGGGAAGACAATTTTATCTGCTGCCGCGACAACTTTTGGATCATTGGTGATAGAGACATCTGCCCCGACTACCGACAAGGCTTTGCCAGCTGAATGCAAATTGCCCATGCCATAATCTAATAGCGCTACTTTGGTCATCAATTGGTTCTCGTTTTTAAATATTTTGACTACTATACTATGTATACTATTTTCTGTTACTAAGGTTTAGATAAGGTTTTGCTACAAGGAAGTTAAGCGCAGGCTGTACAACCAGTACGCCAAGCTTAACTGACCCTCTTGAGTAACCTTGTAGAACAGCCTTATATGCGCCTTAGAAAGCCTCTTTGGTCGATGGCAAGGTATTCAGCGCACGCTCATCATATTCGCAGGCCATACGCAGCGCACGAGCAAAGGCTTTAAAGGTTGATTCAATCTGGTGATGGCTATTTTTGCCTTTGAGATTGTCTAAATGCACGGTCATCCACGAGTGATTGACGAAGCCATAAAAGAACTCACTGAATAAGTCAACATCGAAGCGGCCAACGTGCGAGCGCGTAAATGGAATATCCATGTGTAGACCCGGACGACCTGACAAATCCACCACAGCGCGTGTCAACGACTCATCTAATGGCGCATAAAAGTGCCCATAACGACGGATGCCTTTTTTATCGCCCAAAGCTTTGTTAAACGCTTGGCCCAAAGTAATACCGGTATCCTCGACACTATGGTGATCATCGATATAAGTATCGCCGACGCATTTGATATCTAAGTCAAATAAACCATGACGCTTGATCTGATCGATCATATGATCCAAAAATGGCACGCCTGTGTCTACCACACCTTTACCCGTCCCATCGAGGTTGACGGTACAAGTGATTTGCGTTTCGGCAGTGATACGCTCAACGGTCGCGATGCGCTCAGGGCGACCGTATAGATTTAGGTTTGTTGCTTGATTTTGCTCAGTTGCATTGGCTGTCATGGCTATTCTCTATCGGTTTTTTATCAGTGAAAAGCGGTCAATTATAAATAGGGCAAAAAAGTACCCATTACTGTCCATTACATCACCGCTAACGCTGCCATCAGCGCCAGCAAAAAATGTATGAAAAAATGATATATACAAAAGATATCAATATATTAGGGTTGATGTGTATCACATATGATTTAGCCTCATCATAGCAAACCCTAACATTTACTGCCACGACCAAGCGCCAAACCACGCACAAATTTACCTCATTCTGCTAAAATAGTGTGTTCAGCATTATCAGTCATGACTGGCTCGAACGTTGACAGTCTCACCTTTATGGCACTACTCTCCATGACATAGTGCGGTGTCATACTGACTTTATACTATGAAAACCCTCTGTTTATAGGAACTGCTATGCCTTTAGAAGCGATCGCTATTAATAGCTTGGATGCGCCACTTATCAAAAAACCTGCTCGCGATAATGAGCTAGCAGAACGCTTGCAGGCATTGTACGATAGTGATGATGCGCAGCCTGATGGTGCTGAGGTGTTAAGCATAGTGGCGCAAGGATTCAAACGTGGACAATATCTTTATGTTGGTATGTTCAATGATAAGCCTATCGCTGCGGTTGGCTGTTTTGATGATGGGCAGACCGATGCCAAGCGTTTGCAGTATCTGACGGTACATCCAGAAAACCGTAAACGCGCCATCGATGCCAAATTTATTAAACTGGTCTATGATGCCGAGGTCAAAAAAGGCGTGCGTGAATTTGTCCCTGCTGATGCTGATATTCACCGAATCATGAGCGAGTACGAACTCCTGCGCGTAAAAGACTAAATATAGAGTAAATAGGGTTTATTTCGCCAATATTTGATTATTTATCGACTTTTATGAGATATAACGCAAAAATCACTTGACAGCCGAGCCTATATTTAGTTTAATAGCGCCTCAACGAAGACGGCTCGATAGCTCAGTAGGTAGAGCAACGGATTGAAAATCCGTGTGTCGGCAGTTCGATCCTGCCTCGAGCCACCATTCGTTAATAGATTCTAAAAAGCCCCGAACAGCAATGTTTGGGGCTTTTTTTATGTCTGTTATTTATACTCATCGCTCGCTTTACTCACGGTTGCATAACATTTTTGTGCTTTTTTCTACACCGCTTGGCTCAGTATACTCAGTAACTATGAATGAATAGATACCCATCATAGTACAGAGCCTAGGTGGCAGATATGAGAGAATTCGATTACGACTTGGATTATAAAAATCTTGATCTGCGCGCGCATCCTGAGCTATATCGCGTCGGTCGCGGTGAGCAAGGCGTGTTACTTGTAGAGCCTTACAAGTCTGAAATCCTTCCGCATTGGCGTTTTGCGACTCCTGATATCGCCCGCGAGAGCAGTGAGACGATTTATCAGATGTTTCTAGATTACTTGGCTGACGATGATTTTGTCGGTGCAGATATGGCGCGTAAATTTATTCAAATGGGCTATACCCGCGCGCGTCGCTACGCTAATCACAAGGGCGGTAAAAAATATAAAGGGCCAGTACCTGATGACAAAAAAGGCCAAAGCGGCGCCCATGGTCGCGAAGAGTTACCACGACAAACCGAAGACCCGATCAAGGCAGAATCAGCACGTATTTTTAAGCAAAAATGGGACCAGTGCCGTGAGAACGAAGAGTATCTAAGAATGAAGAAAGAACACCGCGCGCGTTATAAAGATGTCGAGTAATTGCTAATGCTCATCACCTTGAGAATATAACAACACTAAATTGACCAGTCTTAAAATACTACCGTGCCAAGGTATAACACGGAATATCTAATACAATAAATATAATGACTTTTAATAGTGAGGAACAATGAATAAGCAACTTTTAATTTTTGATTTTGATGGCACACTCATTGATAGCGTGCCCGATTTGGCCGATGCCACCAATGCAATGCTGACCACGCTTGGTAAAGAAACCCATCCAATCGAGACGATACGCAATTGGATAGGCAATGGTTCAAGAATGCTCGTAGAGCGTGCTTTAATCGGTGATATCACTGTCCCAGAGGGCGCACTGACCAAAGCCGAGGCCGATCACGCAGAGCAGATATTTTTTGAAGCTTATAAGAACCTCAGCGATAGTAAAACTGTCGCCTATCCCGGTGTCGATAGTGGCCTTAAACAACTTCACGCGGCTGGCTACACACTCGCTCTAGTCACTAACAAACCCATTCGTTTTGTCCCCAAAATATTGCAAACATTCGGCTGGCAAGACCTGTTTAGTGAAGTGATGGGCGGCGACAGTCTATCCACCAAAAAGCCAGATCCAGCGCCCCTATTGCACGTTTGCGACGCTCTCAATGTTAGTGTCGCGCAGTCAGTGATGATTGGCGATTCTAGAAACGACATCTTGGCGGGTCAAAACGCCAATATGGACACGCTTGGACTATCCTATGGCTATAACTACGGCCAAGACATTCGTGAGCTAAATCCAACCGAGGCGTTTGATAATTTTGCGGATTTGGTTACTTGGATTATGAAAGATAACATCTAACCCATAAAAGCATCTATCAAACGGATGTGATAGTTGGCTTAAACGAAGACTACTCCTTACTACGATAGCTGAGCGCCTCTGACACATGGGCGCTGTTAATATCTGTACTGTTGGCCAAGTCCGCGATAGTACGCGCGACTCGTAACACTCGATGGTAGCCGCGTGCGGATAAATTCAAGCGCTGCTGAGCAAGTTGCAATAGTTGCTTTTCGCTATCGCCTAATTTGATATATTCATCGATTTCGCTCGGGCTTAGCTCATTATTGACTTTTTGTTGTCGTTTTAATTGATGCTGGTGCGCGGCTGCTACTCGCTCGCGTACTTGTTTGGATGTTTCTCCTGCCTGCGCGCTTTGTAAGTCAGCAATCGGCAATGCTGGTACGGTAATATGCAAATCAATACGATCTAATAGTGGCCCTGAGAGTTTGTCTTGATAGCGTTTGATTTGCTCAGGTCGACAGCGGCAGCGACCTGAAGTATCACCATCATAACCACACGGGCACGGATTCATAGCAGCGACTAATTGAAAGTTGGCTGGAAAGGTCATTTGCGAGTTAGCACGGCTAATAGTGATTTGCTTGGCTTCTAATGGCTGGCGCAATACCTCAAGCACGCTCCGATCAAACTCTGGCAATTCATCAAGGAACAATACACCTTTGTTGGCAAGCGTAATCTCGCCCGGTTTGGGCCGTGAACCGCCGCCAACCAACGCCACGGCTGATATGGTGTGATGCACTTGCCTAAAGGGCCGTGTGCCGTAATCGTAATCACTGTCTGCCACTGAATACGTACTAGCTACCTCGAGCGCATCCTCATCACTGAGATCAGGCAATATCGTCGGCAAACGTGAGGCCATGAGCGTTTTGCCAGAACCCGGTGGCCCTGTAAACAATAACGAATGACCGCCAGCTGCTGCTATCTCTAGCGCGCGGCGGGCATGGTGCTGTCCTTTGACATCGGCTAGATCCACTTGATAGCCTACATGCTGCGGTGCTGGACTGGGCGTTACCACCTCCAAGCAGTCATAAGATCCGCTTGGATCCGCCAGAGACTGCAAGTGGTTACATACTGCTTTTAGACTCTTCGCTGCCAATATCGTCACACCATCAACGCGACTGGCCTCACGACCATTGTCAATCGGTACGATTAATTGTGGTGCGCTCTGTAAGGTAACACGTTGCTCATTTTTTGCAGAGTCACTCGCCTTTGACAACGTTTTCGACAACGTTGATGCCAATCCTTCCGCTTTAATCGCGCGGGCAACTGCCAAACTACCGGTTACTTGGCGCAGCTCACCGTTGAGTGCCAACTCGCCAATGAATTCAAACCCCGATAATACTTCTGGCTCAAGTTGTCCGCTTGCCGCCAATATCCCAATAGCGATTGGCAAGTCAAGACGCGCGCCATCTTTAGGTAAATCAGCGGGTGCTAAATTAATCGTTAGACGCCGATTAGGAAACTGAAAACCTGAATTAAGAATGGCAGAGCGTACCCTGTCTTTACTCTCGCGTACAGCGGCTTCTGGTAGACCAACGATGGTTAGTGCTGGTAACCCTTGCGATAGATGTACCTCAATGATGACCTTGGGGGCGTGCAGGCCGACAACTGAGCGAGTATAGACTTGAGCAAACGACATCAGCGTTTCCTAATATTAGAGATTAATCGATGATAAAGTATTATTTATCAGCGTGCAAATGTCGTGTTTTATAAAAAATATAGGTAGGACATTAAAACAATCATCTCAAACCAAAGCCGTCAATATTAATGCTAAAAACCATCACGATATACCATACTAAAAGTAGGGATTTGGTATAATAATGACCATATTTTAAGATAGTTGCTATAATAGCCAAGCTGTTACTGCAAACGTTATCATCTGGCAGCACAAAAAAGCGATGCTATAGCCACTATGGGTCAAAACGAGGAATACCGCATGACAGACTATTCAGAACAGAACACTCAGCAGCCTTACAATCGTGCGGACGAGCCGCCAACCACTGTACGCCCTGTTATGCAACCAGACAACCCTTATGCCAGTACCCGCGGCAGTATCACCAATAAGCAGCTACCAGCATTTGATGAGGCCATCATCAATAAGTACAATCGTTCAGGACCACGTTATACCTCTTATCCAACTGCTCTAGAGTTCACGCCGATACCTGAGAATATTGGAGTAAATGGTTTTGAGGTAGCTAGTCTTGAGACGAAAATCTTGCAAAATCGCGAATCGCGTGCTCCCCTCTCGCTATATTTTCATATTCCGTTTTGCCGTCACCTTTGCTATTACTGCGCCTGCAATAAGATCATTACCAAAAAAAATAGCGACTCTGGTGATTATCTGCAGTATTTAATGGCTGAGATTGCCCTTAAACGCCGCTTGCTGTCTGTGCCAGAAGGTAGCGATAAACCCTTGGTCAAGCAGCTACACTTGGGCGGTGGTACGCCAACGTTTTTGCGTGATGAAGAGATGGTTAAGCTGTGGGAGTTTTTGCAGACGCAGTTTGAGTTTTTGCCAGAAAATGAAGGCGACTACTCTATCGAAATCGACCCGCGTGAGCTGAGTGATAATACGCTAAAGATATTACGAAACCTTGGTTTTAATCGTATCAGCTTAGGCGTGCAAGACTTAGATGAAACGGTACAAATCGCGGTCAATCGTGTGCACTCAGTAGAGCTTATTGAGAATGTATTAACAGAGGCGCGAGGGCTTGGTTTTCACTCCATCAATATCGATCTGATTTATGGTTTGCCGCATCAAACGCCTGACACGTTAGACAAAACCGTACACCGTATCATTGAGATGTCACCAGATCGTCTGTCTGTCTTTAACTATGCGCATCTACCTGAGCGTTTCAAAGCCCAACGTCAGATCAAAGATGAAGACCTACCTAGCCCAGCAGCTAAGCTCGCTATGCTCGGCAACACCGTCAACACGCTAACCGAAGCGGGCTATCAATATATCGGTATCGATCATTTTGCTAAGCCTGACGATGAGCTAGCGATTGCACAGCGCGAAGGAAAATTACATCGTAATTTTCAGGGCTACACCATCATGGGCGATTGTGATTTATTGGGCTTTGGTGTCTCATCCATCAGTCAAATTGCCAATAGCAATACGCGCTATATCCTGCAAAATGATACTGATTTGCAAAACTACCAAGCTAAGATTGATGCTGCCAAAACCAATCCTACGGTCATGCCCGCGGTAAAATATATTAAAACGTCCATCAAAGATCGCTTACGTGAATATGTCATCATGAACCTGCTCTGCCACGACTATCTCGATTTTAAAGATGTGAATCAAAAATTCGGTATCGATGCGATTACCTATTTTATTGATGAGATTCAACAGCTGGGCGAGATGCAAGCAGATAGACTGATTGATATGGACGCAGCAGGCATTCGTGTCTTACCTAGGGGCCGCTTGCTTGGTCGCAATGTCGCCATGGTATTTGATGAATATCTAGAAAAAAAACACAAAAACCGCTTCTCAAAAGTTATCTGACATAACGACTTGGCAGCTAATTATTAGCCATTAAAAAGACCTCAAACGAGGTCTTTTTTAGATATTTTTTGAAATATTTACAGCTTTAATTTATCGCCTACCATCCCTTTAACAGTGCTCAAAATATCGGCTGGCAACACCACCATTTTTGAATTGTCAGACTCCGCTAGTTGACGAATGGACTTGATGTACTGCTCGCCAAGTAAGTAGACAATCGGCATCTCTTCATCACCCATCGCCGCTGTGATAAGACGAATTGATTCCTCTGAGCCTTTAGCCAGTACCACTTGCG
This sequence comes from Psychrobacter sp. CR212, assembly GCF_059693765.1. Classification (NCBI taxonomy): domain Bacteria; kingdom Pseudomonadati; phylum Pseudomonadota; class Gammaproteobacteria; order Moraxellales; family Moraxellaceae; genus Psychrobacter; species Psychrobacter sp. CR212. The sequence continues at coordinate 253,969 of NZ_JCATIF010000004.1, read as the reverse complement.
CTTCGGCATCGCGGCGTGAGGCTTCCAGACGTCCATCTGCTTCCAAAATAGCAGCTTGTTTTTGACCATCGGCACGAGTAACGGTCGCTCGGCGTAGACGCTCTGCCGCTGCCTGCTCTTCCATAGAGGCTTGCATGGTTTGCGAGGGATTAATGTCTTGAATCTCTACGGTTTTAAGCGTAATACCCCAATCGGCGATGTCTTCTGAGATCGCATGTTTGAGCAAGGCTTTAATCTCATCACGACTCGATAAGGCATTATCCAAATCCATCTCACCAATAATAGAGCGCAAGGAGGTTTGTACCAAATTACGGATACCATGTTCATAATCTTCAATACCGTAGACCGCTTTGTCTGGGCGCAAGATGTTGATATAAGCCACAGCATTAGCGATGATGACCACGTTATCACGGGTGATGACTTCTTGAGATGGGATATCTAGTACGATGTCCTTTGTGGTGACTTTATAAGCGACTCTATCTACAAAAGGAATGATGATACTAAAGCCAGGCTCTAGAGTTTGCTGATATTTACCCAGCCGTTGCACGACCCACTTGTACCCTTGCGGGACAATACAAACGCCTTTAAAAACGGTAAAAATCACCAATGCTGCCAACACCAGCATCACGATACCGACGCCATTTAAACTACTCAAGATACTACCCATGTGATTCTCCTTGACCCTTGCTTTATTTGCCAGCGACGTGATTCATGTCCTTTTTTTCTTAATTTAAAAATTTTTAGTACCTGATAACGTTTATTTGCTAGTACCTGTCTCTTTGAGATCGGGTTTGTGCAAACTCAGTCTACCCGCTTTAGATTGTTTGGCAGGCACTTGACTGTTAATCGTCGGAGTAATGTTTGGCCGTATGGTTTTGGGTGCTTGGAGGCGCTGCGTGGGTGCAACCACCATCTCATCGCCGACCACCTTTATAACCACCACACGATCACCTGTCTCGACATTCACGCCTGCTGTGCGACATGGCCACTCATCTGCACCCCAAATAGGCACGTTAAAGCGCACCATACCTGAAATGCCTTTTTGCGGTTTGACCACGATCATGCCCGTCTCACCAATAATCAGATCGCTACTTTGTCCCATCTTTTTACGGCTCATTGACAGCGGCTTGATGTATTTGACCCAAGCAAACATAAACAAAACCGATAGCGTAAGCCAGATCAGTACCTGAAATAATAATGGAATGGGGAGCAACCACGCTAAAGCGGCAACGATCACGGCGGCCGCGCCAAACCAAAGACTTGCAAAAGTTGGAATAAATATCTCAGCAATCATCAAAGAGAAGCCCAACACCAACCAATGCCAAGGTTCAATCATCCAGATAGTCTCAATCATCGCTGTCTACTCCTGTATCTGCCTACCTTCCAATGTAGCACAGTTTTGCAGATAATATTATCTTAAAAATCAATTACCTATTATTATTTATGGTGTGGTACTTTGATAAAACAAGTACAATGAATGCTAAAATTGACACAAAAAAACGACCACTTAAAGTGATCGCTTTTAGTCATCCACACAAATCAAAGCTTAGAATTTGTAATGTGCACCAAGAGTTAATAGCGTAAGGTCTTCAGCAACATAGTCATATTCAGCTTCAACACTCATATTAGGATTGAAGTTATAACCCAAGCCAATACCGCCAGCTACACCACTGTCGCTATCGCTGTCACTTCCAGAGTTTCCAAGAAAGTCCTCAGCAGAAACTTCAATCTCAGCTTTAGCAAAGCCTAGTTTACCTTTTGCATATAAGCCAGTATTTGGGAACGCATAACGGTAAGTACCATAAGCACCATAAGTTTTTAGATCAAATTCAGCGTCAATGCCACTGTTACCTGTATCAACATCAGCGTCATTAGAACCTACATACTCAATCTCAGCACCAAAGTTAGGATCGAAGTTATAACCAGCATAAACGCCATATGCGGTTGGATCATCTAAATCATCAGCATCTACCATGAATTGACCAGCTTTAATACCAACGTATGATTGGCCAGCACCATAAGAAATGGCTGCTTGTGCGCTCATTGTCATTACTGAGCCTGCGATTACTGCAAGTAACGCTTTTTGTAGATTTTTCATAAAGTATTTTCAACCTTGGATTCAATAAACAAATAATTTGTTTAATATCAAACACTACTCAACTATTTTCTACTTGTTATTAGTAGTGGCGGTATCATACCAAATTATTTGTCAAAGTAAACATGTGTTGCAAAAATATTTTACAGGCATAAAAAAACGACCATATAAAATGGTCGTTTCTTCGTTTTTGACTATAGGTACAAGTACGCTATGTTATCTTAGAACTTTAAGTTAGCGCCTACAGTAAGCAGCTTAGTATCTGCATCACTATCCATCATTGCATACTCTGTTTCGACATTGAAGTTAGGATTCACTGCGTAACCAAGACCGATACCACCAGCAATACCAGTATCACTCACTGAATCGCTGCTGCCATTATCAAAATCAGCTTCTAACTCTGTTTTAGCGATACCAAGTTTACCTTTGGCATATAGTGCAGTATTTGGGAACATATAACGATAAGTACCGTACGCACCATAAGTTTTGGTGTCATAATCGCCAGCATTGTTATCTAGGTCAGCATCATCTGAACCAACGTACTCAACTTCCATACCAAAGTTAGGATCAAAGTTGTAACCAGCATATACACCATAAGCAGTTGGATCGTCACCGTCTACATCATTGTCAAATTGACCGATCTTGGCACCAACATATGGCTGACCAGTGTAGCCGTTACCATAATTAACAGCGGCGTTTGCACCTACAGTAAGTAAAGAACCAGTTGCTAGTGCAAGTATAGTTTTTTGTAGAGTTTTCATTATTAGCTCCTTCAAGTAAATTTGGACAAACAAGTTATTTAGTTGTATTGACCATTTGGCCGTATCGCCTTGTTTGCTAACGATGGGTACATAGTAACAAACTATTTCAGACACTCTGTCAGTGTTTAATGGTATGAGAGTTAAGATTTGAAAGCATTTGTCAGTGCTCGGGTTACAAAGGCTGATATATGAAACTTTTTGTTACACATCCCGTTTTTGTGCAATAATCCCTACTCATTTTTTTCTATATAGACTGGTAACTGCATAAAAATATAAGGCCAATACTGTATGTCAGCTTTTATCAATGCAAAATTACAAGACAAGCTAGCGCAGCTCAAAGACAAACAACAATATCGCAAGCTGCCCAATATCGAGCATCAGGGACGATATGTCGTTAGTGAAGGCAATACTCTACTGAATATCGCTAGCAATGATTACCTAGGTTTGGGCAGTGATGCTGAGTTGCAGCGTGAGTTTTTTGAATTTATTCAGCAATCAATGGACTGTTTGCCCAAAATGAGCGCAACATCATCGCGTCTATTAACTGGCAATGATACACAGCTACAGGCGTTAGAGGATGAGCTACAAGCGTGGTATGAAACCGCAGCTGGAATAAATCAAACCGCGACGAAATCTGCGTTGGTATTAAATAGTGGCTACCACGCCAATATCGGGATCTTACCTGCATTGACTGCACTACCAGTGAAGACGGTTATTTTGGCAGACAAGCTGGTACACGCCAGTATGATTGATGGTATTAAACTCAGCGAAAGCAAACGCTGTCTGTATCGCCGCTATCGACACAATGATTATGCGCATTTGGCTACTATGCTCGCACAGGTTGAAGAGGACGTAGAGCGCATCATCATCGTCACCGAAAGTATCTTCAGTATGGATGGTGATCGTGCTGATCTACCCGCTTTAGTTAAGCTAAAAGCCACTGACAGTCGTATTGAGCTGTATGTCGATGAAGCCCATGCCGTCGGTGTCCTTGGCGCGCAAGGATTAGGGTTAGCCGAAGAAACAGATACGCTCACTGAGATTGACTACCTAGTGGGTACGTTTGGTAAAGCGTTTGCCTCGGTTGGCGCTTATATTCTATGTGATGAGGTGGTCAAATCATGGCTCATCAATCAGATGCGTCCGCTGATTTTTAGTACCGCGTTGCCACCAATCAATCATGCTTGGTCACGGTTTATTTTGGCAAAAATGCCACATCTACAGACGCGGCGACAGCATTTGGCGCAGATTTCATTACAACTGAGCCAAGCCATTAGCCCTGAATATCGCGTGGCATCGGCAGCAAAAAATCCTATTTACGAGTCACCCATTGTGCCTTATATTTTAGGTGATAATGCTCGTACGATGACAAAGGCAAAACAACTCCAAGACGCTGGATTTTATGCGCTGCCTATCAGGCCACCGACCGTTCCTACTAATACGTCACGTATTCGCTTGGTACTCAACGCAGCCATTACCCATGCTGAGTGCGAGCGCCTAATCATGCAATTATCCATATGACGGCAGCAGTTTTTGATGCTCGTTATAAACTTTTATGTGAAAGAGCGATTATGGAACATCCCCTCACTACTTCCGAGCTAAGTGCCCGCAAGCAGACCATTGCGCGGCATTTTTCTCAAGCCAGTCAGTACGATAAACATGCTTATATTCAGCAGCAGGTTTGTCAGCACTTATTAATGGCTATCGATAATACCAATCAAGACAGTGTGCTTGAGGTCGGTGCAGGCACGGGACAACTAACGCAGCTACTGGCAAAATATGTACAAAGTGAGCGATGGTCTATCAACGAGTTATGTGAGCAGCAAGCCACTCATTTACAGGAATTGTTGCCACAAGCACAAATCCTTATTAGCGATGCGGAAACCACGGATTTAGGCGGTGAGCATAGCTTAGTCATCAGTGCCAATGCGATTCAGTGGTTTGACAATCCACTTAGCTTTATCGCACAGTCAGCCTCACGGCTAAAACCTAATGGACAATTATTACTAAGCACCTTTACTCCAGATAATTTCTTGCAAATAAAAACCCTAACAGGACAAGGACTGCATTATCCAGATATTAGTGAATGGCAATCAGCGCTAGATCAAGCGGGATTTCAACACATAAAGCTATCAACACAGCGTTTCAATGTGCCATTTGCCCAGCCTTATGATGTGCTCAAACATATGAAGACGACAGGTGTATCGACCAATCAAATAGATAGCAGACAAACGATTGGTAAGCAAACGTCTAACACACAGCCTTTTGTCTGGACCAAAACCCGCTTGCAAGCATTCGAGCGCGACTATTGGCAGCAATTTTCGGGCATAGATGAGGACGGTCAACCTTGCGTATATCTGACTTACGACGTACTAATCGTTGATGCGCATTTACCATAATGGCACGCTTGAAAATATATACTTAAATATCAGGCATAAAAAAACGCATCTCGAAAGATGCGTTTTTTTGATCTAGCTAATTTAATCTAATTAACGATTAAAGCAGCCTTGAACATCAAGTAATTGCTTACTTTTTGTCTTCGTCTACTTCAGTAAACTCAGCATCAACGACATCGTCATCCGCTTGGTTGCTACCAGTAGCGTCAGCACCTTGTTGGAACTGGCTTGGATCCATACCCTCGCTACCTGCGCCGCTGTCAGCATAAATCTTCTGGCTAACTGGCAAGAATGCATTGTCTAGCGCTTCAAGCTTGGCTTTGATTTCGTCATGGTCATCTTCTTTCGCCGCCGCTTCAAGCTCAGTGATCGCAGACTCTACTGTTGATTTTTCTTCGTCAGTGACTTTATCTTCTGCTTCTTTCAGCGCTTTTTGTACGGCATGGATACGACCATCTGCTTCGTTACGAACTTGCGCTAGATTAGCGAACTTCTCATCTTCAGCAGCATTAGCCTCTGCATCACGAACCATTTGCTCAACTTCTTCGTCCGACAGGCCAGAATCCGCCTTGATCTGGATGCTTTGTGCTTTACCAGTACCTTTATCAGTTGCTGAGATGTTCATGATACCATCAGCGTTGATGTCAAAAGACACTTCGATTTGTGGTAAGCCACGTGGTGCTGGTGGGATATCCGTCAAGTCAAAACGACCAAGCAGTTTGTTTTGGTTAGCGATTTTACGCTCACCTTGATATACCTGAATCGTTACTGCTGGCTGGTTGTCTTCAGCGGTTGAGAATACCTGTGATTTCTTGGTAGGAATCATGGTGTTTTTCTCGATAACTGGCGTCATAACACCGCCCATCGTTTCGATACCTAGCGTCAATGGCGTTACATCAAGTAGCAATACGTCAGTTTTATCACCAGACAATACCGCGCCTTGGATTGCTGCACCAGCTGCCACAGCTTCATCAGGGTTCACGTCTTTACGTGGCTCTTGACCAAAGAACTCTTGTACTTTTTGTTGTACTAGTGGCATACGAGTCTGACCACCAACCAAGATTACATCGTTGATATCGCCAATTTTTAGGCCAGCATCTTCAAGGGCAATTTTACAAGGGCCCATGGTGCGCTGTACTAACTCTTCCGTTAAGCTCTCTAGTTTTGAGCGACTGATGGTCACAACCAAATGCTTAGGACCACTGCTATCAGCAGTAATATAAGGCAAGTTCACTTCAGTGCTTTGTGCACTTGATAGCTCAATCTTCGCTTTTTCAGCTGCTTCTTTTAGACGCTGCATCGCAAGAGAGTCACCTTTTAGGTTAACGTCTTGCTCTTTTTTGAATTCAGCCACTAAGAAATCGATCAATGCTGAATCAAAGTCTTCACCACCTAGGAACGTATCACCGTTGGTTGCTAGTACTTCGAACTGTTGCTCGCCATCGACGTCTGCAATTTCAATGATTGAGATATCGAAAGTACCACCACCCAAATCATATACAGCAACGGTGCTATCGCCTTGCTTTTTGTCCATACCATAAGCAAGTGCCGCAGCAGTTGGCTCATTGATGATGCGTTTTACATCAAGACCTGCAATTTTACCCGCATCTTTGGTTGCTTGACGCTGTGAGTCATTGAAGTAAGCAGGTACGGTTACAACTGCCTCAGTCACGCTCTCACCAAGATAGTCTTCTGCTGTTTTTTTCATTTTTTTCAAGATTTCAGCAGAAACCTGTGGTGGTGCAAGCTTTTTACCGTTGATTTCTACCCACGCATCGCCGTTGTCTGCTTTAGCGATTTTGTAAGGTACCATACCGATATCTTTTTGCACGACTTTGTCATCAAAACGACGACCGATCAAACGCTTAATCGCAAACAAAGTGTTGCTTGGATTGGTGACCGCTTGACGCTTAGCTGACTGACCAACCAATGTTTCGTCATCTTTATAAGCGACGATTGATGGTGTAGTACGCGTACCTTCAGCATTTTCGATGACTTTAACCTTGTCACCTTCCATTACTGCTACACACGAGTTAGTCGTACCTAAATCAATACCAATTACTTTACCCATAATCAATTGCTCCTAATTTATTTTTAACTATAAATACTTATTTATCCAGACCGTAGTCGGTCACTTGTTGCTATATATCGGTTTGCTTGTTGTATTTTTCAAGGCGATAATCAAGCAAAAACAGTCTTTCATGTGATTTTTTGTGAAAAACCTTCATATTAGTAGGGTTTAGCCCCAAAAATATTACTGACCAACACGTACCATGGCTGGACGTAGTAGACGACCATTTAAGCTATAGCCTTTTTGTAGGACTGTACCGACGGTGTCAGCTTCTGCTTCTGGATCGATACCCACTGCTTCATGGAAATCAGCGTTGAATTTCTCACCTTCTGGATCGACCACTTCTACGCCGTGACGTGTAAGTACAGAGACCAATGCTTTGTGAGTTAATTGCACCCCTTCAGCGACTGGGTCATTCGCGTCTGCGTTTTCGATAGCGCGCTCTAAGTTATCGACGATATCGAGTAGCTCTTTTGCAAATTTTTGAAGAGCGAATTTTTTGCTCTTATCCGCTTCTTGCTCGGCGCGCTTTTGTGCGTTGTAAGCTTCAGCGTTGGCGCGAGCAGTGCTTTCTTTGGCTTGCTTCACTTCACCTTCTAACTCAGCGATACGCGCTTTGAACGTATCAAGATCGATCTCATTTTCGATGGTGGCTTCTTCACCTGAGTTGTTCTGTGGATCAAACTCGTTCATGGTTTCTTCTAAGATACTGTCTTTGTGTTCAACATTGTCATGTGCCACTGTTTTATCAAAGTTTTCTTGGTTGGTATTTTGCTCGCTCATGATAGCTCCTTGGAATGTCAATAATAATTGAGATAAGACACAATAAATCAGCCAATCGCTGGCTGTATCATGCCTTTATCAGATACTTAACGGTTATCACTCATTTTTTTTATTAATACGCTCTAATAGCTGCTTGATAAAGGTAGTAAGTATAAATTTCAAGCCTGAAGTAAAGGAATTTTTCGCATTTACGACAAATATGGTTAGATCTTTCTTTAAAACAAGTACTCAGCATTTTTCCGCTGTGTCAACTGGTCTCAATATACGTTAACAAAACGTACAAAAAACCGTCAATTACTCTAAACAGGTTACCGTTGCTACCCACGCCATTACTAAATAACACCCTGCTTTACGCACTACTGCCTTATTATTGCTACAAATATTATTCCTTATCTTAAAGTGTACGCTGATGTAACAGTAAACACCCAAAAACAGTTATGAGAGATATTATGTCTAATTCAACAGTATCATCAATCAATACCTTACTGAACAAAACATTGATGGCGCTGCATTTGGCGTCGAACGGTGAGATGGTTAGTGAAGTGAAAGACAACGGTGTACAAAAAAAGCGTTTGAGCGTGAAAGAAAAAATGCTCAGTTATAACCCAATGGCACATTGCCAACCACACACTCTGCACTATGCGATGAAAGGTCTTGGCTATCTACCAACACCAGTATTAGAAGGTTTGATTGGTTACTTAAAAGGGCCTCACTCAAAACAATATCTGCACGCCAATGCTCATTTGCGCCTGATCCTCGCGGTGAATAGCCATCTTAAGACGCCATTAGAGCTGACGCCCATGCATGAACTCCGTGAAAGATTTGCTGCGGATGCGGTGGCGATGCAAGCACCAAGCGTATGGCACCAAGCAGGTGGCAGTATGCTAAGTAACATCAAACCTTTTATCAAAAAGGGTCAAACACCTGTCAATTGGGAAAATAAAACCATAGCCAACGCGGATGATGGCGATATGACCATTCGCTGCTATCAGGCAGGTACCAAGAGTATTGGTGCTAAAAAAAGACGTGCTCATAACCCTGACCAAACAGCCATGTTGTTTTTTCATGGTGGTGGGTTTTGTATCGGTAATGTCGATACACATCACGAGTTCTGTCACGCAGTCTGTGAGCAGACTGGTTGGCCTGTGGTCAGTGTGGATTATCGCTTGGCTCCTGAGTGTCCTGCACCTGCAGCGTTAAAAGACTGTATCACCGCTTATGCTTGGTTGGCTGAGCATTGCCATACCTTAGGTGCCTTACCGTCACGCATCGTTCTTGCAGGCGATAGCGCAGGTGGTGGCCTTTCTACCTTGATTGCACAGCAACTCACCGCACCAAACGAAAACGCTTGGTTAGATTTGGGTGCAGATGGTCAGAAAATGTTTGATCTATTAAAGAAGCTACCTGCGCCGCTAGCACAGATGCCGCTGTATCCTGTGACTGATATCGAGACAGATTATCCGAGTTGGGAGCTGTATGGTGAAGGCCTGCTATTGGATCATGCTGATGTGGCCGTATTTGATGCCGCTTGTCTTGAGAATAGTCCATTGCCACGCATACATATGCTCAATTCGCCAATGCTTGGTGATAACAGCAAAGTATGTCCCACCTATATCGTCGCCGCTGAACTCGATGTATTGCGTGATGAGGCATTTGCTTATGCCAAACAGCTAAAGAGTTATAAAGTCCCTGTTGAGACCCATACTGTGTTGGGCGCACCGCACGGCTTTATTCATTTTATGAGCGTGCATCAAGGACTTGGGCAGGAAACAAAAAATATTATTCATGGTTTTGGCGGCTTCGTCCGTGAGATCATTAGTACAAAATCGCGGCTCGTGGCATAGCGGTTAGCTGGAACTAGCTATTTATTAGTATGATCAGAAACGGTAATTAACCAAATCTCTGAGCGTGAGCCCAATCGAAACGGAATACCCCAAAAGCCATAACCCGAGGACACCACAAAATGTCCTCTGCCAATGGCCTCATACCCATAGCCTAATCGGTTGATGGCGCTCACGATAAAGTTGGCGGGAAATACTTGTCCATTGTGAGTGTGTCCTGATACCTGTAGATCGATTGGTAACTGGCTGTGCTCATCAATATCGCTTGGTCTATGATCCAGCAGTATCACTGGCTGTGAAGTATCAACGTTCGCGAGCAGGTCAGTTGTCGCGACACGTTGGCGTTTATGATTATCAAAACGTCCAACCAGCCATATAGGCTGACCCTCATGTTCGATACCAAACACGTCATCATTTAATAAATGTACGCCTGCATCGACTAACGCTTGGCTGATTGGCTGTTCGTGCCCATACAAATCATGATTACCCAATGTTGCATAGACGCCGTATGGCAGGCTACTGCATAGCTCAGCTAAGTTTTTTGCCATATTATAGCTATTAAATGCGTCTGTATTGTCATCCATAATATCGCCTGGCATAAGCAGCATATCAACCTGCGAGTCAATCATTAGACGGTTCAACCTATCTATCGCTGCTACGCCAAATAGTCGTCCTAGATGCAGGTCACTCGCGACCGCAATGCGCAGTGGTTTAGCGAGCGGTTTGTTGATACTAATGGACAGCTTACGTACGACTGGCACATAAGCACTATATAATGCGAAACCGAACAACCCTAAGAATATCACCAATGCAAGCGCTCGTAGGCCAATAAAAATCATATTAGATTCATATGACGAGGCGCCTAAGAGTGATGTTACTAGCCAGTATCCACCATAGAATAGACCTATCAGCAATGCCGTGAGCAGCATAAAATGCATAACCAACATCCAACCGCTAACCCAGCGGTAGCTATTGGCAAATACTCTTTTGACACTTAATATCAACAATCCATTAGTAATAATAAATATAGCAGACCATATAGCGATCTGAAGCGTTCGCGTGATCCAAGGCTGTAACCACCACTGTAAGCTTAGAGCAGCGCCCGCACTAAACAGCTGCAAGAGCAAAAAAATGATGATGAAAAATGCGTAACGCATGGATTGCCCTTAGACAGAAATACAATCTAGTGAATATTTAATATAAGCCGACCTTCTTATGTTTCACATGAAACAATCATGATGTAACTACTTCTGATCCTCTAATGCCTGTTTGAGTGTCACGTGCTTGAATGCGTAACCTGCATCTGATAGCGCTTGTGGCAGCACCTTTTGACCATCTATTAGTAGCGTCGACATCTCACCAAACATGAGCTTGAGTAAAAACTCTGGCAAGGTAAAAAGTGTCGGCCGATGTAACCATGAGCCAAGCGTTTTAGTAAAAGTATGGTTACTCACAGGATTGGGTGCCGTGAGATTATAGACAAAGGCTGGCGTATCACTTCTTGTCTCTATGACATTATCGTTATTTGAAACTCTTTGTTTATGACCAAATTGACTGAAAAGATGCTGCTCAATAATAAAAATCACCGCCCCCACCCAATCGTCACGGCTAATCCAGCTCATGATTTGTTGACCATCACCCAACTGCCCGCCAACGCCAAACTTAAATGGCAATAGTAATTTTGCCACCATACCACCTTCAGGATGTATCACAACGCCTGTTCGTACAATAGCGACAGGGACATCGTAATCAGTCGCTTTGAGCGCCAAGCTCTCCCACTCCTCACATAAGCGATGGGCAAAGTCTGTCTCAAAACTGCTGTGTTCAGTCAATGGCTTATCACCTTGCGTGCCGTACCAACCGATTGCTGAGCCGCTTATTAGTAGTTTTGGCTTTGTTGCCGTACGTTCGATGAAGCTTAATATCGATTGAGTAGGCTTAATACGACTGGCTATTAATTGCTCTTTGCGCTCATCGCTCCAACGCGCGTCAGCAATACCTGCGCCAGCTAAGTTCATTATGACATCAAAGCTCATGTCAGACTTTTTAAGCTCGTCATAAGTCATCATATTAATGTCATCAGGATGAGCTTGATTGCTATCTCTGGTCAGCCAAGTAATCATCACCTCTTTACCTTGTGTGCGATACCGTTCGATTAACTCTTGGCTAAATGCACTACCCAAAAACCCTGAGCCACCACTAATTAAAACCTTCATAGCCTACTCCCTATGTGTATCAAATATCGCAGCGATGACCTATTGCTGAAAGATTCATCGTTCAATAAAAATCAGCTCCTTGTAACTATCGTCTACTTTTCTGTCGTTTTTATCAAAATGACTTTTACATACTTTTAGTAAAGCAACGGGAACTAAGGAAGCGGGTTTAGCGATAGCTAGCGCTGAGACGGTATATTTTGCTATGGCTACAGCACGATAACCATAGTAATCTTCAGCTAGTGAAATATGGTTTATCGATGGCGACAGCACAAAAACGACAGTACAAAAGACTAGGCTATAATGGTATGAAAGGTCGTTTATTGCCTACTAACGAATGACTGAGCCTGTCGTTGCATCACGGATTTGGCTGGGTAAGATATAACCTAGAGTATCAGCCTGAAAGTAGCCAATCTGCTCACCGAAATAACCATAGGCAGTGTCAAGGGTGCTAGCAGGCGCTTGACCTGACGGGTTGCAGCTAGTCGAAACAATGAAGCCAAATGGGTTATTTGCGCTGACCATCTGTTGGCACAGTTCTCGTATGATAGGATGGGCGATGACCCTGACTGCAATGGTCTGATGCTCACCCATTATCCATGAGGGCATCGTGGTCGAAAGTGTCTGAGGAATGGGTAATAACCAAGTATGCGCTTGGCGATTGTGTAGCTCGCTGTCATTAACATCTGACTGCCAGCTATCGATAATTTGCTGGCGCTGGGCATTATTTAAAGACGCTAGTAGAGGTGACAAACGCTCTACGCTATCGGTAATGACGATCATGCCTTTGGCTTGCGGACGTTGTTTAATATCCAAGATACGCTGCACAGCGGCTTTGTTATAAGGGTCGCAACCAATCCCCCAAACGCTTTCTGTTGGGTATGCAAGTAGCTTTGCTTCTTTAAGCCAGTTTGCAGCTTGTGTGGCAGAGTCAGTGATAAAAGGTATAGATTGGCTCATAGCTTACATGTTTCATGCTGGAATAGAGACACTAATAATAGCACAAGAGACAGTCTGACTAAGGTAGCGATATTTAGAACCCATTCTACTTATTCTTATGTGGCAGTTAGGAGTATCGATACGCTATACACGTAAATAGCGTCCGCCTTGCACACTGATAACGCCCATTAGTTCAAGTTCCATCAGCTGTCCAATCAGTTGTGACGGCGCAAGCTGAGTGGCAATAACAAGCGCATCTAAATCCTGTCCATGCCAATCGAGCTGCTCATAAATATGTGCTAAGTGATCAGGAACAACGATCGCGCTACGAGGGGATTTTATATGAGAAGGTTCTGGCTGACTGACCATTGTGACAGAGTTTCTCTTTACATTTGATGCGACAGATGACTGAGTGACCTCCACTTGGTGGCTATCAGCGCTTATAATATCTGTTGGTCTATACGAGCGCTTGCCATAATCAAGCTGACCATTGACGTCCTCTAACACCTGCTGAGGATGATAAATCAGCGTTGCGCCTTCACGTATCAGATGATGACAACCCTCGGCATTGCTATTATCAATATGACTTGGAATGGCAAAGACTTGTTTGCCTTGCTCAGAGGTTAGACGGGAGGTAATGAGCGAGCCACTTTTGATCGTCGCTTCGGTCACAATCGTGGCTAGACTCAGCCCAGCAACCAGACGGTTACGGCGCGGAAAGGTATGTTTGTGCGGCTGAGTATGCGGTAGTAGCTCACTAATAATGCAGCCACCTTGCTCGATGATTTGAGCAAATAACTGGTCACGATGATTGGGATAATTCACATCAATCCCTGTCCCCATCACGCCGATAGTACGACCTTGATAGTCAAGATCCGTCTGCGCCAAAGCTCCTAGATGAGCCCGTTTGTCCACGCCTATTGCCAGACCACTGGTGATGACATACCCTGCCTGTGCCAGATATTGCGCCATATCGAACGTGATTTTTTGAGCATGGGCTGTTGGTTTTCGGCTGCCCACGATAGCAATTTGAGCCTGATGCAGACGCGCGCTATTTCCTCGAAAGAACAATAATGGCGGCGGATCATAAATATGAAGAAGCTGAGCAGGATAGTCGGGCTGACCGGCAAACAATAAACCATAGCGACCGTCTGTAAGTGCTTGCTGGATCTTATCAATAGCAGCACGTGTTTGCTCTGGCTGTTCATGGCGTTTGAGATGGGTATGATGAAGTCCTAACTGCTTCCAAGCGCCTACTGTAGCCTGCCAAGCAAGCTGCGCATCACCATAAGTCGTTATGAGCTTATGATAAGCAGACAATGATGCATTCACCTCATACCATAGCGCCAATATGGCGCGCTGATTATCAGATAGGGGCTTAGTGACTGCCGTCATGGTCGTCTGTCTCGCAGAATCAAGCTAGTGGCACGCTCTAAAGAGCCTGATACATTTATAAGTAAGGAGGCGGTAATAGCTGATCGCCAACATTGAGTGGTAGTTCAGAGTCAAGTACGTAAGCATAGCTGATGTTGTCAAAGGTATTAAACACCATCACCATACCGCTTGGCTCATTTGGCAAGCGTACCGGCATGTCATTGTCTCTTACGTCCCTGACCAGCGGGCCTTTTTGATAAACGGTCAGTACATCGCCTGGCTTGGCACCATGCAAGCTGCCTAAATTGATCGCTACTACGCTGCCTTTAGCGGCAGAGCTGATTGAGTCCATCACCCGCACAATCATACCACCACGGCTGACGTTGGCAGGGGTTGGATAAAAGACAGGTGGAATAGCGTTGTCCAACTCTACAAACACGCGATCACCTTCACGTACTTCTTTGTCGTAGCTGTCCGTCAGCTGCAGGCTAGTGACGCCATTGGTTTCTGTCGATGTGACAAGACCTGTCGCTACCTGTGTAACCTCTAATCCGATAACCTCTTGAGTTTTGGGATCCACATATAGGTCACCCTCACGGTATACCCCGTAGCGCTGACCCACGATAAGCGGGACGCCTTTGGCATAGACTTTATCCCCGCTTGCGGTGATTAGATTGCGGTTTTTGGATGCCAAAATATAAGGAGTAGTGTTGAAATCTTCTGGATCTACAATGAGGGTTTTATCCAGCCAATGCTGAATAGCAGACCATGGTACAGGCGGGATACTATTAGCAGTCGAGGTGATCGCGACGGTGCTGGCAACCACATTACCTGTTAGCTGCTTTTCGATACCTGCACAGCCCTCACCAGTATCAACCCCCACCAAAGTCTTGCCTTGAATGACACACAGAATAAGAATGTCATCGGGATAAATGAGGTTTGGATTTTTGATTTGCTTGTTGGTGGCCCAGATCTCTTTCCAGCGCCACGGACTGTCGAGGTAGCGACCTGAGATATCCCATAGCGTATCGCCTTTTTTGACGATATAGCGATTGGGTGCATCTGCTTTTATGGTAGGTGGTGGATTATTGGCGTGGGCTGTGGTCATCAACATGGCACTGCTAAATGTCGTAACTAATAATCCTTTTGCCAGTGCTTTTGCTGTCTTTTTTAAGCTCATCTTCATCGTTATATCCACAATAGGTACCACTGTTTCGGTCACAATAAACCACGCTCGTTTTTTACCAAATCTATATTTTATTTTATAAAAATAACTTAGATTATCAGTAGTTTATAGGTGATTTTATCATAACAACGATAGGGCAGCTGTTCAGTATAATTGGCTAGAAATATTCCAAAAAAGCGTCTAGCAGCATGATGACTCGCCGACGCTGTTTCTAATACTACAATTATCTATACCATAACACAATCATAAACACTTTATTACAATGGTGTAACCTTTATACGAACCTTATTCAGGATCAGCAAGAAACTTAAAACCCTCGACCCTCTAAGCGGGGTTTGGCGCAATATGTTGACGAATTTGCTTAGCGACCAATGCCGCGTCATTGTCCAAGACTATGACATGTTGTGGCAGGCTTTCTAACCCTTCAGTGTGAGCCGGACGCTCGATGTCGATTTGCCCCACTGCTTCGATGATAGTGTCTGCAAACTTAACAGGCAAGGCCGTCTCTGCACAGATAATGACTTCGCCTTCACGCTGTAGCTCTTTGGCAACCTTTATCCCATCAGCTGTATGTGGATCGACAAGTTCGCCATGCTGTTCATACAATGCTTTGATCGTGTTTAAGCGATCGCTATGGGTTGATTTGCCAGCAGCAAAGCCATAACGCGTATTGACCGCCTCCATCAAATCAGACAAGTCAAACCCTTGACCTGATTTTACACCGTCAAATAACTCATGAACGCGTGCGCTGTCTTTATCCAGCAACAAGTAAACAAAACGTTCAAAGTTTGAGGCTTTTGAGATATCCATTGATGGACTTGAAGTCACGTAAGTTTTGTCAGTAGGACGCGGCTGATAAGCCCCTTGATTGAAAAAGTCATTGAGTACGTCGTTTTCGTTGGTGGCGACGATCAAACGCTCAACGGGCAGACCCATTTCACGAGCGATGTGACCGGCACAAATATTACCAAAATTACCTGACGGCACGCTAAAGCTGACTTTTTCATCATTGCTTGTCGTCACCGCAAAATACGCTTTAAAGTAATAAACGATCTGCGCGAGGATGCGACCCCAGTTGATAGAGTTGACCGTGCCCAAGTCGTACTGAGCTTTGAAATCAGCATCTTGTTGCAGCGCTTTGACAATGTCTTGGCAATCATCAAACATGCCGTCGATGGCGATATTATGAATATTATCATCGCTTAAGCTATACATTTGCGCGCGCTGAAACTCACTCATTTTGCCATGCGGTGACAGCATAAAGACTTCGACGTTTTCTTTACCGCGCAATGCATATTCCGCTGCACTACCCGTGTCGCCACTGGTCGCGCCGATAATAGTGATACGTGCCTCTTTTCTTTTGAGGACGTATTCAAAGGCATTACCCAAGAACTGCATAGCCACGTCTTTGAATGCCAGCGTTGGGCCATTTGACAATCCTAAAATATATAAGTCATCTTCGAGCTTACGGACAGGCACGATATCGTCACTGCCAAAAACGTCAGCGGTATAGGTGCGTTCGATGATGTCATTTAGATCCGCGTAAGGAATGTCCGTCGCAAAGCGCTGCATAATCGCCATTGCAAGCTGTGGATAGCTCAGCGTACGCCACTCATCAAGGACAGCGCCGTCAACGGTCGGGTAATGCTCAGGCAGCATCAAGCCACCATCTGGCGCAAGCCCCATCAATAGTACGTCGCTAAAATCCATTGGCGCTGTCTGACCACGGGTACTGATATATTTCATTAGAGTGTCCTGTCTACAATAATGTTATTCAATAGTTAAAAACGGTTTATTCAGCAGTCTTTTGCAATAACGCATAATAAAAACCATCGCCACTCTCGCTATCGATTGGCAAGCACTGGCGACCAATCGTTTGCGCGATACCCCAATTGCAAGCCTCGGTAAACTCAATCACTGCCGCATCATTATGATGAGTGATAAAGTCCTGCATTTGCTCGACGTTTTCTTGCTTTAAGATAGAGCACGTGACATACAGCAAATAACCGCCAGCTTTCAATTGTGGCCATAGGTTATGCAAAATATCGGCTTGCAGCAAGGCGGTTTGCTCGATGTCTTCTTCGGTACGCAAAATACTAATATCAGGATGACGGCGAATCACGCCCGTTGCGGTACAAGGAGAATCCAATAATATTGCATCGAATACTGGTTCATTTGTCGCAGCTTTTTTATTTTTGCCATGCTGCCATCTAGTGGCATCAGCGCAGACAACGTTAAGGGCGATATTTTTTTCAGCTTGCTCTAAGTCTTGCTGTTTGAGATTAAGACGCTGCAAGTTGTCATAAATACGCTCAATACGCGGTGCTTCATTATCGATAGCGGTCAGCTTGAGTTTAGAAGCTAAAGGCTTTGCTTCCGCATCATCTTGTTTCACGTGAAACAACGATGAAGAGTCATTTGAGCTGAGTAACTCCAACCAGTGGGCAAGCTTGCCACCAGGCGCCGCGCAAGCATCTAAAATATGTATCTCGTTATTGGTATTTTCCGTATCAGATTTTTCAGCGTTGAGCTTTGCCATTAACGCTTTATTGATGATAGGTGCCGCAAGCTGAGCATGCATATCTTGCACGCTGGCAATGCCTTCGGAAAAATGAGGCAAAGCATTGACAGCGGTAGTCTGATGCAGTCTTAAGCCTTTGGTCGATAGTATTGTAGTAGTATCTGACGAGTTTGCTACGTTAATACCAGTCGTTAGCTCAACGATATCTGCATCAATTTCTGCGCCATACAGCGACTGTTGATAATCCTCTACTGAAGTAACTGCAGAGTTGACTCGCAGAAACATCGGTGCCACTTGGCGTAAGCCTTGGGTCAGCGCATCGTACTGCTCACTCCAATCTTGCTTAAGCTGATAGGCAAGCCAATTCGGTAAGCTGTGTTTTTTATCGCACTTTTTACGAAATTTACTCGGGTTTTTGGCGACTTTGCGCAAAATAGCGTTGATTAAACCAGTTGCATGGGCAAACTCAATCTCTTTTGCCGCTTCAACCGTTTCATGAATCGCGGCATGATCTGCCACTTCCAAATACAGTAACTGCACCAAACCCACTTGAATTGTGGTACGAACTTCTACTTCGTCAATAGGGTTGTCCGCTAGCGTGTCGAGCAATCGTGCAAGGGCATGCCATTGGCGCAGTGTCGTGAGCAATAAAGCATGCGCAAAACCTTTATCACCATCGTGCAGACTGTTTAATAATGTGTCAAGCACGCTTGAGAGCGAATGACCATTTTGAATAGCAAGCAAGGTACGAATCACGCGAACGCGAACGCTGCCATTCATGATTAGATTGCTTGATGGCTTGAGCTTGTTGTTTCTAGGTGCATTGTTTCTAGGTGCATTGTTTTTAGACGCGCTGTTGGTTTGTCTCATGAAGTTGTAGTTCCTTGACGTATGATTGATCGCGTCTTGTGCTGGTAGGGTTAAATGTCGTTAAAGCTATTTTGATTCTGCTGTGAATTGATCACCGTCGTTTAGCTGATTACCATGACAAAGCTGTTCCGCGGTCATCGGCTTACCACCAGCAAACTGTAATTTGGTTATCGCCAATGTGTTGCTGAGTTGTACGTCATGAGCGGCATTATCATTTGGTTGTTCAGCCTCTTGGCCACAAGCCACCAAAATTGCCTTGCGCCCGACACTCACGACTGTACCCGCAGGCTTATCTGTTTTTTGTGTGGTATTGATGGGCAGTGCCGCGAGTATTTTGACGCGCTGCCCTTCTAGAAAAGTATAAGCACCTGGCCACGGGGTCAATCCACGAATTTGACGCTCGATGGTAGCAGCGGGCTTTGTCCAGTCAACCTCACCTTCAGTTTTTACGAGCTTTTCGGCATAATTTGCCTGACTGCCATCTTGGGTGATTGCCTGTGCTTGGTAATGTGATAACTCTTTTAGTACGGTGGCGATAGCCGTCGCACCAAGCGCTGCCATCTTATCATGTAGGCTCGCTGCCGTCTCATCAGGCTCTATACTAGCGCTCACCTTATAGAGCATATCACCAGTATCAAGCCCTTTATCCATCTGCATGATGGTGATACCTGTCTCATCATCACCTGCTAATAATGCACGATGAATAGGTGCGGCACCGCGCCAACGTGGCAACAATGAGGCATGAATATTTAGACAACCATGCGTGGGTATGGTCAATACACCGATAGGCAAAATCAGACCGTAAGCGGCGACAATCATAAGATCTGGCTGATACGTACGCAACGTCTGTCGTGCTGCCATGCCCTCTGTGCTGGATTTTTTGAAGGTGACTGGCTGTTCTACCGCGATATCGTTCGCTAATGCCACTTCTTTGACAGCAGAGGCTGATAGCTTTTGGCCGCGTCCTGCTTTGCGATCTGGCTGGGTATATACCGCGACAATATCGATATTAAGGGCGTCTTGCTGGCGAATGAGCGCTTCTAGACTAATGGCAGCAAACTCAGGCGTGCCTGCAAATACCACCCTTAGTCGCTCGGTGGATAGTTTATTATTGTTTATAGATGTATTAGACAGATCAAAAGTGGCAGTAGTCATAGTCTTGCATTATATAAGGTTAATTTGTCCATTATAGGTGAGTTTACGACGTTGTGCCATAATTGTGGTAGTCTCAATCCAGTATGACTAATGACGATTTTTGCCTTTATAATATAAAAAGTGTCATTGCTCTAGTTATCGACCTTCTTATAGAATAAAAATACTTCTTCAGCAATACTCTATAAATAACACACTATTATTCTGCTATAGATAATAAAAAGGTATCAGCACCAAGGTTTTGAATAAATCAATTACTATAACAAACGATGATGATCTCACTATATGTTTTTGTGTCGATATAGGGCCATGCTCTCATGCAACAGTTTAAGTCCTTACAGCGATTATTGATCTTCTATGCATCGACTTTGCTGGTCATGCTATTGCTGTACTATGTCACGTTTTTTGATGGGTTGAGACATCATAGCGAACAACACAGTATAGATACTTTTCATGCATTACAGTACAGTATTACTGAGCATGCCGCGCCTATCGATGTAGAAATAGAAAAAATCCTAAAACAGCCTGCTTTTGACCATATCAGTTATCAGCTTATTTTGATGATGCCATCTGGGCAAACCTATATCCATCGTAAGACTCGACCTAATGAATCAGCTTTTACGACAGTAACGTTTCCAACAGTCAATGCCGCCACTTTTTCTAAGGACAATCAAAGTGCTTATACAGTCAGTAGTAGTGCTTTAACAGGAACGATAAAGCTCGAAAGTGGTCATCAGGTTTATATTGTGTTGCGCTATGAGCCTTTGACTGTCGAATGGACCTCGTACCGTTATTGGCTACCATTAACGGTGGCTCTGATACTATTTTTTATTGCTTTATTTTACATGCTCCACCGTCGAACCAACTGGGAGCAGCTAATAGCTTACACTGATAATTTGAGTGTTCATGCAAAAGAGTCTTATACGCCGCCGCCCTTTTTACAAAAAAAGTCCACCACTGAGTTTTTGCTGCTAGGTCATGCACTGAGCCGTATCAGTTATCAGCTACACAACGACTATCGACGTATCAAAACATTAAATCATCGTTTGGAGCGCTTGGTTGATCAGGCACCACTGCCAATGCTGATGAGCTTACGTCATGGTCAGATTAGTTTCTATAACCAACGCTTTGAAACAATATTTACACCTTCTACCAAAAACGGACACAGGCATATAATCACTGATTTCGTCATGGGCAAAGACGAGGCTACTCAGCACATACTTCAAACGCTAGCTGGTTTACAAGTCTCGCGTACATTGACCGTCTACGGAATACAAAACAAACAAAACTACCAGTTGCATGCCACTCCATGGTTCGGTGAGCATGGACAAGTTCATGGTTTTACGGTAATGCTTAATGATATCAATGAGCTGGTTAATCAGAACGAGCAGTTGCAACAGCAAAATAAACAGCTACAGCAAAAGGTTGATGAGTTCAATAAACTTAGGTTTGTCATCGGTCATAAGTTGCGCATACCGCTAGAAGCTATGATCGATATCCTTGAGCCAATCGATCCGAACACATTGAATGCAAGACAAAACAAAACATTAGATACTTTGATTACCACCAGTCAGAACATGCTCACCGCACTCAACGAGACGCTACATATAGGAAATATCGAGGTTAGAAAAACCCGTCTTAATATTGAGCCCGTCGATATTTATAAGCTTGGTCAGGAAGTTAATGAGCTAATCATAAATGATACGAGGCAAAGAGGGCTTGAGCTGATTTACTTTTTTGCCCCAGACTGTCCACGCTCTATTGGTACTGATGACGTGCGTCTCCGGCAGATTTTGCTGAATCTACTGCATAATGCCGTAAAATTCACCCCCTCCGGACATGTCGCACTTATTATAGAACAAACTGACTACGAGCAAATGTCAGAGGCTAACAAAGAGACCTTACAGTCTATCAATAAAAACCTTACCGCAGATGCAGTGAGTTGCTGGGTGCGCTTTAGTGTGCAGGACACTGGTATCGGTATCACATCTGCCAAACAGCATCAGCTTTTGTCGTACTTAAATAAACCCCATAGCCAAGATATCAACCCAGTAGCGCAAAATGCTATCGATGCAGGGTTGGGACTAAAAAACGTCAATAGCTTTGCGCGATTACTAGGCGGCTTTATAGAACTAACCAGTACCGTGAATGAAGGTAGCGTGTTCAACCTTTATTTGCCTTGCCGACGCCCAAACTATCAGTCGGTATATCATCCTAGTCAGCACCTAAATCATATTTGCCTAATCGCGGTCGTCCACCAGCCGCTTGTCGCGCAACATTTACAGCGGCTTTGTGAGCACTTAGCGATATCTAGCACTATTTATACTGCTGTAGACCTAGCGACTATAGAGCAATTAACAGAACGCCTAAGTCGAGAGCAGCAAAGCTTGGCACCCATACTTCTACTAGATTATGAGTACTATAATACCAGCGCGATCTTAGTTGGTAATAAGCCCGATACTG
Organism: Psychrobacter sp. CR212; assembly: GCF_059693765.1. Classification (NCBI taxonomy): domain Bacteria; kingdom Pseudomonadati; phylum Pseudomonadota; class Gammaproteobacteria; order Moraxellales; family Moraxellaceae; genus Psychrobacter; species Psychrobacter sp. CR212. The sequence goes on along the minus strand of NZ_JCATIF010000004.1, from coordinate 231,304 downwards.
ACAGCTCAGCGAAATATCAAAACTCATTATCACAAGAGCAGGCTGACCTCACAAAACCCCATTTAACGCACAGCAATCATATAGTCACTAGCATCGATAGACGGCAGGCATTAAATAGCCTACTCGCTAATACATCCTTACCTAAAATACTATTTAGTATGAAACCTGAGCGCCGTATACCCTCTATGTTACTCGATCAATGTGATGGCTTTTTGGCAAAACCTTTAGATAGTGCGCTATTACTGTCTGAAATCCTGCGCTTGACAATGCCAGCTAGAAAAAAGCTAACACAAACACAAGATATTAAAGAGAACATTAGCGAGACAACTGCTCAAGAAGAAAGTTCACAGCCATTATCACCCCTTGTCTTAGTGGTGGAAGATAGTCCAACCAATCAAAAAATAGCCTGCAAAATGCTGAGTAAACTTGGCTATCGAAGTATCGTTGCAGAAGATGGTCAGCAAGCGCTTGATATATTAACCAGCCAGCGTGAGGAGATTTCCCTGATTTTGATGGACTGCCGGATGCCAGTCATGGATGGTCTACAAGCTACTCAGGCAATCCGCGCACAAGACGACGATATACCTATTGTCGCACTAACGGCGAATAACACAGAAGAGGATCGCAAGGCGTGCATGCAAGTGGGAATGGATGAGTTTTTATCCAAGCCTATCCGTAAAAAGGATCTAGAAACCGTTCTACAAAGCTTTATACCCTAAACGTTAATAAAAAAATCACCCTCTCAACATTATAGTTGATCCAATTTAAGAGCGGTACAAGGCAACCGAGTGCAGATGTATATGTCATACTTCAAGCGAGGTTAACGCTGTAACGCTTTTATAGTGGATTGACTATACTTTGATTTCGTAATATGGACAGGGTGAATATCTAAACAGGTAAGTACAGCCTCAAACGTTATTTCATAAAGCCATTATCTGCTAAAAAAGCTTCTGTAATTTGGCTTTGAGGATTTGCAGTATTCATACCACCAGATTGTGATTTATTTAGCAAACGCTCCAAATAGCGTGCAACGATATCCACCTCGATATTGACTTTGTTACCCACCAACCAATGCTTAGCGATATTGGTCACTTGAGCGGTATGCGGGATAATATTTAAAGAAACTATATTGTCACGTACCAGATTGGTAGTCAAACTAATCCCATCTACCGTAATAGAACCTTTGGTCGCTGTATAGTGCGCCAACTCTTGTGGTATCTCAATCTCAATATAAATAGAACGTGCGTCTTGCTGTAGTTTACTGACGACGCCTACCCCATCCACGTGACCGGCAACAATATGGCCACCAAAACGAGTCGTTGGTAGCATCGCTTTTTCTAAATTGACCGTATGACCTGCTTTTAATGCTTCTAGCGCTGTTCGAGCAATAGTTTCACGTGAAACATCAACAGAGTAATAGTTATTACCTAGCTCTACAACAGTCAAACAGATACCGTTCGATGCAATAGAATCACCGAGCTTTACGTCGCTAAGATCCAGGTCGTTAGACTCTATTGTTAAGCGTATATCACCACCCGTTGGTTGCATCGATTTTACGGTTCCAACGCTTTCTATAATTCCAGTAAACATATCATCCTCATCTCGTTATTATAATGCTGCTATAAACACATCACTTTATTTATCAAATACTTAACCAAATTTCTTAGTACTGTCTTTCTGAGTACACTTCGCAGTGAAACACACGGGAAATGCAGGCGGTCATAGGATAGATTGTGGATAAGTAAGTATAAGTCAATAGAATATTCTTAAAGACTTTATTAATTATAGAGTTATCCACAATGATGCTAAATTTAGTTTAGCGCTCGCAACGTAAGATTTAAAAAACATAAGTTATTGATTAATATATAATTTATCATGAAAACTCAAAAATAATCAGCTTTTCATGTTTCATGTGGAACAAAGTTATACACAGTTTCATGTGGAACATTAAAAATGGTAACGTACTTATCCACATATAGTTCACATTATAAGCATTTTGCGGATAACAAAATCACAAATAAGAAACCTACAAAGGCAATAGCGTTAATTTAAGGTCAGAACCAAGTTTCTCATAATTATAAATATCGAAGCGCAACTGTTGAGCCAGTGAGATAGGATTAAAATTGACCATTGGTCGCGCTTGATCACCAAGTAGACAAGGCGCCTGATAAACAATCAATTCATCGACGAGCTGCTGACTCAAAAAACTTCCCGCAACGCCAGCACCCGCCTCCACCAAGACATCATAACATTGATGGTCTCTGACTAATGTTGCTAGTAAATCAGTGAGATCATCTGTGCGCCAATAAATCGTATCTGTACGGCGGCACAATTGATAATCAGACTGAGCACTGTGCTCTAAACGCTGACGTCTATCGAGCACTATAATCTGAGGTGATGGTATTTTTTCGGGTAATACGCCTAGTTGATTTGAACGCACATTGAGCTGCGGATCATCAGCTATCACTGTCTCACTACCGGTTATGATTGCCCCACTTCGTGCGCGTATCTTTTGCACATCTTCGCGGGCTGCGTTTGATGTAATCCATTTTGACTCACCAGATGCCATCGCGGTGCGACCGTCTAGGCTAGTCGCTATTTTTAATCTGACATATGGCATCTGAGTCCGCATGGCTTTTAAAAACCCACGATTTAATGCTTCTGCCTGCTCCGTCAGTATACCAACCGTCACTTCAATACCAGCTTGCTCAAGTAGCTTTACCCCGCGACCTGCCACCTGTGGATTGGGGTCTAGACCGGCAATCACAACACGCTTTACATTAGCTTTAATAAGTACCAACGCACACGGCGGTGTACGCCCTGTATGGCTGCATGGCTCTAGAGTCACATAAGCCGTTGCGCCCACTGCTCGATCACCTGCTTCTTTTAATGCAAATACCTCTGCATGTGGCTCACCAGCTTTCGGATGAAACCCTTGACCGACCACTTCTTCAGCTTGGACGATGACACAACCTACCACAGGATTTGGCCTAGTAGTATATAAACCGAGCTTAGCTTGTTCGATAGCAAGCATCATAAAGTAGCGATCTTGCGCATCTTGAGAGTGATTTATAGTTGGCATAACAGTAGGCTTATGAATGATTGGTAATAATTACGGAGAATTTTATTTAATAATCTAGGCGCTTTGAACTCAAAATCAGTTTAATAGTTAGACATATTTATTGATGTACCAGCTTAATTGTCATTTGGACGGATATTGGCAATTTCCTGATGAAAAGCATCAATATCTTGAAAGTCGCGATAGACGCTAGCAAAGCGCACATAGGCAACATCATCTAAAGTTTTTAGTTCACTCATGATGATTTCGCCCAAGACTTTACTACTGATTTCACGCTCACCCATCTGTCTGACGCGTTTTTCAACTCGGCTGATCATTGCTTCTTGCTCATCGATAGTGATGGGGCGCTTTTGCAAAGGCAACAAGATAGACCGACGCAGTTTTTCATTGTCGTAAGGTTCAATCTTGTTGCTGGATTTGATAATCCTTGGCATCACCACTTCTACCATCTCAAACGTTGTAAAACGCTCTTGGCAACTGTTGCATGAACGGCGGCGACGCACTTGCGCACCTTCTGCAGCAAGACGTGAGTCAATCACTTTTGTCTCTGATGCATTACAATACGGGCAGTGCATAGCAATTCCTTATTTTACGACTAAGAATAAAAGCAAAACTTATGAGATAGACAAATGTATTGAGTAATAGATAGAGTTATTCAACCGTTATTTACCAATACAAAAACTACCAAATATCTTGCCAAGCAAATCATCAGCACTAAACTCACCTGTAATCTCACCCAAACTCTGCTGGGCCTGACGCAAGCTTTCAGCAACCAACTCACCTGCTTGGAATACCGTTAACTGCTCATGCGCCTCTGTTAAACAGTTGGCTGTCCGTCTGAGAGCATCTATATGACGAGTACGAGCGATTAAGCTATTTTCTGGTGGATGAAAACCTACCTTAGCGCATAGTGCTTCGACTAAATTATCGATACCAGCGCCTGTTTCACATGAAACATTAACTTGTTCGTAGCCTCTATCTTTGATTTCGGCTTGCATCGTAGAGGCAGATTTTTCGCTACTATCATCGCTCAGTAGATCACTTTTATTGGCAATGATGAGTAATCTTTTGGCATCTGGCAGCTCGCCGAATAACTGCTCAGCCAATTGCAATGGTGTGCTTTCTTCTTCAACATCGCGAGTCACATCGTAAACCATCAGCAGCATATCAGCTTGGGTAATGACGGTACGGGCACGTTCAATGCCGATACGCTCTACGGTATCCTCTGTATCACGTAGGCCTGCCGTATCGGTAAGGTGAAGTGTCAAACCATTGAGCACGACCGTCTCTTGTAACGTATCACGCGTGGTGCCAGCGACATCGGTAACGATAGCACGTTCTTGCCCTGCTAGACGATTTAGCAGGCTTGATTTACCAGCATTTGGCCTACCTGCTAGGACAACATGGATACCATCACGTAAGAGCTGACCTTGCTTTGCTGTGGCTAAGACTTGCTGTATCTTATCTTGCGTTTGCTCAAGTTTGCTCTGTATCACGCCGTCAGATAAAAAATCGACATCTTCTTCATCAGGGAAATCAATGGCAGCTTCAACGTGCAAGCGCAAATGAATCAACTGTTCTAATAGCTGGTTTATTTTTTGGGAGAACTCACCACTTAGTGAACGAATCGCACTACTCGCGGCCGCCGCACTGGTCGCATCAATCGCATCAGCGATCGCCTCTGCCTGCACCAAATCCAACTTATCGTTATCAAAAGCGCGATAAGAAAACTCTCCGGCACTCGCTTGCTTGGCGCCCAGCTCAAACACGCGTGCGAGCAATTGGTTCTGTAAAATAACGCCGCCATGCCCTTGCAGCTCAATCACATCTTCACCAGTAAATGAGTGTGGCCCTTTGAAGTACAATACCAACCCTTCATCAATAACCGTACCATCCGCCTGATAAAAACGGCAAAAACTGGCCATACGCGGCGTAAAAGCCGATTTTCCCGTGAGCGCACAGGCCATGGCATACGCACGGCTGCCTGATAGGCGTATAACACCAACACCACCGCGCCCTAAGGGCGTTGCAATCGCAGCAATCGTCGCAAGTCCAGAGGTATTAGATTTTTCAGAATGATTCGGTGTGGCTAATGCCATCTCTAAGGAATCCACAATGACTCTCAATAGCTAAAAACCCCATTATAGACGCCTGTGCTCATAGTGACAAAACAAACTTTGAAACGCAGACTAATCGTTGATATTTTCTCTTTAATGTTGATAAGCTGTGGATAACCTTGTAGCACTTATAAAAAAACCACCGCTTACGCGATGGTTTTTGTAATCATACGTTTAATAGAGCGTCAGTTAGTCAACCACTTTTACCGTGCGGCGTTTTTGCTCTTCTTCAACTTTCTTATTCACGATATATTGCTGAGTCATACTAAACAAGTTGTTGACTGTCCAATATAGTACCAAACCTGCTGGGAAGAACAGCATGAACGCGGTGAAGATAATCGGCAAGAACTTCATGACTTTTGCTTGCATTGGATCTGCTGGCTGCGGGTTTAACTGCTGCTGGATAAACATAGAAGCACCCATCAATAGCGGCAAGATGAACCAAGGATCCATGGCTGAAAGATCGCGAATCCACAGAATCCATGGCGCATGACGCAGCTCGACACTCTCTACGAGCACCCAATACAAAGCTAAGAAAATTGGCATCTGCATCAAGATAGGTAGACAACCCGCCATCGGATTGACATTCTCTTCTTTGTAGATGGCCATCATTTCTTGCGACATTTTCATACGATCGTCGCCATGCTCTTCTTTTAGCGTTTTTAGTCTCGGTGCAATAGCGCGCATCTTAGCCATTGAGTAGTAGCTCTTATTAGAGAACCACATCAAAGCAATTTTGACTAAAATGGTGAGGATAATGATTGACCAACCCCAGTTACCCACAACTTTATGCACACCTTCTAAGATAGCAAATAAAACCTTCGAGATTGGCCACAATAAGCCGTAATCAACCGTCTTATTCAGACCCACTGCCACATCTTTTAGCTCAGACTGTACTTTTGGACCTGCGTACAGTGTGGCGTCCAATGTCACTTGCTTGTTTGGCGCGACATTGACTGGCTGACTGTTAAAGCCAATAAAGTAGTCGTTACCAGTCTCGCGGGTAAAGAATTTACCAGTGAAGTTTTCAGGCGTCCATGCAGAGACAAAATAATGCTGTACGATGCCAACCCAGCCTTTATCACTGGTCGTCGTTAGCTCGCCATTGCTGAAGTCTTTAAACTTCAGTTTATTATATGGATCATCTGGCGTACCCCAAGCACCACCAAGATAAGTCGCCATGCTCAGCGCGCCTTTATCAGACATACCAGGATCTTTACTATCGTCACGTTTTAGCTGCGCAAACATCTGACCTTGCCACGCATTGGTGGAGGCGTTTTGAATTTTGTAGCTAATATCGATCGGATATTTATTTTCAGTAAAGGTAAAGGTCTTGGTGATTGTCACACCATCTTTCTTGTAAGTAAGCGGTACTGACAATGTCTGTTGCCCTGCTTCCATTACATAATTGTTGGCGGTGTGACTGTAAATCGCACGGCCTTCTGCCGTATCAATACCATTTTGGCCGATAAGTCCAGACTGAGCCACGTATACACGGTTGCTGTTGTTTTCTAGCAATACGAAAGGCTTATCGCTATCGAGCGTCGCGTCATACTGCTTGAGCGCAGCATAGACAATATCACCGCCTTCTGGATTGATTTTAATATCATAGCGATCGGTCGTTACCGTGATTAATCCTGTGTCCTTTGCAGGGGTCGCTGTCACAGCTGCGTTATCCACAGGTAGGGTCTGAACCGGAATATCACCTGCGGCACCAGTGGTAGAAGGAATGTCAGCACCTACTGAACTTGTAGTTTCTGGCACCGCTTCTACAGCTGGTGCATCGGCATAATCATCTCGCCATGCCAAAATCAGCAGATAAGCGGTAATTAGCATCGCAATGATGATCATCACCCGAAATATCTTTTGCATAAACCTTTCCTAGATTAAAAATTAGGGCATGTGTCATGACTGTACTGCATAGTTATCTTCATGATCGATAACTGCGTTGAGAGTCATTTACATAAAATGTGCATCATTTTACTAAAAATCTGCTTCAAATGATACCAAGAGTGTGGATAACTTGTGGGTAAGTCATTGAAGATAATATCTAAAGCCCAAAGTTGTGACTTTCATGTTGTCTTCATTAAGTAGTTAAGATGTGGCACATACCCCTGACGATCTCGGTAAACACCCCATCCTCTACTATCGCTACTCGCTGTAGAAGGTATATATTGATAATGATAAGAGGACAAAGGGAGTGGAACAAAGTCAATGCCGTGGCCACCAAACGGATGGCATCTACTAAGACGTTTTAACAGCAACCAGCCACCGGCACGGATGCCATGCCATGCCAAAGCGTGCTTACCATAGTTTGAGCAAGTAGGGTAGTAACGACAACGAGCAGGTAGAATAGGGCTAATTATTTTTTGGTAAAACTTTATTATATTTAATATAGAACTAAAAATTATTTTATTTATTAGAACTAATAATTTTTTCATTTTATTTTTTTTCTATTTTTTTAAAAATACTATTTATTTCATTTCTCAATTCTTTATTATCAATATCCTTTATCGATTTTTTTACTATAAAAACAATATCTTTATTTTCTAATTTAAAAGCTTTTGTACGGAACTGCTCACGGATATGTCGTTTAATCAAATTTCGAACGACAGCAGTAGGCACTTTACGCTTAGTAATCGCCATACCGATACGTGGCTTATCATAGGGACTGTGTCTCACAAAAGCCATCAAATGGCTCTGATGTATCTTGCGCTCAGGGGCGTCAAACACTTCACGAAATGCTTGTGGCGTTAGCAAGCGCTGCTCTTTGGTAAAGCTGGCTGTAGGTGTCGCTGAAGTAGACTGGGGCATAGTATGACCTAATATGATAGGGAGTGGCGATATTAAAGATAATAGCAAAATGTAAAAACAAAAAAAGCGCCGATGTGGGCGCTTTTAATATATGGCTAAATGTCAGTTGTGATGATTGACTATTGCAATCTATAAACAATAAGAACACAACAAGCACCATCAGCCATGCTTATCGCTACTTACTGATTATACAGTTAGACGATGACGTCCTTTAGCGCGGCGACGAGCTAAGACCTGACGGCCTTTTTTAGTTGCCATACGAGCACGGAAACCGTGAGTACGTTTACGCTTGATCACGCTTGGTTGGAATGTACGTTTCATAACTCACCTATCAAAATAATGGACTAAATTCGTAATAACGGAGGATTATACCATTCTGCATACTTATGGTCAATAAACTAATTTTAGCTGTCTTCAAAGACTAAGTCTTCTGTTATCAGATTGATACATATTGCTGATAAACACTCTTTTTTACTGTTACAGCTTGTCAGATAAATAACCGTAGATTTTAAAGTTATCCACAGTTTTTAGTGAGCTCTATAATAATTATTAATTAATATATATAAGTATTGTTGTTATTGGGCGCCTATATATCTGTGGTTAACTTGGTTTTCTCTTTCATTATCAACTTACTACGCTATGGGTAAGGCTGTGGATAACCTGTGGGTTAAATATGGATAACTTGCCTTATTGAGTTATCCCCAAAACTATCCACAGTTTTATCCCCAAAAAACAAGGTTTTATCCACAGGGTATCTGTGTTAGATTAGCCCCTATCTAAATACGTGGTCTGGTATGTCATTTCTACTTAGTTCTTGAGACAAATAACTGCTATGAGAGCTTAGAGTCAGTAGAGTGCTCAGACCACTACATATAACTATTATTTCAAATTACAGGGTTAGTATTTTTCATGATAGACACAGCAAATATTTGGGATAAATGTCTGAACGATTTGCGCTATAACGTTAAAGACAACGTTTTTACCATGTGGCTGAGGCCTCTATCAGCTTATCAAGAAGCACAAACTCTGATCATTCTTGCGCCTAATGATTATTTTGTCACGTATATCAAAAAGAACCATCTTCAAGATATTCAGCAATTGGTTGCTAAGCACAGTCAAGGTAGCATTAAGGAGGTTGTTGTCCGTGTTGATAATGCTGGACGTGAGGTAGACGATAGTCAGCAGACAAAATCAGGCTCATTATTTTTGGAGGATAAGCCCTCCCCTACTCCATCTGAGCATAAATTTGAATCTATCCATCATAATAATTCAAAAGCAGATATCGACGCTAATATGCGTCATGCAGAACTGATCGACTCAGTGGATGCCAAGTCATTAAGCTATCTCAACCCTGATTTTACTTTTGAGACGTTTGTTACTGGGAAGTCAAACAATCTCGCTTACAAGGCCTGCTATGAGCTTGGTAAAAAACAATCAAAAAATCGACACAATCCTTTATTTATATATGGACCTTCTGGATTAGGAAAAACGCATTTAATGCATTCTGTAGCACATCGATATCTAAAAAATAATCAAAGTTTTTACTATTTTACTTCTGAAAAATTTATAAACCAATTAGTTTATTCATTAAGAAATAATAAAATAGAAGATTTTAAGAAGAAAATAAAAAAAGTAGATTTATTAATTGTAGATGATATTCACGTCTTAGCAGGAAAGACCAAAAGTAGTAATGAGTTTTTGACGTTATTTGCAGATTTTACTAGTGGTGACAAACAACTGATTTTGGCTTCTGATCGTCATCCATCACAAATGACGGAATTTGATGAACGCTTTAGATCGCGATTTTCTTGGGGATTGACAGTCGCAGTTGACCCTCCTGAGATTGATACTCGCGTGCAAATTTTGCAGAAAAAAGCCGCTTCTTATGGCATGGTGCTGCCTAAAGAGTGTGCATTGTTTATCGCTCAAAACGTGGTATCCAATGTCAGACGTTTGGAGGGTGCTCTCAATCAAGTTTTTGCAAATGCTAATTTGACAGGTGCACAGATTACTCTTGAGATGGTGCAATACGCGCTCAAAGACATTGTCGCTATGCGTGTACAAGCCGTAAATATGGATAATATCCGCAAAATAGTCGCTGAATACTATGATGTAACGGTGAAAGACATTATGGGGCGTAAGCGTACGCGTAGCATCGCCAGACCTCGCCAAATAGCGATGGCCTTATCGCGTGAGTTAACAGGTGATAGTTTTCCTGAAATTGGTCAATCATTTGGTGGACGTGACCATACTACAGTGATGCATGCTTGCGATAAAGTAAATGAATTACGAGCAGCAGATCCAGCGTTTGACAAGGATTATAAGACGCTAGCGTTGATGTTACAGGCAGGTTAGTAGAGTAAGTCTTCACTGTATTTTAGGGAGAAAATATCGTTTATAATATTGAAAATATAAGCAGATAGATGCTCTGTAGATTATAGTCGGTAGACAAGGTATTATTAGACGATTACGTCAAATTTTTATAAAAAATCATTCAAATAAGAGTAACTAAGCATGCAATTATCGATCAATCGAGAATCGTTACTAAAAGCTATCAACTTGATCGCCAAAGCCGCTGATAAACGCCATAATATGGTGATATTGGGTAATATTAAGCTGCAGTTATCAGAGTCCGAGCTTATCTTGACAGCCTCAGATTTAGAAGTGGAGCTGACATCGACCTTGAAATTGCCTGCTGGTGCTTGTGTTGAAGCAGGAACAACGACGCTACCTGCAACAAAACTAAAAGATATTTGTAAGTCTTTACCTGCACAAGCCCAAGTTAACCTAGCGACTCAAGCGAATGAGCGTTGTTTGCTTACCAGTGGCAAGAGCCGTTTCACGCTAGGCACCTTACCAAGTGAAGATTATCCAAGCTTGGGCAATCCTGAAAATATCACGCCGTTGAACATCAGCCGTAGTCGCTTGACAGATTTGATTCACAAAACTCAGTTTGCGATGGCAATTCAAGATGTACGTTATTATTTGACGGGTATGCTGTTTGATGTTTCACAGCAGCAGCTGACGACCGTTGCGACTGACGGACATAGATTGGCCTTGGCACGTAGCGTTATAGATGTGAGTGCTGATCTGAGCATGCAGGCTATCTTGCCACGTAAGGCAGTGATCGAGCTTGAGCGTTTGGCGACTGAGCTTGGCAAAATGCTAGGGGACAAGGACAATGCAGTTACGCTGAGTTTTGGGCGTGAGTTTTTGCAAGTGAGCTTACCATTTGGCGATGTAGATAGTGCAGGACAAGTCAGCCAAAACCTAATGGTGACGTTTACTGCCCGTTTGATTGATGGCAAATTCCCTGATTATCGCCGCGTCATGCCAAGCAATACAGATAAGCTCGCGTTATTTAATCAAGAAAAAATGACTGACGTATTACGCCGGGTTGCGATTTTGAGTAATGAGAAGTCGCGCGGTGTGGTCTTTAATTTTGCCAGTGATGGTATGGTAGAAGTACGTGCCAACAATGCTGAGCAAGATGAAGCCGTTGAGATGATACAAGCTAAATATCAGGGCGAACCAATGGAGCTATCATTCAATGCTGCGTATCTACAAGATGTGCTAAGTGTTATTCAAGGTGATTTGCAGATGCATATGAGCCAATCGAATGCTTCAGTGTTGGTCAATCAGCTTAATGATGAGTTCCATCAATACGTCATCATGCCGATGCGTATATAGTCTGATTTTTTGCACATCATACAGCATTGAACCGCGCTAGCATCTTTTAAGTATTTACGCGGACAGCTTAAATTTAAATAAACTTTTGCTTGCTTTGAAAGCTGAAAATAATGGGCGGCTATCGATATCATGATTGAACGTCTACAAGTATCAAATCTGCGCAACCTCACACAAGTTAATTTGCAGTCGACCGTTTGCAACGTTGTCATCGGTGCAAATGGTAGCGGCAAAACTTCTTTACTTGAAGCGATATTCTTATTATCGAGAGGCAAGAGCTTTCGCCATCACCAGCCAAAACGTTATATACAGCACCATCAGAATAATACAACCGTATATGCTAGGCTCAATGATAGTCGTACGTTGGCCATTCAAAAACAAACAGATGCGACAACCATTCTGCGTCTTAATCAAGCTACTGTCTACAATCAAAGTATATTGACTGAGCAGCTGCCCACGCTACTGATAGATCCTTCAACGATGGATATGTTAGAGCAGGGTAGTGCCAGTCGTCGCCAGCTATTAGATTGGTTGGTGTTTCACATGAAACAAGGTTTTCACCCACAATGGGTCGCCTATCAACGCCTGTTAAAACAGCGCAATAGTTTACTAAAAAAGACTGGTCAATTGACGCAAGTCCAGCTAGCTGAGCTAAAGTCTTGGGATAAAGGACTAAGTAATCATGCGGCATTGATACATCATTATCGTGAGCAAGTATTTACTGAGTGGCAGCCTTATTTTGCCAAAAGTGTTCTGCAATTGTTGCCGTCTTATGCTGAGCAATTGAGCCTAAGTTATAACGCTGGCTATGACACTAATGTCGCGCTTGATGTACAGCTTAATGAGCGATTAGAGCAGGATTTACAGTTAGGATATACCCGTATAGGCAATCATCGGGCTGATATCCACGTACATTGGCGCTCTGATAATACTGTACGGTCTGATGATGTTATAGATAGTCAGGCGACAAATACAAATACAGCGTCCTCAAACCATGAGGTAAATGCTAAATTACCAACTCTAAAAGAGCAGGCAGCAAATGTATTGTCTCGCGGTGAAAAGAAGCTGCTTATTACTGCGTTACGCTTATCACAACTACCATTACTGCTCAATGATAATAAATATAGCGCTTCGTTCGATAATAACTCAACATCGAGAGCGACCCCTGTCGTGCTACTAGATGACATCACCGCAGAGCTAGACGATAGGGCGATAGGTATTCTTTTATCAACATTAGCGCAGCTGCCTTGTCAGGTGTTCATGACCAGCTTGACGGATGATATCGTACCTCTGGTTAATGAGTTGTGGTCAAAACCTAGATTGTTTCACGTGAAACAAGGCCAGATATTGTCTGTTGATTAATTGCTGTTGATTAATTCTTAGTCGCTTATCATCACTTTAAGCATTTTCCTGCCTACTTATAACGCCTTTTATGCGTCCTTTACTGAGTATCACAGTCACGACTATTACTTATACTAGCTATTAGGCAAAGACACTGACTCATAAGTCGTAAAACTCCCAGTAAACAGTGACTTACAGACAAAAAAATGCTAAAATAACCCTTTATTTTTGTCCTGTTCTCAGCAATTTATTCGATAGCATCATATAACAGATTTCTATTTTTTATTTCTTTATAAGTAATTGATAATTAAATATTTTATTTATTTCAATAGTTTTAACAATGGCTAGAAAAACAAAGACTATTACTAATAAGTAATTTGCCAATTTTATCTCTATGCAGCCTTTTTGAGGTTAGCAGTGGTTAGTGGTTTAGCCGCTGATATGTACTCTAAGTGATGAATAATAGAAGTTGGTTTTAAGATGCCATCATGAGGTGCATTTTTATAAGTGCGCTGATAAAAACGGCTGATTATGGCTAGATTAAGGAATGTACATGAGTGATTCATTACCTATTGACCACGAGCAATTGATAGACGACAGTGCTACTGAAGCCGCTGTGTCTACTGTAGTTTCAGAAGTATTACCTTCTGATTATAGTTCTAAGGATATCCGTGTACTACGTGGGCTAGAGGCTGTACGCGTGCGCCCTGGTATGTATATTGGTGACACTGACGATGGCACAGGCTTGCATCATATGGTCTTTGAGGTCGTGGATAACTCTATCGATGAGGCGCTGGCCGGTCACTGTGATCAGATTGATATCATCATTCACGAAGACGAGTCTGTCAGTGTGATGGATAATGGCCGCGGTGTACCAGTCGATATTCATCCAGAGGAAGGGGTATCAGCGGCGCAGGTCATCATGACAGTCCTGCATGCAGGCGGTAAGTTCGATGATAATAGCTATAAAGTCTCAGGCGGTCTGCATGGTGTTGGGGTATCGGTCGTCAATGCGTTGTCTAAAAAGCTTGAGATGAATATCTGGCGTGAAGGCTATCATTACCATCAGACCTATACTGATGGCGTACCTGACGCTGATATTCAGCAGATGGAAGCGACCGATCAAACCGGTACGCAAATCCGCTTTTATCCAAGCAGCGACGTATTCACCGGTACGGTTTTTGAATATGATATTTTGGCAAAACGCCTACGCGAGCTGTCATTTTTGAACTCCGGTGTGCGTATCGTTCTGACCGATGAGCGTATTGATAAGCGTCATGAGTTTGAGCACAAAGGCGGCTTACTAGAGTTTGTCAGCTATATCAATGCAGGCAAAGACGGTATCAATGAGGTCTTTCATTTTACCAGTCAACAAGACGATGGTATCAGTGTCGAAGTCGCGCTCCAGTGGACCGATACGTATAACGAAAAAGTATTGTGTTTCACCAATAACATTCCGCAAAAAGATGGCGGTACGCATTTATCAGGTTTCCGCTCAGCCCTGACACGTGGCTTAAACAGCTACATGGATCGTGAGAATTTATTCAAAAAAGAAAAAGTCGCGGCGACTGGCGATGATGCTCGTGAAGGTCTAACGGCTATTGTCTCGGTGAAAGTGCCAGATCCAAAGTTCTCAAGCCAGACCAAAGACAAGCTGGTCTCAAGTGAAGTGAAATCTGCTGTCGAATCAGCGATGCATGATAAGTTCAATGACTACCTGCTAGAGAATCCAGCGGCGGGTAAAGCCATTGCCAATAAAATTATGGAAGCAGCACGGGCGCGTGACGCCGCTCGTAAAGCACGTGAAATGACTCGTCGCAAGACGACTCTGGATATTGCAGGTCTGCCGGGTAAGTTGGCTGACTGCCAAGAAAAAGATCCAGTACTATCTGAGCTATATATTGTGGAGGGTGACTCTGCAGGTGGCTCAGCGAAGCAAGGTCGTAGCCGTAAGACTCAAGCGATTTTGCCGCTAAAAGGTAAAATTTTGAACGTTGAGCGTGCGCGCTTTGACAAGATGCTATCCTCTGCTGAAGTGGGTAACCTGATTACTGCATTGGGTTGTGGCATTGGCCCTGATGAATATAATCCAGATAAAGTACGCTATCACAAAATCATTATCATGACCGATGCCGATGTGGATGGTTCACATATTCGTACTTTATTGCTGACTTTCTTCTTCCGCCAAACGCCTGAGTTGATTGAGCGTGGTTACATTTATATCGCTCAGCCACCGCTATACAAAGTGAAAAAGGGTCGTCAAGAGCTATATCTAAAGGATGACGAGGCGCTTAAGGCGTATCTATTGTCATCAACGATTGATAATACGAAACTACACATCAGTGCTGATGCGCCTGCTATTACTGGGCAAGCACTTGAGACGTTGCTGAATGATTATAACCAAACGCAATTGATCAAAGCCCGTTTGCAGATTCGCTTCCCAGCGGTCATCTTGGACGCGTTGACGCATGCGCCGAAACTTAGCACTGACATGACTTATGATGAGTCTGCGATGCAGGACTGGAAAGCCGCGATGCAGACTAAGCTAGATCATTTCGGTAGTGATCTAAGTCCTGAGATTGAATTGGTCAATATCCATGCACCGCAGCCAAAAAATATGGATGCGGCTGCTGCCGATCTATTGGGTATGACACCTGCAATTGGCACTGAGGCCGCAAGCACCGCAGAAGGCGAAGCATCAGACAATGAGGCTTTCTCTACTAAGGCGCAGTGGCTACCACGCGTCACGGTATATGTGCATCAACTGGCGCACCATTATCTGTTAGATGCTAGTTTTATCAACTCAAGTGAGTATGGCAAACTGTTACGTCTATCAAGCGAGTGGAACACCCTGCTTGAGAGTGATGCCTTTATCCGCCGTGAAGCAAGTGCGGGCACGACTAAAGATATTCCAGTACGTGACTTCGATTATCTCTGGCAGCAAATGATGCTCGACGCGCGTCGTGGTCTGGCTATCCAGCGCTACAAAGGTCTAGGTGAGATGAACGCCGACCAGCTATGGGATACCACGATGGATCCAGAAAACCGTCGTATGCTACGTGTCACTATCGAAGATGCGATTGCCGCTGATCATATGTTTACCTGCTTGATGGGTGATCATGTCGAGCCGCGTCGTGTCTTCATCGAAGAAAATGCGTTAACCGTCTCAAATCTAGATATCTAATTTTGATACTGATCAATAACAATGTATAAAAATACCGCTTCGTCTATCGAAGCGGTATTTTTGTTTCACATGAAACCTTTTTTATAAAGCTAATCATACCTACTATTCGAGTTAAGAGAAAATACCATGATTGAAGTAGTGCTGCTCGCGATTGCACTCGCGATGGATGCGTTTGCCGTATCGATAGGACTGGGCGCAAAGTCACAGAAACAAAGACAGCAATATGCACGTCATCTCGCTATTTATGCCGCATTATATTTCGGTATCGCGCAGGGTGTGATGCCGCTCATTGGGTATTTATTGGGTGCAGCGCTGTTGGGATGGTTGGCGGTGGCCGCGCCTTGGATCGGCGGTATCATCTTAATTGCGCTGGGTGGCAAGATGCTGTACGAAGTGCTCAGTGGTGAGGATGACGAAGAAGATATTGACGTGGGCGGTAGTGTCATCAATCATCGCACCATGTTTACCCTTGCTATTGCTACCAGTATTGACGCCATGGCAGCAGGATTTACGCTCAATTTATTGGCGTTAAACGCATGGCTTGCCTGCTTGATTATCGCGGTTGTAACGGCTGTGTTTGGCTGGCTCGGGGTCTATTTGGGACGTCGCTCAGGCACATGGCTAGAGGATAAAGCCGAAGTACTGGGCGGTATGGTACTGATTGCGATTGGTATCAAAGTCATGTTCTTTGGCTAATCTATTTAGAGTTTCACTTAGCCTTTATGCAAAAAGCACCGCCTTGAGTATCAAAGCGGTGTTTTTTTGTTTCACGTGAAACTTAGGCGTATTATGTATTCAACGACTACTCTTCGTCGGTATCAAAGCGCCACGCGAGTACACGAGTGCTCTTTTGACCTTGGCTCATCTCAATGATACGCATCTGCGCGACATTAAGCTGCTTTAATAGTAGTTGTAAAGGTTTCACGTTTTCAGATTTTGATACTAACGTCGTGAACCAGCCAACATGCTCTGCAAAGCTTTGGCTTTCTTTTGCCATCTTGGTCAAAAACGCAATTTCGCCACCTTCACTCCACAATTCTTTATGCTGACCACCGAAGTTTAGGTTTTGCGCCGCGTTACCTGACTTGGTTGAATGACGGCTGATTTGCTCGCTTTCATTTTTACCGCGATGACGTTGCAGGTTGTGCTGCTTACGACTGTTGGCTTCCATCGCTTCTTCTAATGACGCATGAAACGGTGGGTTACACACCACCACATCGAAGTAATCTTGACGACCAATGATGTTTTTAAAGATGAACTTAGGCTCAGGCTGTAGCTTTACTTTTACCGCGCTTTTTAGCTTAGGATTGGCGTCACAAATGAGGGCGGCAGTATTGACCGAAACTGGATCAATATCGCTTGCGGTAAAGCGCCAACCATAGCTTTGGCTACCGACAATCGGATAGATCGCACTGGCACCAGTACCGATATCAAGGGCGTGAATGTCTTTACCCGTTGGCGGTGTGTTGTCGGCATTCACGTGCGTGGTCTGCGCGAGTAAATCCGCAATATAGTGAATATAATCGGCACGCCCAGGAATTGGCGGACACAGATAGCCGTCAGGAATATCCCAAAACTTAACGCCGTAATAGTTTGCCAACAATGCTTTGTTCAGCACACGAACCGACTGATGATCCGAGAAATTAATCGTCGGCTCGCCTTTGGGATTGGTGATGGTATGCTCAGCAAGCTCAGGCAACGCGCGAGTCAATACGGCAAAGTCGTAACGACCTTGATGTGGATTGCGCGGATGCAATTGACCGAGTTTTTTGGCGGTCGCAGGCGATCGGTTTCTGTGTTTACTATTGGCAGGATTACGGGTCATGGGCTTACTTGTCATAATGTCAGGCTACGATATATGGATATAAGTCAGCAGTGTAGCAGATTTCACCGCTCGCAAATGAGTTATCGATGGCCTATCGATGACGCAAGATCAGGTTGAGCCCCAATACGATCATCGCAGACCCCAACACACGGTCGATCCAATGCTCAAAACGCTGAAATCGTCGATGAATTGCAGGGACAGAGAGTAGCATCACCACGGTGCTAAACCATGCCATCTGTAGCACCATCATCCAGACGCCATAAATCGCCAATTGCCAAAGTGGGATGTCTGGCGATAGGACAAGGGTAAAAATCGCGACAAAATAGACAGGCGCTTTTGGGTTGAAGACATTGCAGAAAAACCCGCGACGCAATGTGGTAAAAGTATCGTTAGGCGTTGTAAATTTGGTATGAGTAGAGGCGTCTTGCTTTGCTTGTAAATGATCAATAGGTGCGTTCTCTTGCGTTACTGACGCTGTTAGTTCTACTGGCTTTTTAGGTTTGGCCTGAATGCCTTGCCACCCTAGATAGATCAAATAGCCGCCACCAAGCCATTTAATCGCGGTCAATAGCGGCTGCGAGTGGGCAATCACCGTTGCCAGTCCTAGCACTGAATAGATAATGTGTACAGACAGCCCCAAGGTAATACCCAGACTACAAATCAAACCAGTACGCCGACCTTTGGCTAATGTCTGCTGCGAGACCAACACAAAGTCAGGACCTGGTGAGGCGGCTGCCAGCAAGTGAACGCTAGTGATTAGCAAAAACCCGTGCCAAAACTCCATAAAACCCTCTGTACCCTATCCAGTCTGAATCATAGTTGCACTTATCACAAATGAGGTCAACTTTTATCTATTATCGCGCCATTCGAGTCATTGCTATCGCTTGTGTTATGGTTATATGCTGTCTATATTAAATGAAGTATTAAAAATAGTCCTATCGACAAATCGCTATAAAGCTATAAATAAGCGATCAAGATTCGACGATATAATTACTCACTTCATAAAAAATAACTTTGACAAGGACATCACCATGACGACGGACAGTACTACGCAAGACAACCGCATTACTTATGACACAGACGGCACTATTTGCCTGATTGGGCTAAACCGTGCCAATAAACGCAATGCCTTTGATAGTCATATGATTACCCAGCTATCGGACGCACTGACTCAATATGAAGACGATGAGCATTTACGCTGTGCGCTCATCTTTGCGCATGGCGATCACTTTACCGCTGGGCTCGATCTGGTCGAGCTGCAAGACAAGCTAAACAATGGTGTGTTTGAGTTTGATGACAACCAAATTGACCCGTGGGGCATTAGCGGACGCTTACGTACCAAACCTGTGGTCGTGGCGGTAAAAGGCACTTGCTTTACCGTGGCTATCGAGCTGATGCTCAATTGTGATGTGGTCATCGCCAGTGACAACTGTAACTTTGCCCAAATGGAAGTCCAGCGCGGCATCATGCCCTTTGGTGGGGCGACGGTGCGGTTTGTCGCGGCGGCAGGTTGGCAAAAAGCCATGCCGTATCTGCTCACGGGAAAAGCATTCGATGCGCAAACGGCTGATCGTCTGAACTTAGTCAGTGAAGTGGTGGCAAATGGGTCTGAATACGAGCGTGCATTAACGCTGGCACAAGAGATCTGTAAAGCTGCACCGCTGGGTGTCAAAGGCGCGCTGTCATCCGCGCAAGATGCGAGCCGCAATGGAGCAGCGACGGCACTGGCTAATATCTATAGCTATCTACCGCCGCTCTTTCATTCAGAAGATGCCAAAGAGGGCGTAATGGCGATGGTTGAGAGAAGGGAAGCTGAATTTAAGGGGCGTTAGGAACAATTTCTCAGCAGCTCTTTTTACTGTTGTTACATGATCTGTAAAACATATTTAATATCATAGGGAAATGGTAATGAACATAATTTCTAGACTGACTACTAAGGTAGGTGCAGTTAAGCAGGATTTATCTAATAAAAAAGATTTCAAGCAAAGGCTAATAGAAGTATGTTCAGATGGAAAAATTACTGAGTCAGAGTTAGCGCTAATCAACAGTCTTGCCGAAGAATATCATATTGAAGAAGAGGATTTTAAGAAAGTAAATTCTGCGGCATATGAGGCTGCCTTTAAAGCAATCATTAGTGATGGTGTCATCACAGATCAAGAAGAAATAGATATTATCGAAACACAACAAATTTTGATGGTGACTGACCAACAAATACCTAAACAGCTTGCTGTTTTACGTCAGCATCGAGAATTAAGAAATATTCAAAAAGGAATTCTTCCATCGGTAAATAGTTTTGGATTGATTCTACAAGGTGATGAGCAAGTACATTTTAGAGCGCGCGCAGATTTACTTGAAGAAAGAGTTGTAAGTAGAAAATATCAAGGTGGGTCGTCAGGCGTTAATATTAGAGTAGCAAAAGGTGTAAGCTTTAAAGTAGGACAACATAAAGGCCGCTCAATAAGCGAAAAGGGAATCGTTATAGTGGACGAGGGTGACTTCTACGTAACGAGCAAAAGGCTAGTCTATAAAGGCGGAAAGAAAAATTTCACGCTGAATTTTTCACAACTTGTAGGGTATGAAGTTTTTACAGGTGGTATTGATATAAGTGCCAACAAAGGCAATACCAAGATGCTCAAATTTAAAGAAACATTTGATGCGGATATGTTAGAGCTATTGATTAACGTAGCTATAACTCGTTAATTGGTATAAAAAGTACATCACCTAGTAATATGGTATCTAAACCTGCCGTAACAGTATTTTTCCTAGCAACTACTGATATTGCAGGTTTTTTATGAGGTGCGAACTATACTTCACCCAAATCCTTCAAATCCACATATTCCTTTTTACCATGAATCTTATACATCTTACGGTCGATCTCTGGATACAGGGTAATATCGATCGGTGGTCGGATGCCGCCCATCAGGTAAGTGGCATCGGCATCGCTATCATTGCGCATCGAGTGCGCCGCGCCATGCGCAGGGAAACCGACAAAGTCTCCAGCACTCAGCTGATAATGATCATCACCATAGCGAAGCGACAGCTCACCTGACAGCACATAGATGAACTCATCAGACTCCTCATGATAGTGATGCGTCGTCGTCTCATCTCCCGCTTCCACCCGTACAAGGTGCAAGCCAAATTTGGTCAGACCCACGATATCACTGAGCGACACCGTATGGCGGATAGCGTGCTCATTGAACTGGTGGATATGCTTAGTCTCAGGCGTGTTATCGATATCGGATTTGGTCAAGACGTATGCTTGCGTGTCCTTAGGCGGCTTTTGTTCTGGTGTCGTCATCATCGGTCTCCTTGATTGATGCTTTGAGTGTATACCACTATTAGCCAATAGTAACAGGTTTTAAAAGGGACGAGATAGGCGTGATGTTGATAATCAGATAGCGGCTTTATATATCCTGTATAAAGCGATTGTTGATGACGCCATTCCTGTTGTACCCTGAACCATTATTTTAAATGAAGGGGAATGCGGGTGTTGTATAACTTTGATGAGGTCATCGATAGACGTGGTACGGGGTCGCTTAAATGGCACTATAGCGATGATACGATTCCGCTGTGGGTGGCGGATATGGACTTTAAGGCAGCGCCGCCTATCTTAAACGCGATTGAGCAAGCCGTACAGCATGGCATATTGGGCTATACCAAACCTACTGAGGCGCTATATGACGCCATTATCGAGTGGCATGGTAGTCGCTATGAGTTACCGCTTGCTAAAGAAAATATTTTGTTTTCCCCGGGTGTCGTCCCAAGCTTAGCGCTGATGATGAACGTCTTTACCGAGGTAGGGGATGCGGTACTGGTCAATGATCCTATCTATGCGCCATTTATGAGCAAAGTCACGCAAAACAAGCGCACGCTGGTGCGCTCAGCGCTGGTGGAGGCTGACGGCAAATATCGTCTGGACTTGGACGATATGGAAGCCAAAATCATCAAGCACAATATCAAGCTGTACTTTCTGTGCAATCCGCAAAACCCAGGCGGGCGTGTATGGACGGCGGATGAGCTGAGCGCGGTGCTGGACTTATGCAAAAAGTATAATGTGGCAATCGTCAGTGATGAGATTCATCAGGATTTGACCTTGCGTGGGCATACCTTTACACCGTTTTTAACGCTGGCACAAGGTTATGAGCACAAGGTGGTGAGTCTGACCTCGATGACCAAGACCTTTAATATCGCGGGGATCAAAGGCTCGCTGATTTTTGCTAAGGATGCCGCGCTGATAGAAAAAATTGACGCCCAGCAGCATCTAAACGATGAGTATGAGCTCAATATGTTCGCCTATGCGGCGATGCAAAGCGCCTATCGTGAGGGCGGTGAATGGCTGGCGCAACTGCTTGCCTATATTGAGGACAATATTGAGTTTACCTTGCAGTTTTTCGCTGAACATCTACCCAATATCAAGGTAATGCGACCAGAAGCGTCCTATCTGATTTGGCTGGATTGCTCAGCATATAGTCAAGACGACGAGCAGCTGTATGACGCGCTGCGGGCTGCGAAAGTGGAGCTCAATGCTGGAATAAAATATGGTGAGGAAGGACATCTCAAAATGCGTATCAATGTTGCCTGTCCGCGCATGCTGTTAGAAGCGGGTTTGGCGCGGATAGTGGTGGCGTTTAAGGGGTTGGGAAATTAAGACATTATTGAGAAAATGGGCAATGCCTTATTGCTGACCTAGTGAAACAAGCAAACTATTGATTCTATTAATCGAGATCAAACATGGATGAAAAAGTTAAAGCATCATGGGAGCGTGTACTTCACCCCAGGACGCTTAAAAAAAATATCATTACAGCCTCTATATTTTCGATGGGCTTCGAGATGCTCAAGAATAGTATTGTTGAAAAAATAAAAGGCTTTTTTACTAATGG
Organism: Psychrobacter sp. CR212; assembly: GCF_059693765.1. Classification (NCBI taxonomy): domain Bacteria; kingdom Pseudomonadati; phylum Pseudomonadota; class Gammaproteobacteria; order Moraxellales; family Moraxellaceae; genus Psychrobacter; species Psychrobacter sp. CR212. Next base: position 208,377 of record NZ_JCATIF010000004.1, on the reverse strand, counting down.
GTTCGATGAAAATGGAAGGATTGTTAGCGCTGAGTATAAAGAAAAGGTGCTTGTCTTGAATAGAAGCCGACTCTATGCATCTTTAATGTGGCTACGAGACATGGGTGCCATTGATGATGAAGATTTAGAGAAATTTGAGTATATCAAAAGGTGCCGCAACACCTTAGCTCATGAAATGTTAACATTTGCTTCGTCTGGGATTGACTTTGATGTCACAGAAACTTTTGAAGAAATGGTCGGTTTATTGAGAAAGATAGAGATTTGGTGGTTTGTAAACCTAGATATGGCAATAGACCCAGAGGCTTATCCTGAAGATCTAGATTTAGAGCAGGTTACTCCAGGTCCAGTATGGGGTCTTCAAATGCTTATTGACGTTGCGTTAGGTTCAGAGGATGAGGCGCAAAAATACTATAATTACTTTGTCGCAAACTCGGACAAAGTTTAAGATGTGCATTTCCTCGGAATTTTTCAACTCTCCTACAACTAGCTGCGAATGTATGTTGAATTGTACAAAGCTAAAAATACTTATCACACCAAAGCTCAAGCGGTCATAAACATTGAGCCTTAATATCTATACAGTTACTCTATCGGAGATAGCTTGCCATGCAGGCTTAAGCGCAGCTATCATCTAAGCGCTTTCACTTTCACGCCACCTACCACTAAAACCACCTTCAAACAAACGGCGCATCAGGATAATGCGACTCTTCTAGCTCCTGTTCCGTAGGCGCACGTAGCAGCGTAATCGGCGCTGTCTGCGCCGCTTGCCACTCAATCAAGCCAAGCTCGGCAAACTCACCCAGCCAGCCGCCCATAGGCCAATGTTGCCACTGATCATAAAAACGATTGGCATTGATAACGATGCTGTCCAAGTGGTTCAGCGGCGGACGGCAGACGCTGTGCTGCTGGTGGTAGACGATTTCGGCAGTCAGATAAAACGGCATGCCGCACGCGCGGGCGCGAAACGCAAAATCGGTGTCCTCCGCGCCATAGCCGACATAAGCGGTGTCAAAGCCGCCAAGCGCCTCAAACTGCTGGCGCGTGATGGCAAAGCACAAGCTCCAGAACGCGCCAAAGTCCTCGGTCTGCGTCATCGCAGCGGGCGCAAGTGATTCTGTGGGCGCAAAGTTGGGACGGTAGGGGTTGTATACCGAGAGCGTGTCTAGTGTGGCATTGTTTAATAACCCAGCCGAAAGTTCTGCAGATTCGGCGACTGATAGCGGACGCGTCAGATATTTGGGCTGTCCCATGAGCAGCGCCTCAGGGTGCGCCATGAGCTTGCTATACAGTCCAGCGATGCTGTCCACCGCAACCAAGCAATCGACATCTAAGAATATCAGCGCATCATGGCTCGCGTGCGTGGCGCCGATATTGCGATTGTGCCCGATATCAAAGCGCGCTTGCTTATCGTTGCCATCATTCGTGGTTGGAATCTGTACGATGTTCAGCGCATATTCGTTTAGGCGCTTGGGGTCGGCGTCGTCATTGACGATGATGACTTCGGCGGGTGGCGTACTGCTGTTGGCAAGGGCGGAAAGCAGATTGTATAAGTGCGTGTTGCGTCCATAGCATGTAGTGATGACGCTCACAGGCGCGGTCGGTCGCTTCGGGGAGGCGGTCGGTCGCTTCGGGGAGATTGGGTCGTGATGCATCATAGGCTTAGTTTTTCTTATTATTAAATGAATATTAACGCTCAGGACGCAGCGCAAGTTTGGGCAACAGCCACTCGTAAAACCATGCCTTGGTATCGCTGTAGTCGCCAAAGCTGTGCATCAATGCGGCTGCCGAGGTGTCCAAATCAGACACTGTTTGCAGGGTAGCGGTCGGCGTAGGCAGCTGCCCGTTATTATTTTGCATTGTTTTACAAAAATCATCCCAGCTGAGCGCCCGACCTTGCGCAATCAAAGCATTGGCGGTGGCGACTTGCTCGTCATGTGGACGCGCATCAGGCTGTACGATAATGGGCGTCTGCTCGTAATAGACCTGTGCGATGCTGTTTAGCCCGCACGCCATCAATATTGCATCGCTATGAATGACAAAGGGGCGCACGTCTTTGACCTGCGTGGCAATATCGACCAAGTGGCGCATGTCATCGGCAATAGGACCGAGCGAGATGATAAAGGCATCGGGCAATAGCTCACGCAATGTGGGCAGGCGCGCATCGATGGCTTGGTGTCCGCCATAGCCTTTAATCACCGTGATAATAGGCGCGCCCTCACGATACGGCGTAGCATCGTCTGCTAAATCATTGAGTAATGTCAAAAACTCGGAACGGGTTAAATCCGTACTGGGCGCTATACCGATAAAGTCCAAATATAGGCTTTTTTGCGTCATCCATGCAGGCGTGTCTATCGCTTCAAGCGCGCGCGGATACGGTGCAAGCATTGCCAGCGCCCCTTTAAAAGCCTCTACGTGCGGTGTATCGTCCCGCACGCCAGTCAGGCGCACGTACAGATACGGCATGCTGATTGTGCGACACAGCATGGCAATTTCCACGCTGACATCGATGATCATCAGATCAATCTGCCGCGCGTCTAGCGCCTGTATCAGCTGATAGCTGCGCGCTTGGATATCGCGATTGCCCACAGGGGAGTAGTGTAAGCTCTCAGGTTGCCAGTAGTGTCCCGCGCGACCTTTGAGTACATCGTCTGCGCGCTCATCTTCAGGCGCGAGGCGGACGACTTGCGCTTCACTGATATTGCTAAAGCTATAGTCCGCCGCAGACACGCTAGTAAAAACCGTGAACTGCGCGCGCACAGGCTCAGGCAACAGCGCCGCCAGCTTGTCCGCCTGCCGACAATGCCCCGAGCCGTGATGATGGGCGTAATAGCCGATGCGCATCCCTTAACCCTCGGCGTGCTGTGGCAAGGTGTCGAGACTTGGCATCGCTTGTGGTGGTGGCATCGAAGGTAAATGCTTGGGCGTGGCAGCATTGGGCTTTTGCGCTGTGGATAGCGATTGTTGTTCTGGTGTCAGCGTTTGATAATACAAGTCTAAATAGCCATCGACCATCGTGGTATCAGCACAAAATAACTTGGCACGCGCACGGCACGCCGCCCGCGAGATGGTTTTGATATTATCAAAGGCTTTGATAAAGGCGGCTTTGTCTTCTTTAGCGACCACAATGCCCGTTTCAGACGTGACAATCTCCGCGCACGCACCCACATTAAAGCCAATCACAGGCGTGCCGCAGGCGAGACTCTCTGCCAATATCAACCCATACGGCTCATCCCACGTACTGGTAAACAGCATCGCCGTCGCTTGACCTAAATAACGGTTAATCTCTGCTTTGGTTTTGTGACCGACATAGTCGAGCAAGTCACTGCCTTGCTGCTTGTCTTGGAGTAATAACGGCGCGACAAACTGCTCAAAATACTGTGCATTGCTTTTGGGGCCTGCGATAATCAGGCGTTTGCCCGCCGCCAAGCAATATTGCATTGCCAAATGCGTGCCTTTTTCAGGGCAGATACGTCCATACCACAGATACACCTCGTCATCAATAGGTGTCAGCTGCGCGTCAAAAGAGTCCACATCAATACCGTTATACACCACTTTAGATGGCACAAACTCGGCAAACAGTTTTTGCTGACAGGTACTGATCGAGGTAAATTGCGTATCGGTGCCCAATTTTAAGGTCAATAATGCCAAACGCAGATGCGGAAAAATCGGCGTATGAAAAGTGGTAAAAAAGCGCTTGCCAAAGACCTGACCCATCATCATCGGAATGTGATGCAAGCTGTGATTGTGTACCACATCAATCTCGCCGCGTCCGTCACGCTCGATAATATCGCGTAGCGCATGTTGATAGGTGAGGTATTGGTACATCTCCTCGCGGCCCATCGCCACCGACTCATGCTCGTTTGGATAGACCATCGTCTCAAATTCTTGACGCGACAATAGCGGTACAAGGGTCGCCTCCGTCTGACTGTCAGCATGCGCATAAAGCAGCACCTCGTGCCCCGCCGCGACCAGCTTGTCACACAGCAGATGCGTAATCATCTCAAGCCCACCTGCGTAAGGCTCAGCAATCGGGTATAAAGAATGCGCAATGATAGCAATGCTTAAGGGTCGCTTTTGCGGCGTGGCAGAAGCAGTGGGTAAAGATAAAGGGGTCATAATATTTCCTATGGCGGCGTTTATTCATCATCGTTATGGCCGCCGCTGTTATGGTTGTTGTTATTGAAAATAAAGGTAAAAGTCAGGACAAAAATGTGCGCAAAATAAAAAGTAAAATAAAGGTTAAAAGTTAATGGTCTGCTTATCTTGTACGCGATCAGTCGTCTCGATAAAGGGCATTTTTTGACTGTTTAATGGTTTTACATATTCTGTATTTAATAAGGGAAAAGGTGCTGATGGTTCTGGTAAAGAATGCAGGTACTCGGCCTCACTGGCCGCGCTGTAATTGGCTAAGGCAAGTCTTGCGGCAATGAGTTTTAAACCAAAGACGGTGAGCGCGCAGGCAAATAATATCGGTGAATAAGCCGCAGACAGCGGTGATACCAACAGGGCAGTGAGCGCATTTAACATCAATAGTAATTTGGGTAAGGCACGGCGATTGGCGTGCTTTAGCGCTGATTGCGTGGCATCAGGAGCAATTTTTGGGGTACACACAAAGGGTTTTTGCCGTCCCCACAATACAGGCAACCAGCACAGCGCACCCACTTCCCAAAAGTTTAAATGCATCAGCCATGTGCGCAAGCGTTTGGCGATGGTGTGTCGATAGCCGCGCTGCATTTGCTGGGTGAGTGGCGCTTGGTCGCGTAAATATGCCCACAGACGACGTAGTAAAAATACGCCGTAACCTGCATAGACGACAGCCAAAATCGGTAACGCCCATGTGCTGTCGTGCCCCACTATCAAGGTGAGCGCCATCAGCATCACGGTTATAAGCTGAAGCAGGATTAAAATCCCTGTGCCATTGACCCATGCACTAAGCTGCGACAAGTGCGCGCGCTGATAACGGCGCTGCTCAGCTTTGCTGTGTTTGGTTGTCGCCATACTCGCAGTATACGTAGGATGCAGACGACGTAACAATGGCGCGGCAAGATAGCGACAAAAAATCTGCATATTGCCATATACCCAGCGCTGACGCTGTGCCAATAAATCACACAAGGTTGCGGGCAGCAGTCCTGTTGCAATCACTGTAGGAATAAAGGCGCTACGCATATCATGCTGATGCATGAGCACTCCCATCTGTGCGTCTTCGGTGATTGATGCGCCCGACCAGCCGCCCAGCTGCTGCAAATCACGACGGCGAATGACCGCATACGTGCCTGTCGATAAGGCGCGCATACGATTGCGCGGCTGATATAGGTGATGGTTAAAGTAATGATTCAGCTCGCTGTGAATGTCCTCAAGATGGGCGCTGCGATAAAACTGCGGAAACTGTAATAGTGTGTGCTCAGGATAGTCGTTAATGGCTTGTACCATCGCCTCACGGGCATGCGGCAATGCTTCGTAATCGCTATCCACCACCACGATATGACTACAGCGTCTGTCCATCCACGCCAGCGCCAAGTTAAGCGCACCCGCTTTGTAGCCTGCAATCTCATCAATATGATAAAAGCGCACGTTGAGCGCGGCATCTAGCGATTCACAAAAGGCGGCCAGTGGTTGATAAAGAGATTTATCCGTATGGTTATTATCAATAATTAAGATTTCATCCACTGCCTGTTTGACAGCCAATAACGACTTAATGGTTGCAATCACAATCTCAGGTGGCTCCGCTCGTGTCATTAGCTGAAAACTAAAGGTAATCGCGGCAGCAGTCGACTGAGATGACACGGGCGCAAAAACAGTATCTTGCACACTTTGCATCATACGAGACGCAGGCGTTAAAGGAGTCATAATCTTTTATTCTTATCGTTATCGTGCTGTCGACGATGGAAACAGAGCCAACAAATAGCGCTTTGGTTTTAATGAAATATTTAATTGGCGCTTGAGAGAACAAATTCATAGTAATACAAAGCTTGGTAACATATTGATTATTAAGTGTTAGTTTCTGCGCTATCTCGTAATGTTACGTAAGTTTTTCAGTCATTAACTTAAGAAACTTAGTGAAGTACCGAAAATATAGAGATGAGGAGTTTGTATAATTTGTATAAAAGGATAACTGGCGAAAAATAGTGAAATATAACCGTAAAAAAATCCCGCCGTAGCGAGATTGTTTTGCTAGGGCGTGTCTCTATTTTAAAAATGGTGATAAAAATGAGATAAATCGCAGGCAAACAAGGAAAATAGCGCAGGTAATATCAAGATATTGGCCAGCTATTTGACACCGTTTGCCATGGATTCATTACCCATAGAAACCGAGCCCATGCCACTTGCCATCGCTGCTTCACGGACCGCCGTTGAACGGACACCAGTAGCACTGGCCAAATAACCTACTGCGGTTGCTCGTAAACAGAAAATCATTAGTTATTGCCTAGATGTACACCTATAGAATAAGGTTTTATAGAAGGTTTATAGCGATAGGCGTCAAAAATCTGTCTTAGTCATGTCCTTATGTTGAGTGCGTCAACGCTTGAAAAAAATAGTTAAGAATAAACCGCATATCAACCGCCATTCATGGCGCTAAACTTGTTAAAATAGGGCACCAATTTTTTATTGATGGATACTCACCTTATGACGACCGCATCATCGACGCCAACTATCAAGCAAGACCGCATTTTAATCCTCGATTTTGGCTCGCAATACAGTCAGTTAATCGCTCGCCGTGTGCGCGATTCTGGGGTATTTTGTGAGATGTTCCCTTATGACATCGACACTCAGCGTATCATCGATTTTGGCGCAAAAGGCGTCATCTTATCGGGTGGCCCTGAGAGCGTCCATGCAGATAACAGCCCGCGTATCAATGACGCGGTGTTTGACCTAGGCGTGCCTGTATTGGGTATTTGCTACGGTATGCAAGCGATGGCAGATCGTTTTGGCGGGCAGGTTCATGCCAGTGATATTCATGAGTTTGGTGCGGCGACCATCGAAGTAAATGGTCACTCGCAGCTGACTGACGGTATTGAAGACAGCAAGACTGACGGCGCGGCTGCCAAGCTAAACGTTTGGATGAGCCATGGTGATAAAGTCATCGAAGCGCCTGAAGGCTTTGACATCATTGCTAGTACGCCAAGCTGCCCGATTGCGATTATGGCCAATGATGACAAGCAATACTACGGTCTACAGTTCCACCCAGAAGTGACGCACACCCTACAAGGTCAAGCGCTGCTAGGTCGTTTTGTCCATCAGATTTGCGATTGTGCTGGTGAGTGGACGCCAGACAATATCGCCGATATGCGTATTGCGCAGCTCAAAGAGCAAATCGGTGACAAGCAAGTATTGCTCGGACTATCGGGCGGAGTGGACAGCTCAGTCGTTGCAGCACTATTGCACAAAGCCATTGGCGATCAGCTGACTTGTGTGTTTGTGGATAATGGTCTCTTGCGTCTGCATGAAGGCGATCAGGTCATGCAAGTTTTTGCAGAAAACATGGGCGTAAAAGTCATCCGTGTTGATGCCGAAGATTTGTTCTTAGATGCGCTAGCAGGCGAGTCGGATCCAGAGAAAAAACGCAAAATCATTGGTAAAACCTTCATCGACGTATTCGCTGATAGTGCGCGTCAAGTGAGCGAGCAGAGCGATGGTAAAGTTGTTGAGTTCTTAGCACAGGGTACGATTTACCCAGACGTGATCGAATCTGCTAAGTCACATCAAGGTAAAGCACACGTCATTAAGAGCCATCATAACGTTGGCGGTTTGCCAGATGACTTAAGCTTTAAATTGATTGAGCCACTACGTGATTTGTTCAAAGATGAAGTACGCAAGCTTGGTATTACTTTAGGCTTACCTGCCAAAATGATCTATCGTCATCCATTCCCAGGTCCAGGTTTGGGCGTACGAATCCTTGGTGAAGTAAAAAAAGAATACGCGGATGTCTTGCGTTTGGCAGATGCTATCTTTATGCAAGAGCTTGAGCGTTCAGGCTGGTATGATAAGACCGCGCAAGCCTTTGCCGTCTTCCAACCAATCAAATCGGTCGGCGTGGTCGGTGATGGCCGCCGCTATGCGTGGGTCATCGCGCTACGTGCCGTTGAAACTGTCGACTTTATGACTGCGCGCTTTGCCCATCTGCCGTATGATTTGATTGAGACAGTATCGAATCGCATTATGAATGAAATCGCTGATGTCTCACGCGTGACGTATGATGTGTCGAGCAAGCCGCCGGCGACGATTGAGTGGGAATAGTCCGTTTAAGTATTTTAAACGGTAACTTTGTTAACCTCGCTAGACGTACAAACACGTACTATCTGCGCTCGGTTGCCTTGTTACCATCTTAGACTACGTAAACTTATCTAAAAAGCTTTTCAAAGTAATTTTTTGAATTGATATACAGCTTGTCGTCAATAAAAAAGCACTCAACTTAGTTGGGTGTTTTTTTAGTTTGAATATTTAAAACTGAAATTTAGTTGATTAAGTAATTAATAATCCTCAAATACTAATTACTTTTAATGGTTTTTCATAGTTAGCTGAAAAAAGGATATACGTAAATGGATAAGAAACAGCTTGAGGGTGTGATTGAACCGTCAATAATGGAAAGTTTTAATGAAATCCAAAAACAGATAGACCCTCTATACAAAGCTAAAAACTCATTAAATATGTTGGCAGTAGCTAGTCAATATGAATATATAAGATCGACTTCTAGTGTTGGAGAAATTGCTAGAAAAGCGTTTCAACAGTCAGGCTTAGATTTTTCCAGCTTTGAAAATCAGAGTACGATGGAAAGATTTGCTGATTTAGGTTTTCAAGATACAGCATCGCTTCAAGATATGTTTTTTGAAGCGAGAAAAGAATTAAGTACTTACAACAGTACTTTGTCTATGAAAGATAGAGTGATACAAAGTATGGGAGGGACCGATTCCTATAAAGATATGATGGCATCATTCAGTCAATTTAGAAAATCGATAGAGCCATTGAGAGATTCTCTCAATACAGTTGGTAAGGTATTTAATGGAAGTGAGTTTGCTAATCTTGTGAGAGAGCTGCAGACATCTAGAGTTATTCCTGAATCAACTATATCCGAATATGCTGGTATTATTAAGCAGTTTGAATCTTTGCGTAATCTTGAGTCTTTTAAGGCAATATCGAGACTAAAGAATTTTCCAAAAGATAGTATATGGCAACAAGATTATGGTGAAGTACCTGAGATAACAGAAAGTTTTATAGTAGAAGCTAAAAATATAGATGCAAGTATAAGTGATGAAATATCTTCTGTGGATGACTTTAATGATCTAACTGAAGAGACCCAAAAATCATTAAAGAAAGCTTTTTCGGAATATTATGATTATTTTATAGTAGAGTTTATAGTTTCATTATCCCTTCTTCAAAAAAATTTAGATGAAGACTTAGATTTATCAAGTAAGAGCTTTGTTTTTGTTAGTAGTGTTGAACGATCAATGCTTTTTATGAGCAATTATTGGAACCAGAATAAAGCTGAAATAATAAGAGGTTTAATTACGAATGCAATATTTAGTACGCTTATTTGGTTACTATTCACGAAATGAAAAAACCACACTAAACCTTAATTTGGTGTGGTTTTTGTATAAAATCCTATATTACCTAACCCTTCACATTTACCACATAACGCCCAACCACCTTACTCGAAACAAAGCGATCTAAGTATTCAGGCGTTTGCTCAAGGGTAATTTCTTCAGCATAACTCTCAAGGTCAGGCAATTTCATATCGGTTGAAACGCGCTCCCAAATGGCCTTTTTATCGTCCAATGGAATATAGACCGAATCGATACCCAATAATGACACTGCTCTGGTGATAAATGGCATGACCGTCATCGAAAACTCCGCACCGCCCGCTAGGCCGCAACTGGTCACTGCGCCGCCCGCTTTGGTTTGCTTGAGCAAATTAGCTAGATAATCGCCACCGAGCGTATCAATGGCATTGGCCCACAGCTCACGGCCGATAGGTTTGCTACCGATTTCATTGATCGTATCGCGATGACGGACTTCGCTTGCGCCAAGATCTTTTAGATAATCGCTTTGTTCAGGCTTACCTGAGAAGGCGATAACCTCGTAGCCCAATTGACTTAATATCGCGATACTGATACTACCCACGCCGCCCGTGGCTCCTGTGACCGCGACTGGGCCATCACTGGGTTTTGCGCCCATTTTTTCTAATTTTTGAATGCTCAAAGCCGCTGTCAAACCGCCTGTGCCGTATATCATTGCTTCTTTTAATGTTAATGATTTTGGACATTCTATCGCCCAATCAGCGGGTATCGAGATTATCTGGCCAAGCCCGCCTGCGGTGTCCATGCCGAGATCATAGCCGAATACCAACACTTCTTGCCCTGCGCTAAACGTGCCTGATTTGTCACTGACGACGACACCTGCCGCGTCAATACCAGGGGTATGCGGATAGTTTCTGGTGATTCTTTTATTGCCCGTGGCTGACATGGCATCTTTGAAGTTCAATGATGAATAATGCACTTCGATGAGCAAGTCATTCTCTGGTAAGTCAATGACTTTGCGCTCTTGAATGCTTTTTTTGAATTCGCCGTCGTTAGTTTCTTCAACGACTAAGGCTTTAAACGTTTTCTCGTTTGACATAGTGATATCCCTATTACGTTTTATTGTTTATGTTCATGAGTCATGGCTTAACTATCGCATGCATCATTATCTCATGACTGCAAAGCCACTAAAGCAAAAAAATCCCACTGTACTTTAGGATAAATACAAACGGGCTTCTTCTTATTTTATGCTACCTCTGATGATAATAGTCATTGAAAGGTTAGTGTGTAAATTATAGTTTTGACAGTACTTTAAAGGTACTAAGGTTTTAATAGTACCTTACCTTTTTTGCCAGATTGCCCATCACCTGAGACGGCTTTGGTAATCTCATCAAGCCCATAAACCGCTTCAATTGGTAATTTTAGATTGCCGTTGGTCGCGCGCTCTAGTAGTTCATCAATCAGACGCTGTTTGTTGTCCAGATCCATTTCTTGGCTGGTTTTGCTGCCCCAGAAGCCTTTGACGATAGCTTGCTTAAAGATCAGGCTGCCAGCGTCTAGTTGCATTGGTTTACCTGACATAATACCAAACGAGACCAACGTGCCGTTGCTACCGAGTAGCGATAGCAGCTCATTGCTTGATTCACCACCGACGGAGTCCACAGCAGCGGTGATCTTGTTTTCACCAATGATAGCGCGGACTTGGTCTTGCCAGTCATCATCAGCAGTGACGACATTGTTTTTGATATCTAGCGCGGTCAGCTCTTCTAACGAGTCTTTGCTACGTACGAGATTAATGGTGTTCACACCGCGTGCCGCTGCCAGCATGGCTAGTGTTTTACCAACAGCACCATTAGCCGCATTATGGATGATCCATTGTCCACTATCTACTTCTAGGAATTCAAGCAGCATTAATGCAGACAGTGGCATAGCAATCAGCTGCGCGGCCAGTTCGTCTTCGATCCTATCAGGGATGACAAATACCATGTTGGCAGGGGCGACAAAATACTCTGCCCATGTTTCGTGCACACTGGCACAGGCCACGCGCTGACCGACGCTTAGGTCTGTGACCTCATCACCGACCGCATCAATAATTCCTAACGCTTCACTACCGCCAACCGCTGGCATTTCTGGCTTGTAGCCGTATTGCCCGCTGACCGTTAGCATGTCGTGGTTATGAATGGGTGAGAGGATGGTTTTGATACGGACTTCGTTGGCAGCAGGCTGCGGCATAGGACGCTCGCCCACGCTCAGTACGTCGGAAGGTTTGCCAAAGTGATCATAAATAGCAGCGCGCATAAATTATCCTTAATCAATTATTTGTTGTTATGTGTGTAGGACCCAGAGCATCACATTATGGTGTAGCTATCGTACTGTGTGATCTGGTTTAAATATAATCAGTATGGGTCATACTATAGATAACAATAGACTGGTCGTCTAGTAAATAGATGATAACGTTATGTATGGTTTTGTTTCAGGTGGATTAAATGCTCAGTCATTGTCTTGACAGCATAGATATGGATTGCTGCATTTGATAAAGATGAGCAGTCGCCATACTGATCATGTACAGACATAGTGCTTGAGCCGTCAATGACACGGCGCTATATGAAAAGAGATTGACTATATAGGGGCTTAATAAAATAGGGGCTTAATAAAACTCAATGCGACTAAGGATATGCTCCTGCACCATATAAGCACAAAAATACGCGCTGGGCCACGCCACGATAAAGGCCAGTCCCCATGAGTGCATCAGCTCGGTAAAAAAACCATCAATAAAGCCCACCTTAATGAGCATCAGCGCCGATGAGATAATCAGTGACATCATCATCGCCATAAGACCGGTAAAGATCAGGCGATAGTATTTGCGGCGGGTGCGTATTCTGATGGTGGGGAAGTTGGCCATAGTTTCGATTGTCCTACAAGTGATAGCAGCGCTCATGATACTCCGTGATGACGGACTGGTAAAATCGTTATTATCAATCGTCAGGTTTGCTATAGATTCATAACCATCTTTTTATCTTGAGAAAAACAATATCTCTAGATAATGCGCTCTTCTAGAGAGTAACTTTTGCTACGATAATCTATGATAAGTAAGACTAAACGATAAATAGGACAATAAAATGGCAGACCAAGCACAGCGAACACTCGGCATTATTGGCGGTATGAGTTGGGAGAGTACTGAAAGCTACTATCGCATTATTAATGAAGGCATCAAAGCTGAATTGGGTGGATTGCATTCAGCAGATTTACTGATCCATAGTGTCGATTTTGGTCCTATCAATACGCTACAAGAAACGGGTGAATGGGACGAGCTGGGCGCGATGATGGCGAGTAGCGGCAAGCGTCTACAAGCGGCTGGCGCACAAGGAATTGTGATCGCTTCTAACACCATGCACAAATTATTCGACGATGTACAATCAGCCACAGACCTGCCATTGATTCATATTGCAGATGCCACTATCGATGCCATCAAAGTACAAAATATCGGCAAAATAGTGTTACTGGGTACGCAGTTTACGATGACTCAAGATTTTTATAAGCAGTGTCTGATTGATGCAGGGCTAGAAGTGTTGATACCTGCCGAGGATGAGCGGGCAGAGATACACCGTATCATCAAAAAAGAGCTGTGCGTCGGTAAGTTCAAAGACAGCTCACGCGAATATTATATCGATGTCATAACTAAGCTTGCTGAGCAAGGAGCAGAGGGGGTGATACTAGGCTGTACTGAGATTGGCCTGTTGATCACGCAAGACGACAGCCCAATCCCTGTATTTGATACCACAGCGATTCATGCCGCCGCTGCGGTAGATTTTTTATTGGCTGATATAGCATTGTAATGTGTTAGTAGCCAATGCTTAACCCAGAAAAGGTTTTTATATACGGTGCGTTTTATTCAGTCAAGGTGATACCAAATATCAAATATCAAATACCAAATACCAACGAACAAAAGCCGTAATGATTAAGCGCGCTTGAGCTAATCGTATCTATAAACCACGCTATGATCCTTTACTGTTCTTGATCATACGGTGCCTGTAGAGTCGTTTACGAAGTCGTCGGTGTAACCTTGTGATACGGCGCACAGGGAGCAGCTTCCATACCGTCGTCGGGGTGATGTCACGACACGACGCAGAGGTACCGCCATTTACACGATATCCTTCGCTCCCTTGAGCCGCTTCTTCTGCGACCAAGTTCTTGCCCTTGCGCCATCCGCCATACAGATATAGTCCTGCCCCCATTAGAGCCGTGGCTACCATGCCTGCTGGAAATGACAGCCAAAGCGCGTCCTTACCGAGTAGGGGATAAAGCCCAAACGCAAATCCAAGGCGCACGGGGTACATGGAGATCGCCATAACGACCAATGGCCAAATCACATAGCCGTTCGCCCGCATGGTGCCAAACAGCACTTGCGCTATTCCAAAAAAGATAAAACCCCATGTTGCCATGAGCTGAATGTGTTCTCCGATGGGCAACGCCTCGCTATCACTGCCCAGAAAAAAGCCCAAAATAGTACCATCAAACATCGTCAGCACCGCGATAATTGCGCCTGTCAATATCACGTTAAAGATGAGTCCCCATCGGGTGATATCTGAGACTCTGGCCCATTGATTGGCACCGATATTCTGTGCAACCATCGCGCTGGCTGCGGCACTTAGTGCCATTGCAGGCATCTGCACGTATGTCCACAGCTGTTGGGTAGCACTATAGGCAGCGGTAGTCTGTACCCCTTCACGGTTGATTAATGACAGCATCGTCAATGCCGCCGAAGAGATGACAATCATCTGTAGGCCCATCGGTAAGCCTTTTGAAAACATCGATTTTAAAATATCTCGGTCTGCGCGCAAAAAGCGCAGCTCTGGCATGCTGAGTGTCAACACAGAGCCGCGCATGTACATCGTGATAACCATACCAATAAGCGCGAGCGTGTTTGCAGCGGCGGTGGCAAAAGCCGAGCCAAATATACCCCATTCAGGAAAAGGCCCTAGACCCAAAATCAGCGTCGGCGTCAAAATCAGATCGATCACCACCGATATAATGATAAACCAAAGCGGCGTCGTAGAATCGCCCGTCCCGCGCAGTGCCATCATGATCAGCGTAAACGTGAGCGTGATGGGCATCGCAGCAAAAATCATCCGTAGATAGGTCAGAGCCAGATCCACCGCACTGGCTGGCGTGCCAAGCAAATCTAGCAGCATTGGCGCAAATATCCATCCTCCTGCTGACACCACTATACTGATCGGAATAATACTGCCGAGCGCCGTGCCCATGGTCCTTTTGACCATCGTCTCATCACGGCGTCCCATGGCCTGACCAATCAAAATAGTAGACGCCATACCAAAACCAAAGACAAAGGAGATGAGTATAAACATCAAAATGTTGCCGTTCGCTGTTGCAGCGAGCGCCTCTTCTCCTAAAAAGCGCCCAACCCAGACAGCGTTGATGGAGCCGTTCAACGATTGTAGCGCTGACGATCCAAGGGTTGGCAAGGCAAATAAGAGCATGGTTTTGGCGATAGACCCTTTGGTAAGGTCACGCGATTTACTGGAGGGCGTACTCGTGTCGCTCAAGGTGCATCCTTCTATGCCACTTTGATTGGGCTTTGATGAGTGTCAGTTGGGTTTAATTGAGAATAGATAGTGAGCTTAGGGTTGTAGTTATAACCACTACTGCTATAAAGCGCTCCTATTATAAATGACAATGCTTAAGCTATCTTGGCTAGAAAGTTATAAATTAAAAAATCTAGGCACAAGTTTAGCGCTAAAATCAAAGTTAGATTTTATTTCCACCTTAATTCTAAACAAGGATGCCTCCATGCTATTCAAACGCTTAGGCCTTGCCGCACTATTTAGTCTCTCTATCGTAGGCTGTACCACAGCGCCCAATACGCTTGCCGTTAACACCACTCAAAAAATTATCCAATATGAGCGCAATAAGTCTGATCTGGATGTCAAATCATTTACGCTAGCTTCTGGCGACAAGTTAGTTTATGCCGAAAACGCCAACCTAACAGGCGAGCCCTTACTCCTCATTCACGGTTTTGGCGGTAATAAGGACAACTTCACCCGTATCGCTGACGAATTAAAGGACTATCATCTGATCATTCCTGATCTGCTGGGTTTTGGTGAGTCGAGCAAACCTATGAGCGCAGACTATCGCTCACAGGCACAGGCCACGCGCTTACATGAGCTGTTGCAAGCTAAGAGATTAGCAAGCAATATTCACATCGGCGGTAACTCGATGGGCGGCGCGATCAGTGTCGCTTATGCCGCAAAGTACCCAAAAGACGTCAAGAGTCTGTGGCTTGTCGATAGCGCAGGATTTTGGTCAGCAGGCGTGCCAAAATCGCTTGAGGGCGCAACCCTTGAGAACAACCCATTGCTGATCAATAGCAAAGAAGACTTCTATAAGATGTACGATTTTGTCATGTATAAGCCGCCTTATTTGCCCAAGTCAGTCAAAGCGGTATTCGCGCAAGAGCGTATCAATAATAAGGAGTTGGACGCCAAAATCCTTGAACAAATCGTCACTGATAGTGTCGAGGAGCGCGCTCAAATCATCGCGAACTATCATATCCCAACGCTCGTGGTTTGGGGTGATAAAGATCAAGTCATCAAACCTGAAACGGTCAATGTGATCAAAGACATCATCCCGCAAGCGCAAGTCATTATGATGGAAGATATCGGTCACGTACCGATGATAGAGGCGGCCACAAAGACGGCTGATGACTATAAAGGGTTTCGTGCAACGCTGAAGGGTCAGTAATTCACAAGTCTTTTGTTAATCGTGTCAGTAAGGCGTCTGTACTTTCGTCTCTGACTAACGTGACGCCTTGCCCTGCCCATAACGACAGATGCTCGGCGTCCAAACGCTTGGCCGCATCCGTTCGCATAAATTTAGTCATGGCATTGAATTGCGGGTAGGGCGGTAGCGCATCTGCACTCTCAAATTGAGCAAAATCACGCAAATAATCGTTTAAAAGACCACGAGCAAGCTTACCTGAGAACAGTCGTGTTAAGCGCGTCTCAGTACTGCGTAACCTTTGACTGGCATCAATGAGCGCTTGTTTATACGTATCATTAATACCGCATTGATCTGTGGTCAAAAATGCCGTTCCCATTTGCGCAAGTTCGGCTCCTGCCGCTTGTACTGCCTTGATATCCTGTCCCGTCATAATGCCACCTGCGGCAATCAACGGAATATCTGTGCAAGCGTGCGTTTGGCTAATCAGCGTCAATAATCCTAATGGATCGGTTTCGCTTTGCGGCAACCAGCCACCGCGATGACCGCCAGCTTCTGCTCCTTGCGCGCACACCGCATCTGCGCCAATATCGCTCCATGCTTTGGCTTCCAATGGGTGGTTTGCCGTACCGATGACGTGTGTGCCAACACTTTGTAGACGCTCAACTTGATCGGCACTGATAATACCAAAAGTAAAACTGGCGACAGGTACAGGGTTGTCATAGAGGACTTGCAACTGTTCAGCAAAGCTCTGTGCTGGACGCGTGGGTAGCGTAAATTCTATATTCTGCTCTTGGTAATAATTAATCAACCAATTCGGCATGGCGGTATCAAAGCTGCTCGACTCCTGCTCAGATAGCACCATCAGATTGACCATAAAAGGACGGTCGGTCAGGGTCTTAATCGTATTGATTTGGCTATCCAAAACATCTGGCGCGGTCATACCAGCGCCTAATGAACCCAGTCCACCAAAGTTACTGACACTTGCAATCAGCTCAGGGGTAGTAGCACCGCCTGCCATTGGCGCTTGGATAATCGGATAGATGAGGTTAAGCGTATTGAGTAAGCTCATGAATGGCTCCTTTTTATTAGGATATTTGCATGACTTACTGTAGCAGAGGTAGGCGGTGCGCGTGTTGGATAGTGTTTATTTAGTTGCTGAATAAGGGGGGGTGACTACAGATTTGTAGTTAAAATATTTGACTACGATTTTGTAGTTAAGTATTATGACTATAGTACTGTAGTCATAATAAGGAATGAAGATGAGTGTAGGTAACGTAGTCTATGGCAACAACTACTTTCCACGTCCAAAAGATGAAAGAGTAATATGGCGCAAGCTTGCTCAGGGCGATCATTTGTTGCTGCTTGCTCCAAGACGAGTAGGCAAGTCTTCATTAATACACCATCTAAAGGATAACCCTAAAGAAGGCTATGCTCTTATCTATAGCTACGTCCAAGACTGTATAGATGAGCAAGAGTTTTATAGAAAGCTATTGAAATCTATTACGCAGTCAGAGTTCGTTACCAATACGGCTAGTGTTTCTACAAAAGTGAAAGGCTGGTTCAGTAAACTTGATATTGATCTCTCGGTAGAAGCATTTGGTGTAAAGGTAGCAGCCGACAAGAGGAATACTGATGAACCTTGTGCCATCAATACAGACATCATTCGACAAATTTTAATGGATAGTTTGAGCGATACAGAGATAACTTTGATAATTGCTATTGATGAGTTTCCTGATGTGCTTATCAATATTTACAAGCAGCATGGTGAAATGGCGGCTATCAAGTTTTTATCAGGTATTAGAGAGATATGCCAAGATATCGATTTTAATAAAAAAGTACGTTTTATCTTCACAGGATCTATTGGACTAGATACTGTTGCCAAAAAACTCAATCTAAGCAATTTAATTAATGTCTTTGTCCATACAACGATCAATCCATTATCAGCTTTAGAAGCTAAGAATTTCATAGATTTCTATTTTAAAAAATCATCTGAACGAGTCTTAACTGATGACTTGAAAAATATTATCATTGAGCAAGTAGGATGGAATATGCCGTACTATCTTGCACTGGTATGTGAAGAAATACTTGATAACTATGAAGATGAGCAGTTGTTAGAAGAACAAGACATTGTAAGTTGTATTGATCAGTTGTTTGAACAAGAAACCAAAACGAAGTTTTCTCATTGGCGTGAACGCTTAAATCGATTAGAAAAGCTAGAAAGGATATTTGCCGAATCAACATTGACCCTGGTTTCTGATCATAGTGGAGCATTGCCTTATAGCGAAATTTTTAACTTGAGCCAACATGAGGACTATAAAGATCATATCAATGCCAGTTATGTCTTAACCTGCCTTAAACATGAAGGCTACCTCTATCACTCAGAAGACGATACTTACCAATTCACATCACCCTTACTCAAACGCTGGTGGGTTCGTTATGGAAAATAATACAAAAAGTCATTCAGTCCTACTTTATAACACGCAAAATATAGATGCACAGTTATTAAAAGCAGGGTTCAGTATACGCAAAAAAGAATATCAACGAATTTGGAAAGATATCCAAAAAGGGTCAATGAAAAACCCTGAAACGCACTATCTGATCCAAGGTGTGCGCGGTGCTGGCAAGACAACGCTATTATCACGTATAGCTTATGCTGTTGCTGAAGATGATACCTTAAACAAGTGGCTAATCCCTATTCTTTTAAATGAAGAGGAGTATGGAATATTATCTCTATTTACCTTTTGGCTGCGTATCGCTGAAAAACTATCAGAATATGACTCTGAGCTATACACTGAGCTGTTTGAACGACTTTCAGGTTTGGATGATAATGCTGAAGTTGCTTGGGAAACCATACGTTTTTATTTAGAGAATAATAATCAAAAGATCATTGTCTTTGTAGATAACCTAGGAGAGCTATTTAAAGAATTTGACGAGATTGAACATGCACAACTGCGAGAAGTGCTCAGCTTACATCCACAAATTCGTTTGATTGGTGGTTCTAGTCAATTGCTGGAAGCACATTTTGATGGTGCCGCGCCCTTTTATCAGTTTTTTAAATTGGTTAATCTAAAATCTATTAGTGAAGCAGAAATGCACGAGCTTCTGCGCTCTTTGGCGAAACAAACTGGTGAAGAAGCAGTCAAAACGATTGAAGAAATCATTACTGAGCACCCTGAACGTATAGAAGCGGTCAGACGTTTAACGGATGGTGTACCGCGCACTATTGTTTTGCTATTTCAAATCATTATGGAAGGGGCAAAAGAGAGCAGCTATGCTTACTTAGAGGAAACGATAGATAAGACCACACCATTATACAAGCATCGAATGGATGATTTATCACGCCAGCAAAAAGCTATCGTACACGCCATTGCTATGAATTGGGATGCGATGAGTACCAAAGAAATCGCAGAACAAACGCGCCTACCAAGTAAGACCGTATCTGCACAGTTGGTCAAGCTACAGCAACAGTGGATAGTCGATAAGATTGAGACAAGCACTAAAAACCATCTTTATATTGTTAAGGAGCGATTTTTTAATATTTGGTATTTGATGCGCTATGGGAGTCAAACAGATAAGCGTCGAGTATTATGGCTTACGAGGTTTTTAGAGAGTTGGTATGATAAGAATGAACTAAATATAAAGTTGGTTGAAATAGCTATACCTTACATAGATATAGATGAAATTGATGGGTTTAAATTGAAAAAAACTAAAGAAGTATATATTAATGCTTTATTAGCTAGCGAACATATAGATGAGACTTTAAAGGCTGGAGTAAATATTTATTTAAAACCATACTATAATAACTTAATTAAGTCTGAAGAGTGGGAGACTTATAAAACTAACCTAGAGAACTGCTTCTATAATATAGAAATTAAAAGATATGAAGAGGCAAAATATAACATTGAAGAAATATTAAAACTAGATGTTGGTACTGCTGAAAATCTAATAGTATTAGAAATTGTCTATGAATTTCTTAATAAAGATGAATATTTAAAGAATAAAGTTATTTCTAACATTCTTCAGAAGTCAAAAAAATCTTCTATGAGTCGCTTAATGTTATTAGTAAACATAATCGATATAGAATACACAAGTGCTAAGAGCGTTGGTCGAATAATAGTTAATGAAACAAAGTCAGAAGCAAGGTTTGATAGCCCCATATTTATGGTTTTTCAGGCATATATACAGCTATGGTTTGATGAGTTTGAAGATTTTAGAAGTAGTTTGGAAGTTTTGAGAAGTCAAGGATTCATATTTGAAGAAAGTTCAATGTCTTTTGATTTTTTTGAAAATTTACTGTTACTTTTGATTAAAAAAAACCAATTAGAAATAATTTATGAGCTAATGAATAGATTCAAGCATCTTAAAGAACAGTTTAAACCTATTTACTACGCTACAGTTTCATTACTCAAAGACGAACGCCAGCAAGAGTATTTACGTATGGGACCAGAGCTACAAAGTACAGTGGATGAGATACTACAAAAGGTTGAAGAGTTTCGGGTCAAATATGCTTGAATATAAAAAAGTCATAATCTAGTTTGAGAAACTAAGTTATGACTTTTTAACTTCAACCAAATCAATCTTCCGGTGGCCATGGACGATCACGATCGCTCTCTATCCATTCAGCAACATAGCCCGCTGGCGGTAGGTCCCAGTCAGACTTGCCCAATGCGGCCAGTACTTGTGCCGTGTCAATCACCCGACCACCTTTGGTCACGCCTGTACGCAGTAGCGCAGAGGAGCAAGGTTTGCCTTTGACCCACATGGATTGCTCAATATAGAGCCAGCGCGCATCGATACCGACGATTTTGGTTTTTAGCGTGACTTTTTCAAAGGCGCGAATACGCTTGCGATATTGGATGGTACTGCCAGCGATGACCAGACCCCAACGCTGTTTTAGCAGCTGCGTGCCAAGTCCGCTACGCACCGCAAAATCCATACGCCCCAAATCATACAGCGTGAATACGCGACCGTTATTCATCTCCAAGAAGTTATCGATATCCGTCAGGCGACAGCGAAACTGAATCTCGCTGGTCTCTTTTAGAGTTAAGGTATCGCCCTTTTTTGCTTTTAAGGCGGCATGAGCGATGGTGCTGGCATAACGGATAAATGGGTACATAAAGTCGTCTCGAAGGTTTAAAGGGCATTATTAAAAATCGTTAGATTAGGAGCTATTGTCAGGGCTACTTAGGCCTGTTTTTTACGTGACTCGACCCCAATCCAATTGAAGTAAGCACTAACCGTTTCGGGTATCCAGTTGATATCAAATTTTGAAGACTTGCCATTAGTATTATTTTTTGCTCGACCTTTATCTGAGCGATAACGCAAATAGCCGATATGTCCACCGTGCTCAGTATCTAAGATAGTGACGCTATCAGAGACATCGTTTGGTGTCGCGGTAAAGCCAATAAACGGATCGTCCTTTGCACTGATGAGTAATAAAGGCTTGGTCACTTTGATCAAATAGGGAAGGGCGGACGAGGCTTGATAGTAGTGGTTGTTAGAGCGGTAGCCATGACGCGGCGCGGTAAAGATATCATCAAAGTCACTGATGCGATTGACCGCTTTGATCGAGTCGATCTCCTCTTGAGTAATGTCGTTTGCCAAGGCTTTTTTGATAATTGGATTAAGCAAATAAGGCGTATAAATACGATGACTTAAAAAGCTATGCATACTGAGCGCTGCTGATGACATATCGACTGGCGCAGAGATAACAGCCGCGCCTTTACAGAGCGCTTTCTCGCCGTATTCGCCCATATATTTTGCCAGTGCATTGCCACCTAAAGAGACACCGACCGCATAGATATTGGCGTATTGCTGCTTTAGATTTTGCAGCGCGTGATGTACTTCATCGGTATCACCCGCATTATAAAAAACTCTGCCATTAGCAGGAATACCACCACAACTACGAAAATGTGCCACCACAAAGTGCCAGCCTTGCGCGTGCATCTGATAAGCCAGAGCGCGGGCATAATGGCTATCGCTACTGCCTTCCATACCGTGGAACAAAACGATTAATGGCGTTTGTTCAAATTCACAATTTTCTGAGTTTTCTGAATGTTCTATAGGATGCGCATCATAAAAATCGTAGGCAATATCGCTTTCATCCAAAGAGTCTTTTTCGACTTCGCGGCGATAAGTTGGTGCTTTTGGCGCAAAAAACTTGGGCAAGATGCTTTGCAAGTGTGGATTGGTTAGCCAAAAGGGCGGCTTAAAGGGGGTATAAGTAAAGGTCGTCATAGTAGGGTTTCTACAATTGTAAAATAAAAGTATAAATAGAAAATATGAGTATGATTTAAATAGCTAGTTTCACGTGAAACAAAACAGTTTTATAAGACTAAGTCTATGAATCATTAATTTAACGAATTTGTCATCATACTAAGCTCGCAGCAAGCTTCCAACAGCTTTCGGTGAACGGCTCAGTGAACAGATGATTACTGTATTGTTTAGTTAAGCTCAGTTTACTTCTTTAGAACATACTAATCTGCGGGTTCTATCACTCTACCTGCCATCGCTAGTTCAGTTTTTAAGGTCTCAATATCGGCCTCTGCGATAGTTACAGTCAAAGTAACTTGCTTACTATAAGCGACATCATCAACACCACCTTTCAAGCTCTCGACCACATAGCGACACTGAGCTTCAGTCGCAAAGTCCGCTAGTATTTGCACTTGCGTCATCGGCACGTAAGGTTGCAATATCATCTGATCGACCGCGGCTTGGGCCGCGCCTGCATAAGCGCGCGTCAGACCGCCAGCACCTAGCTTGATACCGCCAAAGTAACGCACCACGACGATGATCACGTTGCCGATGGACTTATGTTGCAAGACATTTAATATTGGTCTGCCTGCGGTGCCGCTTGGCTCGCCATCGTCGTCAAAACCAGCACTGGTCGTATTGTCAGGGTCACCAATGATGTAGCCCCAGCAAAAATGCCGTGCATCTGGATATTGTTCGCGCAGATGTTCCACGTGAAACATAGCCTCTTCACGCGAGATCACCGGATACGCGTAAGCAATAAACTCAGATTTCTTAATTTCTAGGCGCGCGGTGACGGCGCGTTTTAGGGTTTGATAGCTCATATTTCATCAGGCTTAGGTTGGATATGGTAAACTTAGCTAACTGTCACTGTCGTCCATATTGGCCGCAGTATTCATTTTATTTTTCATTATAGTACCATTTCTAACCATCGAAGATAACGAGGCGCTCATGGCTGAGTGCTGGCGTCGTTAGTTTCTGATTTAGGGCTGGTATCATAAAACCGATGGTAGTAAATAGTATGCGTTTAGATAAATTCATTAGTAAAGCCACCGAGCTGTCGCGTAAAGAATCAAAAAAGATCATGCACGCCGGCGAGATCACCGTCAACGATCAAGTGGTCAAAGACCCAGGGCTACATGTCGATGTCATCAACGATGAGGTGATGTGGGCAGGCGAGCCGCTGTCAGTTGCAACAGGCAATCGCTATATCTTGCTGTACAAACCTGAAGGCTTTGAGTGTACGCTAAAAGCCAAAGAATACCCAATTGTCACTGAGCTGATTGCCGTACCAGAGCTGGGCAGCTTGCGTATCGCTGGCCGTCTCGATGTCGACACCACCGGCGCGCTACTCATGAGTGATGATGGCGGCTGGCTACACCGTGTCACCAGTCCTAAACATGAGCACGCCAAGGTCTATGAGCTGACCCTAGCATCGCCGATGGATAGCGATGCTCAAGAAAAGGCGGTGAAAAAAGTCGCTGAAGGTATCTTGTTAGAAGGCGACTATGAGCCGACCAAACCTGCTACGCTTGAGTTCATCGATGAAACACACGCCCGTCTGACACTAGAGCAGGGCAAATACCATCAAGTCAAACGCATGATGGGTTACTTTGGCAATCGAGTGACGGAGCTGCACCGCGCCAGTATCGGTCATATCAATCTAGATGGCCTAGAGAAAGGCGACAGTCGTTTCTTAACGCCAGAAGAAGTCGCCAAGTTCTAGTCTCTGACTGCTGTAGTATGCGCATCCATACTACTGTTTAAATCATCGTTTTAAATTCATTAGCAGCCACGACACCGTGTGCTGCTTTTTGTTGTCAGCTATTTATGTTTGTGATTCTCTTTCACTATTTCTGCGGTCTGCTTGTGTTGCCTATCTCTTAAAGCTGGGTAGCAATTTTGCAAAATTGCGCCGCTAATCATTTGTGTAAACCTTCCTTGTGATACAGTCTGTCTGATATCTCAATCTATTTTTTTACATAATATTATGATGGTCAATCAAGATAGATATTATCAAGTACAGAATTTATGAGTCATTAACGAGGACTGCTTTTGTGAAACTATCTGCCTTTAATTCGGTAAGCCTGATTAGCCTTGTACTACTCGCAACCACGGCTTGTGCTCAGTCAAACTCAGCGGATGCGACACGCACCCAATTGAACCAAAACAATCAAAGCATGCAGACGAGCAAAGCGGTAAGTGCAACGGTCGATAAGCGGTTGCGCCAAGTGCTGACCCAAGCCGGTATCAAAACGCAGATTACCTCCATTGCGCCGTCCAAATTACCCAATATGTATCAGGTAAATTTGGCTGAACAGCCGCCATTGCACATCACCGAAGATGGTCGTTATGTCATCCAAGGTGAGTTAAAAAAGAATCCAAGCAAGCGGGTAGTGACCAAAACACCAGTACGCAGCACGAGTGCGCAGGTAGGCAAGCCTGTCAGTGCAACAGTCAAATCGGTGCTGCTCAAAAATACGCGTGCGCTCAAAAATATGAGCGCCAAAACGCCGTTCTTTTATACGGCTGTACCGGGCGTGATTTGGGGCGCAACGCTAGAAGGGGTGCCTTTCTTGTTATCGGACGATGCGCAGTACATCACTGACGGTGAGATATCAGTGATCAAAAACGGTCAGTTTATCGGGCTCGATGAGAAGTTTGAACGACGCAAAAATCAATCGGTGTTTGCGACATTGGATGAAAGCCAACTGATTACTTATCCAGCGACCAGTCCTGAGAGGGCGGTGATTTATGTGGCTGATGACGTCAACTGCCCGTATTGCCGTCGATTGCATCAGCAAATATCCATGCTCAATGCCAAAGGCGTCACGGTAAAAATCATTGGCTATCCGATATACGAGCAGTCCCCTGAGCAAATGCGTGGTATCTGGTGCCAAGGTAGCGAGAGCAGTCGTCGTCAGGCATTCGATAAGGCGATGCTGCAAGGTGAGATGACACCTGCACCAGCGAGCTGTAACGTCGATCACGTGACGCCCAATCGCGAAAAAGCCGCTGGACTGGCGGTGATAGCAACACCTGCTATCTACCGTGAGGATGGCGTGCTGTATCAGGCAAGTTTTGAGAGTCCTGAGTTTTTAGAATTTTTAGGTATCGAATAATCACATTAGCGTCGTTCACATTTTAGTGAATAAAGATTTTAAATCACGCCACAAAAAACCGCTTTATGAGCTGATTCATAAAGCGGTTTTTATCGTTTGACTCATCAAAATGTTGAATACCAAAAGCGGTCTCAATTCGTCTATGGCAAGACAATATCGACGATCTTCCACTCAATCAAGCCTTGGCGCTGCATCTCTATCGTGAGCGGATAGCCTTTGATTTGACCGCTGATAGCAAAGCAATTGATACCGCAGTAGCTCAGTGTTGGCTTATCGCTATCGTTGCCTTGTGCGGCTTGTTGCTCAAGCTCCGCGGCTTGTTTTTTCATGACTTGCTGGATTTGGCTCTTGACCACCGCATCGACGTCGCCGCGTTGAATGATCAAGCTTTGAATGAGGTTTCTGAGATCGACCTGATCGCTTGCGATGGCCCATGCCGCCGCCAGCTCTTTGGTTGCTGTATTGGCTTGACCCTGAGTGTTAATGACCTTTTCGATATTTTGCGGCGTGATGGCACCATCGACGGCCTTTGTAATAAAGCCATCGGCTGCTTGAGTTAATGCGTCTCCGCCCAGCTCAGCAATCAGTGGGTACTTTGTCATGGTCGTGGCAAATTGGTCAGTCAGCTGATGTTGGATGCTTGGGCGCACTTGCTCATAGTCTATGGCGGCTGCGATCTTGGCCCCGTCTCTGGCATCGTAGGCATTTTTAAGCTGATAAGCACTATAGTAAGGAGAGCCTGCATAGACGGCTACGGCAATGACAATCAATAAAACAATCAGCTTTTTCATAAGACGGGAACCTTGTCGCAAACATTGTCATTATAGGGATAAATGACCGTAGATATGGCGATAAATACTAGCACGACTCGTCATTATTCAGGTATGAAAAGCTTTGTAATAATCTTAATAAATCGTGTATACCGCCGACTCAAGACCTCAACTCTGAATTTCATGACTTAAACGCTTGATAAATCAGCAGACCATCTCCATAAATAGCGCAAACTTTTTATAATTGATTTGGCTAATCAGCCCTCACCGTATTTGCTCGTTACAATCGCGTATGTCCATCCTTTGATATGTTTCATGTGAAACCTTATCGCAGGATTATGTATGAAATTGAAACTGTCGATGTTTAATGCTGATGATTTGACGAGCCGGTGGCACTGTGAAGATGATAGGAGAAACCATGAGTAAGCGCGATTTTTATGAAGTATTGGGTGTCAGCAAAACCGCTGATAGCAAGGAGATCAAGCGAGCCTACCGCAAGCTTGCCATGAAATATCATCCAGATCGCAACTCTGATGACCCTGATGCCGATGAAAAATTCAAAGAAGCGTCAATGGCTTATGAAGTACTGAGCGATGAAGAAAAGCGCTCAGCGTATGACCGCATGGGTCATGCTGCCTTTGAAAATGGCATGGGTGGCGGCGGCTTTGGCGGTGCAGGCGGCGGCAACTTCCAAGACATCTTTGGTGATATTTTTGGTAACTTTGGTGATATCTTTGGCCAATCACGTGGCGGCGGTGGTGGACGTTCGCGTCGCGGCTCTGACTTGCGCTATGTGATCGAGCTGACATTAGAAGAAGCAGTACGCGGCTGCAAAAAAGAAATCAGTTTCACAGCGCCAGCGCCATGTGATACCTGTGATGGTAAAGGTGCCAAAGATGCCTCTGATGTCGTGACCTGTGAGATGTGTCATGGTCAGGGTCAAGTTCGTATGCAGCAAGGTTTCTTTGCCGTGCAGCAGACTTGTCCGCAGTGTGGCGGCTCTGGTAAGCAAATCAAAAACCCTTGCCCTGACTGTCATGGTAATGGCGTCAAAGACAAATCACGCACGCTAGAAGTATCTATCCCAGCGGGTGTTGACGATGGAGATCGCGTCCGTCTGGCAGGTGAAGGCGAGGCTGGCGGTGCAGGCGTACAGAACGGCGACTTGTATGTTGAAGTACGTGTCAAACCACACAACGTCTTTACTCGTCAAGGCGCCGATCTCTATATGGATGTACCAGTCAGTATCACGGATGCCGCACTTGGTAAAGAAGTTGAAATTCCAACCTTGGATGGTAAAGTAAAAATCAAAGTGGCAGAAGGGACGCAGAGTGGCAAACTGCTACGTGTACGCGGCAAAGGCGTGACGCCAGTACGCACCACGATGAAAGGCGACTTGATCTGCCGTGTGGTCATCGAAACCCCTGTCAATCTGACTCGTGAGCAAAAAGATCTATTGCGTCAGTTCCAAGATACGTTAGATGATGACAGTAAGCATCAGCAGTCGCCACATAAAAAATCCTTCTTTAAAAAGATTGGCGATTTGTTTGACTGATTATTTAACTAAGACAGACTGTTGCTAGATAGCCATACTGAGAGTAAGCCCAAAGGTTTCACATGAAACCTTTGGGCTTTTTCTTGTGCTGATAAAAAACCACTCAGTTAACGATATTTGTTAAACTGACGATAAATGATATTCAAAAATAACCCACCAAATATAAAGTATGTAAGGTAGCGATATGAGTCAACAAACAACAGAACAAACCATTAAAGTTGGTGTGATCGGTGCAGGTGGTCGTATGGGTCGTATGCTTATCGAAGCGGTACAAAATAATCCTAAGACCATCCTGAATGCAGCGATTGAGCGCCAAGGATCGAGTCTCGTCGGCGCGGATGCAGGCGAGGTGGCAGCTATCGGACGTTTAGAGGTGCAAATCGTTGACGAATTAGAAGCTGTGATCAATGACATCGATGTGCTGATTGACTTTAGCTTGCCTGATGCGACCGAAAAAAACATGCAAGTTTGTGCCGAGCATAATGTCGCGATGGTCATTGGCACCACAGGATTTAATGAGGCGCAAGAGCAGGTATTGGCAAAAGCCAGTGAAAAAATCGCTATCGTCTATGCAGGTAACTATTCAACAGGCGTTAACCTGTCATTGAAACTACTTGGTATGGCAGCCAAAGCATTTGGTAACGATGCTGACGTAGAGATCATCGAAGCGCATCACAAACACAAAATCGATGCACCATCTGGCACGGCATATATGATGGCAGAAGCCGTCGCAGAGGCGCGCGGACAGAATCTAAAAGACGTCGCTATCTACGGACGCGAAGGACAAACGGGTGAGCGTGAGTCGGGCACGATTGGTATTCATGCCGTACGCGGTGGAGAGATCGTAGGCGATCATACGGTGATGTTCATCGCAGATGGCGAGGTGGTCGAGATTACTCACCGCGCACGAGAGCGCATGACTTTTGCCGCAGGTGCTGTACGTGCCGCAACTTGGGTGACCGAGCAAGCCGTTGGGCAATACAATATGCAAGATGTGCTGGGGTTGAATGATTAGAGCGCATTGACGATGACTTAAAAAAGGTGAGGAGATGCAGGTGAGTCGTATAAAGCACGAATTGGCTAGTACCATTCTTAAGGTGAATATTACCAAAAATATAAGCTTGCCCGCGTTTGCCCTAAGTCTGGCTGTCCTACCAATCACCGTACAAGCCAGTAACGTCCAAACCTATGTGATTGACACTTATGGCAGCGTGTCGCTACTGCCAGTGGTAAGGCAACAACTCAATAATAGCGCTGATGGCGGCACCGTCAGCATCTACCAAGGTAAGCTAGTACTAATAACAACACCCCGCAATTATCAAATGATACAGCAGCTACTCACGCAGATTGACCGTCAGCCACAAGCGCTCACAGTCGCTGTGCGTGTTGGCAATAGTAGCAGTGTTCAGGATAATATTCGTCAGGGTCAGGTTATTATTACCAATCGCGGTATCCAAGGTGCAGGCGTAATCAATCAATATAACCGCCAGCAACAAGGTAGTAGCTTGTATCAAGTACAAACGCTGTCTGGTAGTGCCGCTAGTATCAGTACAGGTACGCTCTATTCATTGACACAAAGCTATCGTGCCACTATTCAACCAAATTATCACTATCCAGCTGACCGTCAGACAAGCGCGCAGATTATTATTCAGCAGCAAGTACTACTGCCAACGACGCAAGGCATTGCTGTCACACCGCGTCTACTACCGAATGGTCAAGTCGAAGTGAGGTTGTCACAAGTTGAAGAGCGACTGGCGCGATCCAACTCATCCTACAATAGGCACGGCACGAGCAATAATAGCATTCAAGGTCAAAGTCTGAACAATACAATCATTGTGCCGCGCGGACAGTGGGTGACGATTGGTGAGATTTCACAACGCTCAACCAGCAGCGGCAGTCGAACGACCAATAGCATTAATAGTGTACCGATAGCTCTGCTGGTTCAATAGCGAATACGCAAAATAGCCAAACACAAAAAAGCGCGGTGCTGTTATTAATAGCACCGCGCTTCTCTATAGATAATAGGTCTAAAGACTAGTCAATATAAACCACTTCAAGCGGCGGGAAGCCGTTAAACTCTACTGATGAATACGAGTTGGTATAAGCACCCGTGGTGAGCCAATAGATTTTGTCACCAATCTCAAGCTCTTCTGGCAACTGATAACCTGCTTCTTCGTACATAATATCGGTTGAGTCACAGGTTGGTCCTGCCAGTACGACCGTCCCTTCACTGGTAGACGTTTCCATTTTGGGAGTATAAACAGGATATTTGATGGCTTCGCCTAGCGTCTCGATTAAGCCTTGGAATAAACCAACATCCGTATATACCCAGCGCGCCAAATCTGTGTCTGATTTGCGAGAGATCAGTACCACATCACTAACCAAGACACCTGAACCACCGACGAGTGAACGACCTGGTTCTAAAATAATCTCAGGCATCTCATCATCATTATAGTCATCAGTCAAATAGCTGGTAATCTCTTCTGCATAGACCTTAATAGGATTGACTTCGCTGATGTAGTTGGTTGGGAAGCCGCCACCTAGATTGATCATTTGTAGCTTGATGCCTTCTTCGTTCTTCATCCAGTCAAACATATATTTAACTTTGGCTAATGCATCATCCCATGCCGCAACGTCTTTTTGCTGGCTACCCACATGGAACGAGATACCATAAGGTACCAAGCCAAGCTCGCGTGCTTGAATAAGCAAATCAATGGCCATATTAGGGTGACAGCCAAACTTACGTGACAATGGCCATTCTGCTGTCTCTGATCCTTGTACCAATATGCGCACAAATACTTTAGAACCAGGTGCATGTTTGGCGATATTTTTAAGATCGGCTTCTGAGTCGGTCGCGTACAGATCGATACCTTTTTCAAAAGCATACTTAACATGGTCGGCTTTTTTGATGGTGTTACCATAAGAAATGCGCGATGGCTCAACACCGCAATCCAGCACACGATCCAGCTCATAGATAGAGGCACAGTCAAAGTTGGAGCCAAGCTTTGCCAGCAGATTGATAACTTCAACCGCAGGACTGGCTTTCATCGCATAATGCAATTTGGCGTTTGGGAACAGGCTGACCATTTCATGATATTTGGTCTCGATACGACTTAGGTCGACCACTAAAAACGGGGTCTCACGACCCTCAGCAGCTTTGGTAAATTTCTGCCAGCTGGCAGGGTCAAAATATTGGTCAATTTTGATCATGGTCATAGTAGTAAACCTTTGGTGAGAGTAGTATCTGCTAGAAAAGTGAACGTCAAATCGTGGATATTAGATCATAATATCCACGGTAAGCATCATTGTATTCAGAATAAAAGATTAAGAACTGATGGGTTGTGACTGCTGCTCAGCGGACTGGGCGCCTTGCTTTTCGCGTATCTTAAGGACTTTACGAACTTTATCACGGGCACGTGTCTGTTTCAAACGAGACAGATAATCGACGAATATCACGCCGTTGAGATGATCCATTTCGTGTTGGATGCAGACGGCAAGCAAGCCTTCTACCACTTCGTCAATGACGTCGCCGTTCTCGTCTAATGCTTCGATACGTACTTTATTAGGGCGCTCGACTTTGTCGTAGACATCTGGGACCGAAAGACAGCCTTCTTCGTACGGTTGTTTTTCTTCTACCAATGGCGTGACCTTTGGATTAATAAACACTCTTGGCGCATTTTTGTCTTCAGACAAATCCATCACGATTAGCTGAATATGACGATCGACCTGGCTTGCAGCAAGGCCAATGCCCTGAGCATCATACATTGTCTCAATCATGTCTGAGATTAAGGTTTTGATTTCAGCAGTCACTTCCTTGACTGGCTTGGCAATCGTGCGCAAGCGGGGATCTGGGTAACTTAAGATAGGGAGTAGTGCCATAACGCTCACCTCAATGATAGGGACAAAATAGGGTTGATATTATAAGATAAATGGGGACAAAAGTAATGCTTATCAATACTTTCCCGTCTATATCACGTCTCATACATTCACAAATTAAAGATTTTTATAGGTATCTGGACACAAAAAAGCCTCACTTAACGCAAGGCTTTTTTGTAGATATTCTATCTATTCGGTAATTATGCACGGCGTTTGTTTACAATCATTTCATACAAGAATAGCAAGATGATCGCACCGATAACTGAGAAGATAAGACCAGTAAAACCGCCATCTGCGTTGATACCAATTAAGCTCGCTAGGAAGCCACCTAACATGGCACCGACGATACCCAATACGATCGTCATGATCCAGCCCATAGGGTCACTACCTGGCTTAATAGCACGTGCCAATAAACCTGCAACCAAACCGACGATAATCATCCAAATAAAACTCATGTTATTCTCCTAAATTATGAATATTTATAATATGTTGCTAATTTAATAACTCCATTGTAAAGATTCCTCAAACGCAAGAGTAAGCAAAAAATGTTACCTGTGTAGGGCCTATGTGAGGAAAAAGTCAGATTTGCTATTACGTAGGTGCAATAGGTAAACGGAAGGTTACAAAGGTAGCCATGGTGCTAACAGAATGGCGTATCAATCATTTAGCCACGACAGAAGAATTTGATAAGGATAGGGAATTAAATAAAAAAAAGCGCAGCCCGTTTATCAGACGGCCACGCTTTTGTTTAATACTAATTTTTTAGATACTAATTTTAGGGTTTAGGGTTAAATCGATCGTTTATTTATCACGCAATGCCGTTAATAGACGCTGATGAATCCCCTCAAAACCACCGTTAGACATCACGACTATTGCATCACCTGCTTGAGCATGACTACTGATATGCTCAATAATAGTATCGACACTAGACATTACGTGCTGGTTAATGATGGAGTCACTTGTAGCCGTGGCTTGTTCGATGACTTCTCTCAAACCCCATTCCAGTCCCGCTGGCTCATACCACAATGTATAGTCAGCGAGGGCAGCTGACTCAGCCAAGCTGTCTTGGTGAATACCCATTTTCATGGTATTACTGCGCGGCTCAATAATCGCCCAAATACGTCTGCCAGCCAGTTTCTTTTTGGCACCGTCTAATGTTGTGGTAATCGCAGTAGGGTGATGGGCAAAGTCATCAAAGACTAAGACATCGTTTACATCACCGATCAACTCCATCCGGCGTTTGATACCAGCAAAAGCCGATAATGCGGCGCAAGCGGTAGAGATGCTGACACCGACATCATAAGCGGCCGCGACGGCAACCAAGGCATTATTGACGTTATGAATACCACTCATGCCCCAGTCGATGACAGCTACTTCTTTATCAGCAGCAAAGCTCACTTGAAATTGACTGCCATCTTCGCGAATGAGTTCCGCTTGCCACTCGCTATTGTTTTTAAGCGTACGGTCGTTTTTACTGGTATTAGATGCGGTCGTATCGATGACAGCAGTACGCCAGATAGGGGTCCAAACGCCTTTTGCTAACGTATCTTCTAAGCTGATTGTTGCTGCAGGCATGATAATTTTTCCAGTGCTTGGAATCATACGTACCATATGATGAAACTGCGTTTGGATCGCATTCAAATCAGCAAAAACATCGGCGTGATCAAATTCTAGGTTGTTCAAGATAGCGGTGCGCGGACGATAATGAACGAATTTTGAACGTTTATCAAAAAACGCAGAATCGTACTCATCAGCTTCAATGACAAAATAACCAGAAGGGACTGTCGTATCATCGTCAGTTTTTTCTGCCCCTAGATAGCTGCTGTGTGCAAATACCTGCTGTAAGTGCTCATCAGTGGTATTGACCAGTGGCACACCGCCAATTAAAAACCCTGTATCGATACCAGCGTAATGCAGTATCCAAGCAAGCATGGTTGTCGTTGTTGTCTTACCATGAGTACCAGCAACCGCTATCACGTGGCGCGATTGCAGCACTTGCTCTGACAAAAACTGCGGACCTGACGTGTAGCGCAGACCCGTATCTAGCATATATTCAATCACATCCATGCCACGCTTCATCGCATTACCAACAACGACCAAGTCTGGCGCTGGTTGCAAATGCTTTACGAGATAGCCTTCTTCAATAGTGACTCCCGCATTTTCAAGTTGGGTAGACATAGGAGGATATACGTTGGTATCTGAGCCAGTAACGGTATGCCCAAGTTCACGCGCTAATAATGCCAGCGAGCCCATAAAAGTACCACAAATACCAAGAATATGAATATGCATAGACGTTCCGTAAGAGCTTGAATAAGTGAAATAGAGAGAGTAAAAATAAAGTTTTGGGTGCTGAGCTGTTATCAATTGTAACTAACGTTTTAATCAGTCATTGCCATGGCAGTAGTCTGGCAGACAAGCGATCATTGTAAAGTAAACGCTGGTCGATGACCAACAAAAAACGCCTAACAAGTAGGCGTTATCTAGCTGATAAATGCTGTCTTATTTGGCAGCATACCAAGCACTGGCTGTCTATTTACGTGACAACGTATAGTCATTATTTAGGTTTTTTTGCTCATCTATCAAAATCAGATGATTGTCTTGAATATAATAAGACTCAATATGTTTGTCTTCATATACAATGGTAATTTTGTCTTTATCTTGACGATAGACGCCAGACTCAAGTAACGGTGCGCGCTGTTGTTCAGCATCGTGATGGGTGCTGGATTTTAGTACAGAGCCATCAGAAAATAGGTTCAAAGTGACATCGATACTATCGCAGTCTTCACAAGGCACCATACCGCCATAATCACCTATTAGCGTGGCTTGTAGCGCACTACTGTTCGATTCTGAGTGTATAGTAGAAGGGTGCATATGCCCCTCATTACTGGATTGAGCAGCAGCAATAAGTGATTGCCCTTCTGTAGATTCATTCAAACTGTCATCAGAATTTGACTCAGACATACTGTTGCTTTCTATCTCTTCTGATGTGCTCTGCGGAGCAGACTCTGCTGATGCGTCGACAAATGAAGCTTTAGTCCTCATGTCTTGATCAGAATTCGAGGAGGCACTATCACAGCCTATCAATAGCACACAGAGTGGCACCGCTAATAAGGACGGTCCCCAGCGTCTAATGACAGTAGATGTGGTAGAGCAAATAGGTGCAAGATATATCATGGTCATACCAAAACAGTTTTTTAAATAGTGTGTCTAAAAATCACCCATGCTATCGGTAACATTAAGCAAATATCGTTACCAAAAAGGCGAGACAATGGGTCGTATAAAATTTGCAATAATATAAATATTGGAATTTGAGAGCGTATCTGGTCTTTAAGATATAGACAATTTATCGCTCAAAAGCGACGGAGCTCTCATAACTGCTCACTGAAACTACCCACTAAAAAAATAGGCTGTCTAAAGGTATCAAAGGGTTACAGATATATCTGTGGACTTTTTGTTGTGTTCAATATGCTTGGTATAGCAAAGTAGGCTTTGTCGGTTTGTCTAACATAGGTAATAAGAGAGGTTTAACAGTCGCAGATAATAAAACAGACATTGCATAGCAGAGTATGAATGTCTGTTTAGAAAGAAGTGATAACGGTAAAATATAAAATGATTTTAATGAACTATCGAGCGATAGACTGATTGGTGATAGGTCGCACGATACGCCACAATATGACCCCGTGCGCCACAAGAAGTACGCTAAATAGGATCAGTGATAGCTCAGGGATACTGAGTCCTACAAAGGTCCAGTCGATAGAAGCACATTCGCCAGAGCCTGCAAACACTTCTTTGAATACTTGCAAAATAGGTAGGGTATCGAGCCAGTAGTCCAAACCTGGGCCGCACGACGGTACTTGATCAGCAGGGAGGTGCTGTAGCCAGACATGGCGCATAGCAACCGCCGTAGACCAGCCTATCCCTGCCAAACTGCCCAGCCATAAGATCAATCTTACGACTTTGGATTTAGGGTTGAATAATGCTGATATCAGCGCAAAACTGCCCATCACTATCAGACCAATACGCTGAAAAATACAGAGCGGGCAGGGCAAAAGTCCTAGGTGACGCTGTAAATAAAACAGCGCAAAGCTCATGCCTATTACGGCCATTAACACTAAAAATACTTGCAAATTACGGTAAGTGGTTAGCTGTCGCATGGTGCGTTACTCTTATGGTTTCATCTATACAGAGGTTAGGAGGCAATCAGGTCTAGCGATACTGCTGCAAAAAGTCCATAAAGTCTTCTGTCTCAGACTTTTCAATATCGGCTTGCTGCAAGATAGACTTTTCTGCCAATACTTCATATTTGGCTTGAGTGTTGGGGCTGAGCGTTTGTTGAAGCAAAGACTCGCGATGCTGCTTTGCCAGCGTAAAACCAAGCTGCCACAAGCTGCCTAAGCGCTTGCTATCAGAGTTTACTTGGGCGGAGATCGTCGACTCAGAATGTCCGGCTTTGCCTTGCATCAATGCCACTGCAGCACGGTAGTCATTGCCACCATAATGAGCATCGAGCAATGCAGCAAGTGGCTGCATACGCTCCAGATGCATCAGCATCCAGCCCTCAAGCGATTGCTCTTGACCGTTATTGATGATGTGTAAACCTTCACGGCGACCTTCGTTGACCACACGCTCTAGATTAATAGCGAGTGCTTCTTCTTCTTCAGGCAGCAAATCAGGTGAATCGCTGAATAGACAGTAGAGCGCCATCACTTCTAAAAAGCAAGCACTAGAGAGACGAATACCAACATCGCTATAAGGATCGAGATCAATAGCACGAAACTCAACATAAGCAATACCGCGACGCTCAAGCGCTTCGGTTGGTGTCTCACCACTCATCGCAATTTGCTTAGGACGGATAGGGCTATAGTATTCATTTTCTATTTGCAGAATATGATTATTGATCTGAATCGGGTTGCCATCTTCATCTTCCAGACCAAGCTTGGCAAAGCTCTCATGCGGTGTTTGGATCGCGCGGCGTAGTCCCGCGACATACTCTGGCAAATAGTTATAACGAATATCTAGCTGCTCTTGCACGCTATTGGTGTAGCCAAGCTTACCCATACGCAGACTGGTGGCAGTCGGTTTATAGTAGGTTGAGTCGTTCAATAGCTCTAAGTCATGCTCACGCCCAGCAACAAAACAAGGACATACGCTTGGACTTGCACCCAGTAAATACAACACAATGCTGGTCAGTCGCTTAAAGTTGCGAATAAGCCCTAGGTATTTCTCGTTTTTGAATTCTGTTAGCGTCTGCTCTTGTGCCGTTGGGGTTTGCGCTTGCCACGTTTCAAAGAGCGTGTCACCAAAAGATAGATTGTAATGTAACCCTGCGATGGTCTGCATGCGGCGACCATAGCGGATACCCAAACCACTGCGATAAAGGGTTTTTAGCTTACCTGTATTAGAGCTACCATAATCAGCCAGTGGAATATCTTCATCTTTAGAAGACAACATACAAGGCATAGATAGTGGCCACATCAGCTCGCCGTCAGGCATGCCATGATACACCAATACATGCAATTGACGCAGCATATTGAGTGTCTCTTTTGGCGAAGCTTTTGGTTCGGTGATAAGCTCAAGTAGGCTTTCTGAATAATCGGTAGTAATAAAAGGATGGGTCAATTTTGATCCGAGTTTGGCTGGATGCGGCGTCTGTGCCAAAAAACCATCAGGCCTCACGCGCAGCCCTTCTTTTTCGATACCGCGGAGCATACCCGTTAAATGCTGGCTGTCAAACCAATTGGGAATGTCAAAATTAACAAAGCTACTCGCAAAATTACTCATAATAGTCATCTATTGTTATTCATTATGGCGGATCAAAGCACGATGGGCGTTTGTCCATAAAAGGGTTAAATGTTCGGTCAATAATCCCGTCAGTTTAGCTCAAAGCCGTGGTTAAAACCACGAACAATTACAAATACGATAAGCTTTGGGCGAGCCGAATAATCTAGATTTGACTTAATATTTTAAGTCAAATTCGTTGGCCAAAAAAAGCATCTACCCAAGAGATAGATGCTTTGACAGTCATGCTATAAGCCATCAAACACAGTGCCAACGCACCATGGCATCATCCATACAGTCATGGCGTTGTCGTCATTTTAAATAGAAAATGACGAGCCACAGCCGCAAGTGGTGGTGGCATTGGGGTTGGTCACGACAAAACGGGCGCCTTCTAACCCTTCAGTGTAGTCAACGGTAGAGCCTTGCAAATATTGATAGCTTAGCGAGTCAACAACCAAGGTTACATCACCATTATCAAAATTGGCATCGTCTTCATTTAAGTCGTTGGCAAAGTTAAAGCCATAAGAAAAACCTGAACAGCCGCCGCCCGTCACATAGACGCGTAGCATCAGTTCGCTATCACCTTCTTCTTCGCGCAGACGGCGTACTTTTTGTGCCGCACTGTCGGTTAGGCTTAATACCGTAGGATCTACTGGCTGATTTGAGCTTGGATTAAATTGGTTGGCTGATTCGTTCATATCTACCTCAGTTGCTAGGATCAAATGCGGTCGTCGTCCTGTTTGGGTTTGCAACAAAATGATTGCAAATAAAGATACGCACGGCGTTTGATTTAATTGGGTGCTGTCGTTATGGCAAAGCTATTGATGCATTATAAGCTGTTTGTGCAATATCAATACGGTGTTTGTGCTATCACAACACTTTATTGATGATGAGCACTTATCTTTAGCAGTATATCATAATGGGGGTATTCATTCGCTTGTCAAGAGTCATCGTCCTCACCAGAACTGATGAATCAAAACTTTTATAGCTATCAAGGCTATACTCATTATTTGTGCGAGAGTATATGGCTGCCAAAGGTCTTATGATAGTCATTCGTATCGATAGGCTGACAAGGATTATATAATCTAGGGTCATTGGCATAAATACTTAATTTTAAAACACTTCGTTTTGAAATAGTTATTTAATTGTTTGCCTATGTGGCAAGCGTTTGAAATAATAGCCGCCAGTTGGCATACCCTATGTGTGTTTCTTATTGCCCTATATTTATATTATTGCTGAGATGAAGAAATTATATGATCGAATTTAAAGACGTTGGTGTTCGCCGTGATGGTCGTGAATTGTTTGCAGGTGCAAGCTTTCAGCTACATCCAGGTCATAAAGTTGGCTTAACAGGCAACAACGGCACCGGCAAATCGACTTTATTTGCCTTATTGTTGACGCAAATGGGCAAGGGCGATACCGAGGTCACGCTCGATAAAGGTGAGGTCAGTATTCCTGATAGCTGGCATGTCGCGCATATGGCGCAGGAAGTTGGAGCCAGTGATCAGACGGCAATTGATTACGTGTTGAGCGGTGATGAGCAATGGTATGAGATCAATGCAGCGCTCAATGACTTAAGTAGCGTCAGTGATGAGCAAATTGGGGTGTTGCATCAGCAGTTCGATGAAATCGATGGCTACCGTACGCCGACCAAAGCGGCACAAATCATGGCAGGCCTTGGGTTTAACACCAGTCAGCACGAGCTGCCTGTCTCAGGGTTTTCAGGTGGCTGGCGCATGCGTTTGAATCTTGCCAAAACCTTGATGAGCCGCGCTGATCTGATGCTACTCGATGAGCCGACCAACCATTTAGACTTAGACGCCATTCTCTGGCTTGAGACTTGGATCAATGCTTATACTGGACTGGTCATCGTCATCTCGCATGACCAAGCGTTTTTGGATGCTACCGTCGGTCATATCTTGCACGTCGAACAACAAAAAATAACCCTTTATACGGGTAATTATCAACAGTTCATTCGCACCCGTCACGAGCGCATGACGCAGCAGCAGCAAGCGTTTGAGAAGCAAGAAGCGACCAAGGCACATCTGGATGATTTCATTCGTCGTTTCCGTGCCAAAGCCAGTAAAGCCAAGCAAGCCCAAAGCCGTATCAAGCAGTTAGAGCGCATGTCGGAGCTCTCACCAATGATGGCTGACAACCCATTCTCTTTTCGCTTTTATGAACCGGCAAACATGAGCTCACCGCTGATTGAGCTGACCCATGCAGATATTGGCTATAGCGAGACGCCGCTACTGCGTGATGCCAATGTGCAAGTGACGCCGGATACGCGTATTGGCCTATTGGGCATGAATGGCGCAGGTAAATCCACACTTATTAAGGCATTGGTCGGCGAGCTGAAAATTTTGTCAGGTACTTACCGCGTGTCCGATACCCTTAAGCTTGGCTACTTTAACCAGCATCAAATGGATATCTTGGATGCCAAAGCCACGCCGATAGAAATGCTTCGCCGCCTAGCAGGCAAGACCTCTGATGCCGTGTTACGCTCATTTTTGGGCAGCTTTGATTTTCGCGGAGATCGTATTGACACCCCTAGTGAGCTGTTTTCTGGTGGTGAGCGTGCGCGCTTGACCTTAGCGTTGATCGTCTGGCAACGTCCAAATGTCCTTGTCCTCGATGAGCCAACCAACCATTTGGACTTACAAATGCGCCAAGCATTGACCATTGCCTTGCAAGGGTTTCAGGGCGCGGTGGTATTGGTGTCGCATGATCGTGAGCTAATTGCCAATGTCTGTGATGAGCTGTATCTGGTTCATGATGGTCAAATCGATGAGTTTGATGGTGACATCAGTGACTACGGCAAATGGCTGGCAGAAAAGCGTAAGCAAGAAAACGCATCAGACAAAAGTACCAGCAAGAAGAAAAGTAAAAAAGAGAGCAAAAAATTCGTTTCACGTGAAACAGGCAATAGCCAAGTGACCAATCAAGTGAGCAATACAGCACCTGATAATTCATCAAAAAGTAACACTGCGACCCCAGCGCTTAGTAAAGAAGAACAACGCAAATTAGCCGCTGAACAGCGTAAGCGCACTGCACCTATCCGCCGAGAGATTGAAGAGACTGAAAAAGCACTTGCCAAGATTGAAGGGCAGCTTGCAACGCTTGAGGAAAAGCTAGCTGATACCAAGTTGTACGAAGAAAGCCGTAAGGCGGACTTACTGGTCTTACTCAATGAGCAAACCGCGCTAAAGCAGGAGCATAGCGATGAGGAAGAAAATTTATTGCTATCGATGACGACGTTAGAAGAAATGGAAGCGGAGTTTTAGTAGCAAGTTATATGAGATTTGGCTGTTAAGCGATTTTCGTCGTAAGTAATCAAACATAAAAAAGGGAGGGCATCAGCCCTCCCTTTTTTTACATCGTTTTTTGCAACATTATTCTTTACGGTATTTACCATCACCGTAAGACAATACTTTCATTGTGGTCGTACAGAGCTGGCAATCGATTTGACTAGCAGCAGCTTTCGATAAATCAAGAATACGGCCTCGAATATAGGGGCCTCGGTCTGTGATTTTGACCACGACACTTTTTTTTGTTTTTTGGTTGGTCACTTGAACTTTTGTGCCAAACGGTAACGTGCGATGGGCAGCGGTTAGTGAGTTCATGTTAAAGATACTACCACTTGCAGTGCGTTTACCATGAAACTTGCTGCCGTAATAACTGGTATTGGCCGCAAAAACTGTGGTACTCAGTAATAGTGATAACGTGACAACCAAAGACTTAATTAAATATGACATTCATGACCTATAAGCAATTTATGAAATAGACAGCGATGCTTGCCTATGTTGTCATACCCCTATGAGTATGAATAAGGAGGGGATTTTACAAGATATAGATTGTCAAACTATTACAGCCGTGTAAAAAACTCACGAGGTCAAATACTTGTTTTTTAAGGGAAAAATATCATTTTTGACTAAAAATAATGGAAGGATGAGTACCGAGCATAGGCTTATAGAGAATAATTCTTATTAAGAAGTCAACAAGAGAGCAGAAAACGGATAACAAAATGCAAATAAGTGATATATAAATACGAATACTATCGATATAGTAAGTTTTGACCGCAAAAAGCCTACCGAAAACAGTCTGTTTTATTGTAATAAAAGCTTTCTATTTTATTACTAGACTGTAAAAACCAAAATTGTTGATTGCTTTAGGCTGTTTGAGAAAATTGGTCATATCGTATGGCGAGTCATCGAGAAAAACATGGAGGTGCATGGCTGTTAAAAAACAGAGGTTGGAATATTTCAGTAAATATAAACAACAATCATTGAGTAAAAAATACGGTCTAATCACTTTTAGTAATCATTAGGCGGCTTTATTTTTGTCTTTATCTTATATTTTTCAATTTTCATTACATCAATAAAAGTCAGTGATATAAAGCATTCTAGGGAGTCATCTAGAACAATATTTACTATAGAGATATATTTCTATAAGTTTTCTTACAAAACAGTTGCATAAAAGAGACTTTAAGTTTAGAATTTTCGACCCAACAAATATTAACTAATGGAGTCACGTATGAAAAAAGTTGTTGCTGTGGCATTGCTCGCTGTTTTGACATCAGGATGTGCGACGCAAAACTATCTTGTGTCTTCATCGACTGCACCGACAGCCGCTACGAAGGCTGATGCTGATAAAATGCAGACTTTCTTTGTCAGCGGTTTGGGTCAAGAGCAAGACATTGATGCGGCCGAAGTTTGCCAAGGCAAAGAGAATGTGGCTAGTATCCAAACGCAAAGCAACTTTATCAATATTGCGCTAGGTTTTATATCCTCAGGTATCTATACCCCACGCCAAGTCCGTGTTTACTGCAAGTAAGGAATAATGAATATGAAAAAACTACTAACAATGGCAGTGATGGGTTCAGTATTATTGGTATCAGGTTGTGCAACCCAAACAGGTCTTATTCAACCAACTCAAAATACCACTCCAGAATATACTAAGTCACAGACCTTCTTTATTGGCGGTATTGGGCAAGAACAGACTGTAAACGCTGCTGAAGTATGCGGCAGCGCACAAAATGTTGCCAAAGTTCAAACAGTACAAGAAGCCAAAGACATCGCACTAGGTTTGGTCACTTTTGGCATTTATACTCCTCGTACGGCTAAAGTTTTCTGTCGATAAGAGACGCTATCAATACCTCACATCATTTATTTTGACCATTAATTGATCGATGTGGAGCGTTGTATCTTAGAGCCGTTAAAAAAAGAGCAAACAGTCACTGTTTGCTCTTTTTTTTGTGGTGAGTATTGGTCATCAGTGATGACAGAGATGCTGCAATGAATTGGTAAAATTACTGGTAATATTTTTATAACGGTGTTTATTTTGATTATTGCTATCATAAAGTATGGACTATAAAAAATGACTATACCGAACACTAATATTGATCGATATGATCCATTCTACAGTTGGCATTTCGGTATGACTGATATGTTTTTATGTTGAGGAAAATAACATGGCAGAAAAAAATTACTATGACATTTTAGGGGTCAAAAAAGACGCCACAGACGCCGAGATCAAAAAAAAATACCGTAAGCTTGTGCGTCAATTCCATCCTGATGTCAGTGATGATCCAGACGCGGATAGTAAGATTGCTGAGATTAATAACGCTTATGAAACCATTAGAGATAAAGATAAGCGTGCCGAATACGATGCGATGTTGGACAACCCGTTCGCTGGACAAGGTGGTGCAGGCGGGTTTGGTGGTTTTGGCGGTCAGGCGGGAGCGTCGCAAGGCGGTTTTCGCTGGGAGGATATCAAAGGCCAGTTCGGCGATGGCGAAGCATTTGGCGATGGCGGCTTTCGTTTCGATGATATTTTTTCAGCGTTTGGTCGCGGGGCGCGTGGTTCAGCCAGTGGTCAGGCCGGTGGTCGCTCTCAAAGCCAAGGGTTTGACCCTTTCGGTGGCGGTTTTGGGACGCAAGATAGTAAAGGTCAGGACCAGCATGCCGAGATTACAGTCGATCTGTCTTCAGTCTATCAAGGGGACGATTACAGCATCAAGTTAAACGTTCCTGTGCGTCAGCCTAATGGCGAGGTGAGCTACGACAACAAAACGCTCAAAATTAAAATTCCAAAAGGCATTACCGATGGCAAGCAAATTCGCTTGAGCGGGCAAGGTGCTGCTGGCAGTAGTAATGGCAAAAATGGCGATTTGTTCTTAAAAGTAAAAATCCGCCATGATGACAATATCCGTATAGAAGGTGCAGACGTTTACCAGACTGTCAATATCGCACCATGGGAAGCCGCATTGGGTGAAAAAATTAATGTCAGCACGCCAGCTGGCACGCTTGGTGTGACCATACCCAAAAACAGTAAGTCTGGTAGCAATCTGCGTCTAAAGGGCAAAGGTATCCCTGCCAAGCAAGCGGGCGATTTATACTTGACCTTAAATATCATTAACCCTGATGTCAGTAGCGATGCGGCAAGACAGGCTTATGAGCAGCTCAAGCAAGCCTTTGCCGACACCACTATCAACCGTTAATCCATGCGCTTGATGGTCGACATTCATCATTATAGTTAGCCATAGAGATGAATGCACCAAGGATGAAATAAAGAGAAAACGAGGATAATAGCTATGAAACACTCGCCTGAATTTACCGATATCATTATGAGCTTAGATGAGCTTGTCTCTGCTTGTGGCCAAGAGCGCCAATGGGTCATCGAATTGATTGCAGAAAGTATTATTGAATACGATGTGCCAGAACGTGAGCAATTCACTGGCTATCAGCTGACAACCGTGCGCCGTGCCTCACGACTCAGCCGTGATTTTGATGCCAGCGTGCCTGCCATTGGGTTGATACTTGAGCTGTTAGATGAGGTTGAGCAGCTGCGTCAATTCAAACGTCAGTCTGAGCGCCAAACGCCTATCATAGAGGTTGAGATCGACAGTATAAAGTAGTTAAGACCTAAAAATACCGCATAAAAAAAGGCCTTTATTAGGCCTTTTTTTATCGACAGAAAATGCTTTGCTAAAAATTAACGTGAATAAGTAGGATCAGCTGCTGCGGTAAATAATACATCAGTTGACGAGTTCAGAGCCGTCTCTGCCGAAT
This sequence comes from Psychrobacter sp. CR212, assembly GCF_059693765.1. Lineage (NCBI taxonomy): Bacteria > Pseudomonadati > Pseudomonadota > Gammaproteobacteria > Moraxellales > Moraxellaceae > Psychrobacter > Psychrobacter sp. CR212. The sequence goes on along the minus strand of NZ_JCATIF010000004.1, from coordinate 163,707 downwards.
CCTGAATCACACCGATGATAAACCCAATGGCAACCACTTGCATGGCGATGTCGTTCGGGATGCTAAACAAGCTTGCTGCCAAAGGAATGAGCAGCAACGAACCACCAGCAACACCAGAAGCACCGCAAGCACTAATCGTCGCCACCAAACTCAATAGGAGCGCTGAAGCAAAAGACACCTCAATGCCCAAGGTGTGAGCGGCAGCAAGGGTTAACACGTTGATGGTAATCGCCGCACCCGCCATGTTGATAGTTGCTCCTAGCGGGATGGTCACTGAGTAAGTATCTTCGTGCAATCCAAGCTTACGCGCTAGGTTCATATTCACAGGAATATTGGCAGCCGAACTGCGCGTAAAGAAGGCTGTAATTCCTGATTCGCGTAGACATCTGAACACAAGTGGATAAGGGTTTTTGCCCGTCTTAACAAGCACGATAATAGGGTTTGCGACCAAAGCGATAAACAGCATACAGCTGATCAGTACCATCAAAATACGGGCATAGCCTGCTAGCGAGGCAAAACCAGTTTCAGCGACCGTACTGGCAACCAGACCCAAAATACCAAAAGGCGCTAGGGCAATAATCCACTTGACCACTTGCGAGATGGCATCGGCAAAGTCACCAACGACATTGCGGGCTGTGTCGCTGGCTTGGCGTAGCGCAAAACCAATGATGATGGCCCATGCCAAGATACCGATATAATTGGCTTCTGCAATGGCATTGACCGGATTGGCAACCAAATTCATCAATAGGTTGGTCAATACTTCTTTTAGGTCGGCGGGGGGAACTTGCGCGATATCGGCGTTGACCAATACCAGATCAGTGGGGAACAAAAAGCTGGCACCAACGGCAGTTAAGGCAGCCAAAAAAGTGCCAAACATATACATGATCAGCACAGGCTTGACATAGACTTCATTGCCACTGCGATGCTGGCTAATCGCCGCCATGACCAAAATGAACACCAGTATAGGCGCCACGGCTTTTAGTGCACCAACAAACAATGTACCAAGTAGCCCTATGGCGATACCGATACTTGGTGCTAGCCAACCGATCAGCACCCCTAATACCAAACCAATAATAATGAGCGGCACCAGCCCAATACGCTGATACATCGCAATCAATGAACGCATTTGTACATCCTCGACATCTGTCAAAAGTAAATGAATTGTTTGAGCAAAAATTTATCGAGGGATGGTAGCATTTTTTGGCATATTCGCATACCACTCATAGCAGTGGAGGCGACGTCTAAAGTGAAAGGTAACAGGCAAAATATAACGAGTGTGCTCAAATGTGGAGCAAGTATGGACGAATATTCATTAGCGCAAATGCTTGGTCAGTCGGACATTAGAAATAGCGACATACCCAGTGATGCCTAAGATAGGGAGTGTGCTTTTTAGTAAGACAGTGAAGGGGTTAGTGACAAAGTAAAGAGAGAAATAAATGGTCGCACTATACCCTAAAGTGGGTCAACTCATAGCCTAATTGCTGATAGGCTTTATATTTGTGGCGACCTTCTTGGGTACTGGTAGCATCAGGTCGGATTAGCTCAAGGACGCGAGAGGGCTTGGCGTTATTGGTCGTAGCCATAAAGCCAGTCACCGGACGTGTCGTTGTATTGAGCACGATACCATTAAAGTCTGCTGGCATATGATTGCCAAGTAGCACGGGGGCGGTAGAATGATGAGCGTTAGAGTCAGAACCTGTAGACTCAATATCTGACAAGCAGTGATGCGGGATAAAGCTCGTGGCATCTTGTGCCCAAAGTGCTCTATCTAGCTCTGCTAGCAACGTTTCATCTTCGATCAAAATCAGCAAGGACTGCGTGCTTTTGTTCAGTGCTGTCTGAGTCAACTGACAAATAAAGCCCAAGAAATCTTGGGCTTTACTCTCACTTAATACATAAAAACTGATCTTCATAGAATGGTTTTCATAAAGTGTTTTTTATAAAATATTTAATCAATCGGCTGTCATTGCTCGATTAAGCCATATCCGCGCTGTTTTTTAGGTACTGCATAAATAGCGGTACTGGACGACCAGTCGCGGCTTTGTCTTTGCCTGAGTTCCATGCGGTACCAGCAATGTCTAAATGCGCCCATGCCTGACCTTCTTCAATGAAGCGAGACAAGAAGCAAGCGGCAGTCACTGCGCCCGCACCTTTACCACCGATGTTTTGGATATCAGCAATTGGCGAGTCAATCAGTGCTTGATACTCGTCGTCTAGTGGCATGTGCCAGATAAGATCACCTGATAAGTTGCTCGCATTCTCGAGATCAAACAATACATCTTCATCGTTACTAAAGACTGCCGAACGCACATGGCCTAATGCAACCACGCAGGCACCCGTCAATGTGGCGACATCGATGATGGCTTTTGGGTTATAGCGCTGTACATAGCATAAAGTATCAGCCAGTACCAAGCGACCTTCGGCATCGGTGTTCAGAATTTCAACAGATTTACCATTCATGGCTTTGACAATATCGCCTGGGCGCGTGGCATCACCTGATGGCATGTTCTCAGCACAGGCGAGCGCACCGACCACGTTGATTGGTAGACGTGCTTCACATAAAGCTTTGATAGTACCAAGTACTGAGGCTGAACCACCCATGTCAAACTTCATCTCATCCATTGCCGCGCCTGGCTTGATTGAGATACCGCCTGAATCAAAGGTCACGCCTTTACCGACCAGGACGATAGGCGCATCATCATTTTTAACTTGTGCATTATTGTCGCTAGCTTTGTCGGCTTTCTTAGCGGATTTTTTGGTTGGTAGTTTATCAGTGAGCGCTTTTTTTAGACCAGTCACTTTTGCATTGCTAATCGTTTGCTCGGTGGTGCCAGCGTTTGCACTAAATGAGGATTTACCGCGGTACTCCATGATGACAAGCTGACCTTCTTTGGTAGAGCCTTGCGCCACTGATAAGAAACAGTTCATACCCAGCGCTGACATCTCGTCTTCACCGAGTACCTTGACAGTCAATAGGTCAGGATAGGTTTTTGCAAGTTCTTGTGCTTGCTCTGCCATATATGCAGGGAAGCAGATATTGCCCGGCTCATTGGCGACGTCACGAGTGAGGCTTTGACCGGCGAATACTGCCTCAGCAAATGCGAGTGCAGGCTGTAGTGAGTTATCAGCTAACAGATAAATGTCAGTCAATACAGGCGTTGCTTGCTCAGATTTATATTTGTCAAAGCGATAGCTGGCTGCCAATAGGTTTAGGGCAAATTGACCAAAATGGCTTTCTTCTAGCGCATCACCTAAGGCAACGGTAATAGACGATACACGCTTTTGCGTGCTGCTAAAGATGGTCTTGGCAATTTTTTGCAGTACGGTATTGCTGAATTTGTCCGTGTTACCGACACCAACCAACAATAGCTGTACAGGGTTTTGTTTGGTGGTTTTTTTATCCCCTGCCAATGCATAATCAGCAACGGTCTCACAGGCTGTGCCCTTAAAATGAGAGACTTCAATCAATTGCTCAATACGAGCGGTATAGTCTGTCAGCATGGAGTTGGCAAGGATGTTTTTTTTGTCATCGACCAAGACCACCAGACAAGCGTCGTCTTTACTTTTGGCTTCTTTTTTGAGGATTTTTTGCGTATGCGTCTTTGGCAGGTGCTGAGATAATTTGATATTCATATAGTTATCCTTATTAGAGTTATGAAAATGATGCAATTGCTGGTGCCTGTTAGATTATTGGATTATTTGGCTTGTAGAGCAATCACGATAGTGTAGCATATTGCGATGATGGTGCGCAGTTTGCACCGTTTAGGTAAAATGTCGGAACCGTTTTACTTGATCAGTGGTTAGGGATTCACGCTAACCTTTCACAAACTCATCAGTCGTTACTAACGCACTAAACCTGTCTTGTAGCGCTGCCATCGCGGTGTCATGCATGACCTCAGCACTGATGGTTTTTCTAGTAGCACTTGGGAGATCGCGAGTGGCACAGGCGTCGTGACAGACAAAATTGTCAAAACCCAGATCAAAAGCAGCTCTCACACTGGAACTTACGCACATGTGGCTCATGAAACCTGCAAAAATAATTTGTTGTTTGTTTGCAGACGAGAGTAGTGATTGTAGCTGCGTATCATAAAACGCATTGGGATGGTTTTTGACAATCACGGTTTCACCATCATGCGGCTGTAGTTGCTCGACTATCTCGACGTTAGATGATAAGGGATCAAAGACATTGCCATTTTCTGCACCGTGATGGGTGATGTGAAAGATGGGGACATCTTGCTTGCGGGCTTTATCCAGCAATAGTCGTGCGTTGTCGATGGCCTTAGCGCCCGCTTGGCCCAGTGGCATCGCGCCATCGACGTATTCGTTTTGATAATCGATAAATACGATAGCGCAATTTGTCCAATCAAGTGTATCGAACTCACCACCAGCAAGTTCAAGTAGGGTTGCGGGCGTAGATGTGGTATTAGTCATTGGTATTCTCCATTACATTAGATGACATAAAAAAATATTTTTATCCGTCAGTCAGTTTAGCAATTAATAACAGAGATAGAGATTCGATGATACGAATGATAAACAAACCTTTCCAAACTAAATAAATAAAAAACGTATTGGAGAAAACCCTGTTAAACCAATTCCATATAAGATTTCATTAACGATTTATCCGATATTTGATATGTTTATCGTCTACCAATAGTAATGCGCTATCAGTAAGGTGTACGTAATGTTTGCAAACACATTTCACAGCCATTTTTAGGCAAAACATGCTAGGATTAGCGGTTATATTTGTCGCTTGTGTTTGTTGAGTAGGACTAATCAGTCACTCAGTAATTGTCAGTATTATTTGAACGTATATGATGCCTATGATGCCCATGATGCCCATGATGCATTGTTATTGTGCTCAAATATGACGATAGATCCCCCAATCCATCATGCGCATACCAACTGTTTAAGAGTACCCATTGTGATATTACGCCGCTATATGACTCGACAAGTTGCCTCGACCACTGCTTTGGTGCTGGGGTTTTTGGTAGTAATGATGCTTGGCGGTCGTTTGATACGTTATTTTGGCATTGCTGCTGAAGGCCGTTTGGATATTAGCCTGCTGTTTACGATCATCGGGTACAACCTGCCGTATTTTCTAGAATTGATATTACCGCTAGCCTTTTTTATCGCGTTGATGCTGGTGTTTGGTCGTTTATATGTCGATCAAGAAATGGCTGTCATCAATGCCAGCGGCGTGTCTCGCGGTAGGCTGGCGCGCCTGATGACACCATTGATATTAGCGTTGTTTGTTGGTGAGGCGGCGCTATCTATTGTAGGCAAACCATGGGGCGTACGCTCATCCGAGGCGGTGTGGCAGCAGCAAGCATTGACCAGTGCGTTTGATCTGATTCGTCCGAATGAGTTTATTAGCAGCGGTAACTACCATCTATATGTGGGTAGCCTGAGTGATGATAAGAAAAAACTGCAAGATGTGATATTGATCCAATCTGAACCGACGCCAAAGGGTAATGCTGGCAAAAGCGCTGATATGAATAATACGATTGATCAAGAAACCGCTGATCAAATGGGCATCTCTGATATGCCAAAAGATATTATAAATAGAGATGCAAAAGACATCAGTAAAGACACCATCACGCTCGCCAAGCGTGCTGAACAGGTCAATACGGGCAATAGTGGTGTGACCCAGTTGGATTTGTTTCAAGGTCGTCGTTACGAAGTGGGTGCAGGCAGCTTGAAATACAATCAAGTCGCCTTTGACCGTTATCGCATCACCCTCACCGAATCCTCACAAGAGGTCATCACTGAAGACAATATCGAGACCCAAGCAATTGGACCTCTATGGCAGGCGGCAACGGGTGATGCACAAACCAGTACAAATAACGCGCTGCGTGCTGCTCAAGGCGAGCTTGGCTATCGATTGGCATTACCATGGCTGATGATTATCGCACCGATGCTGGCCGTTCCGCTTGCGCAAGTGCGTCCACGTCAAGGGCGTTGGCTGCGTCTATTTCCCTCGATTTTATTATTTGTCAGCTGTGCGCTAGGCATCATCTCGCTTAAGAACGCAGTGAGCAAAGGCAGTATTAGCGTATGGGCATATGCATGGCTGGTATTAGGCTTTATGGCACTAGCGCTTTATTTGAATTGGGGTAGCCGTGTGCAACATCGTCTGCGCTTTCGTAAACAAGAAAACAGATTAACCGTCGCCACGCCTATCAGCAGTCTGGACAATCAACACAATAGCTCACAAGGAGGGCAGTCTTAATGCGCTCTTTATTTGCTAAGTCTGCAGGGGCTGGTCAGCTGGCCAAAAAACCTGCCAATTTAAAAGTCCTCAGCCGTTATGTCAAACTCAACGCCTTACTTGCTATTATCGCGGCCGTCGTTGGTTTATGGGCGTTACAGCTGGTCTTTTCTTACTTATCAGAGCTCGATTCGTTAGATGACCGTTATACGATGGGGCAGGCACTTAAATATATCTTTTATCGATCACCCTATTTCTTAGAGCAATTCATCCCAACGGGTGCGCTACTCGGTGCCGTCATAGGATTGGGCTTACTTGCTAATAAAAGTGAGCTGGTCGTCATGCGTGCGGCTGGGGTCAGCATCTATCGTATCGTCGGCTGGGTGTTACAACCTGCCTTCATTTTTGTGCTACTGGCATTGGCGATTAATCAGTTCGTGCTACCGCATTCCAATCAATTGGCAAAGCAAATAAACGATGAGGACAACACATCGCTAGTCACTTCGGTGCGCGGCTATTGGACCGTGCAGCCACGCTTTGAAAATGCACAAGATGGCAGCGCCACACCTGATGGCAGTGATATTTTATATATCGATTATGCCGATGTTGCCGGTAATATCGGCGAGGTAAAACGTTGGCATTTAGATAACAACGGTAATCTGCAAACCGCTGTACATGCTAATGGCGGAAAATATACGGGGCGTGAGCCTATCGATGTGACCAGTGACAAGCCAAGCGAGCAGTATCGCTACGAATGGCAGCTGAACGATATGGTCGAGCTTAGCATTAATCAGGGCTTTGAGAGTAGCCAAGCCGTTTCACCATCAGATACGCTCAGCTTACCATTCGCTCCAGAGTCGGTGTATCTACTCACGCGCAAGGCAGAGGATTTGTCTCTGACGCAACTATACGAGCATCGTCAGTTTATGCAAGAGCAGGGCAAGCGCTCCTTGGATCATGAAGTGGCGTTTTGGCAAAAGCTATTATCACCTTTATCAATATTGTCACTGGTCATTGTTGCTTGCTCATTCGTCTTTGGCTCGCTACGGACGCACAGTTTGGGCTTGCGCATCGTGGTGGCTTTGCTGTTTGGCTTGCTCTTTAGCTATATTCAGGACTTGGTCGGATTTATATCGCTTGCTACAGGATTTTCGCCCATGCTGATGGTGTTATTACCGATTATCGGTAGTGCGCTATTGGGTGGTTATTTGATAAAACGCCAGATGTAGAAAGACAGTTGGTCATACAAAACAAAAAGCACGCTAAATCTATTTTAGCGTGCTTTTTTATGACGATCTTTTATGGTTGGATGTTGAAGACTAATCTTTGGTCGCCATGGTAATCGTATAGGTTTTGCCTTGTTTGATCTTTTCGCTATTACCGAAAACTTCGGTAAACGAGCGCTTCATAAACTGGCGCAAACCATTGATCGTCACCACATAAAAACGCCCACCTTGACGCATGCGGGCATAAGCATCGAGGAAATACAGATAATGCTGCTCTTTACCGACTTTGGCAGGCAAGTTCGACATCACAAGGCTAAAGTCTTTGTCCGCTGTCACATGATTAAAGCCATTCGATAAATGCACATCGACATTTTTTAGACCATTTTTTTCGCAGTTCAGACGTGCATATTCTACCGCCATAAAATCTTTATCGATTAGTGTGTGCTGACCGTTTGGACATTCGCGCGCGGCGGTCATACCGAGCACACCATAGCCACAGCCCAAATCGATTGAATCATCATCTTCTTGGAAATCTACATAATCAAGCAGCATCAGGCTACCATCATCGAGCTTTTGCGGTGAAAAAATACCCCACGTGGTTGCAAAATCAAACGGCTTACCCAGCACGTCTTGCTGAAAATGAATGTCTTCGCGCCAGTGTTCAGCGTTTTTGAGGAGGTCGGCAGGTGGCTTATGATTTAGTGGGTGGCTCATGAGATTCTCAAATAACAGATAGGTAGAAGGGGGTGCGTTGTCCAATTAGGACAGTACGCATCGTATGATTGGTATTGTAACGAGAAAAGGGTAGGTTTGCACTCTTACAGAAACCACAAATTATTAAATGACTCTGTAGAGGTTTTTTACTTCCCAACCTGCAAATGTGATGCTGTTATCAGCAAGTAATTTTTTCGGTCTTTCCGCAGTATAGTTTGCACCTACTTTGAAAAAAGTCTCTATTTTGTGTTGCTGTTCTGTGTTTAAACTATTCCACCAGTCAGGAGAGATAAACGTATTTTCAGCAGAGCTAAAGAAGAAGTTGACTAAGTAGCTGAACATCTCTTTTTTATCTATCTCTAGTAAAGAGTTTATGAATTCATCTATCACTTCTGCCTCTTTTGACCAACTGAAAACTATAAAGCCCTTACCATGGCTCGTAAATGCGTTAAAAATTAGATAGTCAGGTATTGACTCTAAATCTGCCAAGTCTTGAAGATGTTTGTCTTTGAAATCATGCGTAGGGTTAGTTATAGATGACACTACAATTGGTAGAGGGCTTGTGGATTCTATGACTAAAAAGCTATAAAGGTTATCACTATTATTTGATAATTTAGAGTCTAAACTATTCTTAAGTGTATATAGTTCATGAAGTGCCATTTCTGAACCTAGCCTGTAAGGATAAATTTTTTCCTGTTTATCTATCTGCAAAATAAGTGGCAATCCTCTATCCACGTTTCTGCTCATAAATTTCGCGGCTTCTACAGCATTTTCCTTAGCATAAATTTCCTTTGCTACAGATCTATAAGTTAAAGCCGTACATTGCTCCCGTGTTCCTACAAATGGTTTATCTTCAAAACAAGAAAATAGTAGTTTGTCATGTTTTGCGCAAAATCCTTTAAAGGTAGAAGCGTTATTAATACCAATTCTTTCAAACCTAAATTTTCCTTTACTCTTCTGGAAGTTTACTAGATTTTGTTTCAAGCCTAAAACATGGTTAGTACTATCGGCAATATCAGATAATCCACTAGATTTGGAAACAGTATGAGCTTTTATAATATTATTGCATTCTAAAAACAGTTCTTTAGATGCATAGCATACCTCTTTTTTAAATATTTCTCGTTCAAATACTATGACTTCGCTTTTAGACATAGGCTTTTCTCGTTCACGATCTATATGGCAACGCTTAAATTTTAAACCTGAGCCACACCAACATTTATCATTACGACCTAATGCAAGTATGTAATCAATATCAAATATTGGCATAGCTCTTCTCCTAAAAATCGTTTGTTGATGATCCTACTTGACGGTTTGCTCTATATAACTACTTACTCAAACGCTTCTTTAACACATGATCAAACACAAACGGCCCAAAGGGCAAAAATGAACCAAGCACACCAGCAGGGAGCGCCCACAGCGGCATTTTGATTTTATGCGCCGTGATAAAGAGCACCACAATATAAGCGATGAACAACACTCCGTGCACAGGCCCGACGTAGCCTACCATTTCAGGCATATCCAGCATATATTTGAGAGGCATGGCGATACCCAGTAGCAGCAGAAAAGACGTGCCTTCTAAATAACCCATCACGGTCAGTTTTTTTAGCGCAAATGCTTGTGCGTTGGTGAGAGTGGGCTTGGATGATGGCTGAGATTGCGGCACGGTATGATCCTTTGCTGATGAGTCAATATATAAATTAAGCGCTCGCGCTAACCACGTGGATGGTGCGCGGTATGTAGCTGCTGCAATCTTGCTGTCGCCACATGGGTATAGATTTGCGTCGTGGACAAGTCACTGTGTCCAAGCAATAGCTGTACGCTGCGCAAGTCGGCACCGTGGTTGAGCAAATGGGTGGCAAAGGCATGGCGCAGCGTATGCGGTGAGAGTTCTTTGTCGATACTGGCTACTTTGGCGTAACGCTTGATAAGATACCAAAAGTTTTGCCGCGTCATATAGCCGCCTTGCGCGGTCAAAAACACTGCTTGGCAATTGCCAGATTTTAGACGGGCAATCAGATCACCGCGCCCATGAGACAGATAATCTTCCAGTGCGTCCGCTGCGTATTCACCGAGTGGCACCAGTCGGGTTTTATTGCCTTTACCTGTGATTTGTAGCCAGCCTGCGTTTAGGTTCACTTGCTCAAGTGACAGATTAATCAGCTCACTGACGCGCAAACCGCAGGCATAGAGCACTTCTAGCATCGCTTTGTCACGCAGTCCAAGCGCCGTACTGGTATCAGGTGCGGCAAGGAGATTATCGACATCAGTCTCGGCCAAATCCTTTGGTAACGGGCGTCCGAGCTTTGGGCTTTTGATACGCTCGCAGGGATTGTCTTCGCGCAGATTGCTCGCTATCATCCATAAATAGAACTGACGCAGACTTGAGAGCATACGCGCTTGGGTGCGTGGGGTTTTACCATCTTGGGCAAGCAGCGAAAGGCAGTGTAGCACATCATCAGGCTGCCAGCGGGTCAGGGCGAGTGGGTTGGTCAACTCACAAGAACGCAAGTCGCGCACATAAGCATTACGGGTACGCGTCGCCAAACCACGTGCTAGCATGGCTTGACGAAACTCAGTCATATAAGACGGTTCATCATCGACTGCCAGCGCTTTGGGTTGCCTTTGCTGTACAGCGCGGTCACGACTCATAGGATGCTCGGATATAGGTCAGATATAAGTTAACCACTTTTTTTCTTCACCACATAACGATACAGCGTCGCGCTTGCTGGCGTGGTGTCATCGCCATCAATAGTGATTTCATCAGGGTCAGTATCTAGGCTGATGTTTTCTGCCAGTGTTTCTTGAGTCATCAGCTCATGACCCAGATGACGACAGAAATTTGGAATGTCGCGAGTGGTAGCAGGGTCAGTGGCCAGTATCTCAATCACCTCACCGCTATCTGCTTTTCGGATGACTCGGTGCAGCATCATCACAGGCTCAGGACAGATCAGCCCTTGCGTATCTAGATGATGGTCGATGGTCGTATCTGGTATAGAAGTAGTCATATTTGTATCGTAAAATTAAGTAGATAGGTTAAAAAATGGATCGTTTGTTTAATAGCTTACTGGGATGTACTGTCTAGATCGTCTACGGCTGCTGTCTCTTTGTCAGTATTTGCCACTTCTAAGAAGTTAAAAAAGCGCTTGAAACTGACTTTGAATAAAAACGCCACACCAAGCCAACAGGACAGTCCTAACCATGCCGTATCAGCAAATAATAAGCCACCGATCAATATGATGGTCGATACGCCAATACTCATGGCAATCATCGAGGGTTGGTTTAAGCGATAACGATAAACCACAAAAGCATCATAAAGCGTAATGGGAATGGTCAATGCAACCAAGGCNGGGTTGGTTTAAGCGATAACGATAAACCACAAAAGCATCATAAAGCGTAATGGGAATGGTCAATGCAACCAAGGCATAGGGCAGGTTATAAAACAGTTGATACAATAGTTGATTGTCATGGAACATCTTAATGCTAGCAATGGTACCAAATACTATAAAGGCCAAAATGGCCGCATAAATGAGATAGATCGCTATCTGATTTGCACGCTGCGCGCCTCTAATACGAGCAATAGCAAGCGGAGCAAAACCATGTTGCGACTTAGTGTGCAAGTCTTGGTCTAGGGCAGTGGTCATAGTAATCAGTCATTTATCTGTGGGTAGGTACGATGTAGCAAAATGGTGCGACAGAAATAACAGTGTCTTCTACCTATCTTGCCTAATTAGTCTGCTTTGACCGCATCAATAGCGATACTACTATTTGGATCCGCAAAGTAAGTCGACATCAGGATACAAGCAGAGATATCATCAATCGGATCACGTTCATGCTTGATCCAGCCGTTGTCCCATGCGACTTCTCTTGCTTCGATAGAGGTTAAACGCTCATCACATAATGATACGGTCACTGGCAGATGCTGCTCCATAATTCTATGAGCCAGACGCCGCGCAAATTTATGTGCGCGTTTTGAGAGCATGGAACTGCTACCATCCATATTAAGTGGCAGGCCGACCACCACCTGTGCCACGCCCCAGATTTTTATAATACCGATGAGATTGTCCCAGTCGGGCTGACCATTACTCATCGCCAAGATATCAAAAGCGCGTGCGGTTTGGGTCAAGCTATTACCGAGCGCCATGCCCATTTTTTTGACGCCATAATCTAGCGCCAAAATAAGATGCGGCTTTATCTCTGGCTCAGAGTCGCTAAGACCGTTGATGTTAGACTCATTACTGCCAATGCCATTTATATCAAGATCATGATCTGTAGCTTCTGTGCTATCCACCATAGTGACGGCTATCCTTTATTTCTTTATCTGTATTCATAGAGCACAATTCATAGAACATGTGCTATTAAGCATGACCGATGTCACTGCTAAGATAGTCAAAGTTGACGCCGATTTTGTCTGCGGCGATTTGCCAGCGCTCTTCGAACGGCGTATCAAACAATAAAGTCAGATCGGCAGGGCAAACGAGCCAATCACCGTTACCCAGTTCTTGGTCTAACTGTTTTTTGCCCCAGCTGGCATGACCCAAGCACAGTTGATAGTGACCGACGCCTTGACCTGCCGCGATACGCTTTAGAATATCTTGGCTGGTGGTGATGCAGACATTCTCTGAAATCGCAAAAGAGGACGCCCATTCAGGCTGACCTGTATGCAGCACAAAGCCCACCTCAGGATACATAGGGCCACCTTCTAAAGCCACATCTTCCATCACTTGTGGATCAGTCACCTCAATATCCAAATCTTCTAGCAGTTTACCCACTCGCGCCTGCTCTAACGGACGATTGACCATTAGACCTAGTGCACCGTGATTATCATGGCGACAAATATAAATGAGCGCCTGCTCAAACCTTGGGTCTGACAGCTCTGGTGCCGCAATTAAGAAATGATGGGTCAAATTGGTTTTAGACATAGAAACAAACGCAACCGAATAATAAGGGTGAAAGACCACTATATGGTGATAACCAATAGAAAAGCAAGATTCACGCCAACTGCTATTGATAGCCACAAAGATTTAACAAGTACTTTTTTTGATGAATCGTGCTGGATGATTTAACGACAATTAATGTGTCATTTGACATCAGACAGCAAGCTACGAGCATGATCGCGAGTCACATCAGTGATCGTAACGCCACCAGACATACGCGCCAGCTCATCTACTTGCGCGCTGTCTGTCAGTATTATCAGCTCACTTTCGGTCTGTTCTTGATGGTGCTTTTGTACCAAGATATGTTGGTGCGCTTGCGCCGCGACTTGTGCTTGGTGCGTGATGGCGAGCAGCTGCTGCGTTTGTCCAAGCGCCCGTAGCAGCTCCCCAACGACTTGAGCGGTACCGCCACTGATGCCGACATCGACCTCATCGAATACGAGCATGGGCTTGGCCGCGTTATTATCAGCGTTGGTTGCTTGCAGAACTTGCATGACCAGCGCCATTCGTGACAGCTCACCACCTGAGGCGATTTTATGCAGTGGCTGCATGGGCATACCGACATTGGCACTGAACAATAAATCAATATCGTAGCAGCCATGTGCATTGTACTGGCTAGGCTCTGTCTTTTTGGTAAAAACGAACTCGCAGCGCGCATTGGGTAAGGCAAGCGGTTGTAGTTGTTCTATAAGCTGTTTACTAATGGTTGGTGCCGCTTTTGTACGCTCTTGATTTAGCTGTGTGGCCAGTGCTAGATAATCCTGCCAAGCTTGCTCAATTTGCGCGGCCATCGCATCACTGCTCGGCTCGTTTTCTAACTGCTCTAATTGCTCTTGCCAAACTTTTGCTTCATCAATCAAATCGCTCGCTGGCAAGTTGTACTTACGTGATAAGCGATGACCTAAACTGATGAGATTGTCTAATGCTTGTAAGCGCTCAGGGTCAGGTAGTTGCTGCTCGGCATAATCTGATAGTAGCGCCGTCACCTCGGTGACTTGTTGCTGCGCCAAATGCAGCTGCTCAGATGCTTGCTCAAAGGTTTGGCTGACACCAACTTGATGATCGCAAAGTTTGATTACTTGCCCGAGCAAGGTCATTACATCTGGCTCATCGGTATCATTGTCGAGCAGATGCAAGCCATGGCTGGCCTCTTGCATTAAGGCTTCAATATTAGAGAGCTCCTCGTGCTCAGATTCAACTTCTGCATAGTCCACAGCCAATAGAGGGGTGATGTCTGCCAGTTGGCTTTGTAAAAGTTGAATACGGTCTTGACGCTGAGCCTCGCGACTTGCAATATCATCAGCGCGACGCTTTAGCTGCTGATACTGCTGATAGCTACTGGCTGTCTGACGCGTGAGTGGCGTTATTTGTGCCATCTCATCGAGCCAATTCACCACAAACTGCGGCTTGAGTAAGGCTTGCTGAGCATGTTGGCTATGAATATTGACCAGTAATGCGCCCAAGCTTTTTAGCTCAGCCAAACTGGCAGGCGAACCATTCAACCATGCTTTTGAGCGACCAGTATTGCTCAGCTGCCGCCGAATAAGTACTTCAGGCTCGTCTAGCGCCCGATCATTCTTGGCAAACCATTCGGCAATGACGCTGTTGTTGTGTACATCAAACTGAGCATAAATGTCTGCGTTGTCTGCGCCATGTCTGACCATCGCGCTGTCTGCGCGCGCGCCCACACACAAGGATAGTGCATCCAGCAACAACGACTTACCAGCCCCTGTTTCACCAGTGATGACATTGAAGCCTTCAGCGACACTCAGCTCATGCTGAGCGATCAACGCAAACTGATGTAAAGTTAATGATACTAGCATCAACGCCTCTCATGACAGACAATGAACTTCATATAAATCTTAAGAAGCCATCTATAAAATAAGATAAATAAAGCAATGAATTTATCTATTTAACGACACTAAATAGATAAATATTGTAGGCAAACAGTATGGTGCTAAATGTGCTCAAATACAAACATTAAGGGAGTGTATAATCGAATTTGTGATTGGAAGATTACCACAAAATTATCAAAAACTGGCAATGAGTAATCGCTGTAATATCAATCATTAAGAGGGTTGATTATAGCAAAATTATGTCTATATACTAAGCGCGATTTCGGACAAAATTCATAAAAATAGACCCAGTATAATGATGTGTTAATGGCATAAAAGCAGATAAATAAGTCTATCTAAGCTTAACATCAAACAGTATTTTCCTAGTCGCTTTAACAAACTTTATAGAGATAATGTGGTAGCATAATCTCACATAATGATAAACTCTTCTTGTTATATTGATGACATACGGTGCATGATAACGAGTCATGATTTTGTAAAATTACAGGCGTATAGTGAGAAGAGTATGCCAATCAGTCATTATTCCAAAGCGTTTTCATAGAACCTGTGGCTACTCTTAGCACGCAGATATCTAGTAGAGAAGGATACCGCACTCAGTGCAGAGAGGTGCGTTGATAACGCGGCTCTAGCGGTAACCAGTTACTTATTTTTTAGTTTTACCATAATTATTTGATAAGGAAGCCACTATGACAGCGGCGCAATTTACTAACGTAACAGTTAATGCCCAAGCGACAGTATCTTATGATGGTCGCTGTTCCAGCCATACCATTATGTTTGAAGACGGTCGTCACAAAACCTTGGGTGTGATCTTACCTTGTGATAACTTGGTTGAGCATTATCACTTTAGCACCAATACATCCGAGCGTATCGAAATCACGGGCGGCGAGTGTGAAGTGAAAATTAATGGTGATGACGAGTTTAGCTACTACCGTGCTGGTCAATCGTTTGTTGTCGAAGGCAATAGCGGTTTCAATCTACGTACCGAAGAAATCGTCCAGTATGTCTGCCATTTAGAAGGTTGATATTATCAACAATGCGATTAAGTTAACATTGGCTGCAATTAAGCTAGTACCATCAGTGAACAGCTAACGCCATCAAATATTAATGACCAAACAATAAACAATATCAGATTGGTATTGTTTATTTCTGTTTTTAGTGCTGACTTAATCGCTCCCTCATTGCCAACGAGTTGCAGTGCTCAATGCCAATGACATTCTTCTTATTCCATCGCTTAGCGCGATATCCACCTAATACTTAATAGGCCTGTTATGGCAAAACCCATTTATTTTTACGGCATTCATGCCATTGATGCGTTACTTAAACACCGCCCTTTGGATGGTCTTAGCTTGTTTGTGCAACAGGGACGCGAGAGTGACAGCCATGTACAAGCCATTATGGCTGAGGCGGAAGCTAATGGTATCAGTATCCAGCCGACCCAAAAAGATAAGCTGAGACAGCTATGTGGTAGCCCGCAGCATCAAGGCGTGGTACTCAATGCTCGTCCGCTAGGTTTTGCTGATGAAGGTCTGCTTGATACCATTATTGGTCGCGAACAGTGCTTATTGTTAGTGCTAGATCAAATCACAGACGCACATAACTTTGGCGCTTGCTTGCGCACAGCCGTAGCAATGGGTGTGGACGCCGTGGTTTGTCCGAAGCACCATGCAGCAAGCCTGACGCCCACAGTCGCTAAAGTATCTGTTGGGGCCGCAGAGATGATGCCGATTATTAGTGTCACCAATTTGGCACGTACACTTTCGCACATCAAAAACGCAGGAGTATTTGTGTTTGGTACGGCGCTCAATGCCGATGCGAAGCCTATCCATGCCGCTGATCTGACTGGCAAAATCGCCATCATTATGGGGTCAGAAGGAGAGGGGATGCGCCGCCTGACAATGGAGAGCTGCGATGAGCTGGTTTATATTCCGATGTCAGGAAACGAGCATGGCAACCTACAAAGCTTAAACGTAAGCGTCGCTACTGGTATGGCACTGTATGAGGTTAATCGCCAGCGAACTTTAGCTGCTGGGCAAGCGTAAGGTACTCTTGGTGTAGGGGTTCTAGCTGTAAGTATAGAGAGGCAAGGTCGCTCTCGTTAAGTATGATATCGTCTGCATGACGATTGCGCTCTTCACGACTAAGCTGGTTGGTCATAATGGCTTTGATTTTTTGAATACTTTGATCATCACGCTGACTGGCACGCGCAAGCTGCGTGTCTTCGGTGGCATCCATCACAAGGATACGTTGGCATAAATTGGCAAGACCCGCTTCTGCTCCCTCAATGAGTAGAGGTGCGGACAATACCACATAAGGTGAGGTACTAGACTCTAACTGTGCTTTCGCTGTCTCACGTATCGCTGGATGCGTGATCGCCTCAAGCTCAATAAGCGCTTCAGGGTTTGCAAATACATGCGTACGTACAGCGGCCCTATCCATTGACCCATCACCATTTAACACCCAATCACCGAATCTTTTTTGGATTTTGCGCAGAGTATCGCTGCCTTTAGTAACGATCTCATGAGCGATCACATCGGCATCGATAATATCGATCCCTTGCTCAGAAAACCAAGCACTAGCAGCGGATTTGCCACTACCGATCCCGCCTGTTAAACCAACGACGAGCGTCTTGTTTTTTGTCTGTAGATTCTGTGGTTGACGCGAATAAGATTGTGCGGCTTTATTTGACATAATGATGGCTTATTTGACAGAGGTAGTAAAAGCAGTGACTAATGAAGAAATTGCTTATCAATAATCGTGACTGTAGATTAGGGGAAAATTTTACTATCAAGACTCAGTAAGTATACATACCAAGATACCAGCTGACGATATCTGAGCCGTATAATAAAGCAACAATGCCTGCGACAGCAATGTAAGGACCAAAGGCAAAAGGCCTGCTCTCACCTTGTTTTTTCATCAAAATTATTCCGACGATCGATCCAAGCAAGGATGATAATAAAATAATTAATGGCAACATCATGGGCCCGAGCCAAGCACCTAATACTGCTAGTAATTTAAAATCACCTTGTCCCATCCCATGTTTCTTAGTGATTAAGTAGAATACTTTAACGACGATCCAGAGTGATAAAAATCCGAAGAGTAAACCCCATATCGACTGCGTTGGTGAGACAAACCAGCCTTGTGAGTTGACGGCCAATCCTAGACCTGCTAGTGGAAAAGTCAGGCGATCGGGTAGTAGCTGCGTATCAAAATCAATACCGGTTAGAGCCACTAGTGTCCACACTAAAACGAGCGCTGACAATCCAGTTGCATTGACGCCGAATTTGTAGATCACGAGCACCGATAGTAAAGCGGTTACTAACTCAACTACAGGATAACGCAAACCAATCGCAGCTTTGCAGTTTGAGCAGCGCCCTTTTAGTGCCAGCCAGCTGATTAAGGGTATGTTTTCATACCATCTGATCTTATGAGCGCAATGGGGGCAGCGTGAGGCAGGTCGACTCAAAGTAATGGGTTGGTCAGTAGCCACGACATTCGCTATAGGTAACGTATGCTCGCGTGGCATATCTGCCTGTTCGCTCATAAATTGGCTACATTCTTGTCGCCAACCGTAAATCATCATAAGTGGGATACGATGAATCACGACATTTAAAAAACTGCCAACACAAAGACCTAACAAACCAAATACGACCAAGGCTAGAGCTATATTTTCTTGTAGTAACTGTATGAATTGCATTAAACCATTATCCTACGACTGAGCCCATTTGGAAGATTGGTAAGTACATCGCAATGACCAGACCACCAACTAATACACCCAGTACAGCCATGATCATAGGTTCCATTAAGCTGGTCAAACCATCAACGGCATTGTCGACTTCGTTTTCGTAGTAGACAGCGACTTTATCTAGCATTTCTTCCAAGCTACCAGACTCTTCGCCGATACCCACCATTTGAATAACGAGACTTGGGAATAAATTGGTTGAACGTATGGAGAACTGTAGTTGCTGACCAGTAGAAACGTCATTTTTGACCTGTTGAGTGGCATTATAAAACACGACATTATTGGTCGCACCAGCAGTAGAATCTAGCGCATCAATGAGAGGTACACCAGCGGCAAAAGTCGTAGATAGCGTACGAGCAAAACGCGCAATAATTGCTTGATAAGCAATATTGCCAAAAATTGGTGCTTTTAATACTGCACGGTCTAAAAAGTCACGGAATTTTTTAGAGCGTTTTTTGGCTTCTGAAAATCCGATAATAGCCCCACCGATAAAAATAATTAAAATAAACCACCATGCTTTCATCCACTCAGACATACCCACTACCATTTGAGTAAAAGCAGGTAGCTCTGCGCCAAATGACTCAAATAGGTCTGAAAATACAGGCACGACTTTTATTAGTAGAATCATAGTAACGATAATGGCAACTACGATGACAGCAATCGGATATTTTATTGCTTTCTTAATCTTCGCTTTTAGTAGTTCGCTTTTTTCTTTGTAAGTCGCTACACGCTCAAGCATGGTCTCTAGCGCACCCGATTGTTCACCAGATTCGACGAGTGAGCAGAATAGATCATCAAAGTAACGAGGGTGTTTACGTAGGGCGGAAGCAAAGGTGCCACCTGCTTCGATATCAGCTTTAATTTGTAGCACCAAGTCTTTCATACTCGGATTATCAAGCGAATCTGCTACAATTTCAAAAGATTGAGTCAGCGGGACACCTGCTTTCATCATCGTTGCCAATTGTCGCGCAAAAATCGCAATATCAATGGCTTTAATTGGTTTTTTGAAGGTGTAGAGCGGTTTTGGTTTCTTCTTGATACCTTTAACCGTGATCCCTTGCTTGCGTAAAGTTGCTTTGGCTAACTCTAAGCTATGACTAGTGGTTTCGCCTTTCACCTTTTGCCCGCGCCGGTTTACGCCATCATAGACAAAGTCCAACAGCATGTCAGTCTTAGCTTTTGCCATATTACTACCCTCGAAATTGTCTAATATAGATATTGCAAACATAAAGCAGAATACCAGACAAAATTGTTGGCTGGTATACTTTATTTTAGCGCAAAAAACCAGTGCCTATCTGTTTTATTTTTAAGTATATCTATTAGATAGTATTTCTACGTTAGGAGCCTTTAGAAAGAAAAATACTAGAAGATTAATAGCTGCATATACGACTTAATGCTTATGCTACTTATTCAGAAGTAACGCGCATCATTTCTTGAATACTAGTGACACCTTGCAGAACTTTTAAAACCCCAGAACGGCGTAGATCTCGAAAACCATTTTTGAGCGCCGCATCTTTGATATCTATGGCATTGCCATCTTCCATAATGATACGTGAGATGTCGGGGCTGACCTTCATCACCTCATAAATACCTACACGGCCTTTATAACCTTCACGGCATTCATTGCAGCCCACTGGCTCATAAATCACGTTGTCTGGATGATCCAAATCTGCATCAGTAAAACCAATCTCTAGCAAACTTTGACGAGGGATATTGATCGGTTTTTTACAGTTCTTGCACAGTCGCCGTGCCAAACGTTGCGCAATGACTAAGTTGACTGACGTTGCAATGTTAAAAGAAGCCACACCCATATTACGCAAACGCGTTAATGTCTCGGGTGCTGAATTGGTATGTAGGGTGGAGAGTACCATATGCCCTGTTTGTGCCGCTTTAATAGCGATCTCGGCAGTCTCCAAGTCACGAATCTCACCAACCATGACAATATCAGGATCTTGACGCAAAAAAGACTTGAGCGCATTAGCAAAGGTTAGGCCGACCTTAGCGTTGACATTGACCTGATTGATACCTTCAAGGTTAATCTCCACAGGGTCTTCGGCGGTTGAAATATTGGTGGCACCAGTGTTTAAGATATTGATACCTGTGTAAAGAGAGACTGTCTTACCAGAACCAGTAGGGCCAGTAATCAGTAGCATACCTTGTGGTTTGTGCAGCGCTTCTAAAAACATCTCCTGCTGATCAGGTTCATACCCTAGCGCATCAATACCAAGCATGGCTGATGAAGGATCTAGGATACGCAAAACGATTTTTTCACCGAACAAAGTTGGTAATGAGTTTACCCGGAAATCAATGGCTTTCGTTTTAGAGATTTTGAGCTTGATACGACCATCTTGTGGTATTCTGCGCTCTGAGATATCCATCTGTGACATGACTTTTAGACGAGCCGCAATTTTGCTAGCGAGCTGCACTGGCGGACTGGCCATCTTTTGCATCACGCCATCAACACGAAAACGCACACGGAACGATTTTTCATAGGGTTCAAAGTGCAAATCAGAAGCACCCATGCGAATAGCATCGACCAACATTTTATTGACAAATTTTACAACAGGTGCCTCATCGACCCCATCATTAAGTTTGGTTGCCCCTTCGTCCTGATCGTCATCCCCTTCTTCAAAACCAACATTTAGATCACTATCTGAAAAGCTATCAAAGCTCTGCATCGTATCAGCGTAAACGCTTTCGATACGCTTTTTTAGCTTGTTTTCTTCAACAACAATCGTTTCAATAGACAAGCGAGAATTAAAGGCAATAGCATCAATAGCATCAACACGAGTTGGATCACTGAGCGCTACAAATAAGCGTTGGCCGCGCTTGAATAATGGCAATGCATTAAACTTACGGACGATTTTTTCATCGACTAAGTCCTTTGGAATAACATCAGTGCTGAGCGCATCGAGATCGAACAAGGGATCGCCAAAGGCTTGTGATAACATTTGAGCAAGGTGATAAGAATCAGCCAGTTTATTGTCTACAAGGTACGACACCAATCCGATTTTCTGCTCCTGCGACTCAATCTGTGCCGTTTTCATATTTGCTTCGCTAACGACACCATCACTGATGAGCTGCTGCGCCAGACCACCATATTTACTGGTTGTAATAGACATTATGACCTCTCCTTGATAAAGGGTTTGCACACTGCTTTAGAATACAGACTACTATATATGCTTTAATATATTTGCGGTAATGGATGCGTATTTTGATTCAGCAAGTTATTTCTACTTCTTTCGTAATAACTTAGAGAGCATTTAATAATTTTTAATTTCTGTTAGACACAATATACGACTTTACTTTATTTTAGTTTAAAGGCTTTCTACAAATGATTAAACAATCAATACATCAAAATCTCTGTTTTTAGTTGTCATTTTTGAACATAGGTATTGAAAAGCACCGCTGCTTCTGGCAGCACACTACTATAGCACTTACGAATTATTTGTTATACTGGCGCGCATATGAGCCGAATTGGCGCGAATACATGAGACAAGGTAAATAAGTATGCAAGCTTGGGTGATCGGTAATTGGAAGCAGAATCCGGCAACTAGCCATGATGTTGATGCGCTGTTAAATGACCTGCTGACTAAGGTTGATGCTAAAAATCAAGCTAAAATGCCAACCTCTAATAGTCAATGCAAATTGATGGTAGCACCAAGCTGTATTCATTTGGCCGCAGTCAGTGCACGCTTAGCAAATACTTCAATAATCAGCGCCGCTCAAGACGTGAGCGCTCATAGTGCAAGCACAGGCGCTTACACCGGAGACTGCTCAGCACAGCAAGTCGCAGATACAGGAGCTACTTGGACGTTACTTGGTCACTCTGAGCGTCGCCAGTATCATAAAGAATCTCATGACTGTCTAATAAATAAACTGTCTCATGCGTTTTCTCAAAATCTTGGTGTGGTGTTCTGTATCGGCGAAACGCAAGAACAGTATGATAATGGTCAAACACTTGACGTTATCAATGAACAACTTTCAGTGATTAAAGATATGCTTGTTCAGCAACCAGATTTAGCAGCATCGTTATCTGAGAAGCTACTCGTCGCTTACGAACCTGTCTGGGCAATTGGTACAGGTAAAGTACCGACTGTGGCAGAAGTGAGTAAGACTCATCAACATATCAAGCAAACCGTTGCGGGCTTTGCTGACATAGCAGGTGCGATTACCGTACTGTATGGCGGTAGCGTTAATGCTGATAATGCTGATAGCTTTGCTTCTGACTCTATGATTGATGGCGCATTGGTTGGCGGTGCCTCATTGAAAGCAGATAGCTTCTTAGCGATTGCTGATGCTTTTAGTCAAGCGAATGCTTAATTAAATAAATAACGCTCAGATATCAGTATCATAGCTGATAGACAGTGTGGTTTTACCAGTTGGTAAAAGTAGGTTTAACAGTACCCTTGCAATCGTGTACAATGCGCCTTATTTATATAATCGATTTGGTATCATGAGATGCTAGTCATTATTTTTATTAACCTTACGTTTTATTTTCCGTTATCAGTCGTCATTACGCGGCAAAAGAGGCCACCATGTTTACGTTTATATTAGCCCTGCATATTATCGTGGCCATTGCCATGATCGGCTTGATTTTGATACAGCATGGTAAAGGGGCAGATGCTGGGGCTTCTTTTGGTGCCGGTTCATCAGGTACCGTATTTGGTGCAGCGGGAACTGCCAACTTTTTGACGCGTGCGACTGCAGTACTAACGGTCATATTCTTTATTACCAGTATGACGCTGGCGGTGCATGCGCGTAAGCAGGCCGAAGACCAGTTTCGTCTAGACGCGCCAGTGTCAGCACCACAAACGCCGCGTCCATTGACACAAAATCCTGAATAAGTGGCTTTTGAGTAGTCAGTGCTTGCTATTTTGGTAGGTTACATTTACAATGCTTTTCTGTTTTCGCAAGTCCTTATCTATTAACGCCTACCTTACGCATTATATATAGTAGATAGGAAGTTAGAAAACAGAGTAGTAAAATGCGATTGTGGTGGAATTGGTAGACACGCCATCTTGAGGGGGTGGTGGCGCAAGCCGTGGGGGTTCAAGTCCCCCCAATCGCACCAAGTTTCACAGACGCAGCATAGCGTCAGGTTGGATTTTTAGTAGTAATCACTTGATTTATAATTATTTTAAATAAAGTGTTGACACTTCTACATTATCTCCCTATAATATGCGTTCTAGATTGATGCGGGGTGGAGCAGTCTGGTAGCTCGTCGGGCTCATAACCCGAAGGTCGTTGGTTCAAATCCAGCCCCCGCTACCACTTTTTATACTGATGTTTTGTACACTAAATTTGTCAGTACCGATTAACCCACCATAATGTTTGTGGGTTTTTTTGTATCTGAAGGTCAGTGTTATCGCGGTATCTATCCTACTTATGCTAAGCTCTAGGTCTATAGAGTACGATATTACTCGTCACTGGTCATCATCGGCCGCCACTGGCACGATGCTCCTTAAGCAACACTATCTTTTATTCCTCACGCTTTTATCGATAGTAGTGCTTTATAACTAATAAAAGCATTGTTTGGCTGAGCTTGATGTTTTTTAGGCTCGCCCCTATATAAACGCACAATACCTGTTATATGTTTGTGGTTTACCATTATATAATGACCGTAATTCTTACTATATATAAGTACGAAAAGAGCAAAGCTTTGATACGGTTTACTAAGTACGATAGATAAGCAAATAGGAAAATACAAAGAGATTATGAAGCTTTCGACTAAAGTTGCAGAACTGACTAATATTATTGCCCCTGCTGTGGCCGCTTGCGATGTGTCGCTATGGGGTATAGAATTTGCGCCACAAGGCCGTCGCTCTTTATTGCGTATTTATATTGAGGCATTGCCAGAAGACCAAGCCCAAGATAAGCACGTTACTATCGAAGACTGTGCCGCAGTGAACCATCAAGTAAGCGGTATCTTAGAAGTTCATGATCCTATCGCTGGTGAATATATTTTAGAAGTGTCTTCACCTGGTTTTGACCGTGCATTTTTCTCAGATGAGCAGATGCATGCCTATGTGGGTCAAACAGTAAGCTTACGTTTGATTCAAGCTATCGGCACAGGTGATCAAAAACGTCGTAAAGCAACAGGTACATTAGATAGTATCGATGATAAAGTTTTAAAACTGACGTCAAGCGATGGTGAGCAGTTTGAGATTGCATTAAGTAATATTGATAAAGCCAACTTAGTTTACGAAGATGCCTAACGACATATTATTAGGCAGCTGCTCATAGATCAGCAGTGTCATCTTCAAATAGCTTATGTGGCTTATAGTAACTATATAATAGCAACACCTAAATTATAAAATTTAAGTCAATTAAAAAATGATAGGACAGGTATAGCATGAGTCGTGAAATCTTAACGGTAGTAGAAACTGTCAGTAATGAAAAGGGCTTAAATCCTGAAGACATCTTTGAAGCCATAGAAGACGCTTTGGTGGTATCGACCAAGAAAAAAGTATATACCGATCAGCCAGAAGTGGCTGTGCGAGTAGCTATTGACCGTGCAACTGGCGATTATGACACTTATCGTTATTGGACCGTGGTTGCAGATGAAGACCATGAAATGCCTGCTTGTCAGCTTGCTATCACAGATCTTGATCAAGAAGAATGGTCAATTGGTGATATCAAAGAAGAGCAAATCGAATCGATTGAATTTGGTCGTATTGCAGCCACTCAAGCAAAGCAGGTCATCATCCAAAAAATCCGTGAAGCTGAGCGCGCACTTGTGGCAGACGCTTTTGAGCCGCGTGTTGGTGAAATGATGTATGGCGAAGTCAAGAAACAGACACGTGATGGCTATATCATCGACTTAGGCGACAATGCTGAAGGCTACTTGTCACGCGATCAAATGTTGCCACGTGAGCAGCTACGTGCCAAATCGCGTATCAACGCCATCTTATATCATGTAAACCGCGAAAACCGCGGTGCACAACTATTGTTATCTCGCACGCATCCTGAAATGCTATCAGCATTGATGCAAAAAGAAGTACCTGAGATTGCAGAACAAATTATCGAAATCCGTAACGTCGCTCGCTTGCCGGGCACCCGTGCTAAAATAGCCGTGAAGACCAACGATCATCGGATTGATCCAGTCGGTGCCTGTATTGGTATGCGTGGTACACGTATCCAAGCAGTACAGCAAGAGCTAGATGGTGAGCGTATCGATGTTGTGGTATGGTCAGATGATCCAGCTCAGTTCATCATCAGCTCTTTAGAACCAGCTGATGTCAGCAGCATCATCTTAGATGAAGACACTCAAACAGCAGATATTATCTTTAGCACCAACGATCAACTGGCACGCGCGATTGGCTCACAAGGCCAAAACGTACGCTTGGCCTCTGAGTTGACTGGCTATAAGCTGAATATGATGCTCGAAGAAGAGTACAAACAGCGTCAAGAAAACGAATCAAAAGCATTCATTGAATTATTTTATGAGCGCCTAGAAGTTGATCAAGATCTAGCGCAGGCGCTGGTTGATATTGGTTTTACCAGTATCGAAGAAGTGGCCTATGTGCCAGTCGATACCTTCTATGACATTGAAGGGTTAGACGATGAAGCAATCGACATGATTCAAGAACGTGCTAAAGACGTCGTCATTGCTGATGAGCTGGTCAAACAACAGAACATGAAAGAGCCAAGTCAAGAGCTCCAAGAGCTTGAAGGTATGACAGTCAGCTGGGCCTATAAAATGGCACAAAAAGACATTATTACCGTGGATGATTTGGCAGAACAAGCCGTCTTCGATCTAGAAGATATCGAAGGATTAGACTCCGAAACTGCAGGAAAACTCATCATGAAAGCTCGGGAATCTTGGTTCGATGAATAAGCGGTAACTGCATATCGCTGTCTTTTGGTGATATGCTATTGAGAATAAAGTGCTAGTGTCTACATACTGTAAATACTGGCCTTAACCCAATCATTTGTAGCCAACAACTGAATTGAACATATAGCAAATAATAGACAGTAGGTGATAATAAATGGCAGATAAGACCGTCAAAGAACTGGCAGAAATGGTAGGCAAAACTACAAGTGCTGTAAAGCAGCAACTGGTAGATGCTGGCCTGCCTGCTCGCGCAGAGGATGACCTAGTCACCGAGTTTGAGCAAGAGAAGTTGGTGACGTATTTAAAACAAAGTCATGGTCAAAACGAAAAGCGTCGTATTAGTCTCAAATCTAAGACAACGAGTACCGCTCGTGTGACTGGCTCTTCGGGTAAATCTAAGAGCGTTAATGTTGAAGTACGCAAAAAGAAAGTATTTGAGAAGCCGGATCCAAAGAAAATAGCTGAAGAATTAGCCGCGCGAGAGCAGGCTCTCATTGAATCTCAAGAGCGTGCTGCTAAAGAAGCAGAAGAACGTGCTGCGACCAAGAAAAAAGCAGAAGAGCGCCAAGCGGCAACTTTAGCTGCAATGCGTGCAAGCTTAGGTTCTAGCAAAAAATCAGACGACAAAAACGATGATATCTCCACCTCAGTTGTCGTTAAAAAAGGCGGTAAAGCGAGCAAAGCCACCGTTGAAGTCAAGCCTAAAGAGCAGCCGAAGAAAAAGGTTGCTGCTACTAAGCCTAAAGTGGAAACCGCTGCTGAGCGTAAAGCTCGCGAAACTCGTGAGAAAGAAGAAGCGCGTTTACGTGAAATCGAATTAGAAACTCGCCGTACTCAAGCAGAAGAAGCGCAAAAGCGTACGCTTGAGCAAATGCGTAAAATGGCTGGTAAATATACTGATCGTGAGCCTATTACTGAAGTACGTAAAGATGAACCATTGGCTGAAGGTCTGGTCGGTGATGCATTAGAAGAGTCATTCGAAAAAGAACGTCGCGAAATCAAACGCGGTGCAAACAGCACGGGTGCTCGTGGTCGTCGTCGTAAAAATCAAGATGAGCGTGAAATCAAAAACCGTAAAAACGGTTTGCGTTCAACACAAGCATCACAACATAAGTTTGAAAAACCTGTCGAAAAAATCGTCTATGATGTTGAGATTAGTGAGCAAATTTCAGTTGCTGATCTGGCACAGCGTATGGCAGTCAAGGCTCGTGAAGTCATTAAGTTACTGATGAAAATGGGTGAAATCGCTCGCGAATCAGACACCATCGATCAAGCGACAGCAAGTCTGATCGTTGAAGAGATGGGTCACAACCCTGTCCTTGTCAGTGATACCAAGGTCGAAGACGATCTACAAGATGCTGTCGATGAGCGCAGCAGTAACGTGCAAACCCGTCCACCTGTCGTCACTATCATGGGTCACGTTGACCATGGTAAGACCTCATTGCTCGATAAGATTCGCGAGACCAAAGTAGCGACTGGCGAAGCGGGCGGTATCACTCAGCACATCGGTGCTTATCATGTTAAGACTGACCGCGGTGTGATTACTTTCCTTGACACCCCAGGTCACGCAGCATTTAGTGCCATGCGTTCGCGCGGCGCGCAAGCGACAGATATCGTCGTCTTGGTCGTGGCCGCTGACGACGGTATGATGCCGCAAACAGCAGAAGCCATCGACCATGCGCGCGCTGCTGGTACGCCAATCATTGTTGCTATTAATAAAATGGATAAGCCAAGTGCTGATCCTGACCGTGTTCTCAATGAATTGACAACGAAAGAAGTCATCTCAGAAGAATGGGGCGGCGACACACCAATGGCACGTATTTCAGCCAAGACAGGCGAAGGTATCGACGACTTACTAGAGTTTATTAGCTTGCAAGCTGAGTTAATGGAGTTAGAGGCGCCACTAGACGGTGCTGCACAAGGTGTGGTTATTGAATCAAGACTCGAAAAAGGTCGTGGTCCCGTGGTTAGTGTTCTAGTTAAGAAAGGCACGTTGAAACAAGGCGACTTGGTTCTAGCTGGTGAGCACTACGGTAAAGTACGTGCACTAACGGATGAGAATGGTCAACGTGTTAAATCAGCTGGCCCTTCTATTCCTGTAGAGATTTTAGGTCTACCTGAAACACCTGCGGCTGGTAGTGAATTCTTAGTAGTAACGGACGAGAAGAAAGCCCGTGAAGTTGCGGCCTTTAGAACCAACCGTGAGCGTGAGCGTCAACTTGAGCGTCAAAATGCCATGCGTTTAGAAAGCATGTTCGATCAGATGGGTCAAGGCGATGTGTCATTCTTGAACATTGTATTGAAGACAGACGTACGTGGTTCACTTGAAGCACTACTAGCTGCCCTAAATGAATTGTCTACTGATGAAGTAAAAGTCAGAGTTATCAGTTCAGGTGTTGGTCCTATCTCTGAGTCTGACGTAACACTTGCAGAATCTAGCGAAGCGGTATTGTTAGGCTTTAACGTCCGTGCAGATGCCACCGCACGCCGTAAAGCAGATACAGCTAACATGGATATTCGTTACTATAGTGTCATCTATGGTTTGATTGATGATGTGAAATCTGCAATGAGTGGTATGCTTGCTCCTGAACATCGTGAGAAAATTCTTGGTGTTGCAGAAGTTCGTGAAGTATTCCGCTCTAGTAAGTTTGGTGCGGCTGCTGGTTGTATGGTGGTTGAAGGTACAATCTATCGCAACAAACCTATCCGCGTATTACGTGATGACCAAGTTATCTTTACTGGTCAATTGCAATCATTACGTCGTTATAAAGAAGACGTCAATGAAGTACGTACTGGTATGGAATGTGGTCTGGCCGTTCGTGGCTATGATGTCGAAGCTGGCGATAAGATCGAAGTCTTTGAAATTCAAGAGTTCGCCCGTACTATCTAAAGCCGCTGTTCGATAACAGAGTATGTAGCAATGCAATATGCCAAATGTGCTGAGCATGCTAGATACTCTGTCGATATTCAGCTGTACTTAGGCCTATCAGGTACACCCTGCTAGGCCTTTTTTAGCAAATATCATTACTACATTTTTTAGCAAACAGTTCTATATATTAATAACAATAAGCCCATTAAAGTAAGGTAACAACATGAACCAACGTCTACAACGCTTATCCGATCAGATCCAGCGTGAGCTTGCTGTTCTTATTCGTGATGAAGTCAATGATCCTCGTCTGACAGGTTTTGTCACAATCTCCAGTGTCAAAGTGAGCCCAGATTTAGGCTATGCAGATATCTATGTCACTATCATGGAGCCTGAGCTCAATGATGCCATGACTAAGACCAATCACGAAGAAAGCGTCAAAGTACTGAATAAAGCAGCAGGATTTTTGCGTACTGAGCTGAGCCATAGCCTAAAAACACGTACTACGCCGCGTCTACGCTTTCACTATGATGAAGTGACTGCTCGTGGTAACTACATGATGGACTTGATCAGTAAAGCCGTCACCAAAACTGAGCAAAACGAGAATGACGAGTAAGTTATTATTATGTCTATAGCGTCTAAGCAACCTGATAAGCAACCTGATAAAAAAGCCAGCAAAGCACCTGAAAAAATAAAAGTTTCAGGGGTTATCTTGGTGGACAAACCCAAAGGTATGACTTCACAGCAAGTTGTGTCGAAAGTGAAGTATTTGTTTAAGTCACCGATACACGATAGCAAAAAGGCTGGTCATACTGGTACGCTTGATCCGATGGCAACGGGCTTGTTACCCATTTGCTTGGGTGAGGCGACCAAGTTTAGTCATTATCAACTGGATGCTGACAAGTCTTATCAAGCAACGATTTTACTTGGTAGTCAAACCGATACAGGTGATGCAGACGGTCAAGTGGTGGCACAATCATCTATTCCAACATTTGATGATGTTTCATTGGCTACTATCGCACAGCAATTTCTGGGCCCTCAGCAGCAGATACCACCGATGTATTCAGCATTAAAAAAAGATGGCAAAAAACTGTATGAGTATGCCCGCGCTGGTATTGAAATCGATAGGCCACCGAGAGATATCATTATTAAGGCGATTGAGCTGCATGCGATTGATGATATACAGATTTGTTTGACAGTCACTTGTACCAAAGGGACTTACGTACGCGTATTAGCAGAGGATATTGCGAAAACATTGGGTACGCTTGGACATTTAACGGCATTGCGTCGCACGCAAGTCGGTAATTTTAGTATTGATGATTCTATTGCACTATCGGCTTTAGAAGACAAAGACTTAGATAGCCGACACTCTCAGTTACTGCCTGTCGATGCGTGTATTGATATCGATGCTGAGTTGGTACTGACCGAAGAACAGTGCGCGCGCGTACATATGGGACAGCGCTTAAACGTATCCGATAGCTTGATAGGTAAGCTTAGAGATTATGTTGCAAGCAATGCTGCCCATCAAATATCCCATGCCAGTGAAGCAGAAACCAATATTGCTGGTTCTGATATCGGTACTGAAGACAGCATTGACATCTTGCAGCCTTTACAGCACGAGTTAGCTGTTGATATACGCTTGCTAAATGAGCAAGGAGCATTTCTTGGATTAGGGGCCGTTAGCCTTAATGGTCGATTACAGCCTAAAAAGTTGATTCAGCGCTGATAATAGAGTGATTACTATAGCTAGTCTGTTAACTGTGGCCTATTCAATTTACTAATAGTTTACACTAATCACATACCGTCACATTTTATTGCAGGTTTCACCTATGGTGAAACCTGTTTTTTTTGTACAGTAGATACACCAGCTAGGGAAGACTGGATCAAAAATAAACTGGAAAAATAATATAACAATAAAAAATAAAAATAAAAAGCATGTAGAAAGGACATTCTTTAATAAGAAAAAATATATCAGAGGATGACTATTATTAATGCAAAAATCATTTATCAAATCATAATAAACAACAAAAATTATCGCGCAATAATAAATTCGATTATAAAAACTCGAATGTAAATAAACATAAATAAGTATAGACAGAAAAGGAAATATTATGAAAACGATCGCTTTTTTACTACATAATAATTTTGAGCAAGCAGAATACGAAGACGTTAATAACCAGCTGAAAGACAAAGGTTACAAGACCCTTCTGATTACTACTAATGAAGATAAAGAAGTGCAAGCTATGCAGCAAGATGTAAATAAAGGTGATACCTTTACTGCTGATATCTTCGTAAAAGATGCAAATGTTTCCGATTATGATGCATTGGTATTACCAGGTGGTACGGTCAATGCGGATACCATTCGCGGTAATAAAGAAGCCCATGACATTATCAATGCTATCAATGATGCAGGTAAACCATTAGCTGTGATATGCCACGCTCCTTGGGCACTTATCAACACGGGCATTGCTAAAGGCAAAACACTAACAGCCTATCATACGCTGCAAACCGATCTAGAAAATGCTGGTGCGACGTACGTCGATAAGACTGTACAAGTCGATGGCAATTTAATTACTTCACGTAATCCAGATGATATCAGTAATTTTGTCGATGCTATCGACAAAGCATTGTCTTAAATTTTGCTTCATTTATTGAAAGATGAAAAATTAAAAATTCTCAACTATTTATAATTACAATTAAGGAAAATATTATGTCTAATTCTAACCCAAATGATACTGAACTTGAGCAACAACGTGCTGAATCGGCAACGGCCGCTCTTAAGAGTCAAACTGAAGATAACCATACTGAAAACAGCAAAGCAGCAGCAGACCGCATTGCTAGTAATGTAGAAAATGCTAAAGAAGACAAATAATATCTTTGTGTGTCATTTAATCTAGAATGGTACAACTGCATTTGGCTTTAGCTTAGTAGCAATAATTATCTTAGTATTGGTAACTGTAAAATAGATATGTTGAAAAATAATAATGTAGGAGCTAACATGAGTAACTCAACAGATAATATGGATGCGCAAGAAAAAGAAATTCAGCAATTATCAGAAGACATTGATCCTAGTGAGGATGCTACTCCTGATAGTTTGGCAGAAGTCACCACAGCGTCACCACTTGACGATGACGAGCTAGGTGGCAATGCAACACAAGATGATGTTAACAAATAAGCAAACATTGTCATCTGTTGATAAATTGTCCTCCCATTAATGCCAGATCCGAATTTACAAGTTTTATGAAAAACTGCTGATAGTTCAGCAGTTTTTTGTTATAATTGCCCTCACATTTAAATCAGGTTTTGAATAATGTATGTTGGTTAGATCCACACCTTAACTAGGTGTTGATGTTGACAAATATAATGCATACGTTCAAACGTGTTAAATGGTCGTTATCTTTAACTGAATTTGTCGTACACTAGGTCAACTCTAGTAATGCAGGGTTGTCCTGAATGGCGCGCAAGTTATTTTATTTACTATTCTACTGCTTTTAATCTGACTCAAATTGTAGTCCGTTTTTAAAGTTTTTAGCATTGCCGGAGATATTTATGCTAACTAATACCGATCGTGAACAAATCATCGCTCAATACCAACGTGGCGAAAACGACACTGGCTCCCCAGAAGTTCAAGTAGCTTTGTTGAGCGCTCGTATCAACGATTTGCAGAATCATTTCAAAGAACATAAAGCTGACCATCATAGCCGTCGCGGTCTTATCCGTATGGTTAACACGCGTCGCAAATTGCTTGATTACCTAAAAGGTAAAGATCTTGGACGCTACACCACTCTTATCAGCCAGTTAGGTCTACGTCGCTAATCTAACGACAATAATACGAGTGGGTGGTAAAACAAAGGACGCCATTATATAGCAGAATCTTAAAATTTTTGCTAACCGCTTGGAACTTGTTTGTTGTTATCGATAAAATAGATTTTTCTAAAAACGGTGTGGAATAGTTTCACGCCGTTTTTTTATGCTTATTCATTTTGAAAGCTATGTTTAGATAGCACCATTTGTCTAAATCACATCAAGGTTGACAAACATAAGCGACCAAAAATAGTGATAATGATGCTGATTGGGCGTTAAAATCAGTATTTTCTATCGATAACGGCTCTGTTCTGCAATTAATTGGTCAATGGCTATAAATCACTGTAAAATAATGCCTTGTGAGTTCGAGAGTATATCTACTGAATATATAGCGA
The DNA here is from genome assembly GCF_059693765.1 of Psychrobacter sp. CR212. Classification (NCBI taxonomy): domain Bacteria; kingdom Pseudomonadati; phylum Pseudomonadota; class Gammaproteobacteria; order Moraxellales; family Moraxellaceae; genus Psychrobacter; species Psychrobacter sp. CR212. The sequence continues at coordinate 130,128 of NZ_JCATIF010000004.1, read as the reverse complement.
CTACTGATAAAGTACTTGTCTCTTAGCTTACTGCGTAAATAGCTGATTCTTAAGAGCGTAGACATAGCCTAGACGGTCTTTAGCGCCGAAGTCTTTTGACTTAATGTCTGTTTGATAGTATTTATAGTAAAGCCAAAATTGAACGACCAAATATACATAATAGTACGATGTCTAGCACGAAAAGATATATGAAATAATTAGGTAAAGTTATTGGCATTGATTGAGATGATTTCGAGAAGAAAAGTTGTCAGTTAATGACCATATACACAGAATTTTAATGACAGATATCAGGTTTTTTAAAGCTGATATCACTTTTGTCAGTCAACATTAGGAAGATTATATGACAATGTTTAATACCATTAAGCGTGAATTTCAGTACGGCGACCAGCAGGTCGTTATCGAGACAGGACGTATTGCCCGTCAAGCAAACTCTGTATTAGTACATATGGGTGGCGTGACCGTACTTGTCGCAGCAGTCGTAAAATCAGAAGCCAAAGAAGGTCAAAACTTCTTTCCATTGACCGTAAACTATCAAGAAAAAATGTATGCAGCGGGTAAAATCCCAGGTGCTTACGGCAAACGTGAAGGCCGTGCGAGCGAGTTTGAAACGCTGACCTCTCGCTTAATCGACCGTCCGATTCGTCCGTTATTTCCTGAAGGTTATGTAAACGAGATTCAAATTACTGCCACCGTTGTATCATCAGATAAAACGCAGTCTGCAGACATCGCTGCATTAATCGGTGCTTCAGCCGCATTGGCTATCTCTGATGCGCCATTCAATGGCCCTGTCGCTGCCGCTCGTGTTGGTTTTATTAACGGCGAATACGTACTAAACCCAACGACTGAGCAGCTTGAAACCAGTGATCTAGATTTGGTCGTGGCTGGTACTAAGTCAGCGGTATTGATGGTTGAGTCTGAAGCAGCAGAGCTGTCAGAAGATCAGATGCTAGGTGCGGTATTATACGGTCATCAGCAGCAGCAAATCGTTATCGATAATATCGCGTCAATGGCGGAAGAAATTGGTACTGCTAAGCAGCAGTATTCTTCTCCTGAGCGTGATCAAGCACTGACTAGCAGCATGAAAGAGCAGTTCGGTGAGCAAGTTGCGGATGCATACACGATCACTGATAAGCAAGAGCGCTACACGAAGCTTGATGAGATCAAACAATCAATCATTGATACGCTTGCTGGTGATGCTGAGTCAGAAACGTATGCGGATACTGTATCTGAGCTAAAAGAAATCTACAACGACCTTAAATATCGTACTGTTCGTGACAATATCTTGTCAGGTAAGCCACGCATTGATGGTCGTGATCTTGAGACGGTTCGTGCACTTGACGTACAAGTTGGTGTATTACCATATACACATGGTTCAGCACTGTTTACCCGCGGTGAGACGCAAGCATTGGTGACTACCACACTTGGTAACAGCCGTGACGTCAACATGATTGACTCATTAGGTGGCACGATTCGTGACCATTTCATGCTGCATTACAACTTCCCGCATTTCTCAGTGGGCGAGACAGGCCGCGAAGGTATTCCAAAGCGTCGTGAAATCGGCCATGGTCGCCTTGCACGCCGCGGTGTACAAGCGATGCTGCCAGATAGCGAACGCTTCCCATATGTCATCCGTGTGGTATCAGAAATCACTGAATCAAACGGTTCATCTTCTATGGCGTCTGTTTGCGGTGCAAGCTTGGCGTTGATGGATGCAGGCGTACCATTAAAAGCACCAGTTGCTGGTATCGCGATGGGTCTGGTTAAAGAAGGCGAGCGTTTTGCTGTCTTGTCAGATATCTTAGGTGACGAAGATCATCTAGGCGATATGGACTTTAAAGTAGCCGGTTCTAAAAACGGTATCACTGCACTACAGATGGATATCAAGATTGAAGGTATTACCCCTGACATCATGGAGCAAGCGCTTAAGCAAGCCCATGCTGGTCGTATCCATATCTTGGACGCAATGAACCAAGTATTGCCTGAGAGCCGTACTGAAATCAACGCTCATGCACCAAACTATGCCGTTATCGAAATCAACCCAGACAAAATTCGTGACGTTATCGGTAAAGGCGGCGCAACTATCCGTCAGCTAACCGAAGAGACTGGTGCGGTTATCGATATCGATGACGCTGGTACGATTCGTATCTTTGGTGAAAACAAAGCAGCGACTAAAGCCGCTATCGGTAAAATCGAAGCAATAACTGCTGAAGTTGAAGTTGGCAAAACTTATGAAGGTACGGTTGCTCGTATCGTCGACTTTGGTGCATTTGTGAATGTTTTACCAAACACTGATGGTTTAGTACATATTTCACAAATCGCAGAAGAGCGCGTAGAAAATGTATCTGATTATCTGAAAGAAGGTCAGGTCGTTAAAGTGCTTGTGCAAGACGTTGATAACCGCGGCCGTATCAAACTAACTATGAAAGGTGTTGAGCAGAACTAAGGCTCAGTATTTGATGTAGTTTGATTCATAAAAACCGCCTTGGGATGCTCTTATGAGTGCCCAAGGCGGTTTTTTATGGGCGCAAAAAAATGATGACTGACTAGAGAGCCATTTATAAATCAATGCTTTTGGGCATATGTATATCGATACGCAGTTTTGGTAGGTCTTGTAAATACGTGGTCAATAATGGCAACGTATCAGTCTGCCAATCTAAAGGCAGCGAATTTATACTCCCATTTTTATTAGATATAGGATCGCGTGGATTATCGGAGATAAGCGGACGAGCGAGTAGCGCAACTCTGCGTATCCCTTGGTAGCGTATGAGCGGAATTAATTTCTGCTGTAGGTCGATCAAAGCCGCGATGAGCCAACGCGACCGCGCAGGATGGTATGGGTGGTTTGATACAGCAAGGTTGGCGATATAACTTGGTTGATTGCCGTTACTACTGATGCCAAGACCAGATTGCTCACGTGTGCGCTTATACAGTAAGCAGCTGCCAACACTCAGACTGCCATCACGGCACGCGCTATGATAACGATGATGGTTATCAGGAAACAATGTTTTGGCTCGCGTGAGTACAGGATCTAAAACGACACCAGCATTGTTGACAGGTAAAACAAGCAACTGTGCATTGCTATTTAAAATAGAGGCATGTGTGAGTTGTAAAATCGCCATCGTAAGCCTCTCTATAACCAAATCAAGTATACAGTTATTGAACCATCGCTTTATTAGAGTCGTTTGCTTCTAACTGAGCAATTTGCTGTTCGAGTAGCGCAATTTGTTCTGCCTTCATATCAGTCAATTGCTTATTCATAGCCACTTGTTCAGCTGCTAACTTTTCTTGTTCGGCTAGTCGCTGACGCTCATCTTCTAAACGATCAATCTCTTCTTTCGCCAAGCTGTCATTTTCTGGTAGCGGCGCATCTAATATAGCAGTAGGATTTGGTATCGCAGTACTGTCATTATTGGCTGCACCAGAGTTTTCATCCATGAGCACACCGCCGTTAATCACAGAGTTATCTGATACTTCTGAAGTGCTGTCTGTGACTGATTCTGTCTGCGTTTGCTCAGTTACTGGTGCTGAAGTAGCGTTATCTATAGGGAGTATGGGCTGAGTGCCAGACCTTCCTACAATAAGGTAGACAATGACGATAAGTAGCAATACTGAGATAAGTATTGCCAAAATTTTCTGACGTGATTTAGTCTGTTTTTTCTTAGAAGCGTGGATTGATGAAGGCCGGATGTCGTCTGGTTTCATATTGTGATCGATTCAAGTCAAGAATATAAGTAGCCATACTATAGCAAACTCAAAATAAAAAGCCTATCTATTGATAGATAGGCTTAATAGACCATTAAATAATAAAAGATTCAATCTGTTTTTCAGTATGAAAACTAGATAACTAAGGCTTGAATTTTACAGTGCCGCTAGTGCCAGTTATCATCGCATCACGAGCCATTTGATCTTCTAAATGGTTCTTTGCACTGATGGCATCAGGATCGGGACGGTGCTCTGTATGTCCACATTGAGTACATTTAATATACTCATCTGGGGCAGGGGTGACGATATTGACTTGCACCACAGCATCCATTTCCTGACATTTCGGGCAACGTACCCCTGCTAAAAATCGGCGCTTGGGACTAGATGACTGGTAACGCATTTAAATGACCTCGCGAGTCGTTTGAGTGTTTGCCGCATCAATTTTTTTAGCATCAGTGAAACCATTATGACGTAGCAAGGCGTCGATACTGGCGCTACGACCACGGAAGTTTTCAAAATTGGTTTTCGCTGGGAAACTGCCGCCAACAGATAAGATAGATTCACGGAACGCTTTGCCTGTCGCTGGGTTGAAAATACCGTCTTCTTCAAACTTGCTAAACGCATCAGCTGATAGCAGTTCCGCCCATTTATACGAGTAATAACCTGCAGCATAACCACCCGCGAAAATATGACTGAAACCATTAGCAAAACGGTTATAGTCAGGCGTTTGCATAACGGAGATATCATGACGAACAGTATCGAGCGTTTCTAAAATGCCATCGTAACTCAGTGCTGGCGTATGAGCATGAATGAGTAAATCAAATAGAGCAAACTCAATCTGACGCAGCGTTTGCATGCCGCTTTGGAAATTTTTGACTGCCAGTAGTGCATCAAGTTTGTCTTTAGGTAATGGCTCACCAGTCTCAACGTGGCTGCTGATAAGGGCGATACCTTCAGCGTCCCAAGCCCAGTTTTCCATAAACTGACTAGGAAGCTCGACCGCATCCCATTCAACGCCATTGACACCAGCGACATCGCTGACCGTTACTTGAGTCAATAGATGATGTAAGCCATGACCAAACTCGTGGAATAAGGTTAATACTTCATCATGGGTCAATAGACTAGGTTTGCCATCAAGTGCTGGCGTGAAATTACCAACCATAAAGCAGACAGGCAGTTGCTGATGGTTTTGTTCTTCATAGCTATAGCGAGATTGGAAACCACTCATCCATGCACCGCCACGCTTACCGCTACGCGCAAATAAGTCAAAGTAGAAGCCACCAAGCAAGCGATCATCAGCGTCGAATAATTGATAAAAGCTTACATCGTCATGCCAGCGAGACACTGAGTCACTTTCTGCATTTTTATGGCTTTGCTCTTGTACTTTAATACCGTATAGACGCTCAACAATAGTGAACAAGCCATTAATCACTTTGGGTAATGGGAAATATGGACGAATCTCCTCTTGCGATAAGCTGAACTCACTTTGTTTTACCTTTTCTGCGATATAGGCGCTATCCCAAGGTTGCAATTCATCAATGCCATAATCCTGCGCACACCTCTGTAACTGTGCTAAATCTTTCTGCGCGGCTGGGGTCGCTTGGGCCGCCAAGTCACGTAAGAATGTCTCTACTTCCAAGACACTGTCTGCCATCTTAGTCGATAGGGATACTTCAGCATAATTATCAAAGCCTAATAACTTGGCCTTTTGCTCACGTAAGGTGAGAATTTGGCTCATGATATCGGCATTGTTTAGTGACTCACCTTTAGCATTGGTATGCGTATCAAATTCAGAGGCGCGCGTGACATAAGCGTGATACAGCGTTTCCCGTAAGCTGCGGTCATCAGCGTGGGTCATAATTGCCAGATATACAGGAATGTTCAAGCTTGCGACATAATAAGGCATCGGAAGCGCATCTATATCAGTTTGACTCAGGGTGCCATTAGCAAGCTCACGAGCCTTGTACTGTTCACCTGCATCTGCCAATAGCGCCAAACCGCTCTCTGTTAAACCTTTTAGCTGATTTGGTTGTAGAGGCAATGCAAAGGCTTGGGTTGCATCCAAGATATGATCTGAGAATGTCGCAGATAAGGTAGATAGCTCACTTTGAATAGCAGCAAATTTATCTTGCTCAGTCTTAGGTAATGCCACCCCTGATAACTCAAAGCTACGCAATGCCAGTTTGATTGCACGTGCACGAGCAGGCTCTAATGTAGCAAAGAAATCTGTGTCATTGACAATAGCTTGATAGCGATTAAACAAAGGCTGATGCTGCCCCACTCGCGTACCGTAAGCAGATAGTTTTGGTAGCAGCTCATGGTGAACATGACGAATCTCATCGTTACTCATTACGCCATTGAGATGAGATAAGATTCCCCAGCTACGATCTAGCGCTAGATTGATATGATCAAACTGCATCACATCTGCCAGTGCTTGCTCAGCGCTTAATTTTGCAATGCCAGTACTATTGTCAGCCACCGCCGTCAAGTTATCTAAGAAACTATTGGCATCGTCGATAGCATTGATGACTTGGGTTTGTAATGTACTTGGCGCAGCATTGGTAAAATCAACAAGGCGCAAATCTGAAGAAGGAAGAGACATAAAGGTATCCGATATTAATGATTATTATTAAAGAAACATTGGGCAAACATAGCTTTTAAATCGCGCTTGATACGAGCTAACTTTGCGATGTACTACGATTCGCGCCATTTGAAATTTATATTTAGTTATATAAAAGATGGGTTCATTTAGTCAAAATACAACCTGAGTACTTATAAACTAAGAGTGAATGCTTAAACTAAAAGTGAATGCTCAAAGGAAACGACAAATAATATAGTAAGCTGAGATAGTAGAAATCTTTAACAATACAGATTGCTCTACTTACAAAGGGCTATCATTTGCTTGCAAATTAACCCTATAGCGAATGAGGGGTAGCTGTTAGCATCAAGATAAAGGAATTTAAAAATTGTACGCCGATCAGGCGTACAGATAGACAATGGACAAAAAATATTGATGAATTGACAGCAGAATTCGTTGTTTACCGACAATGATTAGAGCTGCTATTAATAATAAATAAGGCAAGATGCCCTGACATTGTACTCATAAAAGAATGTATAAATTCGAAAGTAAATGATAATAAAACAAGGAGCAATATATGAAAGCGACTCTTAAAAGCTTACGTGAAACCAAAGCCAATCCAGCGGTAAGTATCTTTGTTAAGACTCACCGAGCACATCCAGCTAACGAGCAAGATCCTATCGCTCTAAAAAATCAGTTGAAAGTTGTAGAAGATCGCTTAAACAAAGAGTATGACAAGAGTACGGCGACCACGATATTAGACAATATTCATGCAAAGACTAATGATCTAAATCATAATTATAATCTTGATACGTTGGCCATATTTGCTAGTACAGAGGACGTGCAGATTGTCCGTATGCCAATCGACACGACCGAACGTGTTGTCATCTCAGACAGTTTTGCCACTCGTGATTTGGTGCGTGATATGGCCAGTGCGGTACATTACTACACGGTTGTCCTAACCCGCGATAATTCTCGTCTGATTGAAGCATCAAATGATCGCGTCATTAGAGAGTTTGATAAAGATGACGACATACAAAACAACATGGAAAATATCCAGTTTCCTGTTGAAAATAACGGGCTGTATACCACAGGTGACGGTGGGTCAGATCGCTCGTCAAACAATGAAAGCAGCCACTTAAAAGAATACTTTAATCAAGTCGATAAAAGCGTACAAGAGCTATGGGGTGAGCACAAAATGCCACTCGTGATCGTTGGTGACGCCAAAAACATCGGTTACTATAAAGAAGTCTGTGATCGTCCAGACAACATCATTGCTACCGTGTCAAATGTTACTAATTTAGAAGATGGCAGCGCTCAGCATATCGTTGATAGTGTACAAGAAGCGGTAGAAGAATACCGTAAATCATTACATCATGCTGCTTTGGGCGAAATCGATAAAGCCCGCGGTGCGAATATGCTGCAGACTGATCTGCAGGAAGTATACCGTAGTGCATTCCAAGGCGCTGGCGAGACCCTTTATGTACGTCGTGGCTATATCCAATCTGCCAAAATTGATGAAAAAGCGCAAACTCTAAGCCTTGTAAGCGACGCTAGCGCAGAAGGCGTGACTGATGATGCGATCGGTGAAATCATCGAGCATGTCATCCATAATGGTGGTAAAGCTGTATTTATGCCACAAGATATCATGGGTGAAGATCAACCAATCGCGTTGGTTACTCGTTACTAATTTAACGATGATCTAACAATGACACCTACGTGCGATATTCATTTATGAATTAGCCATTAATAATGCATAGGTGTAATATGAGAGCATTGGTTCGATATGAGCCAGTGCTCTTTTTATTTCTTTCATTACTATCACTCTGGGTGTTATCGTAGCTGAGCTATTGATTTTTACTCCATAAATATTGAGCGTACAATTAACCAAATTATGACTACCACCTCTTTTGTTTTAACTAGCTACAACATTCATAAAGGCATGTCACCACTAAACCGTCAGGTGAAAATGCAAGGTATTGCTCAAGCGCTAGAAACTGTAGGTGCTGATATATTGTGTCTACAAGAAGTGCAGGGACAAAACCTCAAACGTAACATGCAATATAATGAGTACCCCAATCAATCTCAGCATGAATGGTTTGGCGAGTTTTTAGATCTAGAAAATAGCTATGGCAAAAATTCAGAATACGAGAATGGTCATCACGGCAATGCCGTATTAAGCCGGTTCCCATTAGACCCAAAACACAATGTCAATATTACCGTCAATAGGCTAGAGCAGCGCGGCGTCCTGCATTGTGAAGTGCAGCCTATCGGTTGGGACAGACCAGTTGTTGTACTGTGCGCGCATCTAAATCTGTTTGAGCGCGATCGTATCAAGCAATATCAGGCCATCAGCGATTATGTAAAAAATGAGATTGCACCTGATCAACCGCTCATCTTGGCAGGCGATTTTAACGATTGGAAAAAAATGTCTTGTGACAAACTGGCTACCGAGCTTGGTATGATAGAAGCATTTAGACATTGTCATGGCAAATTGCTACCGACATTCCCAGCAAAACTGCCAGTGCTCAGTTTAGATCGTATCTATCTGCGTAATTTGGTTGTCAAAGACGCATGGGTACATAGTGGAAAGCCGTGGTCATCATTGTCGGATCATTTGCCGATTAGTGCAGAACTGATGCTGCCTTAATACTTTCTTAATACTTGGTGGTGATGTGCTCGGATGCACTGCCTTGATAATGTATCGAGACTAAAACATCTTTTTAGCAAAAATACTATCGACTAAAATCGCCCCTTATGAAATAGTCATCTAACTTGAAATAAATAGTAAGCACTAACTAATAAACAAAATATAAGGATATTCTGCAATGGCAACGCCAGCTACTAATGACAACTCTCAGCAACCTCAACTCCCCAATACCCAGCACGCTGCACTAATACGTGAATTCGGTGAACCAGAAGTAATGATATATCAGGATGGTGTCGATATCCCTGAATTACAGGACGATCAGGTATTGGTCAAAGTCGCCTACGCCGGTATTAACCCTGTCGATTATAAAACCCGCCAAGGCAAAGGCTGGGGCGCAGAAAATATACAAAAACAAAAATTCGACAATAACCAGCCTGCTATTTTAGGGTTTGACGTATCAGGTACAGTGGTTGATAGCAACAGCGATGAGTTCGCTATTGGAGATCGCGTTGCCGCCTTGACCTTTACTGGTGGTTGCTATGCGCAGTACGTGGCGGTAGACACCAAAATGCTGGCCAAAGTGCCAGAGAATGTCACATTAGAGCAAGCAGGGGCATTGCCGTGCATTGGGCAAACAGCGCTACAGTTTGTGGAATTTGCAGATATCAAAGAGGGTGAGCATGTCGTGATCAATGCACCAGCAGGCGGCGTCGGTCACTTATTAATACAGCTATTAATGAACAAAGTAAGCCGTGATGATATTAAGGTCACAGTTATTTGCTCACCAGAAAAATATGCCAAGCTCGGTGAGCTTATCGATACTGACAAGCTTGCAGGCTGGATTGATTATACCAAAGACGAAGCGTTCCCTGACTTGCAAGCCGACGTACTACTTGACTTAGTTGGCGATGAAGCCGGTGTTCGCGCCCTGAGTGTGCTCAAATCGGGCGCGCGCGTGAATGTGTTGCCAACCATTTGGGTCGATAAACTCAAAGAAGCTGGCGAGCAAAAAAGCTTAGCAGTATCAGGGTATAAAGCGCAGCGTAGTGGTGACGATATGGCGCGTGTTTTACAGCAAGTCGCTGATGGTCAATTAACCTTAAAAATCCAAAAAATCTATCCTTTATCAGAAGTGGTTGCAGCTCATCATGAATTACAAAAGGGTGATGCCTTTGGAAAAATTGTCCTTGCTGCTTCTGAATAAGGGGCGCTAACCAGTTTTTTAAAAATCATAGGATCCTTTACGTACTTCATAAAACTCTACAAGAATGGTGTCTCTGACAACACAACAGGCCTACTCTCTAATGTTGTCTGCTGTAGGATAGTGAGAGACACGCTGATAAATGAAGTAATAACAAAGAATGTTCTATGACTATGAATAAAGACATTGAAAATAAAGTTAAAGAGAATAAAAAAACAGACGAAAAAGTAACGGATCATGTGGCCTAGACATGAATGATAAAGGCGAGCAGTTGTTTGCCATGTCTTTGTTGGCGGTGGCTACTTCTGCCTCTACTGAAGCGCGCAAAGCAGCACTGGATGATACCCGTGCGATGATTAAAGATCCAGAAACGCAGACATTTAATCAGATTAATGAAGAGGTCATGTCGCGGGTACTGCGTCAGACAGCAACCAAAGTGGCCACCAATATGGTTAAAACGAAAGCCGCGCAAATCATTCCTGCGGTGGGTGCAGTAGTGGCAGGTGGCGTCAATGCTAACTATACGGCCAATGTCTGTGAAGCGGCGTATCAATGCTACCGTGAACGTTTTTTAGATCGCATTGCATAGGTAATCGTTTACTCAACCTGACCATGGCAGTTTTAGTTTGCAAGCATTTGACGAAATGTCAGGCTAATCCGTCCAGTATCGACTTTTTTTGTTTTCGTGATTGTATGCTTCCAAAAGTGCTGTGTGTCCCCATGCATGACAATTAATTGTCCAGACTCAAGATAAAGCGCGACTTTTTCTTGAGTTTTTTTGTGCTTAAAAACAAATTTGCGGGTGGCACCAAGGGAGAGAGACGCAATGATTGGTCGATGACCGAGCTCTTTTTCATCATCGGCATGATAGCCCATGCCATCAGTGCCAGTTGGATAATAGTTGAGCAAGCAGGTGTTGAAATGTGCTGCAATACCGATGTCTGCCAACGCTTTTTCTACATGTTGTTTCACATGGAGCACTATATCTGACCATGGTATTGTCTGTCGCGTGTGCCCTGAATACTGGTAATCTGCATCCGTGTCTCCCATCCAGACAATTTGGCGAGTCGTCACATGAGTTTTACCAAATAACGTCACTATATCAGATTGCCAAGGCAACCCATTTAGCAATGTATTATAGAGGACATTGGCATCGTTTATGACTATGCCTAGATCGTTTACATTACCATCATAGGGCAATATATTATCTGTGGGTGCGGGCGCAAAAAGGTCATTCATAGATCAATAGTTATCTCTCATTATTTGCTGCGTTGATAGTGCTCTTGAATGATCTGAGCACACAGTTTGGGCGCTTCCATTGGCAGCAGGTGACCATAGTCTATTAAGGAGATGATGCTGCTATCAGGCACAAATTTTTGCCATTGTTGTCGTACTTTATCATTGATGAATAAAGTAGGCTTACCGGTAATCAGCGTATAAGGACAGCGCAGTTTTTTGAGTGCGGCATCGATATGAGGGGCGCCAAAATAATTGGCAAGCTCTTGCTCTGGAGCAAACATCAAGCTGTAGCTTCCATTTGGATTTTTGCTCAAGCTCTGTTCGGCAAATATCTGCAAATGCTCGTCACTGATTCGTCTATAGGCACGCTGCGCACGCAAGTTGTCATAATAAGCATCAACACTCGGCCACGTAGATTGCCTATTTACTGTGCTTTTGAAAGGCTCACGACTCAGCAGGATAGAACGCGGTAACAGATTATACAAGGTGGCTTGGTTTTTGGTGAATGTGACAGGCTCTATCAGATATAGCTGCGAAAACAGCTCTGGACGTTTGGCTGCTGCCATGGCTGTGGCGGTTGCGCCTTGTGAATGTCCAATACCGACGACAGGCTTATCTTGTGTTTTTTCTAAAAACTCAATAAGCAGGTCAGCATCTTGCTCACGCGTCAGACGACGGCTGTGCGGTTTGTCATACCAATAGCCACGCAGGGCAAGGGAGCTGATATCAAACTCAGTTGCCAGCTCATTTAGCAATGGCGTATAGGTACCAACGGTGAAACTATTACCACCATAAAAATGCGCGGGTGTGCGGCGATGGTTATCTGTTTGAACTGACTGATTGAGCTGGCTAAGATGATAGTAACGTGCTTTTTTACCATCAAGATTGATGCTCTTTGTAAATGCTTCCATAAAATAAACACTTCCTTGTGATTTATTTTGATGGGTCTTAGTTGTCTTCACCTAAGAAACCACCGCTTTGACGTTGCCATAATTTAGCATAGACGCCATCGCGTGCGAGCAGCGCCTCGTGACTGCCTTGTTCAATGATGCGCCCTTTGTCCATCACTACTAGTCGATCGAGGGCGGCAATGGTTGATAAACGGTGGGCAATGGCAATCACGGTTTTGCCAGTCATCATGTCGTTTAAGCTTTCAGTAATGGCAAATTCGATTTCAGAGTCAAGGGCACTCGTGGCTTCATCAAGCAGCAAAATTGGTGCGTTTTTCAGCATTACGCGGGAGATGGCGATACGCTGGCGCTGACCACCTGAGAGTTTGACGCCGCGCTCACCGACCTGGGTATCAAGGTCGGTATTGCCTTTGTCATCGCTTAAGTCTTTGATAAAGTCCCATGCTTGGGCTTGCTTAGTGGCTTCAATAATTTCAGCATCGGTGGCATCTGGACGACCATAAGCAATGTTTTCACGGATGGTACGATGCAATAATGAGGTGTCTTGGGTCACCATACCAATTTGCTGGCGCAGTGACTCTTGAGTGACCTCATCAATTGCCTGTCCATCAATAAAGATTTTGCCACTATCGACATCAAAGAAGCGTAGTAGTAAATTCACCAAGGTTGATTTGCCTGCCCCAGAGCGTCCGACCAGACCGATTTTTTCACCTGGTTTGATGTCCAAATAAAAGTCATCTAGCAGCTTCACACGGTTGCTCGCCAGTGCGGTACCTGCAGTGTGCGCCTCATCGACGCGCGCGCCTTCATCATCGGCAGCGATCATATCCTCTTCGTAACCAAAATCAATATGATCGAAGACAATACGACCATCAGTGACCGTTAGTGTTTGCGCATTAGGCTTATCGACGATTTTTTGCGGGGCTGATAGAGTACGCATACCATCTTGTACCGTACCAATACTCTCAAACAAACTGGTGGTCTGCCACATAATCCAGTGGGTCAAACCGTTTAAGCGCAGTGCCATAGCAGTCGCTGCGGCAATCGCACCAACACCCACATCGCCCTGTTGCCACAAATACACACCGATAGCTGCAGTCGAGCCAATCAGAGTCACACTGATGGCATGGTTGACGACCTCAAGATAGCTGACCCAGCGCATCTGTGCGTGTACCGTACCCAAAAACTGATTCATCGCGTATTTGGCATAGCCAAGCTCGCGCTGCGAGTGGCTAAACAGCTTGACGGTCATGATATTGGCATAAGCATCGGTGATGCGCCCGGTCATCAACGCACGGGCATCCGCTTGTACAATGGCCGTACGTTTGAGGCGCGGGATAAAGTACCACATGGCAAGCCCAAACAGTACAAACCAAACCGCAAATGGAATGAGCAGCAAGCTGTCCAGATTAAATAAAATCACACCCGTGGTGACAAAATACACCACCACATACATCATCATATCGGTGATGGTCATCACTGTATCACGCACGGCCAATGCTGTTTGCATCACCTTTGCTGAGACACGTCCTGAAAACTCATCTTGATAAAACTGCATCGACTGCCCAAGCATTCGGCGGTGAAAACGCCAGCGCATCTGCATCGGAAACACGCCTTGGATCACTTGAAAATGTACCAATGACGATAATGCAATCCAAAATGGGCTGAGGATTAAGACAGCAAACATCAGCAGTAGCATGTCGCTTTTTTCTGCCCACAGTGTCTGCGGGGTATAAGCACCCAGCCAATCCACCAAGTTACCAATCCATGCAAACAACATGGCCTCATAGACCCCAACACCTGCGGAGAGGATCATAAATAAGAACAGCCAGCCACGCAAACCATGAGTACAGGCCCACAAAAACTTCAACAACCCCTTACGAGGCAATGGCATGGGCGTTTCTGGGAAGGCAGGAAGACGGGATTCAAAAAAACGAAAGAGAGCGTTCATAGGCGGCAATAATACGTCAAAACAGAGCGGTTTTGAGTCGTTACTTATGTTAATAAAATAGCAGGGTATTTTATCAAAACTTGGCAATCAGGCGTGCAGTAAATTGTAATTTACCCATGCATAGTGCTTTTGGTTGATACGTTATTGCCAATAACGCGCGTGGAAATACGGATAAATAGATTGCTGTCAAAAATATATTTTGCTACCTTCTAGACCGCAACTGGCTTAGTTGATCGAATGATGAGCGTTGTAATCATATTTTTTAATGAAATCAGTTGAATACAAAGCGGCTTACTTGATGCTGCGCCACCAGTGTACGGACAATAAATACCCAGTACTAAGGTTCAAAAGGTAGGCCTTAATGATGTATCTAACCATTGCGGTGCTGTGTAGCGTCGCTGTTTCAGTGCTTTTAAAAATACTACGCCAAAAGAAAATGGATATTCGTCAGACCATTGTCGCAGGTTATCCCGTCGCTTTTTTATTGACCTGGCTTTTATTGAAGCCTGATATCGGCGCCATACATGCGCTAGACAGTGCTTGGGGCATCATCATCGCGCTTGGGATCTTGCTACCGGCCGTGTTTATTATCCTTGGACGTGCTATTGAGGCGGTGGGAATGGTAGCAACGGATGCCTCCCAGCGCTTATCATTGATTATTCCGATAGTGGCCGCTTTTTTGCTATTTGGTGAGGTGCTGACAGGTACGCGTGTGCTGGGATTGACACTTGGCTTTTTGGCACTAGGAGCACTGGTTTATCGACCACAGCAGACAGATACCCCTAAGCAAACAAAATACACACCGCTGTGGTTATTCGGTGTATGGGCGGGTTACGGCATCATCGATATTTTGTTTAAGCAAGTGGCCAAGCAGGGCACCGCTTTTCCGTTGACACTGTTTGTGAGTTTTGGAGTCGCAGGTCTATTATTACTCGTCTATCTGCTCGTCACTCGGGTGCGCTGGCAGGCAGACGCCCTTGTCGCTGGATTGCTACTTGGCGCGCTGAATATGGGTAATATTTATGCTTATGTCAGAGCCCATCAAGTGCTCTCCGATTCACCCAGTATTGTATTTACGGGGATGAACGTGGGTGTCATCGCAGTCGCCACATTGATCGGAGTGGGCGTGTTTAAAGAACGACTCAATCGCATCAATTTGGTGGGGCTGCTACTCGCAGTATGCTGTGTGGGCGTCTTATTTTTGGCGTGAGATATGTTGTCCAAGGAAGGATACAGTAGAATTTTTAGCAAAGTTGTCACGTTTTCTATATAGGCATACTTATCATCCTATGATAAGGTCATCTACAAATAGCAGACCTTATCATAGGTGATAGAAAGCTTGATTTATGATGTTTGAATTCACTCAATAAAAATAGGATGTACTTTCAATGGAATACGACAATCAGTTACAGCGCATAAAAGACGGTTCAGGGTTTATCGCTGCGCTCGACCAAAGTGGTGGCAGCACACCAAAGGCTTTAGAGAATTACGGCATCAGCGGCGAGGAGTATGAGAATGATGAGGCCATGTTTGATTTGGTGCATGAGATGCGTGCCCGTATCATGACGTGCGACTGTTTTGACAATGAGCGTGTGCTTGGTGCGATCTTATTTGAAGATACCATGGAGCGCGACGTCAATGGTAAGTCGACCGCCAACTATCTGTGGGAAGACAAGCAAATCGTCCCATTTTTGAAAGTAGATAAAGGTTTGGCGGAGCAGATGAGCGGCGTCCAAGTCATGAAGCCGATGCCTAATCTAGACCTGTTGCTAGATAAAGCCAAGAACTATCCAGTATTTGGTACCAAGATGCGCTCAGTCATTTATGAGCCAAATGTCGATGGTATTGAGCTCGTTGTACAGCAGCAGTTTGATGTGGCAAAGCAAATCATCTCAAAAGGCTTGATGCCAATCGTTGAACCAGAGATCAATATTGATAGTGCCCAAAAACATGATTGCGAAGTGCTATTAAAAGCCAATATTTTGCGTAATCTGGAACGCTTAAATGACGAACAGCAAGTAATGCTCAAGCTGACATTGCCCGAAGAAGCAGGATTTTATCAGGAACTGGTTGACCATCCAAAAGTGCTCAAAGTCGTGGCGCTATCTGGTGGTTATAGCCGCACTGATGCGTGCGCGAAGCTCAAACAAAACCCCGGTATGATTGCCAGCTTCTCGCGCGCCTTTACCGAAGGGTTGAGTAAGCAGCAAAGCGATGAAGAGTTTGCCGATACCATTAATACGTCGATTGAGGAGATTTATCAGGCGTCGAAGGTTTGATATTACTAAATACATAAACTAAAAAAGCCCAAACCTGATAGTCAGGTTTGGGCTTTTTTATTATAGTAAAAAGCTTATACCTCTTTATATAACTGGCGTCCTTCCTTGTTGTATTTTTCCATCATCTCAGCCATGCCTTGACGGACTTCTTCAGCACTGGCTTCGCCTACTTGTCCGACCAGTTCTGTATCGACTTTTTTGATCAAATGATCATCATCGCTTAAGTCGCCTGATTGCGGCGTTACCTTTTTATTAGCGGCATCTTTGTCCAGTCCTGCTGCATACTCACGCACGTTTTGCGTGATTTTCATGGAGCAAAACTTCGGACCACACATAGAGCAAAAGTGTGCCGATTTATGCGCATCTTTTGGCAACGTTTCATCGTGATATTCGCGCGCGGTATCAGGGTCGAGCGCCAGATTGAACTGATCATCCCAGCGGAATTCAAAACGCGCTTTGGATAGCGCATTATCACGCGCCTGTGCACCAGGGTGACCTTTGGCAAGGTCGGCGGCGTGTGCAGCGATTTTATAGGTAATAATGCCGTCTTTGACGTCTTTTTTGTTTGGTAGCCCTAAGTGCTCTTTTGGCGTGACATAACACAGCATCGCGGTACCAAACCAGCCAATCATGGCCGCACCAATCGCACTAGTAATGTGGTCATAACCCGGGGCAATGTCAGTCGTTAATGGGCCCAAGGTATAGAAAGGCGCGTCAGCACACAGCTCAAGCTGCAAGTCCATGTTTTCTTTGATACGGTTCATCGCCACGTGTCCAGGGCCTTCAATCATCACCTGTACGTCGTGCTCCCATGCCACTTTGGTCAATTCTCCAAGGGTGCGTAGCTCACCGAACTGCGCTTCATCATTGGCATCTTGCAAGCAGCCGGGGCGTAGACCGTCACCTAGACTGAACGCCACATCGTATTGCTTCATAATCTCGCAGATATCTTCAAAATGCGTGTATAAAAAGCTCTCTTTGTGATGCGCCAGACACCACTGCGCCATGATAGAGCCACCGCGTGAGACGATACCTGTCAAACGCTTTGCGGTCAGCGGTACATAGCGTAGTAGGACGCCGGCATGAATAGTGAAGTAATCTACGCCTTGCTCGGCTTGCTCAATCAACGTATCACGGAATATCTCCCACGTCAGATCTTCAGCGACGCCATCGACTTTTTCTAAGGCTTGATAAATCGGTACGGTACCAATTGGCACAGGCGAGTTACGGATTAACCATTCACGAGTTTCATGAATGTGATTGCCCGTGGACAAATCCATGATGGTATCCGCGCCCCAACGCGTGGCCCACGTCATTTTGGACACTTCTTCATCAATCGATGAGCCGAGCGCTGAGTTGCCGATATTGGCATTGATTTTTACCAAAAAGTTGCGCCCGATGATCATCGGTTCAGATTCAGGGTGATTAATGTTATTGGGAATAATGGCGCGTCCAGCGGCTACTTCATCACGGACAAACTCAGGGGTGATAATTTTGGGCGTATTGGCACCGAAGTTCTCACCCTCATGTTGACGCATGTCAGTCAGTTCATGCTGCTTTTGCGTCTCACGTATCGCGATATATTCCATCTCAGGGGTGATGATGCCGCGACGTGCGTAGTACATCTGCGTGACATTTTGACCTGCTTTGGCACGGCGCGGTTTGTCAATATGGGCAAACCTGAGGTTGGCAGTACTGATATCACGAGCACGCGCTTGCCCGTACGAGCTAGATAGACCGCTTAGTTGCTCGGTATCACCGCGCTCAGCGATCCAGTTTTCACGCAGTTTGGGTAGACCGCGGGTCAGATCAATCTCGACGTTGGGGTCAGTGTACACACCTGAAGTATCGTACACATAAAAAGGCGGATTGTGCTCGCCATCCTTATCACCCGTACCGCCAACAGGCGTATCCGCCAAGCTGATTTCACGCATCGGTACTTGGATATCAGGTCGTGAGCCTTCGATATAGACTTTGCGCGAGGCGGGTAGGATACGGTGTAAGTCGCGCGCGTCTTCTTCAAAGCGTGCATCACTGGCGGCGCGGTGGGCAGGCGTTTTTAGTGCGTCGGCTTTTTTATCGGCTTTGGTGTCTGATACGAGAGGTAGGTTATCGGCTGGGTTGTGCGTTTGGACTTGTGATGCCGCTGAGGCACTGTCTAAAGAGGCACTGTCAAAAGAGCTGCTGTTTGAAATAGTCATATGCTGTCCTAGCGTGTTGGTTTTTGAATAAAAGCAACACCGCCAGTAGCTGCGGGGACAAGCAGTCGTCATTCAGACAAATTTATATTATCAACACCTAACAGCGAGCAAAGAAATTGTCGCGGTTAATGGTCATCAAATAGTGGACGCCGCTTTCTATCTTCTCTCGTTATCTACGTATGCGACGTGCATCGTTAGACAATAGCGATGATAAAAAGGTATTTCTACGCGTCCGTTGTCATCAATAACAACGTGCTTAAGACTTCCCTGCGTCGGTACTAACCGCATCAGGTTCGGCGGGTGATCTCTCAGCGAATGTAGATAGGTGGCTACTTTTATCAATGCTCAACTATAAACGTTTAATAAAGTAGGCCAATGCTACACCGCACCCCGAGTCTGTCAGTGTTGTAAATCTTCTTCATACTAACAAAATTCTGCGTTAACGGCTAATGGAATTTGGATGAAAATATCAGGCGCTTATTTTGCTATTTAGCATGGATACAAAGAACAGGAGCTATTGATAATAATTAAAATTCCTTGATATTACTGATACTTAGAGGCGATGGCTAAATATTGTGTAAAGCGAATGCAGGATTTGAGAGGTTGTCATTAAACTGTCATAAAGATTTGGCAAGATAACGCTCATATCACAAACAATGCTTTTTTATATCGTTGTTAAACTTCAGGAGTCCTACATGCGTTATTCGTTATTAGCAGTGGCCGTTAGTTGTACATTAATGCTTACGGCGTGTAATAAGTCAACAGAGACGGCAGAACCAGCTGCTGATACGACCAGTAGCGCCGCTACCACGGCTGAAACCACCACTCAGACTCAGGCAACGCCTTCTGCTGACACGGGTTTCAAATCTGCTGAAAACATCGCCATGAATATCACAGGTGCAGGCGCATCATTCCCGCAGCCGATCTATGCCAAATGGTCTTATGACTACAACGCTGCCACAGGTGGCCAAGTCAACTATCAATCTATTGGTTCATCTGGTGGTATCAAACAAATTCAATCAAAAACCGTCGATTTCGGTGCTTCTGACGCGCCATTGACACCTGAAGAGCTTGAAGAGTCTGGTCTTATCCAGTTCCCAACCGTGATTGGTGGCGTTGTGCCAATCGTTAACATCGATGGTGTTGAGCCAGGTCAGTTAAAGCTAGATGGTGAAACCTTAGCCAATATCTATCTGGGTAAAATCAATAACTGGAATGATCCTGCGATCAAAGCCATGAACCCAGATTTGACTTTGCCAGATGCCGCCATCACCACAGTATTCCGCTCAGACGGTTCAGGTACGACGTTTAACTTTACCGATTATCTCGCTAAGGTATCACCAGATTGGAAAGACAGCGTTGGTGTTGATAAAACGGTTAAGTGGCCAACCTCTGCCACTGGTGCAGGTGGTAAAGGTAATGAGGGCGTCTCAAGCTACGTCAACCGTATGAAAAACTCTATCGGCTATGTGGAGTATGCCTACGCCAAGCAAAACAACATGTCACATGCCGCGCTTAAAAATGCCGCGGGCAATATCGTGCAGCCATCTGCTGAAACCTTTGCCGCCGCTGGCGACATCGATTGGTCACAACAAGAAGGCTTTTATAAAGTCATCACCAACTCTGAGACGGATCAAGCATGGCCAATCGCTGCTGCTACTTTCATCTTAGTCCATAAGCAACCAGAGAATCCTCAGCAAGTCGCTGGCGTGTTGAACTTCTTTGATTGGGCGTATACCCAAGGTGATGATGATGCCATGGCGCTAGATTATGTCCCATTCTCTGATACAGCAGTGGCTCTATTCAAAGAGAAATGGAATGAGGTCAAAGGTAGCGATGGACAGCCAGTTTATAAGCCAGCGCAATAAACGATCTGTACAAGCTGCTGCTTAATGACTTTTTGATTTCCTCTTAAACCACTATTCTCCGGTAGTGGTTTGAGAGGTTTTATCACAGCAAATTTGACCAAAACACTAATCGCTATATTTCACGATAACCATTAGTACGGATACAAGTTGCGTTTGCTGTCATAAAACGAAATGAACACCCTGGTTTTTTTGAATTCACCCATTCAATGCTGAGACACTTATGACAGACTTAAGGTCCCAACTGGCTAAACAAAAACGTTACGACGCGTTATTTGTCAACTCTACCAAAGCGTTTGCCATACTCGTCCTCCTATCGTTAGGAGGCATTTTGGTGTCTCTGATTGTTGGGGCGTGGCCGAGTATCCAAGAGTTTGGTCTGGGGTTTTATAGCAGTAATAATTGGGACACGGTTGCCAATGAGTACGGGGCACTCGCGCCTATTTATGGCACCTTGGTGACGTCATTTATCGCGATTGTTATCGCTGTACCAGTCAGTTTTGGTATTGCGATATTTTTGACCGAAATGTGTCCAAAGTTCCTCAAAAAACCGCTTGGTATTGCCATTGAGCTGTTGGCAGGTATTCCTTCTATCATTTATGGTATGTGGGGCTTGTTTGTCTTTGCGCCTTTCTTTGGTGAGCACATTCAGCCATGGTTTATTGAGCATGTTGGCCCGCTACCGATCATCGGTAAGCTGTTTACAGGCGCACCCATGGGACTAGGGATGTTTACCGCGTCCTTGGTACTTGCCATCATGATTATCCCTTTTATCGCTGCCACCATGCGTGATGTTTTCTCTGTGGTGCCAGATCTACTCAAAGAGTCGGCCTACGGTATGGGTGCGACGACGTGGGAAGTGATGTTCAAGATTATCTTGCCTTATACCAAAGCGGGTGTCGTTGGCGGCGTGATTTTGGGACTGGGTCGTGCGCTCGGTGAGACCATGGCAGTGACTTTCTTGATCGGTAATGCGTTCAATATCAGCCCAAGTCTATTTACTTCTGGTGTGACCATCACCTCAGCATTGGCCAATGAGTTTGCCGAAGCGTCAAGTGAGCTGCATCTAGCGTCTTTACTGCATCTGGGCTTAATCTTGTTTATCATCACCTTCATCGTGCTGTCGTTGGCCAAACTGATGCTCATGCGCATGGATCACAAAGCAGGTAACCGATAAGCCTAAGCATGGTTATTGGATCTCGATTGATATTGATAAAAGATATGGGAAATAAATAGTATGGCTGCTAACAATGCGATGAATGCGCCCATGACCACCAAGCCAAGCAGCGTGGGGCGTTATAACAAGAGTCTGTACAACAAACGTCGCTGGATGAATAAGCTGGGTTTGGGGTTTGCCATGTCAGCCATGGTGTTTGGCTTATTTTGGTTATCATGGATCTTGGTGACGCTGTTTATTGAAGGCTTCCAAGGCATGGTGCAGCTGCCAATTTTTACCGCTGACACGCCGCCGCCGATGAGTCCAGGTGGTTTGCGCAATGCGATCGTGGGTTCTGCCATGCTGGCGTTTTCAGGATTGTTCATCGGCGCACCCATCGGGCTTATGACTGGCATTTATTTGTCTGAGTTTTCTAAAGGCAGTATGCTTGGCCAAGTGACGCGTTTTTTGAACGATATTTTATTATCGGCACCATCCATTGTCATTGGTCTGTTTATATATGCTTTAATGGTCAAAGGTCAAAGCTTCTCTGGTTGGGCAGGCGCATTGGCATTGGCATTGATTGTCATTCCAGTCGTCGTACGTACCACGGAGAATATGCTGAATCTGGTACCCAATAGCTTGCGCGAAGCGGCTTATGCACTTGGCACGCCCAAGTGGAAAATGGTGACGCAAGTGACTATCAAGGCTGCCAAAGCGGGACTGACGACAGGGGTACTTTTGGCTTTTGCTCGTATCACTGGTGAGACGGCGCCATTACTATTTACCGCGCTCAATAATCAGTATTTCAGTACCGATATGGGTCAGCCAATTGCCAACTTACCCAATACCATCTATCAGTTTGCGATGAGTCCTTATGATAATTGGCACACACTGGCATGGGCAGCCGCGCTTCTGATCACAGCGTCGGTCTTGGTATTGAATATTTTGGCAAGATTTATTGGCAATCGAGGTCAGGTCAAATAAAGACAGATATCGCTGCAAAGATACCAAGTATTTACTTATATTTATACGAAATACACTAAGCTAGGTTGGATAATATTATGAATGATGTCGTAAGCAAAGCCCGCACAGAAACAACGGCTGATCGCTTTAACAGTACAACAGACAGCTTGTTAAATAGAACCACGTCTCATAGTGCGCAATCGCAGCAACCCAATACTGCTGACTTCACCAAGCAAAGTATTCATGATATCCCCAAAAACATGCCTAAAGCAAAAATGGAAGTCCGCGATCTTAACTTTTACTACGATGATTTTCAGGCATTAAAAAACATCAATATCGATATCGCAGAAAAGAAAGTAACGGCGTTCATTGGTCCATCAGGTTGCGGCAAATCGACGCTGCTACGTACCTTTAACCGCATGTATGATCTGTATCCAGGAATGCGTGCAGAGGGCGCTATCAACCTTGATGGGCGCAATATTTTGGGCAAAGACATCGATGTCAACTTGCTACGCGCGCAGGTCGGTATGGTATTTCAAAAGCCAACCCCGTTTCCCATGTCGATCTATGACAATGTTGCCTTTGGTGTCAAACTCTATGAAAAGCTCAGCAAAGACGAGCTGGATCATCGCGTGGAGTGGGCACTAAAAAAATCGGCGCTATGGCCAGAAGTGAAAGACAAACTAAAAGCATCCGGCTTGTCGCTATCAGGTGGTCAGCAGCAGCGCCTGTGTATCGCTCGTAGTGTCGCAACCAAGCCTGAAGTATTGCTGCTCGATGAGCCAACGTCTGCGCTTGACCCTATCTCGACGGGCGCTATCGAAGATCTGATAGAAGATCTTAAAAATGACTATACCATCGCCATTGTTACCCACAACATGCAGCAAGCGGCGCGGGTATCAGACTATACCGTCTATATGTATCTAGGCGATATGATCGAGATGGGTGAGACTGATCAGATCTTTACCAAACCTACCCAAACTGCGACAGAAGATTATATTACTGGTCGCTATGGCTAGGGCTGATTAATTAGTACTGAAGAGCTAATACTGAAGTTGGGTCGTTTCACTCAACCAGCATATCGCGCTACTAAAATATAGATTTCAGGGAATACCTCTTATGCAAAGTGATAAGCATATCTCCAAAAGTTTTGACCAAGATCTTGATGAAGCCATCCGTCTGTTTTTGTACATGGGTGATAGTGCTGCCAACCAAGTAGCCAAAGCCATTCATGCACTTATCGATAAAGACGAGACACTGGCGCAAGAGGTCATCGAGATGGATTTTGATATCAACCGCATGGAGGTTGAGCTCGATGAACATATCTTACTGTTGGTTGCTAAGCGTCAACCTGCCGCAGGAGATTTGCGTTTAGTCATGTCGATCAGTAAAGGCGTGGTAGATTTGGAGCGTATTGGCGATGAAGCGGTAAAAATAGCGAAAATGGCCAGCAGAATCGCGGCACAAGGCAAATCGTCTTACGGCTATTCTGAGGTACAGCACTTAAGTAATCAGGTAAGACTGATGCTTAACAACGCGCTAGAGGCTTTTAGTCAATCGAATGCTGAGCAGGCGTTTGAAGTCATGCGCAATGACAGTGTGGTCAATAACGAATATCAATCTGCCATTCGCGCGTTGATGACCTATATCATGGAAGACTCAAGACAAGTCTCAAAGGTCATCAATATCATGTGGATTTTGCGCTCGCTTGAACGCATCGGTGATCATGCACAAAACGTGGCCGAGCTAGTCATCAACTATATCAGTGGTCAAGATGTACGCCATTCAGACTACGCCATGGTCGAAAAAGCAGTGCAAGAAGCCAATGATCGTCTGGCTGCTCGTCAAGTGAGCACGATGTCAGTCGACGACTACGAAGCTTTAGAAAGTAATGACGACTAATAACGCAGGCAAAATAGTCTTCTTACGTAAAAAACGCGCTTACTATAGCGCGTTTTTTATGGGCGTAATGCAGTGGTCTCAGCCTAGCTTTCTGGCGTCCAGCCTTGGGCGCGCTCATAGTCTTCATTATCCAAAAACTTATCACGTTGCTCGGTCAAGAATTTTTTGGCTTCAGGATCCATCATGCTCAAATGGTTCTCATTGATGAGCATGGTTTGATGTTCTAGCCACTCTTTCCATGCCTTGTCAGAGACTGTTTCTTGTAGCTCTTGGCCTTTTTTATTGGGGAAGGGCGGATGCGGCATTTTTGGTAGTTCTTGCTTGTATTTGCGGCAAAACACGGTATTGGCTTGGGGATTAAAAGTCTCAGTCATCAGGCGTTCCTTATTTATTATATTAGGGCGTGTCATCAATTAGCCCATTCAGTCATTTAGCGGTCTTAAAATAGCTAAATCTTGTCAAACATCGTCAAAAACTTTGTGAATATACCGATATTCTCTGCAGTTTTTTCCTTGTTTGACTACCATTTATCTTATTTTGAGCCTCGCTATCTAAATGATGACATGCCCTAGCAGGCAAGTTAAATAATCGTATACGTCTATGATAACGGTCTTGGTCAATTTAGCAAAGGATATCTCGTGTCTGTTCTTAAACAGACACAAATCTATAAGGTGTTATCAGCACGTCTTGCCTTTATTCTGATTTATCGTTTCATATCAGATAGACAAAGAAAGCGCGAAAAAAGGGCGGGTAGCTGATAGTAAGTTATAGTTAATTCAGTTTAAAAGAGATATAAGACAACCGAGCGCAGATGTAACTGTGATACTTCAAGTGAGGTTAACGCTTTGGCTCTTTTATAGGGGATTGACTATAAATAAAAAACACCCGCATCAATAGCGGGTGTCAGATATATAGCGATAAGTTAGCTCTGGCTGAAAAGGGTCTGATTAGGCAAAGGCTTTTAAACGAGCGCGGCCATTGATTACGGCTTGCTTGACTTGGTTTGGCGCAGTACCGCCCAGATGGTCACGGGCTGCTAGTGAGCCCTCTAGCGTGAGATAGTCAAAGACATCATCACCGATGGCATCACTGAATTGTTGCAATTGTGCCAATGATAAGTCACTGAGATCAACGCCTTCTTTGATGCCCAATGCGACAGCGTTGCCCACGACTTCATGCGCATCACGGAACGCAACACCTTGACGCACTAGATAATCTGCTAAGTCGGTAGCAGTAGCATAGCCTTTCATTGTCGCAGCACGCATACTTTCTTTGTTTGGGACAATGTTGGGCAGCATATCAGCAAAGGCAAGTAGTGAGCCTGTTAGCGTGTCAACACAATCAAACAAAGGCTCTTTGTCTTCTTGGTTGTCTTTGTTGTAGGCGAGTGGCTGGCTTTTCATCAGGCTAAGCAATGTCATCAGCTGACCAAAGACACGTGCCGCTTTACCACGTACCAATTCTGGCACGTCAGGGTTTTTCTTCTGCGGCATGATTGATGAGCCAGTACAGAAACGATCTGGTATCTGCACAAAGTTAAACTGCGCTGACATCCACAGAATAATCTCTTCACTCATACGTGACATGTGCATCATCAGAATCGAGGCGGCGGAGGTAAACTCAATCGCAAAATCACGATCTGAGACCGCATCGAGCGAATTTTGACAAATACCTTCAAAACCCAATAGCTCAGCGGTGATAGTACGATCAATCGGGAACGTCGTGCCAGCGAGTGCGGCGCTACCAAGGGGCATCTGGTTGATACGGCGACGGGCGTCAATCAAACGCTCGGTATCACGATACAACATCTCAAACCATGCCATCACGTGATGACCAAAGCTGACAGGCTGGGCGGTTTGTAAATGCGTAAAACCAGGCATAATAGTATCGGTATGTTGATCAGCCAGGTCAAGCAAGCCACTTTGTAAGCGCACGAGCAGCTCGATAATATTATCGGTTTCTTCACGTAACCACAAACGAATGTCGGTCGCGACCTGATCGTTACGGCTACGACCCGTGTGTAGTTTTTTGCCAACTGCGCCTATAATATCAGTGAGGCGTGATTCGACATTCATGTGCACGTCTTCGAGGGCGATTGACCAGCTAAACTCACCTGCTTCGATCTCGCGTAATACTTGATGAAGACCGTCGATAATGGTGGCCACTTCATCAGCAGTCAAGATATCGCATTCTTTGAGCATCGTTGCATGGGCAATCGATCCTTGAATATCGTGACGAGCAAAGCGTTGGTCGAAGCCGACAGAGGCGGTAAAGGCAGCCACGAAGCTGTCCGTCGCTTCACTGAAGCGTCCACCCCACATCTGCTGGCCCTGAGTGCTGGTAGGGCTGTTTTGTGCATCTTTGTTTGTTACTGAGACATTCGTGCTAGAATCAGCAACAGATGAACTTTTACTTGATTCGGGATTACTAAGGTTTGAAGAATTGGCGTTCATATCGGTACAAGACAAGTCAAGAGAGTAAGAACTCAAGTATAGCAAATGATGAGGTTGCCTTACTAGCTACGCGCTTAGAGTTTTTTATTCCAAAACTCATGGAGATCATGAGGCCTTTGCAGTGGCTGACCTATATCGTTTTTTGGTCACTGTTTCTCACAGTGATTGAGCGTCATGGTCTGTCCAGTTGGTCGGACTTTATCATCAAGCTTGTTGCGCGAACCATACAAAACGGTTTGACCGTTATACCTGCATTATATTTGGTAGATTATCTGCGCCCTATTCTAAAAAATGCCAGTATTCCGAGTGTGAGTGTGCGTATCGTCATGCTCATGATGTTTGCCGCGACGGTTTCTATGGTTTTAGTCGTTTTGGTTTTGATTAATATGGGTTTGATGGAATATGATCGTCAAGCTTTTATGACCAATCTGTTTTTCAATACCGTACTGACGGGCGGTTTTACCATTGTATTTTTGCTGTACTTTTTGCGTAGCCACCGTGAGCTTAATGCGCTCAAGCTATCGTTTGAATACAAATTGACCGCACAGAATGACTTAATAAAAGCCCGCACTGCCCCGCACTTTTTCTTTAATACCATTAACACACTGGTCTCACTCATTGAGTCCAATCCGTCAAAAGCCTCTGCTTTATTACAAAACGTTTCGGTATTATATCGTGCCAGTTTTAGCGGCGAACGTGAGATTAGCTTTGAAGAAGAAGTTGCGCTGTGTGAGCATTATCTAGCGATCGAGTCTAGCCGTTTGGCAGACAAACTCGAGGTCCATTGGGATTTGCCTGATGAAGATATTATGTATGATATGGTGATTACGGCGTTAACCTTACAAAGCGTCCTAGAGAAAATGCTACTCAACGTGGTTGAGATGACCACTGAAACCATCCATTTTAATATTAAAGTCACTTGGGAGCAGCACAGAGTAACTATTCAGATCGACGTCGAACTTCCTACAAAGACCTTAATCATTAACCATGATTTGCGTCAGCATATGGATTTTTATATTCAAGCAGATCGATTACGTGCGTACTTTGGTCAAAGTGCTGATATCCAAAGCACAGTTACTGGTAACCACATCACTACCATTATTGACTATCCCTTACAAGACGTCAGTTTATAATCTTTCCTCTTTTACCGTTTTTTATGATGTTCTCAGACACTATATTCTTATTATAAGATGTTGTGGCATATTTATTGCACTGTCTTTTATATCTATATGGTTATTGCGATTTTTATCTGGCAATTATTGACAATGAGTGGTTACTATCAAAAATATGATGCAGAAAATTTCACCATATTGAACTGGCCAGTACATTCGTCATACCATCGAAACATATTCAGTAGAGTTTGGGGGTGGGAGTTTACATGCGTATTGTAGTTTGTGATGATGAGCCTTTAGCGCGTGAGCGTTTGGTCAGAATCGTACAGGAGTCAGGTCATGAGGTGGTTGCTCAAGCTACCACAGGGGCAGAAGCGATTGTTGCCGTAAAAACTCAGCAGCCTGACATTATATTATTAGACATTCGTATGCCTGAGATGGATGGGGTGCGCTGTGCCCAAGAGCTGGACAAACTTGATCATCCACCAGCCATTATATTTGTCACCGCTTACGATCATTATGCGATAGCGGCACTAAAAGCCAATGCAATCGGTTATCTGTTGAAACCGGCAAACAAAGACGAGCTATTAGAAGCACTGAACAAAGCAAAAAACCTAAACGCGGCGCAATTGAACGAAATTCGCAAGCTTGCAAATCCAACGGCGCGTCCGATACGCGAGCATATTGCTGCTCGTACCCATCGCGGTGTAGAGCTGATTAAACTTAAAGATATCTATTATTTTGCGGCAGATCAAAAATACGTCAAAGTACGTCACAAAGATGGCATTGTATTGATTGATGAGACCCTAAAAGAGCTAGAGCGAGAGTTTGACGATCGTTTGTTCCGTGTGCATCGCAACGCTATTATCAATCTAAATTTTTTAGACTTTTTAGAAACCCTAGACGCTGGACAATATCAGATACGTTTTAAAGGAATCGATGAGACGTTGGCCGTGAGTCGTCGTCATCTGCCAGCCTTACGTGACAAAATTCAAAGCATGTAATAGGATGTTTTCAGAGCGACATAATCATCCCATATCATCAAACCCTTATTTATGCTTAAATAGGGGTATTTTTTTGCGCCAGCATTTACTATCTCTGATGTGAGTCGACCATTTTTTGTGGCAAGTTTTCCTAATCGCTTAGCACCAACTTAGCACTGACATTGTAGCATTTAGATTATAGTATCGAATTTATTGAGGCCCTTTATGAGCAATCCGCAGCAACCTGCTTTGACTACCTTAACCATCGCCACGCGACAGAGTCCTTTGGCTCTATGGCAAGCGGAGCATATTCGTGATCGCTTACTGGCGCTCTATCCTGAGTTGACAATTGAGTTACTAAAAATTGTCACTAAGGGTGACAAGATTTTGGACACACCTTTGGCCAAAATTGGCGGTAAGGGTTTATTTGTCAAAGAGCTCGAGCAAGCATTGTATAATAAGCAAGCAGATATTGCGGTACATTCGCTAAAGGACGTACCGATGCAGCTGCCTGAAGGCTTGACACTAGGTGTCTATTGCAAGCGTGCTTCACCAACTGATGCTTTTGTCTCAAATACTTATAATAGTATTGATGAATTGCCGCAAGGTGCAGTTGTTGGGACTTCAAGTTTGCGCCGTCAGTGTCAGATCAAAGCCTACCGCCCAGATCTACAGATCAAAACCTTGCGCGGCAATGTTGGTACGCGTTTGAGCAAATTAGATGCTGGTGAGTACGATGCCATTATCTTGGCGACCAGTGGTTTGCAGCGTATTGAATTAGATGAGCGCATTCGCGGGCAGTTAGATATTGATGCGTGCCTGCCAGCGGTGGGTCAAGGGGCTTTGGCGATTGAGTGCCGTGAAGGTGATGACGAGGTGTTGAAATTACTAGCGCCACTGAACGATGATAAAGCGCGTATTCGCCTTATCGCTGAGCGTGCGCTTAACCGTCACTTGGAGGGTGGCTGCCAAGTCCCGATTGCAGCCTACGCAGTGTTGCAGATGGCGGATGAAACCAGTGCGAATAACGATGACAATGGTGAAAACGGCAACAACGATAACGGTAATGTATTGTGGTTACGTGGTCGAGTGGGTCAAGCGGATGGTAGTAAGCTGTTAAAAGCAGAAAAGCGAGTGACATTGGTTGGTACACAAGACGAGCAAGAGTCGCAGGCAAATCAGCTCGGTATTGATGTTGCCAATATACTACTTGCTGATGGTGCAGGGGCTATCTTGTCAGCGATTTATCACGCTGAGTAGCGTATTCACTTTGTCATACTGAGTCATTGATCCACATATCCACTGTTTGGTCGATGATTCAGTCCATTCTACAAGCCTTTTGTCGTGGTACATCTATGTCATCAACGTCAACTAAAGCTAGGTCTACTCATAAAAATCAATCCACTGATGGGTCGGTGCCAAAAATTGTCATCAATACACGGCCGATAGCACGCGCTGCGCCATTGACGAATCATTTGCGAGCAGCAGGGTTCACGGTGGTTGAGATGCCGATGTTGACGTTGCAGACGCGCCCAACGACTGGCGATGACCTAGCATTGATGCGTGCGTGGCTAGCAGGTGAATATAAGGCTCTGGTCATCATAA
Organism: Psychrobacter sp. CR212; assembly: GCF_059693765.1. Taxonomy (NCBI): domain Bacteria; kingdom Pseudomonadati; phylum Pseudomonadota; class Gammaproteobacteria; order Moraxellales; family Moraxellaceae; genus Psychrobacter; species Psychrobacter sp. CR212. The sequence continues at coordinate 99,374 of NZ_JCATIF010000004.1, read as the reverse complement.
GCCCAACGGCGGCCACTTCTGGGTTGAATGTTTGGCAGTCGCTTGTGTACAGTGAGCATGACGATAGTAGTTATGCGCAACCGGACAATAAAGCAGCCAACATAGCTTCTGAGGCTTTGGTAGCCCCAAGTCAAATCATTGCAGTGGGTCAAGCAACCGCTACGGCATTGACTCAAGCCAATATAGACGCGGCAAACTACCAAGTACGACAGCCTGAAGTTGCCAATAATGAAGGTATGCTAGCAATGCCTGAGATAGAGCGTTTACAGGCGGGTGATAAGCTGCTGATATGGCGCGGACTGGGCGGGCGACGATTATTGGTTGATACCTTGCAAGCACGCGGTGTACAGATCGATAGTATTGCGTGGTATAAGCGTACAATGCCTACCGAGGCAATGACTCAGTATCAGCAGTGGCAAAAAGATTTTTTTGTATGTAATCAAACGACAAATACAACACCAAAGCAAGCAAAACCTATCGTCGTCGTGAGTAGTGGTGCCGCTTTTGAGCATTGGACGAGCATCGTCCAAGGTGCAAGAGAAAAAATGTCAGAACCAAAACGTAGTAATGACATAATGACTGATGCAAGAGATAATTTGCCACTCACGCTAGCGGACTTTTCTTATGTCGTATTGGGTGAGCGCTTAGCAAATATGGTTGCAGCGCAGCGCCTGAGCTATTGGCGTGTAGAGGATTTGGCGCCAGACACCATTCTTTCAGCCATCACTACCAATACTTAGGGCGTGTCCCTATTTTAAAAATGGTGATAAAAATGAGATAAATCACAGGCAAACAGCGTCAAAGATTTAGCTATTTTTAGTCCATTTAGTGACAAACGTTTGAATTGGGGACATGCCCTAATTTTATAATTTCTATTTGATTTAAATATGTTTATACCTACCCATCACGGTACTGTCTTATGCCAATGAATTCTGAGTCTTTATCTAAGGATCCTTCTGCTATACAGCAGCGTCGGCAGGCAAATATCTTGCTGCTGCGGATGCAGTGGTTGGTCATTTTGCTGCTTATCGCGGCATTACTCTGGCTCTATATTAGTCAGCAGCGTTTTCAGCACAGTGTCAATGAGCGGTTGCAGAGCAATGAGCAGGTTGTCAGTCGTCTAAATGAGATGGACGATCGTTTATTTGCCATGAGTCAGCAGACATTGCCAGAGCCTAGAGTCAAAGCCAGTAGCCAAGCGCAAAATCAGCTGGATTTACTACGTATTCAAATAAAAGCCGCTGACAGATTGCTAGCAGACAACAATGATAGTGCCGCGATCGAGTTGTTGCGAGGTTTGCATTGGCAATTGGCACAAGGCAGCAACGAGATTGCACCTGCATTGACCGTCGTAATCAAGCAAAGTTTGCTCAAAGACATCGAGCGATTACAAGCGCAAAGCTCACAACCTAGCCCATGGCAAATACAGAATCTTGCGATTCAAAACATCCAAGAGTTTTTGCATAGTCATGAGCGCCTCAGCAGCTACGAGGGTGCTGATATTCAGCGCCGAGAGCTAGTTGATGCTGCAACTGAGGGTGACCAAAAGCGTGCAGTAGCGAACCCGCCTGCTCAAACGTCAGCGCGTAACGAGGTGACATTGACGCGTAGACAACTGACGATTCATGAAGTCATCATGACGTTGAATCTGGCAAGTCAAGCGAGCAATATGCGCGAGCAGGATCAACTGATCAATTATTTGACCCAAGCGCGCAAACAGCTAAAAACCTTACTACCTAAATCATCGGTTAGCAATGGCAAAAACTCCGCGCAAGTTGGCGCCATTGGCATTGCTCCATCCGACAAAAAGCCAAAGGGTACGGACAACAACCTAGAGACCATGCAGTCGCCAAATGATATACCAGAGGTCATTGCCTGGCTTGACCAACTGATTGTCAATGCTCCTAAGCCAACACCCTTGTTAACCACACAGATTTTGGATAAGCCACAACCTTAATCAATACGGTTCGAAACAGCTATATATAGACAACATGAGACACAAGGTAAGTTATGACCAATATGAGTGAAAAGCCAGATTTTATGTCTGAGGTAGCAATTGATCGACCTGAAGTACTGGCGCATTACCCAGTGATTCATTATCAGCCGATTCATTGGGGTGAGATGGATGCCTTTAACCATTTAAATAACGTGGTGTATTATCGTTATTCTGAGTCAGCGCGCATTGGTTATTTGCACGCGTTAGATATGTTCGATGGCAGTATGGTCACCGTCTTAGCACAGTCGAGCTGCCAGTATTTGCACCCAGTGACCTATCCTGATACTTTGTTATTGGGCGTTCGCTGTCAGCGTCTGGGCAATACCAGTATCGCGATGGAATATAGCTACTATAGTACAGCACAAAACAAAATCGTTGCGACCGCTGATGCCGTCGTAGTGCGTCTCGATAGTGATGGGAAAGGTAAGTTACCGTGGACAGCAGAAGAACGTGCGCGCTTACTGGCATTAGAGGCAAAATTTGGTCATACCCCTGAATATTAGAATAGGCTTTAGCTGCGTTGATGACCTATCTCGGATAGTGTTATATAACCATTAAAAATAAAAAAGGCACGCTAACATTATCGTAGCGTGCCTTTTTTCATGACTTTTCTCAGGCCATTTTCCAAATGGGTTTAGCTCTCTTGCGGTGCGTGCACAAAATCCACCACATTGAGATCAAAACCTGATAACGCATAAAACTTCATGGGCGATGACAATAGACGCATATCACGGACGCCTAAATGACGTAATATCTGTGCACCAACGCCGATACTGCGATAAGGCTGCTGGGTGATGGTCGATTGTGACTCATTGTCCAAGGCTTTATCTAATGCATCCCCTAGATCGACCGGTTGATGATTGCCGACCCAAACCAACACACCGCGCTCTGAGGCGCTAATCTCTTCTAGCGCTGATTGGACGCTCCAGCCGCTACGACCTGTCATATCATTTTTGGCGGCAAATAAATCACGCAGTGGGTGGAAACCGTGGACACGTACGGTACTCACGCCTTCGCTCACATCTCCTTTTACCAAGGCGATATGAGTTTCTTCAGCGCCGAACTCGCGGAAACGGTGCAAGGTAAAAGTGCCATGTTCTGTTTCAAAAGGACGAGTTTCGATTTCCTCTACCGTTTGCTCATTGGCGATGCGGTAGTTGATGAGATCAGCAATGGTGCCCATCTTGATGTTATGCTCTTTGGCAAATATCTCAAGATCATCGCGACGTGCCATGGTGCCATCAGCGTTGATGATTTCCACAATCACCGCAGCAGGCTCTAATCCTGCCAGTCTTGATAAATCGCACCCTGCTTCTGTGTGGCCTGCACGGTGCAGGACGCCGCCGTTTTGTGCCATGATAGGGAAGATATGGCCAGGTTGTACGATGTCTTCGGGTTTGGCTGCCGAAGATACAGCGGCTTGAATGGTGCGAGCACGGTCAGCCGCTGAGATACCTGTGGTGACGCCTTCAGCCGCCTCAATCGATACTGTAAAGTTGGTGCTAAATTTTGCCTCGTTGCGATCTGACATCAGCGGCAATGCCAATTGCTGGCAACGCGCTTGTGATAGCGTTAAGCATACCAAGCCGCGCGCGTGGGTAATCATAAAGTTAATGTCTTCAGGGCGCACATGGGTCGCCGCCATGATGATATCGCCTTCGTTTTCGCGGTCTTCATCATCCATCAAGATGACCATTTTTCCAGCACGAATGTCTTCGATAATCTCAGGAATCGTATTTAAACTCATAGTAAATCTCAATATTTTATTATTAATAAATATGTGTGGTTTGTAATATAAAGGGTTGTCGGCTCATTGTAGCAGTAGTTGGTAACACGTGCTGTTGCTGTTGAGCAAATCGTTTGATCATCATAGCAACTAAATATGAAAATGTTTCATGATTCTTATTCATCATGACGATAGGTATTTTAACGGTTTTTGCCTCAGCGTGCTGACCCAAAGCTGAACTATAACGCTTAGTCTTTTAAAAACAGGGTTAAATATTATTAATGGCTCATATAGGCAACTTCTCAATTCTTTTTTTGCAAAATTAAGAGTTGTTTTTAGTCATTACTGGCGGCTTGGCTTTTTAGCCACGCCATAAACTGCTTGCTATGCTGTTCTCGCTGGTTATCAGCAAACTCATAAAAGCTCGTGCCTGCTAAGTTTTCTGGCAGATAGCTTTGAGGGTAGTAGTGATTGGGATAATCATGCGGGTAAGCATAACCTTGACCATAGCCTTGATTGCGCATCAATTTGGTCACGCCATTACGCAGATGTAGTGGTACTGGCGAGGCGTCTTTTTCTGCCAACGCCATCGCTGCATTGATCGCTTTATACGTGCTGTTACTCTTTGCACTGGTAGCAAGGTAGACCACCACTTGCCCTAGGATAATACGCGCTTCTGGCATACCGATGGATTGCACACTGCGCAGGGCTGCATCCGCAAGGAGTAGAGCGTTTGGATTGGCATTGCCGATATCTTCACTGGCTAAGATTACCAATCTGCGCGCGATAAAATCGGCAGGCTCACCGCCAACGAGCATCCGCGCCATCCAGTACAGCGCCGCGTCAGGATCTGAGCCACGCACTGATTTGATCATGGCTGAGATAATATCGTAATGTTGCTCGCCATCTTTGTCATAACGTACCAACGCGGTCTGCGCCACTCGGCTGACCAATTCATCATTGATAATAATCGGTGATTGCTTGGCATCCGCTGTTTGAATCGCTAGTTCTAGCAAGTTTAGTGCCTTTCTTGCATCACCGTGAGCCAGTTGGCTGATGGTCTCTTGTGCCTGCAAGTCGATGGTGAGCTTTTTGAGTACATGGTCTTCCGAGAGTGCCCGCTGTAATACCGCACTGATTTGCTCGGGCGTTAACGGCTCTAAGCGGTACACTTGGCAACGTGACAACAGCGCGTTATTCACACTAAACGACGGATTCTCTGTCGTGGCGCCAATCAGCGTAATATCACCAGACTCTACCGCGCCCAATAATGCATCTTGCTGCGCCTTATTAAACCGATGAATCTCATCGATAAACACCACTGGTGATTCAAATGCCAGTGAGTCTTTGCTATCGAGCACCTCGCGCAACTGCTTGACCCCAGTATTCAATGCAGAAAGCGCATGAAAAGGTCTATTAACTGCATCCGCCAATAGCATTGCAATGGTCGTCTTACCGATACCTGCTTCGCCGTGCAAAATAATAGAGGGCAGATGCCCTTGTTCGACCAAACGCCGTAAAGGTGCGCCAATGGCCAAAAGATGCTCTTGACCAATAATAGCTGCGAGAGAATCAGGGCGCATACGCTGAGCAAGAGGGGTGTCGGCATGAAAGTTAGGCGGCATAAGGTTCTCTATTGAAAAATTAAAAAACGGTCTATTGGCTAAAGTGGCGGCCATTGAGAGATTTTATAGTCAAATCTAAATAACGACATACTCGTCTATAGTTATCATTTCTATTGAAGTGAAAAGCGTTTGTTTGCTTGGCATGATTCTCGCAGCAACTTTACTATGACAATGAGTATTAGACATCAGGAGTCAAAGTAGGCTAATTTATAAGTAGGGTACTTGCTATAAACAATACACGCTAGGCTAACGCAAAAACATGTTAATGAAAGCTAACGAAGCGTATAGCTTATGTCCCCAGCACTTTATTTTTAATGATTCATCCTTATTAACGGTTCAATGGTAACGATCAGAATGTTTGACCAAACACCATTTATTATCACTGCCCTAGCAAATATAAGGTATTACATTGACGATGTCTGGACAACCTCTCAAGCGTTTGTTGAATCGATATTCACGCAGCAGCGTAAAAAAGCAGCAGTCGCGTTGTCTGACAGTTGGTGAGATCGCGTTGGCACGCTCAGTGTTCGGTGACAGTATCAGATTAGATGAAGTGCGACTAAAAACCACTTGGTGGGTTCTCAAAAATTATGCGGTAAGTCCGAATGGTCATATTTACTTTAATCCAGCCGATTGGATCACAGATTTTAGTGTGGCCTCGTTAGGCAAGCAAAGCTGGCTCATCCATGAGCTCACCCATGTGTGGCAGTTACAGCAAGGCTTGAAAGTGGTACGCGGTGCCCTTATCGATCGGCGATATGATTATGTGCTAGAGACGGGTAAGTCCTTTTTTAAATACGGTATCGAGCAGCAGGCGCGAATGGTTCAAGATTATTTTGTGCGCCGTCAAAAAGGACAGGGTTGTCAGGATTTAGAAGCCTGTATACCATTTTTGACAGTGAATGCTATCACTGACAAAAAACGCGCCAACAGCAATTTTACTGCTTAAACTGCCTCATAGTAAGCGAAAAGCCTACGTGCACCACCATTTTAGCTTTTTATATTTTTGCTTTATTAAAGGATACGTACTCTCATGCTTCGACTTTTGCCAGTAAAGCCTAATATTGATACTTCTGCTAGCTCAGCTTTGGCCGCAGTAGCGCTAACGGGCGTGCTATTTCTGACCGGCTGTCAGCAGCAAGCTGACGCACCGCCTGTACCAGATGAGGCTCAGACAACTGAAAAAACAAGTGAGGAAGACAGTCAACCTATGCAGCAAAGTGATTCTGCTGCGGCGCGTATAGAGCAGTTTCAGCCTATATACGTTGCGCAAGCGCAAGGGCTACAGCGTCGACTACAAGCAGAGTATGAGTCACTGCAAGCGGCAGATGCTTCAGATAGCGAAGAGTCGCTATTACTCAATGGAGCGACCAACGATTCAGCTACTCTTACAGAAAATGCGAATAGCGCCAATTCCGAACCATTACCAGCTGATAGTCCAGTAGAAGCTAACGCTACCAGTGAGGAAGGTTCGGATGCAGAGATGAATACAAGTACCGAAGTGGGCGAGCGTGATCTGACTGTATTAAAGCGTATCAGTCTTGAGCCGCGCAAACCGATTATATTGACGGAAGAGCAGATCATCGAGCGATATCAGCAAACGATGGCAGCGTTATATCAGCCTGTGACTACGCCACTCAGTGCAGAGGATTCTGATACGCTGATCAATATAGCGACCTTAATACCTCAGCTGTTTGAGCATGCAGAGATTGCAGGAAGGGTCAGTGCAAAAAGCCCTGCGCTGGCTCGGTTGATTATTCAGCACCAAGTATGGGAGCAAATAGAAGCGCAGCAAGTGGTTGATATGCAGCAAATGAAGCAACAACAGCAGCAAGAATTTGAAACGCTCATGACCAAATTCAACGATACGATTAAAGGATATGATGAGCAGATTGCCAAATATGAACAGACGTTAAAAGAGTTCCAATAGCGTATGACGTGATGGCGATAGTCGCGTGCCAAGTATCGTATTTGCTATAGACTTTACAGACACAATAAAAAATCCCGCACGATGGCGGGATTTTTTATTGTAAAGATACTATTTTTGCTTACTTACGGTCTTCAACCTTGACAAAGTCACGGCGCGTTTCACCAGTATATAACTGACGTGGACGACCGATCTTGTATGGGGCGCTGTGCATCTCTAACAAATGGCTGATCCAACCTGAAGTACGAGCCAGTGCAAAGATTACCGTAAACATTGATGTTGGGATACCGATGGCTTTTAAGATAATACCAGAGTAAAAATCAACGTTTGGATATAGGTTACGCTCGATGAAGAACGGGTCTTCTAGTGCAATTTTTTCGAGTGCCATTGCCAATTCAAGCTTAGGATCGTTGACACCAAGTGCTTCTAATACTTCATCACAAGTCTCTTTCATGACTTTCGCACGTGGATCGAAGTTTTTGTAGACACGGTGACCAAAGCCCATTAGCTTCACTTCACGGCTTTTCACTTTTTCCATGAATTCAGGCACGTTTTCAACCGTACCGATTTCATCAAGCATCTCTAGTACAGCTTCGTTTGCGCCGCCATGCGATGGACCCCAAAGAGCTGCGATACCAGCAGCGATACAGGCATAAGGGTTAGCACCGGTAGAACCTGCTAAACGTACTGTTGACGTAGAGGCGTTTTGCTCATGATCAGCATGCAAGGTAAAGATTTTGTCCATTGCACGAGTGATGACGTCGTTCGTCTTATAGTCTACATCAGCAGGAGTCGCAAACATCATGTACAAGAAGTTCTCAGCGTAGCTAAAGTCGTTACGCGGATACATGAACGGTTCGCCCTGCGAGTATTTATAACTCATCGCCGCAAGCGTAGGCATCTTAGCAATCAAACGAATAGCCGTGATTTCACGATGCTCTTCGTTACTGAGGTCTAGGTTGTCATGATAGAACGCTGATAACGCACCAACGACACCAACCATAATGGCCATTGGATGCGCGTCACGGCGGAAACCTTCAAAGAATTTACGCAATTGATCATGAACAGCCGTATGTTCACGAATTTTTTCAAAGAAATCTGCCTTTTGCTCAGCGTTAGGTAGGTCGCCATTTAGCAACGCATATGCCACTTCTAGGTATTCAGCATGGTTTGCTAACTCGTCGATAGGGTAGCCGCGGTGTAATAACTCGCCTTTGCCACCATCGATATAAGTAATTTTTGATTCAACAGGAGCAGTTACTTTAAAACCAGGGTCATAAGACCAAAATCCTGATTCTTGCAAAGCAGCAACATCGATAACTGGGCGCCCTAAAGTACCTTTAATAATAGGAAGTTCGTATTCTTCACCATTCACGGTTAGTTTGGCATTAGTATCAGCCATAAATTGCTCTCCATTGGTTTGACTTGTTAGAATAAGTTACTACAGACGCATACCCTCGCGTCATTGTCGGTTGAACGGTAAAAGTGCATTCAACTCATTTAGTACGCAGGGTATATTAGCAGCAATTCTTGATGATTTGAAAAAACTTTTATGGACCATGTGTCCAATTGGCGCGGTGTGGCGGTGGTTATTCGCTGTAATTTTTGTATCAAAATATGTCTGTCAGGTTATTTTGCTTAAAATTCATCTCTTTTTGAGCAAGTTTACAGCAGCATTATCAGAGCCATATTTTAGGTTTTTAAATATATTTTAGAGACAAAACTCATAAATAATGACACCAAAAACTGGCAGACTATGCCTAGTAAGCGGATTAAAGTTTGTCATAATAATTACTGTCAAAAACCAGTATTATCCTTATTCATTTATTTATTGATTAAATATGTATATATTCTTACTGAATGGATAAATTTGTAATTATTGCTCAGGCATTTTATAATTGTAGGAATTAACTGGCACTAGCTTTGCGCGAATTAATAAATGACCATGTTATAGTGTCGCTCAGAGCGTCTTGTATTCATGCTTATTTACGATTGTCCGGTGTTGCGATAGACCAAACCGCATTCTATGGTTTGAACTTTCTTCTTAACCAATCTTTTTTATTTGTTTGGCACAGGATTTTGAGTGCTTGATGTAAGGTTTGCTCTGATATATAACACATAGTAACGTTGTCTTGCTCTTCATACGACCTCTAAAATAGACTGGTTAGTCGATGTTACTCATGTTTATGCTCTTTGTTGTATAATAGATAGGTTGTTTGATAGGCCTGTCAGCTCGACAAGCGACATTGAACAGTCTATCAATACCTTTATATACATGATCCTTTCTTCATATTTAGCGCAAACTAAACGAAGTCAGCTAGCTCTTCCTTACTTTATTCGTCTCGTGTGTTGCTCAATGCTTAATTGACACCATTTTTGTCAAGCGTTGATAGCAGATACAGGAGTATAACCGCAAAAAGGATGCCCGCTGTGAAAAGCAACCGACCTATTGATCTGCCTCTAAGCCAAGTGATTAGCGTTAATCGCTCACCGATCGCAATCGCCTCTATTTTGCATCGTATCTCTGGCATTATTTTATTCTTATTAATTCCTGTAATGCTATGGCTATTACAGAACTCATTGGCGTCGCCTGAGAGTTTTGAGACCGTATTTGACAACGTACTTGTGCGCTTTTTGGCATGGATATTTGTTGCCGCCATCGCATATCACTTCGTGATGGGTATCAAACATCTATTTGCTGATATGGGCATGAACGAAGAGCTAAAATCTGGCCGCACTGCCTCTATGGTCAGTTTTGTAATTGCAGCGATTTTAGTTGTCGCGTCATTTATATGGGTGATGTTCTAATGATTAAAAATGATTCAGGAATCAAAAGTGCTACTGGTCTGACGGGTTCAGGCTCACGCGATTGGATTATTCAGCGTATTAGTGCTGTTGTTTTAGCCGTTTATAGTGTGGTGTTGCTGGGCTTCTTTTTGACCCACGGCGATGTCACGTATCTTGAGTGGTCATCATTCATGACTAGCCTGCCAATGCGTTTATTCAGCTTAGTTGCTGTACTTGCATTAGCTGGCCATGCTTGGGTGGGAATGTGGACAGTATTTACTGACTATATTACGACAGGCAAACTGGGCTCAAGCGCAGCAGGTTTACGTTTAGTGCTACAGTCATTGATGATTATCGCTATTTTAGTATTTCTATTTTGGGGCATCATGATTTTTTGGGGTAACGGCTTTAGTGTCGTTGCTGTTTAATGATTGAGTGACCAGCTTTAGTATTGATATAAGCATCTATATATAACGGATGCGCGCAGCTGGTATGTCAGCTGATAGAGTAGTTTAAAAGTATCCGTTGATAGCCAAAAATAGTCATAGCATTGGACCAATAGCGCCCACTATTTAGATTGTCGCTGAATGAGCAACAAGGTTGAGCAGGTTTGGTTCAGTATAACGATAGATATGCAAATTAAGTGGTCAAAGACTGTTATATCATCTTCTTTAATAAGTGCATGTGATGGCCAGATAAAAGCCCTTAAACCTGCAATAAGAAGATTTTAAAACACGCTTTTCATTTACTTATAAGCATTAACAGGCATTAGGAAAACCGTAATGGCAACTAGACAAGACAATACCATTAGTAATATTAAGACCCTAAACTACGATGCAGTTATCGTTGGTGGCGGTGGTTCAGGTATGCGCGCTTCATTGCACTTAGCGGAAGCGGGTATGAAGGTTGCAGTCCTGACCAAAGTATTCCCAACACGTTCGCACACGGTTGCTGCTCAGGGTGGCATCGGTGCAAGTTTGGGCAACATGAGTAACGACAACTGGCACTTCCATTTTTATGACACCGTAAAAGGGTCAGATTGGTTAGGTGACCAAGACGCTATCGAGTATATGTGCCGTGAAGCGCCAAAGGTAGTTTATGAGCTTGAGCACATGGGCATGCCGTTTGACCGTAACGAAGATGGTACGATTTATCAGCGTCCATTCGGCGGTCATACGTCAAACTATGGCGAAAAAGCGGTACAACGTGCGTGCGCTGCTGCTGACCGTACAGGTCATGCATTGCTACACACGCTGTATCAGAAAAACTTACAGCAAGGTACTGAGTTCTTTATCGAGTGGATTGCGCTTGATTTGATCAAAGACGAAGCGGGTAACATCAACGGTGTTATCGCTCTTGAGCAAGAGACAGGTACGGTTGCGGTATTCCAAGCACCAGTTACTGTCCTAGCAACAGGTGGTGCAGGTCGTATCTTTGCCGCCTCTACCAACGCTTATATCAACACAGGCGACGGTATTGGTATGGCCGTTCGCGCTGGTATCCCACTACAGGATATGGAGTTCTGGCAGTTCCATCCAACGGGCGTTCATGGTGCAGGTGTACTATTGACCGAAGGGTGCCGCGGCGAAGGTGCTATCTTGCGTAACAAGGATGGCGAAGCTTTCATGGAGCGTTATGCGCCAACCGTTAAGGATTTGGCACCACGTGATCTCGTATCGCGTTCTATGGACCAAGAAATCAAAGAAGGCCGTGGTTGTGGTCCTAATGCTGACCATATCGTCATGGACATGACCCATTTGGGTGTCGACACTATCATGAAGCGTCTACCGTCAGTATTTGAGATCGGTAAAAACTTCGCCAACGTTGACATTACTAAAGAACCTATTCCAGTTATCCCAACCATTCACTACATGATGGGTGGTATTCCAACCACTATCCATGGTCAGGTAATCGTGCCAGATCTAGAAGCGGGTACTGATGAAGACGGTTTATATGCTAATGGTAACGTCGTTAAAGGCCTATACGCTATTGGTGAGTGCGCTTGTGTGAGTGTACACGGTGCCAACCGTTTAGGTACCAACTCACTACTTGATTTGGTTGTGTTTGGTCGTGCTGCTGGTAAGCACATTGTTGATGAGTTCCATCAAAACGATCATAACTACAAACCACTTGATCCGCATGTACTTGACATCACGGTTGGTCGTTTAAACAAATTGCAGCAATCAACATCAGGCTACAATGCACAAGACGTGGCTGATGAGATTCGCGCCACCATGCAGGCACATGCCAGTGTATTCCGTACGCAAGCCATGATGGATGAAGGCGTTGAGAAAATTTTAGCGCTGGGTGAGAAAGTCGAACAAATCCATTTGGGTGATAAATCACAAGTCTTCAACACTGCTCGTATCGAAGCGTTTGAAGTGGCAAACCTATACGAAGTAGCAAAAGCGACGATGGTATCAGCCGCGAGTCGCCACGAAAGCCGCGGCGCGCATAGTGTCTCTGATTATGATCGTCCAGAAGATGATGACTATGCACCAAACGGCCGCAATGACCACGATTGGATGAAGCATACTTTATGGTATTCTGAAGGCAACCGTATCATTTACAAACCAGTTCGCAAAGTGCCACTGACTGTTGACTATATCGAACCAAAAGTTCGCGTCTATTAATCCTAGACTATGCGCTCGATATAAACAGAAAGCTTAAACGTTTTATCCCTTATTCATTTATTAAAAAGGTGACCGCCAGCTACATGCTCATAGGAGTGCTGCTAGGCTATTAGTTGATATTCAATCATCAGTAGTGATTAATAGCCAGCACTCATATGTTGCAATCTTTGTATGCCCGCCATCACCTACGTGTGGAGTTTAGCATTATGAGCCGAGGTACTCGCACCATCGAAATCTATCGCTACGATCCTGATGTGGACGCAGCCCCACGCATGCAAACTTATACGATTGAATTACTTGATTCAGATCGTATGTTGCTTGACGTGTTATTACGCCTAAAGAAAGAAGATGAAACAATCACTTTCCGCCGCTCTTGCCGTGAAGGTATTTGTGGTTCTGATGGCATGAACATCAACGGTAAAAATGGTCTAGCATGTCTAATCAACATGAACACTCTACCAGAAAAAGTAACCGTTCGTCCGTTACCTGGTTTGCCAGTGGTTCGTGACTTGGTTGTTGATATGAACCAATTTTACGAGCAATATGAAAAAGTACATCCGTACTTAATCAACGATCAGCCAGCACCACCAACTGAGCGTTTGCAGTCTCCTGCTGAGCGTGAAAAGTTAAATGGTCTGTATGAGTGTATTCTGTGTGCATGCTGCTCAACGAGCTGCCCATCTTTTTGGTGGAACCCTGATAAGTTCTTAGGTCCATCAGCATTGCTACATGCGTATCGCTTTGTTGCTGACAGCCGTGACGGTGACACGCAAGCACGTTTGGCGCGTCTAGACGATCCGTTCAGTTTATTCCGTTGCCGCGGTATCATGAACTGTGTGTCAGTTTGTCCAAAAGGCTTGAACCCAACCAAAGCAATCGGTCATTTACGTAATATGTTGATTGATCAAGCTGGTTAATTGTTTTGATTGTTATTGACTAACAAAAACACCACCTATTCATTAGGTGGTGTTTTTGTTAGTCAAAATCACTGATTATAGTAGTGTTAATTTTCTGATTACTATTGTTTAAAGTGGGCTTCTATTGGTAGTGATGAACAATCCTGCCGGATAGGTAGAAAAAGAAGTCTAGTACACTGGTTAATAATAGGACGTTAGTCTATCCGTAAATCCGTACGGGCGATACGTTGACCATATGTAAGAAGACATATTATATAAACAGTCAATCTATACAATCAGATACACGTAAAGTTTGGTATAATTACATCCTGAACTTGATCAAACATTGCGAAGTTTGTTTCCAATGCATCAAAAGTAGCATCTATACGGGCTATTGTATTAATACAATAAAACGTTATGTATACAATAACGATGCTTCTATAATTGATAATAGATATTCATTACGTAAATACTTAGTATTGAACAAACAAACTATATCGCAAAAAACGCTCATGATATTCTATACAGCAATGCATGTTTATCTGAAACGATAAGATTTGTTAGCAAATAGCGGATATTTCAGCGATAATAGCCAGTTTATAGGCTAGCTGAAATATTGACCATTTATTAATAATTTATCATTGATGAATTGGTTATGGCTAAAAGAAGTATATATAAATTAATGTTGTGAAACGAGCTAGATCAGAAAACTGAGTGTTCACAAATAAATTTATTTTTAACATAGGTGTTGCAATAAGACTTGTTATCACTATTTAGCATTACTTGCTCTTTTAGACAATGACAGCAATATTCTATAGTGACGGCAATACTTAGGGATAAAGGGTTTTATCGAACTGTATTCAATGGGGTATGACGAATTGTCTAAACGCCTAGCATACAACGACTGACACCATAATAAGCACGATTCCATTCATTTATCTATCAAATAGACGATTATTATGAATAGTATAACCAAAGAAAAAGCGGACCAAGGACATACTGAACTGGCCGCCGATAATGCCAGCTATATAGAAGCTCTTTATGAGCAATACCTAACGGACCCTGATAGTGTTGACACAGATTGGCAAGCGTACTTCGAACAGTACAAATCGTCAAATGATGCTCAGCATAATGCTATTAAAGACCAATTTTTGTTACTTGCCCGCAATCAAACGGCGAACAAATCGAGTAACGAAAGTACCGGTACAAGTAGTAGTAATTCAGACAACTGTACTGATCCAAAGCAAATGGGTGTACAGCAACTCATCTCCGCATACCGCCGCCGTGGTCACCGCCGCGCCAAGCTAGATCCATTGAACTTACATCCACGTGCAGAAGTGGAAGATTTGACCCTAGCTTATCACAACCTATCAGAAGCCGACCTTGATACTGTATTCCCAACCAATGATTTAGTGATCGGTAAAGACGAAGCACCATTACGTGAAATTATCGAGATCATGGAGCGTGTTTACTGCCGCCATATCGGTATTGAGTATATGCATGTGACCACCAGCACTGAAAAACGCTGGATGGAAGAGTATGTAGAAAGCAATCTAGGCTATATCAAGTTTGACAAAGAAAAGCGTTTGTCTATTCTTGAGCGTCTAACAGCTGCCGAAGGTCTAGAAAAATATTTGGCGCGTAAATATACAGGCGTTAAGCGTTTTGGTCTAGAAGGTGGTGAGAGTTTCATACCTGCAGTCAATGAAATCATCCAACGTGCTGGTGGCTATGGTACAAAAGAGATGGTCATTGGTATGGCTCACCGTGGACGTCTAAACGTGTTGGTCAATATTTTGGGCAAAAACCCTGCAGACTTATTTGATGAGTTTGACGGTAAAGTGCAGCCAGAAAAAGGCTCAGGCGACGTTAAGTATCACAATGGTTTTTCATCTAACGTGATGACCCCAGGTGGTGAAGCGCATTTAGCCTTAGCATTTAACCCATCGCATCTTGAAATCGTTGCACCAGTATTACAAGGCTCAGTACGTGCACGTCAAGTGCGCCGTAATGATCAGCCGTCATTAGATAATACTGGTGGCAACTCAGTATTACCAATCGTTATCCATGGTGATGCGGCTTTTGCTGGACAGGGTGTGGTTCAAGAAACCTTCCAAATGTCACAGACCCGTGCTTATACCACTGGCGGTACTGTACATATCGTTATCAATAACCAAGTTGGCTTTACCACTAGCCGTCAAGAAGATGTTCGTTCAACCGAATATTGTACTGATGTCGCAAAAATGGTACATGCACCAATCCTACACGTGAATGGTGATGATCCTGAATCAGTCGTTTTCGCGGCTCAATTAGCCTTAGACTATCGTCATCAGTTTGATAAAGACATCATTATTGACTTGTTCTGCTACCGTCGCAACGGTCACAACGAGGCAGATGAGCCTTCAGCCACTCAGCCATTGATGTATGCAGTTATTAAGAAATTGCCAACGACACGTACCCTTTATGCACAAAAGCTCATCGCAGAAGGTATCTTAAATACTGAAGAAGAAAAACAGTATGAAGATAATTATCGTGAATCTTTAGACCGTGGCGATTACGTTGTCAGCTCACTGGTTCAAGAGCCTAACGAGCAGCTATTTGTAGACTGGAAGCCTTATCTAGGTCATGACTTGGTTGACGATTGGGATACCAGTGTTGATATCGAAAAGCTCAAAGGGTATGGACGCCGTATGGCTGAGATGCCAGAAGGCTACAAGCTACAGCGTCAGGTTCAAAAGGTTGTTGAGCAGCGTCTAGCCATGCAAACAGGCGAAGAGCCTCTGAACTGGGGTGCCGCTGAGACATTAGCCTATGCATCATTAGTTGATAACGATGATGTCTTGGTACGTATTACTGGTGAAGATGTCGGCCGTGGTACATTCTCACATCGTCATACTGAAATCTACAATGTTAATGATGGCAGCATGTATGTGCCACTTGCTCATTTGAGCGAGAAACAAGCACGTTTTGCTACTTATAACTCGTTATTATCAGAAGAAGCGGTATTGGCCTTTGAATATGGCTATGCTACGACAGTACCGAATGCCTTGATTGTTTGGGAAGCTCAGTTTGGTGACTTTGTGAACGGTGCTCAAGTCGTCATTGACCAGTTCATCTCAAGTGGTGAGACCAAGTGGCAACGTGTCTGTGGTTTGACGATGTTGTTACCGCATGGTTTTGAAGGTCAAGGCCCTGAGCATTCATCTGCTCGCCTTGAGCGCTTCTTACAGCTATGTGCTGAAGACAATATGCAAGTCATCACGCCAACGACTCCTGCACAGATTTATCATGCCTTGCGTCGTCAAGCGGTACGTCCGATCCGTAAGCCGTTGATCGTTATGTCACCGAAGAGTTTATTGCGTCACAAGCTAGCAACTTCTCATTTAGAAGAGCTTGCTAACGGTAAGTTCGAAACGGTATTGCCAGAGATGGACGATCACAACGCAGATAAAGTGACTCGTATGGTGCTATGTGGTGGTAAGGTTTATTATGATCTACTAGAACAGCGTCGTGCATTAGGTCTCGATCATGTTGCTATCGTCCGTATCGAGCAGCTATATCCGCTACCAGAGCAACGTTTGGTCGCTGAGATTGAGAAATACAGCAACTTGACCGAGATTGTATGGACGCAAGAAGAGCCATTGAATCAGGGCGCTTGGTACTACTTAGCACCGCATATGTTCCGTATTGTCGTACCGCATCCAACCAAAGCAAAAGTTATGGAGCCCGTGGCACGTCCTGCTAGTGCAGCACCTGCAACAGGATCTCCAAAACTGCATGCACAGCAACAACAAGCATTAATTGCTGGTGGTCTTGGTATCAGTATTGATGAGTTGTCTCAGTAACAGATTATCTAATTCAAAGACTATAGAAGATAAATGAATCAGGCGATGACAGTCAGTATCTTTTAGTACAACCTAAGTAGCATCACTAGAATGCTACTGACTGCCTATCACGACTTAATAATAAGTATGAATATCCAAATCTAAGGAGTATATCGATGGCTGACATCAAAGCCCCCGTTTTTCCAGAATCGGTTGCCGATGGCACAATCGTTGAATGGCATGTCACTGAAGGTCAACAAGTAAGTCGTGACGACCTATTAGCTGAAATCGAAACTGATAAAGTGGTACTAGAAGTCGTTGCACCAGATGACGGTGTATTGACCAAAATCGTCAAAAACGTTGATGATACTGTATTGTCCGACGAGCTGATTGCTGAATTTGAAGCAGGCGCAAGTGCCGGTGAAGCACCAGCGGTAGAGACAGATCAACCCGCTGCGCCAGTACAGCCAAAACAAGCTGCTGATGGTGGCGAGCCAGTACAAGTCACTGACAAAAAAGACGAAGAAGATCACAAAGATCAAAGCCCAGCCGTCCGTAAAGCGGCAAAAGAGTCTGGCGTTGATCCTAAAGATGTGGAAGGTAGTGGCCGCGGTGGTCGTGTCACCAAAACAGATATGGCTAACCCAACACTAAAATCAGACAGCAGCATCAAATCTGACAGCGGTCGTCCAGTTGCCGAATCAATGGGTGAGCGTACTGAAAAACGCGTACCGATGACTCGCTTGCGTAAGCGTGTTGCTGAGCGTCTATTATCAGCATCACAAGATACCGCGATGTTGACGACGTTTAACGAAGTGAACATGAAGCCATTGATGGACATGCGTGCTAAGTACAAAGAGAAGTTCGAAAAGCGTCATGGCGTACGTTTAGGCTTTATGTCGTTATTTGTAAAAGCAGCGACAGAAGCACTGAAACGTTTCCCAGCAGTCAATGCCTCACTAGATGGCGATGATATTGTTTATCACGGTTTTTATGATATCGGTGTAGCCGTATCATCAGATCGTGGTCTGGTCGTTCCTGTACTGCGTGATACTGACCGTATGGGTATGGCGGACATCGAAGCCAAAATCCGTGAATACGGTAGCAAGGCGCAAGAAGGCAAGCTTGGTCTAGACGAGATGACGGGTGGTACATTCACTATCTCAAACGGCGGTGTATTTGGGTCATTGATGTCAACCCCTATCTTGAACCCACCGCAAACTGCCATCCTAGGTATGCATGCGATCAACGAGCGCCCAATGGCGGTCGACGGTAAAGTTGAAATCTTGCCAATGATGTACTTGGCGTTATCTTATGACCACCGTATGATCGATGGTAAAGAAGCGGTACAGTTCCTAGTAACTATCAAAGAGTTGGTCGAAGACCCAGCTATGTTGCTACTAGACTTGTAAGCTTCTAAGCTTGTATTGGCAACCGCTGATACAAGCTTTTTAGCTTTGGTACAGATAATAGCTCTACCTGATAAGCAGCAACTGATTTGCTGCTAATTATATTAAAAAAGAATTTAATAATGGTGACTGACGCTCAGTGATCGATAAGTGAGTTTCTATCACGGACATAGCGTATTAGCTATCAAGTGTAGACAATGCTGAGCGTTTGGTAAAAAAACCAGTTTAAATAACACATAAAATTAAAAATAGGAACGTACTATGAAAGACAATTATGATTTAGTCGTCATCGGCGGCGGTCCTGGTGGTTACGAAGCAGCGATTCGTGCAGGCCAGCTCGGTATGAGTGTTGCTTGTATCGAAAAGCGCGTTTATAAAGGCGAGCCAGCACTTGGCGGTACTTGCTTAAATGTCGGTTGTATCCCATCAAAAGCCTTGCTTGACAGCTCACATCGTTATGAAGCCACCAAACACGACCTTGGCGAGCACGGTATCAGCACTGGTGATGTGGCTATCGATATCGAGCAGATGATTGCTCGTAAAGAAGGCATCGTAAAACAGTTGACTGGCGGTGTTGCTGCACTACTAAAAGGTAACGGCGTAGACTGGCTACAAGGCTGGGGTACTCTTGTTGACGGTAAAGGCGCGGACAAGCAAATCAAATTCACCGCCCTAAGCGATGACAGTGAAACCACCATCACTGCCAAAAACGTCATCCTAGCGGCAGGCTCAGTGCCCATCGAAATCCCTGTTGCCAAAACTGACGGTGACCGTATTGTTGATTCAACTGGCGCGCTTGATTTCACTGAAGTACCTAAGCGCCTAGGCGTTATTGGCGCGGGTGTTATCGGTCTTGAGCTTGGCTCAGTATGGCGTCGTCTGGGTAGCGAGGTCGTCGTATATGAAGCACTTCCTAGTTTCCTAGCTGCTGCTGACAAAGACATCTCAAAAGAAGCCGGCAAAATGCTCAAAAAGCAAGGTCTTGATATCCGCGTTGATACCAAAGTCACCAATGCTGAAGTACAAGGTGATCAAGTTGTCGTCACTAGCGAAAGCAATGGCGAATCGAGCGAGGAGAGCTTTGACAAGCTAATCGTTTGTGTTGGTCGCCGTGCTTATTCTGAAAAGCTACTTGGTGAGGACAGCGGTATCACGTTGACCGAACGTGGTCTTATCGATGTCAATGATCAGTGTAAAACCAATCTTGATGGCGTTTATGCGATCGGTGATTTGGTCCGTGGTCCAATGCTTGCGCATAAAGCGATGGAAGAGGGCATGATGGCTGTTGAGCGTATTCATGGCGAAAAACCTCAAGTTAACTATGATACTATCATCAATGTCATTTATACTCACCCAGAAATTGCATGGGTAGGTTTGACTGAGCAAGAAGCTGAAGAAGCTGGCTACGAAGTGAAGACCGGCTCTTTCAATTTAGCTGCTAACGGTCGTGCATTGGCTCAGAGTGAAGCACAAGGCTCTATCAAAGTTGTTGCTGATGCTAAGACTGATCGCCTGCTAGGTATGCATGCGATCTCTGCTGGCGCGGGTGATATCGTCCATCAAGGTATGATCGCAATGGAATTTGTCTCTAGTATTGAAGACTTGCAGCTGATGACATTTGCGCATCCAACGATTTCAGAAGCAGTGCATGAAGCGGCGCTATCTGCAGATGGCCGTGCTATCCACGCTATCCAGCGCAAAAAGCGTAAGAAATAAGCAGTTGCTCGTTTAATTATTATCGATTTACAACCTGATTGGGGTATCGCTATTTTGGTGATGCCACAATCATGAGTGCGTCAGACGTATGATTCATATGTATATGTGCGCACTTGATTTCACTTTTTATTAATTGTAAAAAATAAAGGATACAATCAATGAATTTACATGAGTATCAAGCAAAAGAGCTATTAAAAAGCTACGGATTGCCAATTCAAGAAGGCATCATCGCTCATAACGGCGACGAAGCTGCTGCAGCTTTTGATAAAACCCCAACGGATATCGCGGTAATCAAAGCGCAAGTACATGCTGGTGGCCGTGGTAAAGCGGGTGGCGTAAAACTGGTTAAAACTCGTGAAGAAGCCAAGCAAGTTGCTGAAGAGCTGATCGGTACTAACTTAGTAACGTTCCAAACTGATGCTGATGGTCAGCCAGTCAACTTTGTATTGGTTGCAGAAGATATGTATCCAGTACAAACTGAGCTATATCTTGGCGCTGTTGTTGACCGTGCGACTCGTCGCGTGACTTTCATGGCATCTACCGAAGGCGGCGTAGATATCGAAGAAGTAGCGCACAACACACCAGAAAAAATCTTCAAAGTACACGTTGATCCTTTAGTTGGTTTAATGCCTTTCCAAGCGCGCGACGTTGCGTTCAAACTTGGTCTAGAAGGCAAGCAAATCAATCAATTTGTTAAATTGATGACTGGCGCCTATAAAGCATTTGTTGAAAATGACTTTGCATTGATGGAAATCAACCCATTAGCTGTTCGTGAAAATGGCGAAATCGTTTGTGTTGATGGCAAAATTGGCATCGACTCAAACGCCCTATATCGTCTGCCAAAAATCGCAGCACTACAGGATAAAACTCAAGAAAACGAGCGTGAGCTTAAAGCGGCTGAGTTTGACCTAAACTATGTTGCTCTAGAAGGTAACATCGGTTGTATGGTTAACGGTGCTGGTCTTGCCATGGCGACCATGGACATCATCAAATTGTATGGCGGCAAGCCTGCTAACTTCTTGGATGTTGGCGGCGGCGCAACCAAAGATCGCGTTGTTGAAGCGTTCAAAATTATCCTTGAAGACAGCAGTGTTGAAGGCGTACTAATCAACATTTTCGGCGGCATCGTACGCTGTGACATGATTGCAGAAGCGATTATTGCTGCAGTAAAAGAAGTTGATGTACAAGTTCCTGTGGTCGTGCGTTTAGAAGGTAACAATGCTGAGAAAGGCGCGCAGATCTTAGAAGAGTCTGGTCTGAAATTAATTTCAGCTCAAGGTCTTTCTGATGCCGCGCAAAAAATTGTCGACGCTGTTAAAGCGTAATAGCCAAAGCGTAATGACGGCAGTGGCATATTGAAATGCTAATGACAGCTGAAGCCTGCTGCCATCATTACAAGACAACCGAATACAAGGAAAATATAATGAGTGTATTAATCGATAAAGATACCAAAGTATTGGTACAAGGTTTTACTGGTAAAAACGGTACGTTCCATTCAGAACAAGCCATCGAATACGGCACCAAAGTAGTTGGCGGCGTAACCCCAGGTAAAGGCGGTCAAACGCACCTAGGCTTACCAGTGTTTAACACAATGGCGGAAGCCATGGAAGCGACTCAAGCTGACGCTTCTGTTATCTATGTACCAGCACCATTCGTACTAGACTCTATCGTTGAAGCCATCGATGCTGGCGTTAAGTTGATCGTTGTGATCACTGAAGGCGTACCAACTATCGATATGCTAAAAGCAAAACGCTATCTTGAAGAAGCAGGCGATGTGCGTTTGGTTGGTCCTAACTGCCCAGGCGTTATCACGCCAGGCGAATGTAAAATTGGTATCATGCCAGGCCACATCCATCAGCCAGGTAAAGTGGGCATTATCTCACGCTCCGGTACGTTGACTTATGAAGCGGTTGCTCAGACAACTAAGCTTGGTTTCGGTCAGTCAACGTGTATCGGTATCGGTGGTGACCCTATCCCTGGTATGAACCAGATTGACGCGCTAAAACTGTTTGAAGCTGATCCACAAACTGAAGCAATCATCCTAATTGGTGAGATCGGTGGTACTGCTGAAGAGGAAGCTGCTGCTTACATCAAAGACCACGTCACTAAGCCAGTGGTTGGTTATATCGCTGGTGTTACCGCTCCAGAAGGCAAGCGTATGGGCCATGCTGGCGCTATCATCTCTGGTGGTCAAGGTACTGCTGAAGAGAAATTCAAAGCGTTTGAAGATGCTGGTATCGCGTACACACGTGACCCATCTAAGCTTGGCGACAAACTAAAAGAAGTTACTGGCTGGTAAGATAGACATTAGTCTATAGTGAAACTACTAAAACTATATTGAAATGTTAAGAAGACACCCCTACAATGGGGTGTTTTTTTATATCTGAAAATCCTATGAAAAGCGAGATATTGGCCATTACTTATAAAGATTGTATTAGTTTTCATAAACATGCTATTTTGAATGATATAGCTCGTAATTTTTGATTCAGGGTTCTTGAACTGATAATTTCTGTATATCTGCTGAGACGTTTGATATTAGCAAGGTACAAATCCAAATCGCTATAATATCTACTAAGCATTTGCTAAGTTAGCATTATTTTACCTAACCTACTTTCTCAAAACAGTCCTCTTATTATGAAAAAAATCACTCATGCCGTTATCCCTGTCGCAGGCTTTGGTACGCGTATGCTGCCATTGTCTAAATCTGTGCCAAAAGAATTGTTACCGCTTGGCAATCGTCCTGCTATCCATTATGTGGTCGAAGAGGCTATCGCTGCGGGTATCAAGCATATTGTCTTGGTCGGTCATGCACAAAAAAGCGCGATTGAAAACTACTTCGATGTCAATGCTGAGCTAGATAATCAATTACGTCATAAAGGTAAAGATGAGCTGGCTGATAGTTTAAATTGGCTACCAGAGGATGTAACGGTATCAATGATACGTCAAGGTAAGGCCTTAGGTTTGGGGCATGCAGTACTAGCTGCGCGTCCTATCATTGGCGAGCATGATTTTGCTGTATTGCTCCCTGATGTCGTTCTCGATCCGTTTACTACTGATATGGCTGCTGATAATTTGGCCTTTATGATTGATGCTTTTAGTCATGACGGCCATTCGCAAATATTGGTAAATGAAGTTGCTGACGAAGATGTGCACAAATACGGTATCGCCAAACTTATCGATACCAGTCATATAGATGAGATATCTGGCGACGTTAATGCCAGCTTTGGCGTGGCAGGTTTTGTAGAAAAGCCAAGCTTAGCAGAAGCACCGTCTAAACTTGCCGTAGTGGGCCGTTACGTATTTGATAATAAAATCTTTGATTATTTGGCTGATACCGAAGCCTCAGTCGGTGGTGAGATTCAACTGACTGATGCTATCGATGCGCTTATTAACGAATATGGTGTGAATGTGACAACGATGCGCGGTGCCAGTTATGATGCCGGTGACATGCGTTCGTATATGCAAGCGTTTATCTATTTTGCCGAGCAGCAATTAGCAGATGAAAAATAGCGATGGATAAGATAAAGGACGATAAGAAGTATCATAGCGCTCGCCGTTCCAAATACTGGGAGCAGTTGCAAACGCTTGCGGCGCAGCCATGGTCGCTGGCAAGTTTATTCGCGCAAGATGACAGTCGTGCGACACGCTTTAGTGCGCAAGCTGGTGCGCTGTACATGGACTATAGCAAGCAGTGTGTCGATGATCAGGTTATGGTCGCTTTATTGCGACTAGCAGATAGCTGTGAGTTGTCCGCTCGAATTGATGCATTGATGCAAGGGGCGATGGTCAACAATAGTGAAGAACGTGCGGCCCTACATACAGCACTACGTCTGCCTGAGAATGCAGAGCTACAAGTTGGTAAGCAAGATGTGGTTGCCGATGTACATCATAGTTTGGCACAGGTAGCGAGATTATCCGAGCGTGTTCGTACTGGCACATGGCGAGGGTTCTCAGGTAAGGCCATCACTGATGTGGTTAATATTGGCGTTGGTGGTTCTGATCTTGGGCCGCTCATGGCGACTGCTGCGCTTGATGAATGGGCAGATACGGAAATCGGTGTACATTTCGTCTCTAATATGGACGGCACTCAGCTTGATAATTTGCTCAAACATTTAAATCCTGAAACCACATTATTTATTATCTCTTCCAAATCCTTCGGTACGGTTGATACTTTATCTAATGCCAAAACCGCACTGTCTTGGTTACTTGCGACGGCGACGCTGCGCGCTAGTACTGAAGACAGTGTGTTGCGTCGGCACTTTATTGGAATATCAGCCAATAGTGAAAAGATGAGCGCTTGGGGGATACATCCTGAGCATCAATTAGAGCTTTGGGAGTGGGTTGGAGGCCGGTTTTCTTTGTGGTCAGCGATTGGGCTAGCCATTGCTATTCGTGTTGGTATGAATAGGTTTAGGGAGCTACTAAGTGGTGCTCACAGTATGGATGAGCATTTTGCACAGGCAGATTTTGTAGATAACTTACCAGTATTGCTAGGGCTGCTAGCTGTATGGAACAGTACGTTTTTGAGGGTGAATGCCCATACCGTATTGCCTTATGATGGACGGTTGGGCTATCTGCCTAGCTACTTGACCCAGCTTGAAATGGAAAGTAATGGCAAGTCGGTCACTCAGCACGGCGACCATATTGATTATGATACTTGCCCAATTCTGTGGGGCGAGATTGGTTCAAACGCTCAGCATGCCTTTTATCAGCTACTACATCAAGGCACGCAGCAAGTCTCCTGTGATTTTATCGCTTGTGTACGCCGTTATAGTGGCGAGGTGCAAAACGCCTCGTTGCAACAACAGCATGAGTTATCTTTAGCAAACTGCTTAGCGCAAAGTCGAGTCTTGGCATTTGGCAATGCCGCTGTCACAGAGGCATCGAATAGTGATGCAAAAACGGTATCCAGTGCAGATAAATACAAATATTACCGTGGTAATCAACCATCGACTACCTTGCTTATCGATGAGCTTACGCCTCATAGTTTGGGTGCGCTGGTTGCGCTCTACGAGCATAAAGTCTACGTGATGGCCAGTATTTGGGATATCAATCCGTTTGATCAATGGGGGGTTGAGATGGGCAAGCAAATGGCAGAGTCTGTGCATGACGCTATGCAGCAAGAGACTCACAGCCAATTTGACACTTCTACCGACCAGTTATTACAGCATATCAAAAAACTGTCTTAGTAATACTGATCAATCAATAATGTAAAAAAGGTACACTCATGGGGACTGCTACAAACGATCAATGTATGCCTTATAATGGATTTGCATCAAACCCATTGACCAGTTCCAATGTGTGTGTGCTGGTTGGCCATAGTATCGAAGCGATTACCAGTGCCGTGGTGCTGGCAAGTTTGGGTCAACGCGTTCATCTGTATGCCGATATGGATCTATTGGCTCAGCAGATACAGCAATATAGCTTTGAGCATCATCTACAAGCGCTATGGCAAATGTATGTACAGCAGCAAGTCATTACGAGTCAAGCATTGCCAGATAGTGCAGAGACGTTAATACAATATTATGAAACGGCAAATCATGGTGACAGCCACGTCGTCAGTCAGAACATTCATAGTGATGATCAAAATAAAGTGGCGCTTTACTGGTTGTTTTTAGACAGTATTAAGTCTGCGTGGACAGAAGATGGTTGGATTCGGGCTTTTAATCAAAGCCATCAGCAGGCGCTACCTGTAATAATGAGCGGAATTGAGGAATTAGGGACTATCTCAGCGCTATCTGAGCGTTTACAGCGCGCTTGGGTTTATTATGTTCCGTTCGTATTTTTACAAGATGGTGATGCTTATAATTCCATGTTGAACCCTGCATTATGGTTGCTGGGCGAAAAAACAGCGAACAGCAGCCAACATTTAGACGTCTTGAACCCATTAATGCAGCATGCTCGTGCTGCTCACCATGCCGATATTGCAACGATAGAGTTTGCTCGTAGCAGTATCATGGCGATGCTCGCGACCCGGGTGAGTTTTATGAATGAAATGTCTCGCTTGGCCGATAGTCAACAAGTGGATATTAGCCAAGTCAGCCGTATCATGGGCCTAGATGAGCGGGTTGGTGGTAGCTATTTGCAAGCAGGCTGGGGGTTTGGCGGCAATACATTGCCAACTGAGCTGACCAAATTACAGCAGTCGAGCGACACCCACAGTTTGGATATGCCGCTACTGCACGCGATTGCACACATCAATGAAGACCAAAAAGAGCTGATATTTCGCAAGTTTTGGCAGTATTTTGATGGTTTTATCGATAATAAAACCGTCATGATCTGGGGCAGCAGTTATAAAGCAGGCTCAGGCCGTACGGCGGGCTCAGCCATTCATCCGTTATTAGCCTTACTATGGTCTTATAATATTCGTACATTAGTATATAGTGATAAAGCCCAAGTTGAGCTTGCTGCGCTGTATGATGATCAACCCCTACTTGAATTGATTAGTAGTCCTTATCAGCAGATCCACGAGGCTCAGGCCGTTTTTGTGATCAGTTGGTCACCGCGGGACCGGCTGGATATAAATCAAATCAATCAGCAAGCCATGCCAATATTTGATGCCCAAAACGCCTTCACTCGCATACAAATTGATAGCTTGATAGGTGACTATGTGGGTATTGGGCGGACTAAATAGTTTTAAAGACATTGCTAATATTTTTAGATACATTGTCAAAAACGCTCGCTAATGATGGTTAGCGAGCGTTTTTGTGATTTTATGCTGGTACAGCACCTTGTGCTGCTAGCCATTGCTGAATTTCTTGAGTTTTATCAGACAATAGCGCCTGATTGCCGCAACTTTCGATGTTGAGCCTAATAAGTGGCTCAGTATTCGAAGCACGCAAATTGAAGCGCCACTCGCCAAAATTCAGACTCAAACCATCAAGTAGAGATTTAGTTGGATTGTCGATACTAAATTTTTCTTCAATGGCACTGATGATGGTTGGCGCATCGTGCGTAGTCAGGCGGAAATTTAGCTCGCCTGAGCTGGGGTAAGACTGAATATAGTCTGTTACCAATTCTGATAGGGTCTTGCCTGTGATGGATAGCAGTTCAATGGTCAGTAGCCAAGGAATCATACCGCTGTCGCAATAGAAAAAGTCACGGAAATAGTGATGGGCCGACATCTCACCACCATAGACTGCACCTGACTCGCGCATGACTTGCTTGATAAATGAGTGTCCAGATTTACTGATGACCGCGTTGCCCTCATATGCTTCGATAACCGCTTCAGTATTGTATACGACGCGCGGATCATACACGATTGATTCATTCGGGTATTTGTTCAAAAATGCTTGAGCGAGCATACCGACGATGTAGCTACCATCAATGAACACGCCATTTTCGTCAAACAAAAAGCAGCGATCAAAGTCACCATCGAAGGCAATACCAAGATCCGCTTTGTTTTCTAGTACGGCTTGCTGGGTCGCCAGTCTATTGGCTTCAATCATTGGATTGGGAATACCGTTAGGGAAGCTACCATCAGGCGTATGATGCAACGTGATAATTTCAATGGGTGCACCAGCTTGCGTCAGTCTATTGATTAACAAGTCAACGACTGGACCTGCGCTGCCATTGCCGGAGTTAATAATCAGTTTGAGTGGTTTTAGTTTATCAGTATCGATAAAAGTCATGACATGATCGATATAAGCACTTTTATCAGTCAATAATTGCAACTGTCCTGATTGATTGTCAGTGGCAAATTGTCCTGATTCTGCCAATGCCTGAATCTCTGCCAAACCGTCATCCGCACTGATAGGTTTTGAATGTTCTTTGACCAGTTTTAAACCATTATAGTTGATAGGGTTGTGACTGGCAGTCACCTCAATACCGCCTAGCGCCTGATAATAACTGGTGGCAAAATACACCTCTTCCGTACCACTCATGCCCAAATCGATTACATCGACGCCTGCATCAACGATGCCTCTGATAGCGGCTTGTTTTAATTGCTCACTAGAGTGGCGAATATCACTACCAATGACAATAGCTGGTTTTAGATCTGCCATATCATTGGTTTTATTTTCAATGGCTGCGTGATAGCGCTGATATAAAATCTGAGCAAAAGCCCGACCAATACGGTAGGCGATGTCTTCATCGAGATTGACGCCAAGCTCACCGCGTATATCATAGGCTTTAAACGAGTTGATGGTAATAGCATTGAATTCCGTGGCTGGCTGATAGCTGGTGGTCGCAGAAGTCGACATAATGATAAAATTCCTTGCGCATGAGCAATGATAAAATAAGAAAGTAGATAGCATAATTATAAGCCAATCAGGGTTCAATGATACATTAACTACTCAATGAGTTAGATACATGTCGATATGTATGACGCAGATTTATGCTGATCGATCACTAAGCCTCGTACTACACTGACATACGAGAATGATAAACTATACGCTATACCAAGCCAAAAAATGGCATGATAAATAAGATATAAGAGTATTTCCTATGAGTATTTTAGACAATAAAATTACCGTACCTAAGCCCGTGCAAGGCACACCAGAAGCGAGCGGTGAGTTTGATGATTTACTGGCTTTGATGGCCCGTCTACGAGCAGATTGTCCATGGGATAGGAAACAGACCAACCATAGCCTTATTCCGTATGCCATTGAAGAAGCCTATGAGCTGGGCGAAGCAGTGCAAAGCGATGATGATGAAGATATCAAAGGTGAGCTGGGAGATGTCCTGTTACAAGTCATCTTTCATTGTCAAATGTACGCTGAACAAGGGCGTTTTGATATGAGTGATGTCATTACGACTTTACAAGAAAAGCTGGTTCGCCGTCACCCTCATGTATTTGAAGCCGAAACGCTCAAAGATGATGCGGCAGTAAAAATACGCTGGGATGAAATTAAAGCGGAAGAGCAACAGGCACGCGAAGCACGCGGCAAATCAAAACGCCGCTTAGATCAAGTGAAAGCGGGTAGTGCCTTAATGCAGGCACAAGATGTGCAAAACCAAGCGTCAACGCTGGGTTTTGATTGGGAGGGTGTTGCTGGTGCCGTCGAAAAGCTAGACGAAGAGATTGCCGAGCTAAAGCATGAGCTAACAGATAAATCTATAGTCGAGATCAAAGCCAATATCAGAGAGGTAGAAAAGGAATTAGGCGATTGCATGTTTGCGCTCGTCAATGTCGCACGTAAACTAAACCTTGATGCAGAAGCCGCTACCTTAACCTGCGTACATAAATTTAAATCACGTTTTGGTTATATTGAGGAGCAATTAGCATTAAGTGGTAAGCGTTTGGAGGACAGCGATATAACCGAAATGGATGCATTGTGGGAAGCGGCGAAACAACATGAACGCTCATCATAAAATTTCGTCTCACAGTTATATTTCGCCTAGCAGCTACATAGTAATGTCTATTGTTAGTCTTTTATGCGCTCTGATGATGCTTAATAATGCCCACGCTGTTCCCTGTTTTGACAACCCTCAGCGCGCTTACAATTATCTGTTGGCACAAGAAAATGCCAAAATACAGGCACGAGATGAAGCCACCGTAAATATCAATCTTGCCAGTGAAGGCGAGCTGGTATCGCTGAATGGTATTGGCAGCAGTAAAGCCCAGGCGATTATTTTATATCGTGAAATGTTTGGTGAATTCAAAACAGTAGATGAGTTGGCAAAGGTGAAAGGTATTGGTGCAAAAACGCTTGAGAAAAATCGAAGACGCTTAAGTGTGCAAGATTAATAGCGGTATTTTGCATTAATCAATCCCAATATTGACAAAATAGCATGTAAGTAAATGTCATAACACACCCAGCACGTGCAAAATTTGTTAAACTAGCGGGTACATCCGCCTGATAAACGCTGTGTTATTCAGGGATGGTTAAAGAATACCGGCGAGGAGTAGATGCATGGCCGAGCGTGCCGCCAAGCAGTTAGAACTGAACAAATCTGAATTACCCAATTCCATTACTGAAGTGATTGCCACATTGACCCGAGCTGGGTTTGATGCGTATATTGTTGGTGGTGGTGTGCGCGATACCTTATTGGGTCTGCGCCCAAAAGACTTTGACGCCGTGACTGATGCCAAGCCGAACGAGATTAAAGACGTCTTTGGCAAGCGTTGCCGTATCATCGGTCGCCGCTTCCAATTGGCACATGTGTATTCTGGCCGTGAGCTGATTGAAGTGGCGACGTTTCGCGGACCCCCAACGAGCAATGCCAATACCAACCAAGACGGTATGATCCTGCGCGACAATGTCTGGGGCGATATCAAACAAGACTTTGCCCGTCGTGATTTTTCTATCAACGCGCTTTATTATCAGCCGCTCAAAGGCGTGGTTCATGATTTCTGCGGTGCGCTTGATGATATTGATAATAGAATTATTCGTCTATTGGGTCATGCGCCAGTGCGTATCGAAGAAGATCCAGTAAGACTATTACGTGCGCTACGATTTAAAGCCAAATTGGGCTTTGAGTTTGATGATGCGTTATCCGATCAGTTTCATGATGGTAATTGGGCGCTGCTTGAGCAGATATCGCCACATCGTCTCTACGATGAAACACAGAAGATGTTTACCGGTGGCTATCTAGTGCCACTGTTGCCACTATTGTTTGAATCTGGCGCGATCGATAGCCTCATCATTTATCCACCAGCCGAGCCAAGCGCCTTAGTCAATCAAGTGGCCATCAATACCGACAAGCGTATTGCGGCAGGCAAAAGCATCAATCCAGCGTTCTTTTATGCGGCGCTATTGTGGGAAAACTATTTGCATCAATTGGCAAAAGCTAAAAAGCGCAATATGCCGTTTGCTGAAGCACAAATGCATGCCGCTGGTAAAGTCATCGACCGTCAACGCATCAAAACCGCTATTCCAAAATTTGCTGAGCAGTTTATCCGTGATATCTGGATATTGCAGCCAAAACTTGCCGCTCCGCGTAGCAAGCAAATCGTTCAGCTCTCTGAGCATCCGCGCTTTCGTGCGGGTTTTGACTTTTTATTATTGCGTGAGCAATGCGGTGATGCTGAGCATCCATTGTCAGAGTCGACGAATGGCATGGGCGAGTGGTGGCAGACGTATCAGACATTGTCTGAACGAGAGCAGCAGCAAGCGATTGAAGCGTTCGACGAAAATATTCGCCGCGGTGCCTATAAAAAAGGGCAACGTAGCCGCGGACGCAATCGTCAAAAACCAGAAGCAAATATCACTGATCATTCACCATCTAATCAGAACAGTGCAAAACAAAGTAAAGCCAACACTAGTACTGATAAAGGTAGGAATGATCAGACAATGGTAAATGACCCATCAAATATCCCAGCACGCCGTCGTCGCGCTGTCAGTCAGTCTAAAAATGACAGCAGTAACAACACAGCATACAACACGCAGCAGGTAAAGCAAGATAGCAATGAGCTTGCGCAGCTACAGCAGCTATCGCTTGCCAGTAATAACCAGGCGACAAACAAACGCCATCACTCTAAACCTGCGCCACTGTTCGTTATAGAGCACGAAAAAGTTGTGCCACCGCTACAAAAGCAGCTGCCAGCTGAGAGTGCATCGCAGCCGAAGCGCAAGAATGCACCTGTGCAAACGGATAAAGCTGATCATTCAGATAGTACTCAGTTGTCTAAAGCTAATTCGTCAGAGGTTAAGGCATCATCTGATCAGGTAAAACCAACTCGCTCAATCGCCAGATCGCCTGCGCTTGTCAGTATGAATAACGAGCCGATTCCGCACAAGCGTCGCCGTCGTCAGCCTACTGTTGATAGTACAAATAGTGTCGAGTTGCAAAGTAAGAATGATAAAGAACAATCAACAGCGAAGTATGCGAGAAAAGCACCTAAGTCAGTAGCGACATCAGCTAGTCCAGCTGATACTACAGAAGCGAAAACTGTAGCGCGTGAAGGGACAAAGAAAGCGGCTACACCAACAAAGGCCAAGAAACCAGTCAAAACAAAGACTGAGCAAGTTGATAGTAATCAAGCTCCTGCTGTTAAAGTGACCGATGATAAAGGCCCTGTGCCATCAAAACGCCGTCGCCGTCAGCCTAGTACTGAAAGTGCCTGATATGAATAACAGTATGAATGATAGTCACTGGGTTACCTGTTATGTGGGCCTAGGTAGCAATCTATCTAATGAGTTGGGCTCGCCTATAGACCATTTGCAGCAAGCGCTTGAAAGCATGAAAAAGAGTGAGAAAATACGCGAAATTAGCGTGTCTTCTTTTTATGCGTCAGCGCCAATGGGTCCACAAGACCAGCCAGACTTTATCAATGCGGTTGCTGGGTTTGAAACGGTAATGACGCCTTTTGAGCTGCTTAGTTTTTGTCAGCAGTTAGAGAGCATGGCCAAGCGGGCACGTTTGCGCCGCTGGGGTGAGCGTAGTCTAGATGTCGATATTTTACTATATGGTGATATGCAGATTGCCGAACCACAGCTAACGGTTCCGCACGTTGGACTATGCGAGCGTAATTTTGTATTAATACCACTGCGAGAGTTAGCGCCACATTTGACTATCGTAGAAACACCAATAGCTGATTACCCACAAAGTCATGATTGGACAGGCTTAAAATTATTATAAAACGACTGATCTGCAGTGGCTTATCATAACTGATTAAGTATCAGATACTTTTTATGATAGCTCACTAACGCTAGCTAAAATGATAGACATTGATAATTAAAGGCATTGCAAGTTAATTGAGGGTCATATGACAACATTATCTACGTTGAATAAATTTAAAAAAGAGGGTACTAAGTTTACTTGCTTGACGTGCTATGACTCAATGTTTGCACGGATGATGGATAAGGCACAGATCGATACGATTTTGATTGGTGATAGTCTAGGTATGGTCGTGCAAGGTCATGACTCAACACTACCTGTAACCGTCAATGATATGGCATATCACACAGCCAATATCGCCCGTAGTAATAAACACGCTTTGATATTGGCTGACCTGCCGTTCATGAGTTATGTGACGTTGCCAGAAGCCATTGCCAATAGCCGCCAATTGATGCAAGCAGGCGCACATGTGATTAAGGTCGAAGGCGGTAGTGAGCTCTGTGAATTGGTGACGACTTTAGCGCAAGCAGGAACGCCTACTTGTGTACATCTTGGTTTGACTCCGCAATCGGTCAATGTCTTTGGCGGCTATAAGATTCAAGGCCGCGGTGACGAAGCGGCTGACAAATTGCTCGCTGATGCTAAGGCAGTGGTTGATGCTGGTGCAGCGCTGTTGGTGCTAGAGTGTGTGCCGGCAGCACTTGCCAAAACAGTGACAGATGCTGTTGCTGTACCAGTCATTGGCATCGGTGCAGGCGCAGATACTGATGGTCAGGTACTGGTGATGCATGACATGTTGGGCATGGTACACGGTCGTGTGCCACGTTTTGTACATGACTTTTTGACCGATGAGCGTAACAGTGCACATAGTATTGAAGGGGCTTTTGCGTTATATCAGCAATCAGTACGTGACCGCAGTTTCCCAACTGAACAGCATCAATTTAGCTAATCTATTTGAGCTTTCAAATATCAGAATATTGAAATATAAGAAAAACTACCATGTCTCCAATTATTTATCATGATATCCCATCACTACGTGCAGCGCTTCAGCCTTATCGTGGTCACCAAATTGACAAACAAGACCGTCAGCAGCATATTGCGTTAGTACCAACAATGGGCAATCTGCATCAGGGTCATCTAGAGCTGGTAAAAATTGCTAAACAGCATGCGGATATCGTCGTCGTTAGTATTTTTGTCAATCCTACTCAGTTCGGTGTGGGTGAGGATTTTGATAGCTATCCGCGTACACTAGACGAGGATGTGGCTAAGCTTACCACTGTTGGTGCAGATTATGTGTTTGCGCCAAGCGTTGATGCGATGTACCCAGTATTACCACCACCGACTACTGTATTAGCTGGCGCTATTAGTAGCCAACTATGTGGTCAATCACGTCCTGGTCATTTTGATGGCGTTGGTATCGTTGTCTCTAAGCTTTTCAACATTGTGCAACCAGATGTGGCGATATTTGGCCAAAAAGACTATCAGCAGCTGGCTATTATTAAGCAGTTGGTGCGTGATTTGAGCTACCCAATTGAGATTATTGGTGCACCTATTATTCGTGCTGATGATGGGCTAGCGCTCTCCTCACGTAATCAATACTTAACCGAATCTGAGCGACAAGTTGCGCCTATACTGCATCGAGAGCTACAAGATTTGGCAGAGCAGTTGAAAGGTGGTGGTATTAGTCAGCAAGCGTTTGAATCATTACTAAAAGACAAGCGTACACGCATTAGTGATGCAGGTTTTACGATCGATTATCTAGAAGTAAAAACTGAAGCGCTGGGTTCTGTCGTAAGTGACTCTACAACTTTCAATATAGAAAATAAAAACATTGTTATTTTGGTTGCAGCATGGCTGGGACGCGCACGTTTATTGGATAATCAGTTAGTAGTGGTGGGGTAAACCCTTCGGTACATAATGTATCGGATGCAATGAACTAGAATGGGTAGACCATGGATATAAGTCAGGATCAAAGCGATAATCAAGCCGCATCGACAACGCCAAAAATATCAGCGCCAAAAATATCAACGGATAATCTCAGCATTCTAGTGGTATCAGGCCGTTCAGGATCAGGAAAAACCTCAGTACTGAATATCTTAGAGGATTTAGGTTACTACTCTATTGATAATTTACCGCTGTCTTTATTGCCTAGCGCCGCTCACAAACTGGTAAAAGAGAGCGGTATCAATCGCATTGCCCTTGGCGTTGATATTCGAACGCCGCGCGCGGATCTGTCCAATTTTGCAGCAACCTATGCAGCATTAAAAGACACTTACGGCAATCAAGCTGTTCAAGTGTTATATGTGACCGCGCAGGAGAGCACCCTGATAGCGCGTTTCAATGCGACGCGCCGTGTTCACCCCCTGATGTCTCAAGATGTTGATAGTGACAATGCAAAGCATATCGCATTTAACCTGCCTGCTGCGATCAAGAAAGAAATTGAATTATTAGAGCCAATTTCTGGTCATGCCGATATCAAGATTGATACTACCAGTCTAAATATCCATCAGTTAAAAGACAGATTACGCGAACATATTGGCATGGACAATCAGATTGTCATTAACCTACTGTCATTTGGTTTTAAGCACGGTAGTCCCATTGATGCTGACTTTGTATTTGATGTCAGGATTTTACCCAATCCACATTGGAATCCTGAGCTGCGTGCCTCCACAGGGCTCGATGCTGAAGTCAGCGCATTTTTCGCTGATTATCCTGAAGTGGCTGAAATGCTAGATGATATCGATAAATTCTTGACACGTTGGCTACCAGAGTTTTTGCATAATAATCGTCATACAGTGACGGTTGCAATCGGTTGTACCGGCGGTAAGCATCGTTCAGTATTCATCACGGACCATCTACAGCGTCGTCTCGCTAAGGCAATGCCATCAGGCGTCAAAGTATTGGCAAAGCACCGTGAAAAAAGCCGTTGGTAGTCATACGCGGCATTATTAATTTTATTACTTATTATTTTGGAAAGCTTTTATGATTGACTGGTCAGAACAAGATATGCGCGTTTCGCGCACAGAGCTCAAAAAAGCCCACGAGCGCTTACAGCAGTTATCCATACCACTCGCTAGCCTCTCAAAAAAGCAGTTAAAAACGTTGCCAGCCAGCGATTATTTTATGGCGGAACTCATGGCATTGGCCGATATTACCAGCGCCAATGCCCGTAACCGTCAGACCAAACGCGTCGGTAAGCTCATCAGCGAAGAAAATCGCCATGAGCTGGTCAAGGCATTGTTTGATGCGTTTTTCCCCAAGGAGCAGGTGTCTAAAATCGAAAGTTGGTACGATCGCCTAAATATCAATGATGAGGGAACGCTCAAGCAATTTGTAAAACAATACAAAGCTTCTGAACATAATAGTATGTATCAGTTACTATTGTGGATTGAATACGCCAAGCATATGCAAGATGATGAGTTGATGGCGGAATCAAAAGAAGACTTGGCAACTTATATTCGCGAAGTGGCGATCTTGTCGCAATTGAAAAAATAGACCTCTCAGACGATATGGACGTGTACCCCAATACAAAAAAGCCAATCAATGACTGATTGGCTTTTTTGTATGCGCTGTATAAGCTTGTATATAGAGGCTATTTTTTCTCAGCGCGGGCTTTATCGACTAGATATTCAACCACTTTAGGCACTTTAGCATCTTCACCTGTGACCACATATTTGCCTTGTACGACTACAGCAGGTACGCCAGTAAGCTGATAGCGCTTAGCGCCTTCTTGTGAGCGACCAATTTTAGTACCGACAGCAAATGAGTTGTAAAGACTGTTGAATTTCTTCTCATTCACGCCTTTTGATGCATACCATTTGCTCAATGATGATTGATCAAACAGTTTTTTGCCATCTTTATGAATCGCATCAAACAAGGCAGAATGGGTTTTGTCTTCAAACCCTAAAAGCTGAGCGGCATAAAAACCACGAGCATTGGCTTCCCAAACAGGGTTTAGTGCTGCTGGTGTTTTGAAGAATACGACATCTTTGTCTTTGGTTTTTGCCCATTTTTCCATGTGTGGATCGAGAATATTACAATGCGGGCAACCGTACCAGAAAAACTCACGAACAATAATGGCATCACCGCTGATGGTCTCTGGATTGTCTAGCACACGGTAATCCTTTCCAGCGACATAGTCTGCAGCTTGTGCGCCCATAGAAGCAAGTCCAATGGCCATTGCCAGACCAGTCAATGTAATGACACGTTTCATACTTTATCCTTAAGATGTAGGGATTTAGAGTTTGTTAAAGGGTTTGTGTATCTATGGCGCTTATAATACATGATATCTGAGCGAGAAGAATTTCAATATACTTAAGTGACATAATATTGAGGTATCGACTATGATAACGTAAAACGTAGGCGCTTGTGAATCGGATTCTTAACCGACAGTTGTAAAGCTGTTAGCTATTATTTAAGGTATCTTACTTACGCTGCTTTGTATTTTTATCAATATTATCCGCTCATTTATATTTTTAGATCAGATCTCTCTATACTAGGAGTAATTGTCGATAATATGAATGAATATTTTTATAATAGGCCGTATAACGGCGCTATTACAAAGCAGCTGGCACACAAACTTAGGTGCTTGCCCAGTCTATTCACAATCAGTGACGATGTACTTACGACAAAGAAGCTGCCCTCATGATAATATTGAACACATAATCGTGCACCTTCTACGATAATAACGATAACGACAACAAAGGAAATACTATGAGCTCAGCCTTAGCTTCTTTGCCATCATCGAGCGATACAACCAAAAACCGCTTCGATGATACAGTAACGAATACGATAAACGTCGATCCCAGCGAAGTCGAAAAATTTAACAACTTGGCGAGTGAATGGTGGAGCAATACAGGTGCATTTGCAACCTTACATGAAATCAATCCATTACGCTTAAATTGGATAGAAGAAAACGTCAAACGGGGTTATCAAAACGACGCTAACAATGGCAACAACACTGGCGCGATCAAAACAGCAGAGCAGGGGCTCGCTGACAAAAAAGTGCTCGATGTAGGATGCGGTGGCGGAATATTGTCAGAGTCTATGGCGCGTCGGGGTGCGGATGTGACAGGGATTGATTTGGGTACTGAAAACCTCAAGGCTGCTACAGTGCACGCTGAGCAGAGCGGATTAGAGAGCACTTTACGCTATCAGCATATTCCAGTTGAAGCGCTAGCAAAAACGCATGCAGGTCAGTTCGATGTGGTGACCTGTATGGAGATGCTGGAGCATGTGCCTGATCCTAGCTCAATTGTACAGGCTTGTTATGAGCTCTTAGCGCCTGGCGGTGTTTGTGTACTATCGACGATCAACCGAAATCCTAAGTCGTACTTGTTTGCTATTGTTGGCGCAGAGTACGTGCTGCGATTGCTCGACCGCGGCACCCATGATTATGCCAAGTTTATTACCCCAGCTGAGCTAGACAAAATGGCCATCAATACAGGTTTTGTACGCCAAGATATCATTGGTTTGCATTATAATCCGCTGACTAAGCGCTATTGGCTCGCCCAAAACGTTGATGTGAACTATATGATAGCTGTCCAAAAACCATTGGTTTAACGCGGTAGAGTGAGCACTGTAGACGGCTTTCTTTATCCAATGTAATTTTACTAAACACGTTATCAATTTCAAGAGCATTCACTATGACCCAATTTGTAAAAGCTGTTTTATTTGACCTTGATGGGACGTTAATCGATACTGCTGCAGATTTTGTGCGTATCATTGGTAAAATGAGTCTCGAAAATAATTGGCAAGCGCCGCCTGAGACAGAAATCCGCGAGCAAGTCTCTGCGGGCGCTTCAGCTATGGTGCAATTAATGCTCAGACATAACGATCAGCTAGAGGTTAGCGAGGACGAGTTACTTAATTTTCGTCAACAGTTCCTAGATGACTATGAAGCTGACATCTGTGTCGATAGCTGCTTGTTTGATAGCCTTGACGCGGTGCTGGCAGATCTAGAGAGCAAAGGCGTACCGTGGGGTATTGTCACCAACAAGCCCCGCTATCTGGCAGAAAAACTGCTCAATAAAATGCAACTTGATGAGCGCTGTGCCGCTTTGGTCTGTCCAGACGATGTATCACGCTCAAAACCGGATCCTGAGCCGATGTATATGGCCCTAGAGAAACTGGGTATCCCTCGCGGTGCTGCTGGCTCTGTGCTGTATGTGGGCGATCATATCCGTGATATTGAAGCGGGCAACGCCGCTGGCATGCCAACCATTTTGGCCGCTTATGGTTATATTCCGCCTGAAGATCAAAAAACGCTCAAAAAGTGGGGAGCTGACTATATTGTTGAGACCCCTGAGCAGTTGAACAAATTGCTGCTTTCTTCTGGCAAATTTGAGTATTTATAGACTGGTTTTTGGGTAGTAAATGGTCAGTATGAGTCATCTTGAGTTCATACTGATAAGCATATATTTTAATGATTCAACGATAAGTAGTGAGTAATACCATGAGTGACAATATCAATCAGCCAGCTAATCAAACAAACAACCAAAAAAACGTTCAAAGTCTTACTCAACCTTTGACTCATGACGATATTCGCAATTTTGTGCCACCTACTCATTGCCTAGATGGAAAAACTATCTTAGTGACAGGTGCAGGGGATGGCATTGGCCGTGTTGCAGCATTAACCTATGCTCGCTATGGCGCTACAGTATTACTACTAGGTCGTACCAGCAGCAAGCTCGAGTATGTCTATGACGAGATTGAGAGCCTTGGCGGTAAACAGCCTGCTATGTTGCCGATGAATCTAGAAGGGGCCACCTATGCTGAAATGCAGCAGCTAGAAGGATTGATTGATAAAGAAGTTGGTCAGCTGGATGGTATTTTGCATAATGCTGGTGTGCTTGGGCAATTGACGCCACTTGAGATGTATGACGTTGATACATTCGCTCAAGTCATGAAGGTTAACTTTACAGCGACCTTTATGCTCACCCAAGCATTGCTACCACTGCTAAAAGATGCCGATCATGGCTCTATCGTCTTTACGTCTAGCACTGTAGGTACGCATCCTCGTGCGTTTTGGGGCGCTTATGCGCTCTCTAAGCAAGCGGTTGAAGGTATGAGCGATATCTTCACGCAAGAAACTCAAAACACCACCAACCTGCGCTTTAACTGTGTCAATCCGGGTGCTACTCGCACCAATATGCGCGCTCATGCTTATCCAGGGGAGAACCCGATGAGCTTAAAAACACCTGAAGATATTATGGCAGGCTACGTCTGTTTGATGAGTGATGCCAGTATTGGGGTGCGCGGGCAAGTTGTTGAGTTGCAGCCAAAAGATTAACAGTGATATTTTTGCTTTATGTGGTCATGTTCTATTTATGATATTGCGACGATTATTAGGTTGTAATCAGTCGTACCTAGCCCCATATATTTGTTATTAAAGAAGTTATATACAAAATAATGACTAATAAAAAACAAATAGGATAAAATTATGGCAGGTGGCTGGTCAAGAGATGGTGCTGAGCATGAGCAAATGGATGCAACGGTCAATGATGCGTTAGAGCGCGCAAGACGCTCATTGCCAACAGGTGTGAGTGCAGAGTTTTGTGACGAATGCGGTAATTCTATTCCGGAGGCGCGGCGACTAGCGGTGCCTGGTATCCAGCATTGCGTCAGTTGTCAGACAGCGCTTGAGCGAGAGGTAAAGGCGGCGGAGCTATTTAATCGTCGCGGCAGTAAAGACAGCCAATTGCGCTAAAAGGAAGAAGAAAGAAAAAGGGCGGGCATTGCTAGATAACATAGCAATGCCCGCCCTTTTTCTTTCTGTTGCTATATAACCATTTCCATCAGTTCGCGATCGCAATCCTCCCAGTCTATAAAGACGGATGATGCTTCATCATCAGTCTCGTTTTCTTTAGCTGTATTGTCAGCGCTGCCTAGTTGCAAAATGATTTCTAGCCGACTATCAGTCTGTGGATCGATTGTTTTGGTGGATAGACTACCAGGGTTAAAATTGATCTGCAGCCAGCCATCAGAAGTATGAACCACGCCTTTGATGCGTTGCCAATTTGGCAGTGCTAACAACCAATTCTGTAAATCGTCAGTGTTTAGTATGTAGTGTGCAGGTAATCGCCATCCAGCCAACTGAAAATCCTGCTGCTCTTCATGATAGCGATAGGGCAGATCACTATTAGCACTAGCCTGAGCTTCTGTCTCATCGGTAGATGAACTCGATGATGGTACAGTTGCTAAAGAATGGGCTTGAGACTGCGAGCCGATCATCGGTTTGTGAAGATGAGCGATACTGACTTTTCGTTGATTTGCAATGATATGGCTGGGCTTGTCGAGTTGGTAGTTTAGACCTGCTATGTATTCCTTGGTTAATGGGGTGTTTGATGCGTCTGTTGTCTCAGCTACCGTTAGTTCAGATACTGCCCAAATGATTTTCACTTGTGAGTTTAGCGTGGCTATCCACTCTATCAAGGTGTGTTTTTCGCTACTACTTAGTTGATCATAGCGATTGACGATCAGCACATCGGCATCACGAACATGCGCTTGAAAACCCTCATGGTCACGATACTTAATCTGTTGCCACTGCTCGCCACTCAGTACAGTTATCACCGCATGCATCTGTAGTGCGGTTTGCCAATGCGGCGCACTGAGCTGTAATATCAGCTCGCGTGGATGTGCCAATCCTGTGGGTTCAATAAGCAGTCTTCGCGGGTGATAGTCATTAAGCAGACGACTGATCGCAATTTGTAAGGGCAGTTGACTGGTACAGCAAATACAGCCACCACTGACTTCACGAATGGCAATATTCTTTTGCTCAAGATCATTATCTTGGGAGCTTGCTAGAAGTGCACCATCAATACCGATATGGCCAAACTCATTGATTAAGAGTGCCCAGCGTTCGTCATCAGGTTTTGTGGCAAGTAGCTGATTGATGACGGTGGTTTTGCCAGCACCTAAAAACCCTGTCACTAATGTGCAGGGTATGTTTTGAAAAATAATTGGGTTTTTCACAAATAGGCTCATCATATTGGCACGTGTTTGTGAGTAAACAAACACGGCCTATATTAAAAAAATTAGATCAGTCAAAAGTTATTCACTCTTGATGGTTTCTACCTCGGCTTCATCAGGAACGAACACGTAGCCAACGCCCCAAACAGTTTGGATGTAACGCGCTTGTGAAGGGTTGTCTTCAATCAGGCGACGCAGACGTGATACTTGGACATCGATAGAGCGCTCCATCGCACCCCATTCACGACCACGAGCAAGGTTCATCAACTTATCACGGGTCAATGGCTCACGTGGATGCTGAACTAAAGCCTTTAACACCGAAAACTCACCTGTCGTCAAAGTGACGACATTCCCATCGCGTTTGAGCGTGCGAGTCGATAGATCTAGTGTCCATGGACCAAATTCAACCACTTCTAATTGGTGACTTGGTGCCCCTGGAAGCTCACGGTTTTGACGACGCAAGACAGCTTTGATACGCGCCAATAGCTCTTTTGGGTTAAACGGCTTAGGCAGGTAATCATCTGCACCCGCTTCCAAACCTGCGATACGGTCAGCATCGCCACCTTTAGCAGTCAGCATAATGATTGGAATGTCCGCATTGTCTTCACGTAGGCGCTTACAGATGCTAATACCGTCTTCGCCCGGTAGCATCAAATCTAACACAACCAAAGAGAAGAGCTCACGTTGCATGAGTTTGTCCATCTGACTGCCATCATGGGCAGTACGAACGACGAAACCATCGTCTTCTAGGAAGCGCTGTAGCAAAGAGCGCAGGCGAGCGTCATCATCGACAACTAATATACGCTGAGTCAAAGTATCGGGGCTGTTGTTATCAGTCATACAGGCATCCTCTTATAAAAATTATTGTTAGCAGAAATGACGAGTAAAAAGCGATGAGTAAAACACTGCCATTAATTATCGTTATTTAATGATGGGTCAAAACAAGCACGTCATAAAATCAAAAACTATTGTTCAATATATCAGCACATCTCAATATTTGTGCTATGGATACTTTAGTGTATAAGATTGCACCGCGAATTGCATCACTCATAAGAATAAATGCTGTATGCGTTTGTTTAACAAGGCTACAGAACGTTTGATATAAAACGTTTTATGCCGCAAAACAGGCGATAATTAACGAAAAGATAAAAAGGATTTTTATTCATGCAGCTTTTGCTATAATGCAAAACTACATTTCTCAACGATTGATACGTATATGAGTAGCACTGATACCTTAACGTCATCTCAAACCTCGACAAATGCACAGGTTTTGGATGCAACCACACACGCGAATATTCACGACAAGCTTGCTCGCGCGCTTGGCATTAAGACTGCTCAAGTCAATGCGTTTGTGAAGCTTTATGATGAAGGCGCAACGGTTCCTTTCATTGCGCGTTACCGCAAAGAAAAGACGCAGAACCTTGATGATGCGCAGCTGCGTGCTTTAGAAAAATCTCTGAATTATGAGCGTGACATGGCCACCCGTCGCCTCAAAATCACTGAGTTACTGAGCACACAGGGCAATCTGACCGACGAGCTACAGACGCGTATCGATAATGCAACGTCTAAGCTTGAGCTTGAAGACATCTATCTGCCATATCGTCCGCGTCGTCGTTCACCGGCTGCCAAAGCACGTGCTGCTGGTCTTGACGCTGTCGCCCAAGCGGTCTTGACGCAAGAAATCACCCCGACAGAGGCGCTGGCTGATTATCAAGTTCAGTCAAGTATCACTGATGATAGTGGTAATGAGATCGACGTTGACTTTAGCGATATCGACAAGCAGCTTGCTGGTGTGCAAGCCATTATCGTTGATGAGTGGACGCAAGCATTGGGGTTGTTGGATAACTTACGCAATGGTTTTGCCAAAACTGCCAGTATCGTATCGAGCGTTGCGAGCGAAGAAAAGCGTGAAGTTGGCGAAAAGTTCAAAGACTACTTTGAGCATAGCGAAAGCCTTGCTCGACTGCCAAATCATCGCCTATTAGCGATGTTACGTGGTCGTCAAGAAAACGTCTTGGGTCTAAAAATCGAAGGCGAAGACGCACCATTTATCGAAAAAATTATCAATCATTTCGATGTCGATGCCAAAGCACCTGCCGCACGCCGTGAGTTTTTGACAGAGGCGGCCAGTAGTTTGTGGAAAGACAAATGGCGTCCACATATCGAGCACCGCTTACTGACCGAAAAGCGCCTAGCTGCAGAAGCAGATGCGATTGATGTGTTCGCTAGTAACTTACAGCATTTATTGATGGCTGCACCAGCAGGCCCTAAAGTGATCTTAGGTGTCGATCCTGGTATCCGTCATGGCGTAAAAATGGCCATTGTGGATGCGCAAGGTCATGTCATGTCAGATAGCGAAGAAAAACCTGTCATCGCGACGGTTTATCCGTTTGCCCCTGACAACAAAATGGATGAAGCCAAAAAAGTCATTGATGAGCTATTAAGCACTTATGATGTTGATTTAGTAGCTATCGGTAATGGTACGGCAAGTCGTGAAACCGATGCGATGATTAAAGAGATTTTGGCCGCGAACGCTGCACTTAAAGCCAAAGCTGTCATCGTCAATGAATCAGGCGCTTCCGTCTATTCGGCGAGCGAGCTTGCTAGTGATGAGCTTGCCAATTTAGACGTATCGGTGCGCGGTGCGGTGTCTATCGCACGTCGCTTGCAAGATCCGTTATCAGAGCTTGTCAAAGTCGATCCAAAAGCGATCGGCGTGGGTCAGTATCAGCACGATGTGAACCAAAACCAGCTGGCTGATAGTCTTGATAAAGTGACTCAAGATAGCGTGAATGCGGTTGGTGTTGATGTGAATACAGCGAGTCCTGCTATT
The DNA here is from genome assembly GCF_059693765.1 of Psychrobacter sp. CR212. Classification (NCBI taxonomy): domain Bacteria; kingdom Pseudomonadati; phylum Pseudomonadota; class Gammaproteobacteria; order Moraxellales; family Moraxellaceae; genus Psychrobacter; species Psychrobacter sp. CR212. Next base: position 54,531 of record NZ_JCATIF010000004.1, on the reverse strand, counting down.
TTGGCACATATCGCGGGTCTGAACCGTAATGTGGCGCAGCAAATCGTGACTTATCGCCGTGAGCATGGTGCTTTTGAAAACCGCGAAGCACTCAAAAACGTCCCACGCTTAGGTGCTAAGACCTTTGAGCAAGCAGCAGGTTTCTTACGCATCCATAATGGCAGCAATCCACTAGATGCGACAGGCGTGCATCCAGAGAGCTATGCGTTGGTCGACAGCCTGTTAGTACAAGCCGACAAACCGCTGTCAGAAGTCATCGGTAACGATGGTGTACTGAATGCTATCGATACGACTGCGCTGCCTGCTAACGATGATAATGTCAGCGTAAAAGCGATTATCGAAGAGCTTGCTAAACCTGCACGCGATCCACGTCCTGAGTTTAAAACGGCTAACTTCCGTGATGATGTCAATAGTATCAAAGATTTGAGCGAAGGTATGCAGCTTGAAGGCGTGGTCACAAACGTAACGGCCTTTGGCTGTTTCGTTGATGTCGGTGTACATCAGGATGGTTTGGTGCATATCTCACAAATGGCCAATGACTTTGTGGCTGATCCTATGAACCGTGTCAAACCAGGTGACATCGTATCTGTGCGGGTGATCTCTATCGATGAAGCGCGTGGTCGGATCGGATTTAGTATGAAGCCTGAGTCTGAAAAACCTGTCCGTACGGCTGCTAAGTCTACTGCAACCAGTACAGATGGTGAAAAAGTGAGCCGTCCACGCAGTAATCAGGCGAATAGTGACCGTCCAAATAATAGTCGTTCTGCTGCTGATCAGCGTTCGTCTAAGCCACGTGGTAAACGTCAGGATAATACGAATAGTAACCGTAGCAAACCGATCAAAAACGATAAAGCGGAAGCACCTAGTAAAATGGGTACACTTGGCGCCTTGTTACAAGAAGCTGGCGTGACTAAAACTAAGAAATAGCCAAAATTTATAGCCGTGTTCAACAAAAAAGGCAGCCAATTGGCTGCCTTTTTTGTGTCACTTATTGATAGTAGTAAACTATTAATCATACTATTCAATCAAGCACTGTCATTATTAACGAATGGTGAAACGACGGTTTTCGTTAAATTCCACTTGACCAGGCTGAGTCGCTAAAAGCTCACCACGACGGTCTTTTTTCTTTTCTTGTAAGGTAATCTCGACTGGCTTTTCGCGCATGTCAGCAGGTGTTGCTTGGCTGCTTTGAACGTCATTTGTCATCTGAGTAGGGCGTTCAGCGGTAGCACGGGCCTGAGCCAATTCAGCTCTGGCTTGAGCAACTTCAGCTTTAACTTGATCTTCAGACATTTTTTCGTCCGCTGTAACGGTCATATCTTCGTCCATGTCACCTTCTTCAGATTCCATATCGTCATTCATCGCGTCCATGTTGTTGTTATCAACAGCACCCGGTTGAGTAGCGACAAGCTCGCCATCAGGGCCTTCTATTTCGGCTTGCAAAGTATTATCGACAGGAGTGGTACGCATATCTGCTGGCATAATGTCACTGGTATTGACAGGTGCAGCTATTGCTGCCGCTGGCAAAACAAGTGTCGCTCCTAAGACTAACGGTAAAATGTTATTTTTCATTATAAAACTCCAAATTCGATAAATGAACAATGATTAAAAACAGCTGCCATATCTATATATAATTATGTCTAAAATGCAGATAATTGAGGACAGCCTAATTTTGGTTTGACCTTACTATAATTTGTAAAAACAAAGTACCAGTTATATAACAGACATTTCAGTAGTAAACTCATTAAGGTTCTAACAGCTTGGTATATTGTTGTGACGTTATGAAACTATTAAACCCACATCTCATTTAAGAAATGAAGTAAGCATTTGGATCTATTTTATTCAACAATGATATATTTACCAGTATTTGTATCGATAACAGGCTGCTAAAAACCTTTATCTGGCACACGAACTACTGGGAAATTTTGACTAATATCAATTCGATCAATAACATTGTTTTAGAGAAATATTTTTACTAGATGATGTTTTTCGAAGTGAACTTTGATTAAAATTTTTAAATGAATATTCTCTATAACAATCAAACCGTAATGTATTTTATCCTAGCGTATTGAGGAGAATATGGCTGTGACATTAGACTAAAAATCTGTAGCATAATGTACTAAAAAATCGAAAAACCGCAACATTGATTACCAAAAAATACGCTATTAGTATTTGTTAACATGTCCTGCAAAAAGTCAAAATCTACATAATAAAAAACCGTATCCTGCTATCAAGATACGGTCATAAAAATCATCAGTATTAATATATCGCTATGTAAGCGCTTTACTATTGAATCACGGTAAGCTCGCTTAACCCTCGATAACCTCAAAGCTTAGGCCTGAATGCTCTTCTAAGCGAGCTATGAGCTTATCTCCCATTGCAGAAGCAGGTGTCCAAAAGCCGCCACCAACGTCCTCTTTACTGATGTCTTGCGCTAGACATAATGCCGCCTGCGAGAGCATGCGAGAGGTGCTGCCATAACCAGGATCTTTGTCGCCTGTGACTTTGACCGTGATAGTGTCATTTTTGGGAGTTTGTCCAAAATGTCGAATATCAAAATAGCCGTTTTCTTGCTCCTCTTTAGAAGGCCCTGAGCCTGATTTGGGCAATACGTGTTTGGACAACAAGTCACGGCTTGGCTTGATCATCATAGCTGTGGCAAAGCCTAGCAAACCTGCGCTCATGGCATAGCTTGATAATTTGCCTTTGACGCCATCTTTCATCCACATGGCTTCGTCATATTTAAAGTCGCGGCCGTATTCATAACCAAGTAGCTGGTTACTGCGATGGACAATACGTGTATTGATACTCGCCATCACAAAGGGTGCCAACCAGCGTTTGTGAGTGCTGTCATATTCTGGTTTACTGACGTTATCTTGGCGGACATTGGGTGCATCTGTGTCATCGTTTAGCAGATAGGGGTTGGCTACTTGTTTGCGGCGAGCCTTGTCTTCACCAGCCTCTTCAAATATCGTCGCCATCGAGGCAATCGTACCACCAGAGATGCCGCCTTTTGCCGCTTTCACTCGCATGTGAATCACATTACAAGTCTCACCGAACGTCTCTTCTGCTTTGGCCTGCGTAAAGTAAACGCCCAAGTCTGATGGAATAGAATCAAAGCCGCAAGAGTTGACAATACGGGCGCCGCTTTGCTTGGCAGTCTCTTGATACTTGTCCATCATGTCTTTGATAAAGATTGCCTCGCCAGTAAGATCGACATAATCGGTACCATTTTCAGCACAAGATTTGATCAAAGGCTCACCATATTTGAGATAAGGGCCGACGGTTGAGATGATGACTTGTGTCTGTTTGGTCATCTCATCAAGGCTGGCAGGATTGTTGCTGTTGGCAATGACGATATCTACTTTGCTCTCAAGCGTTGACTGTAACTCATTTAATTTCTTTTCGTCACGCCCTGCAATGGCCCACGTGACGTTAGAGCCGTCTTTATTCTTAGCATTGGATAAAAAATTGGTTAAATAGTGAGCGGTGATCTGTCCAACGAAGCTTGTTGCGCCATATAAAATGACGGCATAAGGGCGGTTGTCGCTACTGTTTTGTTGTGTGGGTTTTACGGTATCCGTCTCAGTACTCATAGTATTATCCTTAATAGGTTAGGTAATTGTGTGATCTTAAACTATAAACCAAGTGATTCAATTAGGTTAGGAGTTTGTGGGGTCGCGACAGTTTTCATTGGCAAATGCTTGTGTTACAAGTCATAAAACTATCGATAAGGCGCTATAAAGTAATCCATAACTTATCAAAACTGGTTCGTATAGCGCTAGAGATGGTCTATATAGAGACAAGAAAAAATAAAAGGTATTAACACTTGCTACAAAGTTTACATAACCTACCGCCATCATTACCAAAATGCACGTTCTTCGAAGATGAATATTGCTAATCTATGGTTGTAAGCAGATATGACTGGTATAAGAAAAACAAAAAGTTAAATGGATACTATACAAAGTTTATTATTTGATTTTTAACCTTTATTTAAGGAGAATATTATGTTTCGTTGGGCCATTATTTTTGCAGTGATCGCACTGCTAGCAAGTTTACTAGGTTTTGGCGGAGTAGCAGGATTATCTGCTAACCTAGCGTATATTTTCTTGGCCGTTGCTGTGATTTTATTTATTGTGGCATTTGTCAGTCGCAAAATGTAAATACAGTTTATTGCTATAAAAATCCAATAAAAAAAGACCCTCAATCAAGGGTCTTTTTTTATGTCTGACGGAAAAACCATACTTATCAATACAATAAGTAAGCGTTTGCTACAAGCGCTTGGGCTGAACGATATGTTCCATGCGTTTAGCAAGGCGAATGTCCAAACTAGAAACGCCGCCGGTGTCCTGATTGGTCAAGCGGACCTCAACGATATTGTATGTGTTGCGCCATTCAGGATGATGTTCGAGTGCTTCAGCGTGAAACGCCGCTTGGTTCATAAAACTCATGGCTTCGATAAAGTCACTGAAGTGATAGGTCTTGACGATACTATTACCATCGCGCTGCCAACCAGCAAGCTCTTCTAACTGTAGATTAATTTGCTTGTCAGATAAACTACTCATATTAATAACCTTTATTGTTATATGGATTGGTTTATTAAAAGTTATATTGGGATGGATTTCCTAATCTAAAATTGCTGCATACCAGTTGTTTGGGATAAAGGGCGGTAAGCTATACCAAATCTTGGTACTCAGGATGTTTGCTGATATATGAGGCCACAAACGAGCATTGCGGCACAACCTTTTTATCATGTTCACGGGCGTAATCTAGCGCATGTTTGACTAGTGCTGAACCGACACCTTGACCGCCTAACTGTTGCGGAACGATCGTGTGGTCATAGACAAGCTTGTCATCACGGTCTTGATAGCTAATGTAGCCAGTTTGGCCATCAACAGTCGTCTCAAAGCGATTCGCTGCTTGATTATGTGTGGTATCTAGTGCTGATTTAGTGGTTTGGTTACTCATGATACAACTCCATTTATTATTATCGAATTTTTAATAACTGCCATATTTTCTAATGATGAATGAAGAAGGCAGATTTATTAAATACTATGTCATCAGTAAATATTTTGTGCTTGGTTGAGTATGTATGATTGATATCAAACAATCTAGTTGCTTACCGTAATAGTCGATATGACGATTGTTAATAGTATTAATGTCTTTTAATCTGCGTTAAAAATGTGAATATATCACCATATATAAGCTATTGCTTTACGAACGACGGGTGGAAAGAATCGACTAAGACCCTTTGCTGTCTCGCTCTCTGGTGTCGACTTATATGAGTGAGTGGTAGTATCCGCAGCCGATACCGACTGGTAGGTTTGCCACTCTTGCTCGCTTGGCTTACTAAAGTGATGGATACGTCCTATTACTTGTCGGAGCTGTGTGCTAAAACGTCCAGTGTTATAGGCCAGATTGTATTTGTGGCAGATGGCTTTTACTTGCGGGGCGATACCGGCATAGTGGCTGGCAGGCATATCAGGAAAGATATGGTGCTCAATCTGATGGGATAAATTGCCAGTCAAAATGTGAAACCATTTATTCCCTTTGATATTGCTAGAACCCAAAATCTGACGCACGTACCAGTCGCCTTTGCTCTCATCAGCATCGAGATGGGTATAGATGTGAGCCTGCTCTGTAAAATGGCCACAGAAAATCACCGCCCACGTCCACAGGTTACGAACCGTATTGGCTGCTATGTTGCCACTCAGTGTGCTCATAGCGCTACGACGACCTAAGGTCAAGGCGGCTATGGCTGGCAGTGCAATATAGTCTTTGCCCACTTGGCGGGCAATTTTGGCAAATAGTGCACGAGATTTTTGTTGCATGATTTTATGCAAGTCAGGGGAGTCGGCGTATTCATCGACACTGATCTGAATATCATGAAAGGCAACCGCCCACTCAAACCCAAAGGCCAACACGGCAGTACTAAACATATTGTAGCGATCTTCTGGTGTCCAAGGCTGCTCATCTGTCACCCGAATCAAGTGATAGCCGACATCATGGTCGCGCCCAACAATATTGGTAAACGTATGGTGCAAGTAGTTATGCGAGTGTTGCCACAATGGCGCAGGGCAAACAATATCCCAGTCAAACTTCTGACTGTTCAGATGCGGATGCTGCATCCAGTCATATTGACCATGCATGACATTATGCCCAAGCTCCATATTGTTGAGTATTTTGCTAAAACTAAGTATTGACGTACCCAATAGCCAGGCCCCTATCTGCGAGCGGCGTGATGACATGCGTCCTGCGACAGCCAGTAAACCACGGGCGACAAGCTCACTATAGACCACAGTCGCATAAATCCGCTGAATGTATTTGGCGTCATCGCTACCTAATGAGTCCATCACACCTTCATATAGCGCATTTAATTCTACTGCCAAGGCATCACTTTGTGCTTTTGTTAATGGTGCATGGGTTACTGTTGGATAGCGAGTTTGCTGTGATGATAGAGCTGGCTGCTTGCTATCATTTTTTGCCAACGGTGCATTGGACAATGGTGTCAAGATAGGTACGGCAGAATGTGCGGTGTTAACAGGTGGTAATAAGCGCATATATACATCCTTAACCGAAACGGTACGAATAAACAGCACTGGGTTCGGTTTGATGAGTTATCTGAGTTTTAGCATACAATATGAGTTAACATCAGTCTATTTTTTGGTTTTAAGAGGTCGATAGTCAGGGGGTAGTGGTCGTATTTTTTATTTCAGCAGGGCTAAATGTCTAACACCACGTCTGTCATGGCGATATTGATGCAGGTTTGGATAGACTCGTAGCCATCACTACTTATCTTGCCAGTTTGGATGTTTTTGACCACGCCGCTCACTTTATTGCAGCGGCACAACTGGCAAATTCCTTGCCTACAACCATGCGCTAGGCGTATACCTGCATTTTCGGCAGCGACCAATAATGTGGTGTCGCTATCGAACTGCCGTTGCCGTGAGCGTAAGTACACCGTATGCGACTCTGTCTGTAGTGCATTATCTAGTACTTGATTGCCACCGCTATCAAAATCAGGCAATGCATTGCCAAAATTTTCTACGATAATATTGTCACGTAGCTGATTGCCCTGCGGTAAAATGATTTCTGACACTGCTTTATATAAGCCGGCTAATAACGCTTGTGAACCGCAGGCAAATATCTGCGTATCTACCAATGGTAGATTAAGTGATAACAGACCCTCTGCGCTCAAGTATCGTTCGCCAGCCAAATAAGTCGCAGGGTTGTCAGTATGGATAAAATGATAGCTGAAGGTTGGATAGGTATCGCTCAGTTGTTGCCATTGGCGTTGAAGCTGAGGAAGTTTCGACCGACTATAATGTAGCAACGCCACCTGATGCCCGTTTGCAAGTGCTTGCGTAATAAGTCCTAACATGGGGGTGATGCCGCTACCGCCAGCGACAAATAACAAAGGGTGCAGTTTTTGGTTATTTGGTTCTCTATTATCTAAAATTGTCTTTGCCTGTGCCAAAGTAAAATGACCCAGTGGCATACTGGTATCAACGATGCTAGATAGCGACAGTTGCTTGGTCAAATAGTCAGATACTAACCCTTGCGGTTTAACAGCAATAGTAACCGTATGGCGTTGGCTTTTTGCTGACTTAGTAATGACGGCATCATCTTGCCACCACAATGGTTGATTCGCCAATCCTACGAGTGAATAGCTGCGCTGATGATAAACCCCATCGATAAAAACACGTAAATCAAGATACTGACCGCCTTGCCAATCATCTGTCCCTTTGGATATCTGCTGCCTAAACGCTCGATTGGTCTCAAATTGCAGTGCGATTAAATCATCGCTCATCTCATATCGAGCAATAAGGCGTAGCTTGGGTGTCGTCAATGACCAAAACGGATGTAAGCGCGACCCGATAAAATCGACAAACGCACGTTGAACTATTTCAGGGCGATAGCCGTTGGCCATATCATCAGTACCTGTATAAATGTTATTGAAAAATATGTGAGAAAGACGTGCTTAGCTTGTGGCTTATTTTAGTGATAATGTCTCAGATAAGCCTTATCGGTGATTTGTTCGGCGCTGTTAAGCCACTCTAATATGCTAACGGCTATTGATTAACTTTGCGAAAGTCTTGATGCTATTTTTTGTGGTTTTTATCAAACAGCAATGAATCAGAATGTTAAGCTCGTAACCTCAGAAAAATATTTTTACCCGCTTTTGTGCGAAAACGGCATTGCTGTATGGCAAAAGTCGTAAAACAAGGGGTAAAACAACCTGTTAGCTTGCAGGGTATGCGTCACAATGCGATAATGAACGATAATTTGTAACCCTGATTTTGAGTTACGGCACGCTTGGCAGCAGCGCTGAGTGGTATTTGCTGTTCTCTTCTATGCAGTCTATCGGAGTGTTAATGGCTCAATATATTTACACGATGAACAACGTGTCAAAACTTGTTCCCCCTAAGCGTGAAATTCTCAAAAATATCAACCTATCGTTTTTCCCGGGTGCCAAAATAGGTGTCCTCGGTATCAACGGTTCTGGTAAATCAACGTTGCTACGCATTATGGCTGGCGTCGACACTGAGTTTAGCGGTGAAGCACGCGCGCAGACAGGAACCAAAGTTGGTTACTTGCCGCAGGAGCCACAGCTCGATGACAGCAAAGACGTGCGCGGTAATGTCGAAGATGGTATGCGCGAAGCACTAGATGCGCTCGCTCGTCTAGATGCCATTTATGCAGAATATGCAGAGCCTGATGCTGATTTTGACAAGCTTGCTGAAGAGCAGGGCAAAATGGAAGACATCATCCAGTCATGGGATGCACACAATCTAAATAACCAGTTAGAAAAAGCTGCCGATGCGCTACGTCTGCCACCATGGGACGCGGACGTGAGTAAACTGTCAGGTGGTGAAAAACGCCGTGTGGCACTATGCCGTCTACTATTGTCGCGCCCTGATATGCTATTACTTGACGAACCGACCAACCATTTGGACGCCGAGTCTGTTGCATGGCTAGAGCAGTTCTTGCAAAACTACAGCGGTACTATCGTTGCCATTACCCATGATCGCTATTTCTTGGATAATGTGGCTCAGTGGATCTTGGAGCTGGACCGTGGCCATGGCTATCCGTATGAGGGCAACTATACTGAGTGGCTCGAGCAAAAGAATACCCGTCTAGAACAGCAGAACAAGCAAGAAGAATCATTTGCAAAAGCCTTGAAAAAAGAGCTTGAGTGGATTCGTAAAAATCAAAAAGGTCAACAAGCCAAATCGAAATCTCGTGTACAGCGTTTTGAAGAGCTGAACTCAAAAGAATTCCAGCAGCGAAATGAGACCTCAGAGATTTATATTCCGCCCGGTCCGCGTCTAGGTAATAAAGTCATCGAGGTCAATAACATCTCCAAGTCGTTTGGCGATCGTTTATTGTATGAAAACCTAAGCTTCAATGTCCCAGCGGGTGCTATCGTTGGTATCATCGGTCCAAATGGTGCGGGTAAAACCACGCTATTTAACATGATTACTGAGCGTGATACCCCAGATACTGGTTCGGTTGATTTGGGCGAAAGTGTCAAGGTTGCCTATGTCGGTCAGGTGCGTGACAACCTAGACGACAAAAAGACCGTCTGGGAAGAAGTATCAGACGGCCTTGACATGATTACTGTCGGTGACTACACCACGCCAAGCCGTGCCTATATTGGCCGCTTTAATTTCAAAGGCTCAGACCAGCAGAAACATGTCGGTCAATTATCAGGGGGTGAGCGTAACCGCTTGCAATTGGCGAAGACTTTGAAGCAAGGCGCAAACGTACTGCTACTCGATGAACCCTCGAACGACTTGGACGTTGAAACCTTACGTGCGCTAGAGGATGCGATTCAAGTATTCCCAGGTACGGTCATGGTCGTCTCGCATGATCGCTGGTTCCTTGACCGTATCGCCACCCACATCTTGGCGTTTGAAGAAGAAGGCCCAGTGTGGTTCGATGGCAACTACAGTGAGTTTGAAGCCTATCGTAAAAAGACAATGGGTGATGACGCCACGCCTAAGCGTGCTAAATATAAGAAAATTACCAACTAATACCATTGTTTGGTATATTGGAACTGCATAAAAAAGACCGCTAATCAATAGCGGTCTTTTTTTGTTTAGCTTAATTGTTTAATTGTTTAAAAGTCATGACTAACGATTAACGCTTACGCCCAAATTTACGCTGCTTTTTATTACTAATCTCAGTAATAGCATGAGTGATTTCTTCTTCGTTTAAACTTGCGACTTGCTGCAAGATTTGCATCATATCAGGCGTCAGCACATATTTGGCATGACTGGCGATGTCATTGATACGATGGTCAAAGGTCAATATGCCCGTTTCATCATCTTTTTGTAGATAATCAAGACGAGTCAAAGCGCTGATAAAGCTAGTAAATAATGCTCGATCAAAGAAGTCAGGAATATCATCGGCATACAGTACAGACAAGCGTTGTCCAAGCAAATGGCACAGGTCAACGACTTCGCTTTCGGTCAGATTACCAGAGCCCTGCTGAGCGAGTAGGGCAAGCGTCATAAAATAACGCTCAAGACTTTGCCCAACGGGTGTCGCCAGTACTTGTAGCTGTTGATAGCGCTTGCTATTAGACTCAGGAACACTAAGCGTGTCATCACCCAACTCAACAATCAATCCATGAGAGAGTAAACTATCGACTTTTTTGTTGAGCGTCTCCGCCAAACCATGCGCTGGGTAGTATAAGAACAGTTCACCTTGCAAGAATGGGTATAACTGCTCAGCGATACTATCTAAGCGATTGCGTTTGATACGGCCATTACGTGCCACTAGCGCTGATAAGAAAGACAGCAAGATAAAGACGTGTAGAATGTTATTGCGGAAATAGCTGAGCAATGCCGCTTGCTTGCCAGCGACCTGAATGATATCGCCCAAGATGTGCGGCGTACGCTCTATGAGTTTTAGCTTGATGCCATAATCAATGATTTCTTGCGGGCTCATATCTGTGATGACAGTGTCATCTGCATAAGGAAGCTGCTGCGCAAGGCCTTGGTACAAAGCGATTTGCTCACGGCAACTGTTTTCATCCAGTGCCGCTTTCGGTGCGGATAGTAGTACCAATGATAGCAGCGACACAGGCGTTATCACGGCAGCTTTATTGATGTGCTGCATGACTTTTACACCGATATTATCGACCATGGCACTGGCTTTTTCATCGAGTGGGGAGTCGGTGCGATCGGACGGTAAGCTATTGGCTGGAACATCGAACTTTGTCATAAAATCGCTAAGATGCAGCGGTGTACCAAAACTTAGATGTACATTACCAAAAATACGCTCAATTTTACGACCCACTTTGAGTAGCCCAATCAACGATTCTGATTCTTTTGGTTTGCCCTTTAACTCACCGATATAAGTGCCGCCTTCCATAATACGCTCATAACCAATATAAGTTGGGATGAACACCACAGGCTTATTGGTTTGACGTAACTGGCTATGTACCGTCATCGCCAGCATACCCATTTTGGGCGGTAGTAGGCGACCTGAACGTGAGCGACCACCTTCAATGAAGTACTCGATCGGTGTATTACGCGTGATAAGGGTATGCATATATTCACGCAATACGGCGGTATAAAGGGCATTGCCACGGAAGCTACGACGAATATAAAAAGCGACAGCGCCGCGCAATAACGGTCCCAATACTGGCACATCTAAGTTATCACCTGCTGCGACATAAGGGATACTCAAACCGCGTTTATAGATGACATAAGACAACAATAGATAATCAACATGACTGCGATGACAAGGCACATAAATCAGCTCATAATCGGTCGCAAGGTCACGTACTCGCTCAAAATGATGAACTTCGACACCGTCATATAACTGTGTCCATAACCACGTTAAAAACTTATAAAACCCACGAATAATGGAATGAGAATAGTCATTCACCATCTCATTGGCGTATCCTCGCGCTTGACTACGAGCGTCGCGTACGCTGGTGCCTTTTTCGGCAGCTTCCAGCTCTATTGCGTGCTTAATCGCTGGCGAGTAGACCAGTTTATCGACCAAATTACGTCTATCTGACAAATCAGGGCCCAGCATACTGGCGCGCTGCTTGTCTAAATAAATCGTCAATTGCTGCTGCAACATACGGACGAGTTCACGATTGCCATCAGCCGCCGCCACGAGCGTATAGCTGGGTGATTTTTCAGCATCAGTTTTGACATCATTATCCGTCGTTGCTGATTCAGTATCTTGTGAGTCTGTAGCAGGTGAGCTTTTAGCAATTGAATCCTCAGAAACCAAATCTTTAGAAACTAAGTCTTTAGAAACTAAGTCTTTAGAAACTAAGTCTTTAGAAACTAAGTCTTTAGAAGCCAAGTCTTTAGAAACCAAGCCTTCAGAAATTGAGTCAAAAACGTTAGGGCCCGCGCTTTCACCTTTGAGGCTATCATTGATGATAGTACGCAAATCTTGGGGTGGGTGGAATTGTACAAAGGTATCACGGCCCATCACGCCGATATTAAATAACTGCTTGCTGATACTCGGGTCTTGCCAATTGTCAGCGGTTAATAGTTTAAATAGCGAGTCTTCTTTTTCAGGGGCGCGTCCCCACAGGATAGATACGGGTACTAGGCGCACCTTTAGCTCTGGATATTGCAATACCGCAGAGACTAAGCGAGAAAGGCGCGGAGACAACTGATTGTCTTTGGCACTTGGGTGATTCAAAAATATGATGGCTGCATTTTCTTTGATATTGTGAGCCGCGTCATTGACCCCAACCAATGCAGGCGGCAAGTTATGCTCTTGCGTCTGCAAATCGATCAAAATACTGTTGGAGCGAGAATAATCCTGTAGCACATAAAATCTAAGTACCTGCTCGTCGCTATCAAAATCAGGCAATTCACCCAATAATTTCGGTTTGACAGCAACATCGAGTAGCTGTCCCGATAGTTTACGATACAGCTGATTGATCGGAGCATTAGCGTAAGGCTTGGTGACGATTGGACCCGCGTCAGTTTCAGAAGTGCGGTCAGTGCTGACTGGCGCTTTAAAAATCCGTTTTTTTAGGAACTTCGGTATCATAATCAGTATCAAAAATAGTCAAATATGTTGCGCTTATGATGCCATAAAAGCCACTAAAGCGATATATAGTGTCTGTATATACTGCTAATATTAATACTATTGGGTTACTCACTAGTAAGCGAGCAATGATATAAAACGGTCAAGTATTTGAAAGTTACGATATTTGGCGTAATAATATATTGATACCATGTCTATTTAATCCGTATAACGCCTATTCTTTAGTTCTATTTTATTAAGCCGAAATATTATGACGCCAGCTATCGATCTTGCCAAAAAACGCGGTCTTGATTACCGCATACACGAATACACGCATGATAGTCATGCGGCCTCTTTTGGTTTAGAAGCCGCAGAAAAGCTTGGCGTGGCGGCAGTGCAAGTGTTCAAAACTTTGGTGGTATCGACCGATACTGGCGACCTTGCGGTTGCGATATTGCCAGTAGATAAAACCCTCAATTTTAAAAAAATGGCCAAAGCCTTATCCGCGAATAAATTGCTGTCCTGCAAAAAAGTACAAATGGCAGATCCCAAGCAAGTAGAACGTAGTACCGGCTATGTGTTGGGCGGCGTCAGTCCACTCGGGCAAAAAAAGCGCCTAAAAACAGTTATAGATAGCAGCGCACAAGATCAGACAACGGTCTATGTCAGTGGCGGTCGTCGCGGTTTGGAGATTGAGTTACCACCAGCGCAATTAGCCAACACACTTGATGCGCATTTTAGTGCGATTACTGATGAATAATACAAATAAACGTTTTACGGTGGCTAAAGATACCGCGTAAACTTATCAGCCAGATCTTCTATTACTTTTTATATTTAAGGACATAATCATGCCGCATTTAACCATTCAAGCCACGCCCAATGTCAGTATCCCTCACGAAGAATCATTGCTAAAGTCGCTCAATAAAGCATTATGGGACAGTGGATATTTTGATAAGCCGACAGATATCAAAACACGTATCTTACCTATTGAGACGTTTTTGGTGGGTGTGGAAGATGATGAGCAAGCGAATGGGTTTATCTATGCCAATCTAAAACTGATGAGCGGCCGCGATATAGAGAATCGTAATCAGCTGGCTGAGCTCTTGGTCGCTACCATCGAAGAAAAGATCGGAGACGAGCAATCAGGTCGTGCGGCACTGCAAATATGCGTAGAAGTCGAAGAGATTAGTGCGGTATATCATAAGAAGATGCTAGGTAGTTAATGTTAAACGCTTTAACCTTTTCCAAAGCGACTTATTATATTTTGAATACTGTTGTTTGAAGGCGTTAGACGTATATGGTTAAGCGAGCTTGCACAAAGACTGACTAGCAACCTTTGGTAGTATCATGACCTCAACTTTATAGCCTGCTGTTTTGCCATGAGTGGCCATAAGATTACGTGCGATACGCAGACGGTATTTTCCCGTTTGTGGCAGACAGCCTTGATAAATGATACCGCCTTTGGTGCCATCTTGGGTACCATCCGGCATATGCAATACACCGACGTTAGCAGTCTCGGGCGTACCTGCAAGTGGTGCAATGTTAATAACGGCATATTGCTGACTTGCAGCATCGAAACGATACCACTGCTCATCGATATGAGGAGCGAGTTTACCAGTGACGACGCTAGTAACAGCGCCTTTTGCAAAATGTAGAGTACTATCGCTACTTTTGGCCGCTGCACTGCTGATGCCAATACTGACGAGCGTGGTGCTAATGACCAATGCTCGTATATATCGAGCAGCTAAAGCCGTGTTTTTATCGTTAGGTAAAACCATTATTTGCTCCTAAATTACAGGTTGCTTTTGATAGTCTTTAATCATAATACGGTCAGTTAAACACAAAAAAGCGCCTAAATGATAGGCGCTTTTTCGTGGATTATGAATACAGTGTTAGTCTAGAAAAGCAAAGTTTTCGATATCCATCGCTGTCATGCTCTCGCTTGGGGCAACCATACTTTCAGCATGACCTGAGGTACGTGGTAGCAGCTTGTCAAAATAGAATTCGGCGGTTTGAATTTTTGCTTTGTAGAATTCTGGTGCTTCTGTGCCACCATTTTCAAGCTTGTCATAAGCGACCGCTGCCATACGTGCCCAGTGGTAGCCCATCATGACGTAACCTGAGTACATCAAGAAGTCATCTGATGCGGCTGAGATGATTTCACGGTCTTTACGAGCCATTAGCATCAAGCGTACTGTCAAGGTGTTCCACTCAGCGCACAGCTTGGTAAGTGCCCAAACAAATTTACGCATGTCTTTATCAAGGGCATACTCGCCGCACCATTTCATGATGCTTGAGGTATAGTCACGGATGATTTTACCTTTAGATTGCAAGATAACCTTACGGCCTAATAGATCCAATGCCTGTACGCCAGTCGTACCTTCGTACATGGTCGCGATACGAGCATCACGAGCAATCAGCTCCATACCCCATTCTTTGATATAGCCGTGGCCGCCATAGACTTGCTGACCGTGTTTGGCCGCTTCGATACCAAGCTCAGTCAAGAACCCTTTTAGGATTGGCGTATAAAAACCTAGCTTGTCATCCCATTTTTCAAACTCTTCTTCATCGCCATTGACGATGCCTTGTGCCATTTTGTCCGCATAGCGTGCTGAATGATAAATCATTGAGCGACCGCCTTCAGCAAAGGCTTTTTGCGTCAAGAGCATACGGCGTACGTCAGCGTGGTGGATGATCGCATCAGCTACTTTTTCAGGATCTTTGGTACCAGATAGCGTACGCATAGAGCGGCGTTCTTTGGCATAGGGCAATGCATTTTGGAAAGACAGCTCAGTGTGCGCAAGACCTTGGATACCAGTACCGATACGAGCAGTATTCATAAAGGTAAACATGGCTTTTAGGCCTTTGTGCGGTTCGCCAATTAGGTAGCCAGTAGCACCATCGAAGTTCAATACACAGGTAGAAGACGAGTTGATACCCATTTTGTGCTCGATTGAACCACAAACAACAGCATTGCGCTCGCCAGATTCGCCTTCAGCATTCGGCGTGAATTTTGGTACGATAAATAGCGAGATACCGCGTGTACCCTCTGGCGCATTTGGTAGACGTGCTAAAACAATATGAACGATATTGTCCGTTAGATCATGCTCACCACTTGAGATGAAGATTTTGGTGCCACTGATTTTGTAGGTACCATCATCCTGCGGGATGGCTTTTGATTTTACTTGGCCCAAGTCGGTACCACATTGAGGCTCGGTCAAACACATCGTACCTGCCCACGTTCCTTCGACCAGCTTTGGTAAATAAAGGTCTTTTTGCTCATCCGTACCGTATTGCAGTAGCGTATTGATACAACCAGTTGAGAGGCCAGAGTACATCGCCCACGGCCAGTTGGCAGTACCGATCATTTCAGCTTTGATTAAGTTGATTGATGTGGGTAGGTTCATTCCGCCGTACTGTTCAGGATACGAGATACCTTGCCAGCCGCCTTCTACAAATTGGTCATAAGCTTCTTTAAAGCCCTTTGGTGTGGTGACTTCGCCATTTTCAAAATGACAGCCTTCTTCATCGCCTGATTGATAGATAGGAGCAAGGACGTTTTCAGCAAAATCTGCCATACCCTGTAGGATCATATCTATGGTTTCAGGATCCGCGTTTTCGCCATTGTCTAGGCTTTTATAATGCGTTTGGTAATCAAATACATCATTAATCAAAAATTTGATGTCACGTAAAGGTGCTTTGTAAGTTAACATAATCGCTCTCTTTGGTTGGTTCGCTATCATAGACTTACGACGCGGTATTTGAGTCAAAAGTCATGTCAGCGATGTGTCATTATTTTAATCGAGATAGATACTATATCTGTTGTTATGAGTGCTAGTAATAAACAGCGAGTCCATTGTGAAGGGCTTGAGGACGTCCTTGTTGAGCGTCAGCTATTATTGCGTTGATATGATTATAAATCTTATAGACCAATAAATATACAATTCATAACTATTATTCATGACTTTTATTTTAATTAATCAATTTTAGTTTTATGAAGTGGCTGATATATGTGCTGGATGTGCTCAAAGATCATCTGTTATAGATGATTGATGATAAGCAGAAGACCGAAGAGTAATAGACATAATAAATAAGGCAGACCCTCTATGAGCGAGTCAAAATTACACAAACAAACCTCTTGGTTGACCGCGCTATTCACGCGTATTAAGGGGCTCATTGATGGTGAACTTGGGCATTTACTAACCGTCAATCGTAGCCGAAGACCCTGGCATATGCCTATTATTGCAGCGATTGCGATCAGTTTTCCTGTATTTGTGGGGGCTTACTTTGGTGACTTGTCTGCTGGAATCAAAGCGTCGCTAGGGTCAATGATTATTTTAAACCTGCCATTGGTGGGCGGGTTACCTTATCGATTGGTAACAGTGATGGCTTGGGGGTTTGCCATGATACTCAGTTTTGCGCTGGGTTTGATGGCGCAGCAAATCCCTGTACTCAGGCTGCCAGTCTTTATGCTTGTTGCGCTTAGCGTGGTGATGTTGGGTCGTTATTATAAGCAGCCACCACCAGCAGGGCTATTTACATTGATGGCTGGGGCAATCGCGCTGTTTATTCCTGTCCCGTTAGATCGAGTGCTCTCAGCGATAGGGCTTGTGTTATTGGGTAGCGGATCTTCGATGTTGCTCGCGCTACTGTATACACTGTTTTTGCTAGCCACACGTCCTATTGCCCCTGCGCCTAGTTATCATTATGAGCCAGATATGATCAGTGATAGCCTCATTGTCGTAAGTTTCATCAGTCTGGCGTTGGTAATAGCAGTTTTATTAGACATGCCTTATCCATATTGGGTGGCAATGAGCTGCTTTATTATTATTCAAGGCATCCAGCTGCGAACCATGTGGATCAAGCAATTGCATCGTATATTGGGTACGTTGGTTGGTATGGTGGTTGCCAGTTGGATGCTGTCTTGGGGGCTCTCGACATGGGGTGTCGCCGTGGCTATATTATGTATGATGTTATTGATTGAATCGTTTGTCGATCGGCATTATGGGCTGGCGGTGATTTTTATTACACCGTTGACGATATTTATCGCAGAGTACGGCAGCACGATGCCGGTGCCACCCGTGGCAGGAGATGTCATTCATACGCGCATGATTGATACGGCACTTGGCTGTGTGATTGGTCTGAGCGGTGGTTTGGCCATCCACTCTACAAAATTGCGTGAGCCACTGCGGCGTTTGGAGGATTGGCTGCTGCTGCGCTTTAGTGAATAAAAAGCAGCACAGTTTAAAAAGCAGTACACTTTTGAATGCTGCTTTTTGTTCAAGGCTAATATTTATTAAATGCTGTTATCTACCCAGCATTTTGACTCAGTGCTTCTGTTGCTTTTGAGACATCAATTGTATGACCAGTCCAGCGCTCAAAACTTAATGCGGCTTGTCCGATGAGCATGCCGTAACCTTCAGACGTTTGGGCATCACGCGCCGCGAAATGCTGCAAAAAGGGTAGGTCGCGCCCATACATCATGTCATAAGCGTATTGACAGTGTAGAGTATCATCCAGCGGCAGTTTATCGCCTGATAAGCCAATAGAGGTGGCATTGATAATCATATCAAACGTGCCGCTCAAATCCTTGGTGGCACAGGTCTGAATCTGCTGCGCTGCAATCATCGAACTTGCTGCGCTCAGCTCATCCACCAAATCTACCGCTTTACTCACGGTGCGATTGGCAATAGTCAGTGAGCCAATACCTGCTTGAATCAGCGGTAGTATGACACCGCGTGCCGCGCCGCCTGCGCCAATCAGGGCAACGCTAGCACCGTCCAGTGGCCAACCTAAGCGTGTTATGTGATTGACGAGCCCTTGTCCGTCCGTATTATCGCCGTATATGGCCTCTTTTATCGACGCGCCTTGTTGTAATAAATCATCATTAATCATAAGGGTATTGACCGCGCCTGCTGTTTTGGCATGCTCTGACAAGCCGCCGCGCGCCGCACAGCAGTCATAAGCGACTTGCTTAAAAGGTACGGTCACATTAGCACCCATACCGCCACCATGAAAAAACGCCTCAATGACCGCTGTAAAACTGGCAGCATCGTCAGGGCAATACTGGCGCTGATAGCGAATATCAATACCTGCCTGTAAGGCAAACTGCGCATGAATTTCAGGGGATTTGCTGTGGGCAATCGGGTTGCCAATAACGATGAAGTGTTGGGTCATAAAAGGTCCATTGGCTAAAAGAGGCAAGACATCATTGAAAATGCATCGCTTACGGCCATTTATCATAAGCGATAAAATGATGATTGACAAACCAATGGCTCACTTCATAAGCCTTATATCGGGCAGAGTTTGATGAGTGATATATTTAACAAATATGTACCTTCTTGGAACGTTATGTGTAACCTAAAAGGTAGTCAAGCGCTGAGCAGTTGGGTAAACTATCGATTATATGTTAATTAGTATAATATGCTCTAATGACTGTTAGGTTATAACTTTTATTACATACATTCTTTATTAAAAAATCCTTTGTTATCGGTGGCTTGTGGGCCAGCTCGTTAATATTCTTTTAAGATCAATCTAAAAGTGTGAGTAAATTATCCATGTGGAATCATAACCTTCAGACTCTTCTAGTCGGTACGATAATGGCAGTTAGTGTGACGCTTGGCGGCTGTGATAGCACCAAAGAGGATGCTCAAAATCCAGAGACAAACGCTGAGAGCAGCGAGCAGGCTGTGGCCGAGGCTCCTGTAGAGAACAGCGCGGTAGATAATCCTGATCTAGATGGCGCGACCGCCCAACAAGGTACACCAGTAAAATACGATGTCTCGGCATGGAACGCTGACAAGGGCGAGCCCCTTGGCACCGATGAGTTAGATAGTATCAAGTCAGCATTTGGTAAAGTAATAAGTACGGATGAAAATAGCCTAGACTATGCCAGTAATCCTGCCACCAAATATCGCTTTATGAAGACGGACGCGCCTTATCTAGATATTATCGACTCCGAAAAATATCTTGAGCTTGGCTGGTATTATGCCAATCCGACCGATTCTGATAAAGAAAAAGAGTTGAGCCAAGACCATGCCAAAAAAGCCTACCAACTATCGCGCCGACTGATGGGTGATGAAGGCGGCAAAATGGTCGCTGATATGCTCAGTAATCAAATCATCAAAAACAGAGTCATTGGCGGACAGAAAGTAGAACTGGCAAAATGTGAGTTTTATAGCTGTATGCTAGTCATCAATAAATCCGCTGCCCAAACAGACAATAGCTAAGCGATGCTAGACATGAGGTCACTGCCCAACAGCTGGGTATGTCTATATCCACAAGACGATACGGCAACCAGCAAAGCGGTGACACTGTCGCCAGACAACCGCGGCCTAGCATATGCGGATGGATTTTTTACGACCATGGGTGTGCTGGACGGACTCATCCTATGGGCAGACTACCATCAGCAGCGGCTCATCTCCCACGCTGACGCCTTGCAGTTAGATATAGACTGCGAGGAACTACTGGCAGTATTAAAAATGTATGGCCAGCAGCTAGATCAGGGCATGCTCAAGCTCGTAGTAACTCGCGCCGCACAAGATATTCGCGGTTATGGCTATGTACCAAGTGAATCAGGAAGCGCTTGTGAGATATGGCTAAAACCGACTGTTATGAGAGTCTCCACGGCTGTGCAACTGTCATTACCTGACGGCAATCTAGTACCCATGCAGCCGAATGCCTCAGCGATATGCTTATCTTCACAGATTGCCTGCCTGCCGCCATCGCTGGCAGGACTCAAAAGCCTGAGCCGCCTAGATAATGTCCTTGCCAGTGGCGAGCTACAGCGTATAAAAGCTGAACCATTAGCGGCTAACGTTACAAAGAGCCTCAGTGAAGGACTGCTACGTGATATGAGTGGTCACTGGGTTGAAGGTACGATGAGTAATGTGTTCTATCAGTTAGCAGATGAGCCTTTATGCGAATCTGAAACGCACTCTAGTGGCCACGAAGGTGTTGATAACAATCATGAGAGCTATCTAACAACAGGTCAATGGTATACCCCTTCCATGGAACAATCGGGCGTTGCTGGTGTGATGCGGCAAGTAATTATTGATGCTTTGTCCGCGACAGAATATCCAGTGGTGATACGGTCGTTATCAGATGAGGATTTGCCTAGGTTGACGCGGTTATTCTTTTGCAATGCACTGCGCGGCATCATGCCTATGAGTAGTTTGACGTTATTGTCAGGTGATATTATAGATTTTAAATCCGTTTAGTTGTCATTTCCTTTATTTAATAAACGATAGAAATGTTGTTTAAAAAACTCTTTTTTCCCTTCAAGTTGTAGGTCTTCATAGCGCGCTTGGCTGAGTTGTAGATATTCAGTTTCCTGCTCAATACCAATAAAACGTCTTTCTAAGACATTACCTGCGATACCTGTTGTTGAAGATCCAACGAAAGGGTCAAGTATCAAAGCATTTTTTTTGGTAGAGGCTAAAATCATCTGTGCCAACAATGCCAAAGGTTTTTGCGTAGGGTGCTTACCACAAGATTTTTCCCACTTAGCAATGGCTGGCAAGCGCCATACGTCTTTCATTTGCTTATCGTTATTGAGTCGTTTCATCAAGTCATAATCGAAATAATGTGGCACTTTAGGATGTTTTCTCGCCCAGATAATAAACTCTGTTGAATGAGTGAAAAACCGACAAGAAAAATTAGGCGGTGGATTGGTTTTTTCCCAAGTTATAACATTAAGTATTTTAAAACCAAGCGGCGGCAAAATACGACCCAGAGTAAAGATATTGTGATGTGTACCACTAACCCATAAGGTTGCATTATCTGCCATTTTCTCTCGGACAGCAAAAAGCCATTCATAGGTAAATACATAAGCATCATTGTCACTGACAAGCTTGTCGCACTGACCTTTATTGACTGACTGGACTTTACCGTTTTTCACTGTCAAACCATCATTGAATGTACTGGTCAAGAGACAGCGCTCTACTATTATCTATACGCTTATTCATTAATGTTCACAAGTACTGAGAGCTACTTTTGGTTTGAGCTAGCTACTCATTCTCTTCTACGCCAAAGATAATAAATTCAGTATCAAGCATATCATTAGGTTCTAAAATAATATCCTCGCTTCTATACATTTCTCGCGCTTTTAGTAGAGCAGTTTCACCATCTTCTGCAACCACTTCTATAAGTGCACTCATCGTTTCGATTACTTCTATTTGATAAGTATTTGAACCGCCTGTCTTTATCATAAATATCCTCAATAATTAAAGTCTCTCATATATCACTTCAGTCATTTATACCAATTAGATTAGCAAAAGCATTCAAAAGAAGTGATCGTCTGTTGTTACGCAGACTTGTGCCATAAAGCAAATCGATCAATGATCCTTTTTCAATAGAAATTTTTAAAAGGACAATATCGCATGCGTTCAATATATGAAGAGGTAAGAGTTCCAGTACAAATCAGACGTTTGATGGCATTTAATGAAATTTGTAGATTGGCCAAAGCTAAACCTGATGAAATCATGCATTTGTCGCCTTATACCCAATTAGCTTTTGGTGTCATGTATTTAAAAGACCTTAAAAGGTTTGTCGCTTTTGGAGGTATGTTTGAGTATGCGCATACGCGAGAAGAAGTCATCGAGCAGGGTATCGACGTTATTCCTAATGATGAATTGGTAATGTGTGCATTGACGGTTAATCTAATCCCTTTTACCAAACCTGCACGCAACTCGGTACAGCTGTTATGGCAGTGGAATCGTTATGTGCGTAATCGATTGCATGCTTATATTGACTATCGTGAAGAGCATTTTTTCAAAATCAATGATGAGATTGATTGGGAGTATCCAGCACATCAGTTCCATCAGCGTCTTGTGGCTACTGTGCGATTACCATTATGGGATGATAAGTGTTCTTAGTATAACTTTTGATAATGGCCACGGCTTATAAATTCAATAATGCCTTTATCTCGTAATACCTGTAACTGTTGGCGAATTTTATCTTTTACGTGGTTGTTTTCAGGATGTTTGAGCTGTAACTCATCAGCAAAAGCATAAACCTGATTGAGAGAGAAGTGAGCATCAAGTCGATCGATACATTGCCAAACATCTAATGTCCAGCCACGCGACTCTATAGATTGCGTGCGTAAAAATAAGGTTTTTTGGAATTGCTGGGTAACCGACTCTTTATCCATAATTTTTTGGTCTTTGACCAAAAATACTTTGCCTGATTCTGGCACTTTTCGTAAGTCAATATTGCAACCCACCCAACCTGCGCGTTTGGCAGTCACTGATAATGGT
This sequence comes from Psychrobacter sp. CR212, assembly GCF_059693765.1. Lineage (NCBI taxonomy): Bacteria > Pseudomonadati > Pseudomonadota > Gammaproteobacteria > Moraxellales > Moraxellaceae > Psychrobacter > Psychrobacter sp. CR212. The sequence goes on along the minus strand of NZ_JCATIF010000004.1, from coordinate 31,261 downwards.
TTGCGCTTAATGATAATGTCAGGGGTAAAAAACTGCTTGGGAATAATTAGAAAGTTATTAACGGCGTATGCTTTTGAGTAGGTTAAAAAGAAAAAACTGGGATTGTCCTTACTATTGATACGCTCAACCATCGTCTTATAAGCGCCATCATTAACGATGTTGCTTAACTTGGCTTTTTTACTTTTTAGCTCATATTGCTCATTACAATGCGCGCAGTAAAAATCAGCAACAGGTTGACCGTTAGCAAATTCAGTCAAAGGCTGCTCGCTACAATTAGGACAGTAACCATTTTCTGTTACCCATGTTTCACTGAGAACACGAATAATCTGTGATTTAGAGTGATAGTTTTTGGCGAGTCTTTGGTCAAAATATAGATTCATAATAGAGTGTCAGCATCGATGGACAGTGATAAAAATAACAGTAAAAGGTGGGAATGTTGAGCCATATAAATCAGTGTATAGACCAAGTTAATGCATAAGCTAAGCAAATACCATTGAAAATCGTACGGTTCAGTGCTAAATTCTAGCAAACATCTGCCTCGCGAGTTGCCATGAGCAAGCCCACACCCAATACACCACCTGAACGTCCCAATGAGTCGCCATCGAATAAGCAAGATGGCACAGTCAAGGAGCGTGTAGACACCACGCTACCGGACGCGCAACCAGTGGTAGATAGGGTGCAAGACACGCCAGCAACCAATGTCTCACTGATCAGTGGCAACAGCAAACCGCGTCAATATAAAGTCAACAATCCCTCGTTTTTTATGCAGCGCGGTTATCAAGTACTGCTGGTGTTGGGACTTATTGCTGCGTTTTTCTTAGTCATGGTGTATCAGACCTTGTTTGGCCGTATCGAGCAGCCGCAGCAAATGGTCACGATTGAGCAAGGTCAGACGTATTATGGCCTATTGCCGCAGTGGCAAAATCAGATTCCGCTATTTTCGGCCAGCGTAGCCAAGCTATATATCAAGTCGCAAGTTGATGCGCCTTTGCATGCAGGTATCTATCAATTACCTGAAAATCCAACCATTGCTGAGGCTCTGCAAGTGCTAGAGCAGGGCGCAAAAGCGGCTATGGTAAAGGTGCAAATCATCGAAGGCAAAACCTCAAAAGACCTCTATCAAGCGCTGCGTGATAATGACAATATCGAAAAAGAAGTACTGACCGCAGGCAGTGATAATGCCAGCATTGCACAAGCGTTAGATTTGGCTGGTATATTGCCAGATAGCGTAACCAACAGCAGCGATCCTATCGTCAATCATAATCTTGAAGGGTGGTTTGCGCCCGATACCTATTATTACGGTGAAGGGACGAGCGATAAAAAAGTGCTCACGGACCTATATAAACGCCAGCAAAAAGCGCTGACTGATGCGTGGGAAAACCGTGCGCCTGACCTACCTTATAATAGCCCTTACGAAGCACTAGTAATGGCATCTATCATCGAAAAAGAAACCAGCGTACCAGAAGAGCGTCCGCTAGTCTCTGCCGTGTTTAGAAATCGCTTGGTTAAAAACATGCGTATGCAGACCGATCCGACCATCATTTATGGTATGGGTAACCGTTATGATGGTAATATCCGCCGCAAAGACATCGATGAAAAAACGTCTTATAATACCTATCAGATTGATGGCTTACCGCCAACGCCAATCGCGCTGCCATCTGCCGCATCTATCGAAGCCACCTTGCATCCTGCCGATAGCGACGCCCTTTACTTTGTGGCAACAGGTAACGGCGGACATAAATTTACCAATAGCTTGGCTGAGCACAACCAAGCGGTAAAAGACTATCTGAGCGTCATGCGCGAGAAAAAATCTCAAACACCGCCGCAATAAAGCACTTCTTTATCTCTTATAAAACGTATCGTTTATTGAGCGCTATAATCTAACGATAGCGCTCACCGATGACATAAGGTCATATCATGTCAGTATCTATACAGACCAACGCGCCATCCGCACAGACGAGTACAGCATCGTCCACGCTACCGGAATCAAATGCTTCACAAACGACGACCGCACCTATTGTAGGGCGGTTTATTAGTTTTGAAGGAACGGAAGGCGTCGGGAAAACCACGGCGATTGAGCAGCTCTGCTTGCAACTAGAGAAAAATGGTATTCACTACCTTCGTACTCGCGAGCCGGGTGGTAGTCCGTTTGCTGAGCGACTGCGCGATATATTGCTAGACCCTGCAACTGAAATTGAGGATGATACAGAGCTTTTATTATTATTTGCAGCGCGCTGTGATCATATGCAGCAAGTCATCCTGCCTGCTCTACAACGTGGCACATGGGTTATTTGTGACAGGTTTACGGACTCTACTATTGCGTATCAAGGGTTTGGACGCGGACATGGCGATAAAGCGATGCTGACCAAAATTGAGACGCTGATCGAGCAGTTTGTGACGCAGTTGCCTGAGCTGACTTTATGGCTTGATTTACCTGTAGCAGAGGGCATGGCACGCGCCAATAAGCGCAGCGCAGCAGATCGCTTTGAGCAGCAAGCAATGGCGTTTTTTACTTGGGTACATACCGGTTTTAGTCAACTTGCAAGCTCGCATCCTGAACGTATCCAGCGTATCGATGCGTCAGGGAATACTGATGAGGTGAGCGCGCGGATATGGCAGGCAGTCGTAGACAGATTTGATGTTGAATAATCATATTTGAGTGAGCATGTTTATCTTGTAAGTAGATTTAATAATCAAGCAGATGTAATAAAAATAAAAAGCCCCAGCATGTCGCTGGGGCTTTTTATTGATGACAGTTTGTTATTTAACCAATTATGACGTTAGCGGGTAAATAACGATAGAGTTTATTTATCACTATTTTTGTCATTCAGCTCACTCTGCTCGGCTTTTTTCTCAACCGCGCCAGAAGCGTCGGTGTCAGCTTTGGCAGTCGAATGAGTAGCACTGTCTTGACCAGAGTCAGGGAGACGATTGGGATCAAGCGCTCCTTTTTTGTTTTTAGGCGCGTTACCATTACCGTTACCGTTAGTATTACTATTACTAGGCGCTTTTGTTTTCGAGGTCGCGGTCGAGTTTGCTGACATCACACCTGTGTTCGCTGTGTTGGTAGCCTCTGTTTTTGGTGCTACTGCCTTATCATCGACCGCGACTGTCGCAGTATTGGACTTATCTATGGCGCTGTTCGCATTAGGGGCACTGGCGACGCTTTGCTCAGTATTTTGAGCCGTATTAGTTGGTGCCTCTGGCGCTGGTTTTTGTAGGTTATCGCCGCCCAGCTCTTTTTCTTTACGCTTTTCAGGCGCTTTTGAGCTGGACTCAAAATTGGCATCGGCGACCATACGCGCTTGCTCTTGTTTTGGTGTTACGTCCACTGGTTTTGGCTGTACTTCATCATCCACGACCAGTGAGATAAGCTTGCGATCGCGAGGCACCGTACCATCAAATTTATCAGTAATGACGTGCAGCTTGCCTTCTTTGTCTATGGTATATAGCGGCACAAACTGCTTGTTATCCGCTTTATACTGCTCAAAGCTATAGCTGTCAGTGATGTTGGTGATTTTGATGCGCGCTTTTTTGGACAGCATACTAGCAAGCTTGGTATACGTCACATCTTTGCCAAACAGCCACTGTGAATGGAAGTTTGACTGTTTATCGTCGCGCTCACTTTTGACTTTTTCATCACTAAACTTGAGACGGTATAGCTTACGCTCGCCAAATTCATGACGATAATGAATCTCAGACAAGGTATTCATCTCTTTGTCCATACTCATGGCAAACAAACGCCCAATACCAATCAGATCAAGATGGTGATCAGCGTGATCAGAGATTGGGTTGCCAAAATAAGTACGCAACCCACTCATGCGTGCGCGCGCGATATTGGTATAGTTATTATGCGCGACGATGACATCGAAGCCTTGCTCCTTAAGAGAGGTAGCGATGAGTAGGGCAATCGGGTTTGAGCCGACGATAAGAATACCGTTGGTCTCAGGCTCACGTACGCCCAGCAAGTTGCCGACCACCTTTGCGCCCAGACCCTGAATCATTACCGTGCCGATGATGACCATAAATACCAATGGTACAAGCAGCTCAACGCCTTGGATATCATACTCTTGCAAACGAATCGCAAACAGGGATGAGATAGCAGCAGCGACGATACCGCGAGGGCCAATCCAGCTGATCATCAGCTTTTCGTTGGTTTTGAGGTTGGAGCCGATAGAGGACGCCCAGACCGACAGTGGACGCGCCACAAACATAACGATGGCAAGTAGCACCAGACCTGCAAATCCTACGCTCAATAAACTTGCCAGCTCTACACGAGCCGCCAAAATAATAAAGAGGACGGAAATCAGTAGAACGGTTAATGACTCATTGAACTCTAGAATCGTCTCGCGTGGGAATTTCGGCCAGTTTGCCAAAGCTACACCCAAGACTGTGACAGTCAATAGCCCTGACTCGTGCTCTAAATGGTTTGAGACCGAAAATAGTACCAGCACAAATGCCAAGGTAAAAACATTGCGCAAAAACTCAGGCACCATATGACGACGCATAAGAAACGCCAGTAACCAAGCGCCTGCCATACCAAGGGCCGTTGCCAATACGACAATTTTGGCAAATAGCAAGATACTACTGGCTTCACCGCCTGAGATGATATATTCATAGACCAATACCACGGCGATTGCACCGATTGGATCAATGATAATGCCTTCCCATTTGAGGATGTTAGAGATGGTTTTATTGGGGCGCACGCTACGCAACAGCGGCATAATGACCGTCGGACCGGTCACGCAGACCAGCGCACCAAACAGGAGTGCAATCAATGGATCGACATCGAATAGCAAATAAGTCGACAGCGCCACGATAGCGATGGTGATGAGTACACCAATCGAGACCAGCATTTGCACGACAGTACCATGCTGCTTGATCTCATCAAACTCTAGCGTTAGCGAGCCCTCAAATAGAATAATTGCCACGCCCAAAGAGATAAAGGGGAACATCAGCTCACCTAATACCAAATCAGGGTCAAACACCCCCAGGACTGGTCCGATGATAATGCCAATGAGCAATAAAAATAAAATGGACGGTTGCTTCAAATACCAAGCCAGCCATTGGGCGGCAATGCCAATCCCAACCACGCCGGATAGCAATAGGGCGGTATCCATAAATTAATCCTTTTGTAATCTTGTCATATTTTATATCTATCCATAGCTGCTATAAGATAGTCGCTACCGTTCGTTTATGATCAATTGTTATCATTACTGATTGTATCTGGGTCATCACACTGATAGCCATCATGAATCGCAATATGAGCTTGAGATGATATATACACTATAAAGTAGCAAGGGCAAAAGCATTCTTAGACAAATAACAGTGGTCTAAAAGTGCAAAAGATGGAAAACAGGGATGATGATAGCCAGCTTGATAAACGAGTAGTCGATAGTATTTTTACTAATTGACTTTTGTTTGTTTTATGATTTGTTTTGCTTGCTATCATAACATGATTTGATTCATATACATGTATATAGAGCCTGCCACGATATCAGCGCGCAGCCACAAAATTGTACAAAGTCAGTATGAAATAACCATGCCTTGGGTTATCCTGCATTATGGAAATAATGGCAAGATAACGTTTTGTCCATCATACAGTAGCTACGTTGGTCATGCACGCCGCCAAAACAACAATAATATGACGTCAATCAGAGACCGTATATTGGCGCTGAGGGTTTATGTTTACTAAAGCCAACAACCCTGGTTTTGATTAAAATAAATATAAAAACGGGGCTGACATGATCGTTACTATATCAGCCTAGCGATAAAACATATATGAAATCGATGCATAGCACGAATACCATCGTGTAATATGAGTATAACGATATAGTCAATCCTAAATAAAACAGATACATTATATATCAAGGTGGAACTGGTCTAAATTTTCCTTGCGTGCTGTGCCTACGCAGACAGAGGCTGCGAAAAATTTATCCCAGTCCCACTGTATCGTTTTTATACTGAATTCACTATATAAGCAAATATAAGAACGCTGACCAATAACGATTGGGGTTATGTGCGTCAGGCAAGACGTTATCGAGTACCATCATCTAATTACCAACAATAATAATGACCATTCATATGGAGGACAATATGCCTATCAATATGTTTAAATCACGGACCACTGTCGATATGCGACTTTGGTTACAGCGCAGTGCGCTGGCGCTCGCTGTGAGTACGGCGATGGTGGCTAGTATTAACGTCACCACAATGAGCAATGCACATGCGGCTGTAACCACGGCTGATTTCTCTGGCCTAGTTCAACAAGTGACACCCGCAGTGGCGCGCGTCAACGTCACCAAGACAGTCAGTGAGGCTGAGCTTGCTAAGGCGCAAACGGCTGAAGTGTTGCGGCAGTTTTTTGGCGATCGGGTGCGCATTCCTGATCGAGCAGTCACGCCAGCGATAGAGCATGCTTATGGTACGGGCTTTTTTGTCACATCTAACGGCTACATGCTGACCAATCATCACGTCATTGAGGGCGCTGACAAAATCACCGTCACACTTAATGATAGAACCGAGCTTGATGCAGCCTTGATTGGTAGCGACGAGCGCTCAGATGTGGCGGTACTAAAAGTTGAAGGCACTCAGTTCCCCGCGCTACCGATTGGCGACTCAAACAGCTTAAAAGTAGGGGAGCCCGTACTAGCCATTGGTTCACCATTTGGTTTTGATTATTCAGCCTCCGCTGGCATCGTCAGTGCCAAATCACGCAGCTTCTCACGCGAAACCAGTGTGCCATTTATACAAACCGATGTGGCGCTCAACCCTGGTAACTCAGGTGGCCCCTTATTCAATCAGCGCGGTGAGGTGATTGGTATCAACTCGCGTATCTTTAGTGGGACGGGCGGCTACATGGGACTATCGTTCTCTATCCCGATTGACGCTGCTATGGATATCTATGAGCAATTAAAGACCAGTGGTGAAGTCGCTCGCGCATATTTGGGTATCTATCCGCAAGATATTGACCGTAATCTGGCCGAAGCTTATAAATTGGATAAACCACAAGGCGCTTTGCTGACCCGCGTTTCTCCAGACTCGCCAGCACAAAAAGCAGGTCTAAAACCTGGTGACATTATCTTGCAGTACAATAATGTACAAATCATGCGAGCATCCGACTTATTGAATCTGCTCAACCGAGCAAAGCCAAGCGATCCATTTCGCGCACAGATTCAGCGCAATGGTAAGCAGATGATCATTAGCGGTAAACTCGCTTATGCACCTAATGATGTCAGAGCCCAAAGTGGGGATCAGCAAAGTGATGATGTCCAACTGGGCCTACGTTTGCGCGATTTGACCAAAGATGAACAAGCAGAGATTGCTACAGACAATAAAACGGGGGTGTTGGTCACGACGGTTGATCCGACAGGGTTAGCCGCGCGCTCGGGGATTTTGGCAGGTGATGTCATTACCAATTTTCACCAAAAGCCTATTAAAAAGGTAACGGATTTCTCTGGTGCGATCTCTTCTCTACCCAAAAAAGGCGTTGTCACGATAGAAGTTATTCGACAAGGCATCCCTGCTATTATTGGTCTGCGTATTGAATAGATAAAACCATAAGGAAGTGATTTGGACAGCAGCATACCGAAAAACACCGAAAAGTATAATTGCTCATCATAAATACCGCTCGCTATAAGAGATACGCAAACGGATATTGCATCAGTCTGCAAATAATGTATTTAAATATTCATCAGCAGCGGTATAGGCACGCGAGGCCTGCCTTTTCGCTTATATCGTCCCACCATCGATGTGTTGACGATTCGTTAACATTAATCAAAAGACTTATCAGTGCTGATTCATTACGCTAAACTAGCTATTAAGTTCAGCGTTTATTTATTGATAAAGCTCTGAGCTTATATTTATGGTTTTTGGTAATACAAAAGCCTCTTTTTGACCTTTGATTTATGATTGCAGCATCAATTGATTGATAGCGGTCAAATCAAAATATGCTACACTAGCAGGCGTTTTTATTATTATATTTTATGGTGCAACAGGTATTTGCGGTCACTGGCATCGATAATGCCAATACTCACTTTAATACGCAGTAATTTATAATGTAAACGTTATGATAATAAATAAAATTTCAGCATTAACATCAAGCAAGGGTTGGCCATTAGCGTTTATCAACGTATATAAATTTTTGGCACTTGCAAACGACCTATCATGTGACAGCTTTGATAAAAGCTAGGATAATACAGTAAGGCACGGTTATGAGCACAGCATACGACGAGATCAAAACCCGATTACAAGGCTCAATGGTAGCCTTGGTAACGCCCATGCACCCTGACGGTACAGTTGATTATAAACGTCTGGCTGACCTCATAGACTGGCAGATCGAGCAGGGCACGCATTGCCTCGTTGCTGTCGGCACCACTGGCGAGTCGGCAACCCTATCGATGCAAGAGCATAGCGATGTCATTCGCTATTTTGTCCAGCATGTTAAAGGTCGCGTACCAGTCATCGCAGGTACTGGTGCGAACAACACCATGGAAGCGATTAAACTGACTCAAGACGCAGCAGATGCTGGTGCAGACTGTGCGTTATTGGTTGCTCCTTATTATAATAAGCCGCCACAAGAAGGTTTGTTTCAGCATTATCAAGCCATTGCTAAAGCCGTCAATATTCCTCAGATGCTCTATAATGTACCGGGTCGCACGGTCGTCGATATTGCCCAAGACACGGTCGAACGTCTTGCTGATATCGACAATATCGTTGCTATCAAAGATGCGACAGGCTCTGTTGGTCGCGGTGAGCAATTGATTAAAGCTGTTGGTGACAGAATGGTCGTATTGTCTGGTGATGATGGTACAGCGCTTGATCTACTAAAAGTAGGTGGTAAAGGCAATATCTCAGTGACTGCCAACGTGGCTCCAAAAGCCATGAGCGAGACTTTCGCTGCTGGCTTGCGTGGTGATTTTGAAACGGCTAGTCAGATTCATGACGTAGTCAAACATCTACATCGTGACTTATTCATCGAGTCAAGTCCTATTCCAGCTAAGTATGCGCTACATAAAATGGGCATGATCGATAAAGGGATACGCTTACCACTCGTTTGGTTGGCAGAGCAACATCATGCGACTATTGATGAAGCGTTGGTTCGAGCAAACATATTATAACCTGATCTTCAGCGATTTAAGACTTGTTGCTTGACGATTAATATTCAAGAGAGCAACAAGTCAACTTACCATGATGAGTCAATCGCCTAAATGAGCAATAACTGCTAACTCAGAGAGACAACATGATGACAATATCATCAAAAACAGTATCATCAAAAACGACAAAACTACTTCCTGCAATGCTGACCTTAGTTTTGGGTAGTACGCTGGTATTGAGCGGCTGCCAAGCGACCAAGAGCCTGCTTGGTAAGCGCGACAATGGCAGCTTAGACTATCAACAAAGCAAAAAGCTTGCACCGATAGAGCTGCCGGCTGCTCAAGAAACAGCGCCTTTCGTGCCTTTGTACCCAACACCGAATGTGGGCGCGAACACGCTTAAACTACAGAATGAGTCAGGTAATCAGTATCAGTTGCCAAAGCCTCAGCGTGCTGTTAGTAGCCCTTCAAACTAATTTATTTCTTCATTTGTACCGCCGATTTTTATGATTATTGATTAAAATAATATCGATATTGTAATAAGAGTCAGCGGTCGCTGCGCGTTTTTACCACATAAGCTTGAACGAACAGGAACCCCCATAATGCAAAAGCAACAACTGCTGTATAAAGGCAAAGCCAAATCTGTCTATGAAACAGAAGACAATGATCTTCTGATTTTACACTTCCGTGATGATACCTCAGCGCTTGATGGTAAGCGTATTGAACAATTGGCACGTAAAGGTGTGGTAAATAACCGCTTTAATGCTTTTATCATGCAAAAATTGTCTGATGCTGGCATCGAGACGCATTTTGAAAAGCAATTGTCTGACGACGAAGTATTGGTCAAGCGCTTGGATATGATTCCTGTAGAGTGCGTGGTGCGTAACTTTGCCGCTGGTAGTTTGGTACGTCGTTTGGGCTTAGAAGAAGGGCAAGCATTGACACCGCCAACGTATGAGCTTTTTTATAAAGATGATGCGCTAGGTGATCCGATGGTCAATGAGTCGCTCTCTGTATCTCTTGGCTGGGCGACCAAAGAACAATTGGCTAAGATGGAAGAGCTGACCTATCAAGTCAACAATGTACTCAAAGCATTGTTTGATGCGGGTGATTTAATCCTAGTGGATTTCAAACTAGAGTTCGGCGTATTCCATGACCGTATCGTATTAGGTGATGAGTTCTCACCAGATGGCTGCCGTATCTGGGACAAGAACACCAAGAAGAAACTTGATAAAGACCGTTTCCGTCAGTCATTAGGTGATGTGATTGAAGCTTATGAAGAAGTGGCTGACCGTATTGGTGTGCCATTAAAATAAGTATCTGATACTTAGCATAAAATAAAAACTGAGCCATGTGCTCAGTTTTTTTATGGCATTATATTTATGATGGTTCCTTAGTGAGGACTTGAATATTTGGCTGTAGGATGATGGTATCAACGTTTTAACTTGCTGAAATACTCCTAGGGTACTTCATGGTGTACTTACCATACATATTCTATTAGTGATCGGTGCGCTATACAGGCATCGAACTGTTAAAAACCTTTACAGAATTCTTTATACCTACTCGTCCAGTGTACATAAAGCAATCAAGCCGTTTGTTTTTAATCAATATTTAGGGAGTTTAGATATGAAAATAGATGATGAAAATCAAGCATATAGGATTTTTGCAAATGGTCTTATGGCTCATTTAGGTAACGAGTATTGGAAGCAAATGTCTAATCATGTCGATATCTATGAGGGAATGACACAGTCTTCTAAGGTTATAATTACTATCAAGGGAGATAAGATAGATGAATATAGAGAACTATATAACGAACTGCTTTTCCTTGAACATGATGCCTCATTATTTCTCAGAAACCATATTTTTAACCTTACAGGAGAAAAAATATGGGGCTTAACCTTTACTCTATACCCTGATAGTAAGTTTGAAATAGAGTATGACTACGATAAACCAAAAGATTATGAAGAAACTAATGAAGTTATCACTAGAGGTGAAATAAATCGGACTTTTAAAAGTGATAGTCTAAAGTCATGAATAGTAATTGAAAGCATACCCTAACGAAACCAGTTATTTCACACCAAAAACCTATTAACAGACCACTTAAAATAGACTGCTATAATGGAATCACTTATAACAGACTATAATTCCCATCTATTTATCAACAGTATCACTCTTCAGCCATAGGCTTATCACTTAATTCGTATAAAAAATCAAACATAGCGCCAACACTGTACTCCATACCTTATCTTACTTTTATGCTAATTTGTTAGTACTTACTCATATCAATTAGACCATAAAAATAAGAAAAGGTTTCGCTAATGTCTACTGCTTCATCAACTGTTTTAGAGCCTAACTGGTTCACTCGTCCGACCTGTGTGGTCGCTGCTGACTTGATTGGTAAAGTTATATGTCGACAGCTAACCGTTAGCGACGGATCAGAGAAAGTTTTGCGAATGCGTATTTCTGAGACCGAAGCCTATATTGGTCAAGATGATCCCGCTTGCCATTCACATGCAGGTACTCGAACGGCGCGCACAGAGATTATGTATGAGCAAGGCGGTGTGTTTTATGTCTATCTGACCTATGGCGTGCATCATATGCTAAATTTGATTAGCGGCTCTATAGAGTCACCTGAATCGGTGCTGATTCGCGCTGGGTTTTTGACCGATGATAGCGACCGTCTGATTGATGAGCAACAACTCAGTCCAAATAAGCAGCTGACTCACCCCAAGCAGTTTGCAGGGCCAGGTAAACTGACCAAGCGCTTGCAGATAACTCGCGATTTATATGGCAAACCGATCTCGCCAGCTTCAAAGGTCTGGGTAGAAGATGATGGCTGCCAGCCACCTGTATCAGTGCGTCCGCGTATCGGTATTGATTATGCCGGTGATGCTAAAGACTGGCTGTTACGTTATATATGGACTGATCATCCTTCTTTATCTAAGAACTAGTAGATTGAGATTTAAATCTATTTTGTGAGGTAAGTTCATGTATAAGTTGACGGTTTTTATTCCTGATGAGGCCTTAGAGCAAGTAAAGTCCGCATTGTTTGCTGCTGGTGCTGGGAGTATTGGCGATTATGAACAGTGCTGTTGGCAAGTGCAGGGTACAGGGCAGTTTATGCCGTTAGCAGGTAGCGCGCCGCATATCGGTAAGCAAGATAGTTTAGAAACGGTCGATGAATGGCGAGTAGAGATGGTCGTCGATGACGCATTTATTACTGCTGCTGTCATCGCGTTAAAAGAGGCGCACCCGTATGAAACGCCAGCGTATGATGTGATAAAAGTCTTGGATTTTTAGTTTTATCTAGAAAAATATTAGCTTGTTGAATGTAGGAATTCTCACAAAAAAACCAAATAAGCCACTTGATGACTTATTTGGTTATAAATTTTTTGATATTTCAACTGAGTATTAACAGTGAATATCAGACCCTAATAATCGATTAATCCTTTTTAATCTTAATGACGTTGTAGCTTGGATAGCCCAGTTCGATTTTATAATCGTCGCGACCACGCTCAGCTTTGACCTTGATTTTACGGTCGCCCTTTTTATATTTAACATCTTTGACACGGTATCCCATACTACTAACTTTGTTGGCAGCTCGACGCTCTATAGCAGCTGAGTAGACGTTTTTATCCGCTTTTTTATGCTTGTCTTGGTGCTTTTTATGCTCTTTTTTATCTTTGTAGACGTCTCCATAGATATCGTCATATACACTATAGCCGCCAGGTGTGGTGACACAGCCAGTAGTTACCGCTAATAAAGTAGCGACAATACTGCCAGACAATGCCGTTTTTAGTGTTGAAGATGATAAAGCTTTCATAAAAATGTCCTCATAATCTACTATCGTTGGATAAAGATAGTTTTCTAATATTTCAGTAAAGGGGCGTGTAGAACTGCTCTACTGACAGTAGTGTCAGCGTCATCAGTCTTTTTTAACGTTAATAACGTCTAAATTTGGATAGCTAAGCAATATCTCATACTCCTGCGAGCCGCGTCTGGCCTCAATGTCAAAGACACCACGCTTGTTTTTTTCTTCAAGATCGATATCTTCGACACGGTAACCCATAGATCTTACTTTATTGATGGCACGGCGCTTGATCGCTGGGTAACGTGACTCTCTTTTAATGCTGTCCTCTATATCACCTTTTTTATAGCGCTTGTCGTTCTTATATTTACCATTATCTTTATGCTTATCTTTTTTATAGCGGTCATTGTCTTTTTGATACTTGTTATCTCCCCAATTGTTCGACCATGATCTTTTATTTGAGCTGATGAGTCTTAGAGAAGGATAAGTATATGTTAGCTCATAGAGCTGATTATTCTTTTTGGCAAAAGCTGTCATTGCGCGATCGCCACGATAGCTATCAGAGCGAATGTCTATGACTTGATAGCCTTTGCGGCGTAAGTCTTGACGTAGCTGCTGGCTGACACGGTTGAAGCTATCGTTCTGCCGATTATTATCACCACGATATATGGGCTGGTTATCATAGCCAGGACCAACGACAGCACAACCGACAGTGGTACCCAGTAGAGCAACGATAAGAACAGTAGATATGGTTGTCTTAAAGGAAAACGGTTTTAGAGTTTTCATGAGGCAATATCCTATAAGGTTTCAGAGAGCTTGCGATAAGAATGCTTATATAAGTCAAAGGTAGAAGGTTCTAAAATATGTTGATACAGCCATACTCAGATAGGTATTAAGAGCTACTATCACTAAAAAAACTATTTTTAGAAATGTTTTCTTACATTATCTATCATAGGATACAAAGCTTTATATTAAGTGTCATTTGCGTTAATAAGTTGTAATTATTGAGAATAATTAAATCGTTGTAAGCATATGCTTACATGCAATGACGTTTACGCGACTTAACATGAGAGTGAGAGTTAGGCATTATGGTTACACGGCATTAGGGAATGTGACTCAAGGATTGAGTTGGCCGCATTAAGGATAATGATTCAATTATTAGCATCAGGATGATAATAATAGTTGAAGTAAGGACACATACCCATTGCTGATAGCAGCAGTTAAGATTAGATGCTGTATGCAGTAATAAGGGCAGGATGCCCAGTATCACAATCACTGAATATTTGTGCAAGGATGCATAGAAAGCAGTCGTGATAGGTAACATGGACAGTTAACAATAAAACCGCATAACAATTTATTGCTATGCGGTTTTATCGTGTCTGGGAAATGCTAAACAGTTTTATATGGTATGAGAAACCTCTATCTAAACTATTATTTAACTGACATCATTATCTACCTAACACAAAAAAGCCGCATAATTTATTATGCGGCTTTTTATTTTCTTTAAAGAATATCTATTTTTCAGAAAACTTTCTTTTATAAGAAAAGTGGATTAGTAATTGTTTTCGCGGCGCCAGTCATCTACTTCGCGCTCAGCATGATCTTGGGCATGACCATAACGCTCTTGGACACGGCCAACCAGCTTATCACGGCTGCCTTCCACTTGATCTAAATCGTCATCAGTTAGCTCACCCCATTTTTGTTTTACTGAGCCTTTTATCTGTTTCCATTCGCCTTTTAAAGTATTCTCATTCATGATTATATTCCTTTTATTTTGTTTAATTCACTTTCATCAAATAGTCTTTGAGTTTATTGAAGATATGAATATCGTTTGTTAAAGCTACTGATTTATTACTTTTTTTATTTTAGTAGTTCACAAGTATCATTGGTTGCTACCAAATATCTTGTGATAATTAATATAGGGCTTTTCAATTCAGCTGTCTGTATACGCTATGTTTATAGTGTTACTTAATTATAGTGAGCGTGCATCGTGTGTTATCTGCTCACCGACTGTATTAATGATGCGTAAATTGCGTCTATTGTACGTAATATCCATCGAATTGAGACCGATATCTAAAGGTAAGTGTCACATGGGGAACTATAAATATACGGGCTAGGTAACTGCGCAATCTCGTAGCGTATGTCAACTGGGAAAGGGGGTGGGGTATTTATAGTAAACAAACATGCTGATCTTATGAAGCATTAATCTATTTTGTGAAGCACGAGTTCTGCTATGTGTTTGGCTATAGACTTATGGTTTAAATAACTATAACCTTATAGTTGAAATGGCGACTTCTCTAAAAACTATTCGCTCTAGAGCGCGTTAGCTTAATGACTATTAGCTTAAAAGACGGTTAGCTTAAAAACAGATATCAGCAGTTGGGCTGTCTGTCCTCTTTTTGCCACGGGCGATTTAAGCGAAATGACTGACGTGTCGATTTCATTGTTTATCGAGTAGGAATATCTCTGCATTGAACATATTAGCGCAAAATACAAACGCCCCCATAGAGTCAAAACGTGAGCTGGCAAAAGCCAAGACGCGGCGAGCCTTATTAAAAAGCGCGTTACGGCTCTATAGTCTAGAAGGTGCTCAAGGCATGAGCATGAATAAAGTGGCTAAAGGGGCAGGTATTGCGCAGCCCAGTTTTTATAATCATTTTGAGAGCTTAGATGCGCTACAGAACGAGCTCAGCGCTCAGTTAAAAGACCACTATCTATCGCCAATGCGGCTGGCATGGGTCAATATGCTCAAGGACTATGATGTACTGACTAAGGATGAGTTTAATCAGCAGTGTCAGCAATGTCTGATAATGATTTTTGATTCTGCCTTTCAGAATATTGCGCTATTTCAGCACTTACTCGAAGATCGTCCGCGATTCACTGCCGATATAGAGAACCAATCCTCACTCAATAATGGACTGGGTAATCTGGTCGCAGACATACAAGAGGAGTGGACGGAGATATTTATTCAAGGATTGCAGCTATCCAATCGTTCTTGTGAACGCAGCGCTGTTAATCTTTGTGTGGATATGGCAGCCGCGCAAGTACATGAGCTGATACTAGGCTGTCATCAGCAGCGCTACTCGAGGGAGCAAGCGATTGCGACATTGAATATCAGCTTTGATACCCTATTTGCCAATTTTTTGCAAGGAAGCAACCATAGCGATTCATGTTAAACATCATGAAAGCTAGGATTTATAAAACATAAAAGGGAGTATGACTATGGGCACTACAGCGGCTAGCGCGACGGACAACGAACAAATCCACTTTAGAACCTGTACTTTATGCGAGGCGATGTGCGGCATCGAGATCAAGCACGATGGCGAAAAAGTCTTATCGATCAAAGGGGATAAAAACGATCCTTTTTCTCAAGGCTACATTTGCCCAAAAGCCACTGCTTTGCAGGATTTGTACGAAGACCCTGATCGTTTGCGAGGGCCTGTTGAAAGAACGGCGGACGGTTGGAAATCGATCAGCTGGATTGAGGCGTTAGATAAAGTCGCTGCAGGTATTCAGTCTGTTCAGCAAAAATATGGTCAAAACGCATTTGGGGTGTATTTGGGTAACCCGAATGTCCATAACATGGGCGGGATGTTGACTATCAAGCAGCTATTGACCAGCCTAAAGACGCGTAGTCGCTTTTCTGCGACCTCAATTGACCAACTGCCACACCATATCGTCAGCATGCATCTGTTCGGTCATATGCTCCGCATCCCTGTTCCGGATGTGAATCGCACGCAGTATATGCTCATCATCGGCGGTAACCCGCTGGCCTCTAATGGCAGTATCATGACTGCGCCCAACATGCGTCAAAATCTCAAAGACATCAAAGCACGTGATGGCAAAGTGGTGGTGATTGATCCAAGGCGTACCGAAACTGCAGATATCGCCAGTGAACATCACTTTATTCGTCCAGCGACAGACGTATTATTGCTATTGGCCATGCTCAATGAAATCTACGCGCAAGGCTACGCCAAGGTAGATAGCCGAGTGGCAGCGCTGGCACCAGAGATTGATCGTATTGCATCATTTGCAGAAGGGTTCACCCCTGAGTCAGTAGCAGATATTACAGGTATTACCGCCGTTGAAATCAAACGCATCGTCAAAGGGTTTTGTGAAGCCGAAAGCTCAGTCTGTTATGGCCGTATGGGTATCTCGGTCCAAGAGTTTGGTTTGCTGAGCCAATATCTGTCCATGGTCATCAATATCGTGACAGGACGCTTAGATGAAGTGGGCGGACTCATGTTCCCCAATCCTGCGGTCGATGTGGTCAATAGCTCGGGTCCTGGCTATTTGGGCAAACGTCACAGCCGCGTGAGTAATCTACCTGATTTTAATGGCGAATATCCAGTGGTTGCGATGGCAGATGAGATGTTAGTCGCAGGAGAAGGGCAGTTAAAAGGCTTTATGAGTGTCGCCGGTAACCCTGTCCTTAGCACACCAAATGGCGAAAAGCTAGATGAGGCCTTATCAGGGCTAGAGTTTATGGTGTCGCTCGATTACTTTGTGACCGAGACCAGTCGCCATGCCAATATTATCCTGCCGCCCGTCTCGCCACTCGAGCGTGACCATTACGACATTACGTTTAATGGTTTTGCTGTACACAATGTTGCCAAATACTCGCCTGCCTTATTTAGCAAAACAGAGAATGAGAAGCATGACTGGGAGATTTATCTAGAGCTTGCCGATCGCTTGGATAAAGACGCGCCAGAAGCGGTACAAAAAGAGCGTGCCGCGACAAAAGCGTTTGGACCGAAATTCTTACTTGAGCAAGCTCTCAAGTACGGACCTTATAAAGACGTCACATTGGATGCGCTGATAGACAATCCACACGGTATTGATTTAGGACCATTGCATCGTATGTTGCCAGAGGCGATCAAGCACGCCGATAAGCAAATCAATCTCAATGTTGATTTTTATCAGGCAGATTTGGCACGGGTTAAAGAAATGATGCAGCAATACAATGATCAAGAGATTTTGCTCATCGGACGTCGCCATGTACGTAGCAATAACTCATGGCTGCACAATAGTTATCGATTGGTCAAAGGTAAGTCTCGTTGTACACTAATGCTGCATCCAGAAACGGCAGAGCAGCACGGTATTGTAGACGGGCAAGACGTGAAAGTGACCTCTCGCGTAGGCAGTGTGATCATCGCAGCAGAGGTGACTGATGAGCTGATGCCAGGCGTCGTGAGTATTCCGCATGGCTTTGGTCATGGACGTAAAGGGGTGAAGCAGAAGATTGCGCAAACGCATGCCGGTGTCAGTGTCAATGACTTAACAGACGATACTTTGATTGATCAGTTGAGTGGTAATGCCGCCGTCAATGGCGTACCTGTGCAATTAGAGGCGTTGGGTGCTAACGCAGACAATGTGGCTAATGCGGTATTAGAAAACTCAATAGATAGTGCAATCGCATAAGTTCAATTTTTTTAAAGTAAAAAGCAGGCGCTTACACGATGTAAGCGCCTGCTTTTTTATGGAGATAGTTTTTTATAGTGTCTAGAGATTCAGTCAGCTGTTTGTACCCACAAAATCAAAATCAACGTTGGGCGTTTCACCTTGTATCAATAAGCTAATCGCTTTTGCAGAGCCGCAAGCATGCGTCCAGCCTAACGTGCCGTGCCCTGTATTGAGCCATAGATTGTCAAAAGTGGCTGATGTATTGCGACTGCCATGCTTGACTTGACCGCAATGCGCGCGCCCAATCAAAGGTACGTTCGATGGGGTCATTGGGCGCAGTCCTGTCCAATATTGAACCGAATTTGCGATGATACCTTTGGGAAATAATTGCTGTACGCGGCGCGTAATGGCCTCACAGCGCGTGGCATTTAGGTCCAAATTATAGCCATTAAATTCTGCGGTGCCTGCCACTCGCAACTTATCACCCAAACGTGAAGTCACCAGCTTAAACTCATCATCAATCAAGCTCACAAAAGGCGCTAAATGCGGCGCTCGTGGATTGACCGTATAGGTGGCTGAATAGCCCTTTGCTGGAAAAATAGGCACGCGAATATCCAATGGTTTTAACAGAGGAACGCTATAGCTGCCTAGCGCGATCACATGACTATCAGCCGTGAAAGTTTGTACGTTTTCGCCTTTTGGGCGAATGGTAATACTATGCACATGCGGACGCGCAGAGTGAGCGTCAGTATTAAGCGCTAAGATCTCAGTATCATATAAGAACTGTACACCCGCATCAATGCAGCGCTGTGCGAGTCTTTGCGTAAATAGGTGCGCATTACCAGATTCGTCACGGCTGGTATAGGTTGCACCAGTGAGCTTATGCGCAATCGGATAGAGGGCAGGTTCCAAGTTAACGGCATTATTGATATCAATCACATGGCGCTCACAACCAAGCGCTTGCATGCGCTCAGTGGGTTCAATCGCCGCATCAAACTCAGCTTGGCTGGTATAAAAATGCATGATACCGCGTGTTTGCTGCTCATAATTGATACCGATATCGGCGCGTAGCTGTTGTAAGGCGTCGCGAGAATATAACCCTAAGCGTACCATTTGCACCAGATTGGCATCGGCACGATCAGCGCGGCACTCTTGCAAAAACTGCATCGCCCATTTGAGCTGATCCTTATCAGCACGCAGACGGAATAACAGCGGGGCATCCTCTTTAAACAACCATTTGAGCGCTTTCATCGGGGTGGCAGGATTGGCCCACGGGGTCGCATGAGAGACCGATATTTGACCACCATTGGCAAAAGACGTCTGCATCCCTGCCGCCGATTCGCGTTCGATCACAGTCACATCATAGCCTGCTTGACGTAGATACCATGCGGTGGTCACGCCCACCACGCCTGCTCCGAGTACCGCAATATGTGTCATGGGATTCTCTATGCTCATGTTAATCATGACGGCAGCCGTATATTAGCTTGCCATCACCGTTGCTGCGCCGCCTATTTGTTTCAGCTTGCTTTTACTTTGGGCGCGCAACATCCACCTGCAGTGCGGCTGGCAAGTCCAATATATTCAAATCGCTTTCTGCCAAGTGTTCAGGACGAGCAACGATAAGGGCAATAAAGCCATTGTCATTTTCTATCGCATTCACCACTTGGATTTTATCGAGTTTGTCGCCTGCTGCGGGGAGCGCGCCGCTACCTTTTACATAATGCAAAAACGCTTTTGGCGCAGATTTAAAGTAGATGCGAGCGATGACTTCTTGGCCCAAGTAGCAGCCTTTATCATAGTCCATACCGCCACGCTGATGCAGGCGCAGCTCTTGCGGTTGGAACTCGCCTTGAGTCGCCGCGACAATCCAATAGTTACCAGTGGCGATACTGCACGCCATCCAATCCTGCGTGTCTTTAGCGGTATTGTGATCGTCCTTATGGCTAAAGGTTGGTTCGTCTGCTAACACACACGGATAAATCGCGATCGACTCACTGGTATCAAATTTAGAAAACGCGCCAAACTTTTTTAAATGAGCTTGTAAGCTATCTGCACAATCGCTGCTGATGACCACATCATAGTGCTTCTCGGCTTGTTTTTTGATCCAAATGCCAAATTCAATACGACCTTTTAGATTACAAATAGCGGCTGCCTGATAGCTAAGCCCAAGTTTGGTAACATCACAAGTCAATTGCCCTTGCAAGAATTTTTCGGCATCTTCACCTTGAATGGTCAACTGCGAAAACTGCGTCAATGCTGAGGGGTTTGGAGACTGAGTCATTGTTATTATCCTTCTGCTTAATAATTAAAATATATAGATGAAATCGAAGCGATAAAAGTTATAGGTGCGCTTTAATATAGACGCTGTTGTTACTGACAGAACGTGTCAGCAAAAATGTAAATAAGGTTAAGAAGAGTACCACAAAAATGGTGTCACAAAAACGTCATCAATAAGTGGGGCGCTTCAGTGTGGGTTAAGCATTAAATTGGGCGTAGTGCGCCATTTTCAACGGTACAAATTGGTTAAAAATGGCGAGTTACGGTACAATGTCCGCTCTACAATAAACCCAACGTCTGATGACTGCCGAGGATATGATGAGCTTACCAAATTGCCCGAAATGTGATGCTGAATATACGTATGAAGATGGTGCGTTACTGGTATGTCCGATGTGCGCTCACGAGTGGACGGCGGCTGAGACGAATGCGGCACAAGCGGAAGAGCAAGATGCTGTCATTCGTGATGCGGTTGGCAATGAGTTACGGGATGGCGATGCGGTGACCGTCATTAAAGACCTCAAGGTTAAAGGCTCTTCACTTGTCATTAAAGTTGGAACTAAAGCGAAAAGTATTCGCCTATTGCCAGACGCAACCGATGGTCACGATATTGATTGTAAACTTGACGGTTATGGCCCAATGAAGCTGAAATCTTCTGTCGTCAAAAAAGCGTAAATTGTAAAAATGTCTTGAAAGATTCGATAATAAACAAATATAAGACTGACGACATTTAGAAAATACAGAACTGACAGAATATAAAACCTATAAATAGAGAATAGCTATGAGTACTAAAAACGAACAGCTTTTTGCCCAAGCCCGCAAACATATTCCAGGCGGCGTTAATTCACCCGTCCGCGCCTTTGCAGGGGTCGGCGGTACGCCAATTTTTATGCACCGCGCTAATGGTAGCAAGATTTATGACACCGAAGACAATGCCTATATTGATTATGTGGGTTCTTGGGGCCCAATGATTTTGGGTCACGCGCATCCAAAAGTCATCGACGCTGTCAAACAAGCCGCCGATGATGGTTTGAGCTTTGGGACACCAACGCCGTTTGAAACCACGGTCGCTGATAAAATCTGTGAGCTCGTGCCGAGCGTTGAGATGATTCGCATGACCAGCTCGGGGACTGAGGCGACCATGAGCGCGATTCGTTTGGCACGCGGTTATACTCAGCGTGACAAAATCGTCAAGTTTGAAGGCTGCTACCATGGCCATTCAGACAGTCTGCTTGTCAAAGCAGGCTCAGGCATGCTCGATATCGGTGAGCCAACGTCTAAAGGTGTCCCAGCCGATTTTGCGAAGCACACGATCACGATTCCTTATAATGATCCGCAAGCGATCAAAGACTGCTTTGAAAAATGGGGCGACGAGATTGCTTGTGTGATTTTAGAGCCGATCGCTGGCAACATGAATATGGTAATCCCAACACAAGAGTTTCATGATACGTTGCGTGCCCAGTGTACGGACAATGGCGCAGTATTGATTTTTGATGAAGTGATGACAGGATTCCGCGTTGGTCTGGGCGGTGCGCAGGCACATTTCGGTATCACGCCTGATTTGACCTGTTTTGGTAAAATCATCGGTGCAGGTCTACCAGTTGGTGCGTTTGGCGGTAAAGAAGAAATCATGTCTTGTATCGCACCGCTTGGCGGCGTTTATCAAGCGGGCACGCTATCAGGTAACCCACTTGCGATGCGTGCCGGTATTGCGATGTTTGAAGACTTAACAGCAGAAGGTTTTTACGAAGACTTAGCTGCCAAAGTCGATCATCTGGTCGATGGCTTCCAAGCGGCGGCGGACAAGCATGGCATCAATCTGCGCACCAATAAATTGGGCGGTATGTTTGGTATGTTCTTTGTCAAAGACGCTGATACCAAAACCCCAAGTAATTTTGATGATGTGACAGCGTGCGATATGGAGGTGTTCAATACCTTCTTCCACGGTATGTTAGATCGCGGTATCTACTTGGCGCCGTCTGCGTATGAAGCGGGCTTTATGTCAATCAAGCACAGCAATGAAGATATTGAGGCATCGATTACTGCTGCTGATGAGATATTTGCAGAAATGGCAACAGCGTAGTTTAGCCATTTAAGCGATTGACTCGTTAAGAATAAGCGACTGACGCGTTAAAAAGTGGCAGTCTAAAAAACCAGCAAGATCATTCTGTGATTTTTGCTGGTTTTTTTATGGATATATTATTTATGATACTTTTGCGAATAATATAATGTATTCCTGAAAATCGTTTTTATAGTGGATAGCGTGACTGATGCTTATACATTTCTTACCTGTGCGTCCAAAAAATAGACAATGAGTTATGATATTCTGAGGCAAACCTGAATAATCAAGCAAGGATGCAAACGAATGAGTACCAGCCCTTCTAGCCACCCCGCACCACTATGGCAAGCCACTTACGACCAATACGGATTAGAGAATCATTTGGATGTATTGGAAGATAAGCAAAATCTGATGGACTTACTACAACCAAAGATTGAAAAACATAGTGAGTTGCCAGCTTTTAGTATGGGGGCGGCCACGCTCACTTTTGGGCAGCTAGATATAGCCAGTCGACGTTTCGCGGCTTTTTTACAAGCGCAAGGTGTCGAGAAAGGCGACCGTATTGCAGTACAACTACCAAATATATTGCAGTATGCCGTGGTATTGCTGGGTTGCCTACGTGCTGGTGTGGTACTGGTCAATGTCAATCCCATGTACACCCAATATGAATTGGCGCATCAGCTCACAGATGCTCAAGCCTGTGGTCTAATCGTACTAGATGGCATGAGCACGGCTTATGAGCAATTAGAGGACACCGTCAAAGCGCAGTTAGCGTGGGTGGTCAGATGTTCTATAGATCCTAGCATTGCTGATAATGATATTGCCTTGCTCAGTCAAATTGGCTCAGTACAATCTTCGAACACAGATGAGCAGATACATGCCTCGACCGAGTCATCACTTGAGTCATCTCAGCACAGCATAACGTTTGCCCATATCATGCAAACCTATGATGCAAAAGGGTTCAAAGCCGTTACGATTGAACGTGAAGATTTGGCGCTACTGCAATATACAGGCGGTACGACGGGCAAGCCAAAAGGCGCCATGCTGACTCATTACAATGTCATGGCCAATGTCTGCCAGTGCTATGCAATGTTTGGCAAGACGATTGAAGCCAATTGTAGCGAGCAGATTAAAATGCTCAATCCTTTACCGCTTTATCATATTTTTTCGTTTACAGTCTGCGGCTTGCTTTGTCTTTATGGCGGCTGGGAAGATATATTGGTCACCAATCCACGTGATATCGATGGTTTAGTAAATACCATTGAACAGCATCGACCTCACGTTATCCCTTCTGTGAATACCTTATTCATTGGTATGCTGCATCATCCAAAATTCGCCAATCTTGATTTTAGTCGTCTGGCGCTATCTATCGGTGGCGGTACAGCGATTATTAAAGCCGTCTCGGATCAGTGGCAGCAAGTCACGGGTATGATTATTAGTGAAGGCTATGGTATGTCTGAGACGTCGCCCGTTATTTCTTTCAATCCGTCTGGCATTACAGCGTTCAATGGTAGCGTTGGATTGCCGCTGGCTTTGACAGATATCCAGATTATTGATGAAAATGGGAACATATGCCCAGTAGGTACAAGAGGAGAGGTCTGTATCAAAGGGCCTCAGGTCATGCGCGGTTATTGGCAGCGAGACAATGCCGATACTTTTACCTCAAATGGCTACTTTAGGTCAGGTGATATTGGCGTTATGAATGATGAGGGGTTTTTGACGCTCGTCGACCGTAAAAAGGACATGATACTGGTATCAGGATTTAACGTATATCCTAACGAAGTAGAGGCTGCACTGACTGAACACCCTAAAGTGCTCGAAGTCGCGGTAGTCGGGGTGGCAGATGATCATAGCGGAGAAGTACCAAAAGCATTTGTGGTCAAAAAAGATACAAAT
Organism: Psychrobacter sp. CR212; assembly: GCF_059693765.1. Classification (NCBI taxonomy): domain Bacteria; kingdom Pseudomonadati; phylum Pseudomonadota; class Gammaproteobacteria; order Moraxellales; family Moraxellaceae; genus Psychrobacter; species Psychrobacter sp. CR212. The sequence goes on along the minus strand of NZ_JCATIF010000004.1, from coordinate 6,726 downwards.
CTCACCGTAGAGGAACTACAAGACTTTGCGAGCAAGCGTCTAACTGGTTATAAGCGTCCACAGTCCTATGAGTTCATCGATGAGTTGCCTAAGACGGCGGTCGGCAAAATATTACGTAAATCCTTACGATAAAAAATGTGGCATGTCGCTCATAGAAATGAGCTGACATCAACGACGCTATCCATATCAGTAAAAACTGGGCGGCTCAAAATAGTCGTCCAGTTTTTTTATTATTCAACTTATATGACGACTACATTTTATCGTGCTTTATCAAACTTGCGATCTTTTAAGCTCAAATTGCCACGCAGGACATCGCCATACATCCGAAAATCACTAGCAAAACTTTTTAGCGGAAACTTAAACGAGGCGGGTTTGTTTTTTTCAAAGAAAAAATGCCCGACCCAAGCACAGGCATATCCTGCTGCGATGCCTTTTATTAACGGCTTTACCGAGCCAGTTTTGATAGACTTTGCCAATCCTAACAAACCAAAGCTGCTACCTGCGAAATGGAGACGGCGACAAGCCATGTTTTGATGCTCATCCAAATAAAAATCATAAAATGTCTGTTTGGGCGGCGTTTCGGTTTTTATCATGTCCGTTCTGCTACTGTGTGCTCCAGCCGTTTTGCTGATGTCTTTTTTGGTGGTCTGACTCATGCGGTTAGCGTCCTTGCTAGTGAGTTGATCGACTATCCATTGTCGGCAGTTTTTAGGTAAATAATTGATGGGTTTCGATGTGATTTATACCGATGTAAAAGCAGTAAATAACGGTTTTTTATCACAATATTATGAGCTTTCAATGTAGCAAACCGATATTGCTAACACAAGCGTTAGATGTAGGCTTGGTCATTAGCCTTTGATAGAGTGGTTTTACACTTTTGCTAAGATTTTGCGGCGCTTGCGCGTATTTAGGATAAATGCTTTAATGGCAAAATGGCCCAGATTTGTGTGGCGGCTGCTTTTTCTATACCTATGATTTTATATCTATGTCGTACCTGATTTTGTTAAACTACACACTCTCTCTAATACGGTGACAACTTGCCTTATGCCTACTGACTATCTTACAAACCCGCCACTCGGCGATGATGAAATGATGGCAGCCATTGATATTGGTTCCAACAGTTTCCACTTAGCCATTGCCCGTCTTGATCATGGGGAAGTGCGCAAAGTAGTCTCTATGTCTGAAAAGGTACAGCTCGCTGCTGGACTGGATGAGCATAAAATCTTGAGCGAGACAGCTGAACAGCGTGGTCTGGATTGTTTGAGTCGGTTTGTGGCGCGTCTGGATTCTGTACCGCCAGAGCGTATTCGTGTGGTTGCGACCAACGCCTTGCGCCAAGCCAAAAATGCCAACGATTTTATCGCAAAAGCCAATAAAATTTTGCCAAAACCTATTGAGATTATCGCTGGTCGTGAAGAGGCACGATTGATTTATTTGGGCGTCTCGCATACCAATGAGAGTAGCGACAAGCGCTTGGTTATTGATATCGGTGGTGGTTCGACAGAATTTATTATCGGTCAAGAATTCGATCCTTTATTGACGGAAAGCTTACAAATGGGCTGCGTCGCATTCACACAAAAGTACTTTTCTGATGGCCTCATTACCAAAGAGGCTTTTAACAATGCGATTTCAGGCGCACGCAAGGAAGTACTGGCAATCAATGGTCGTTACCAAAAGACTGGTTGGAGCAGCGTGGTCGGCTCAAGTGGGACGATCAAAGCGGTGCGTAATGTGCTTGTGTCCAAAGGCTGGGCCGATGAGCAAGAACGCATTACTTATAAAGGCGTCAAAAAACTAGAGCGATTGCTGCTTAAAATTGGCAATATTGATGATATCGAGCTAGAAGGCGTCAAAGACCACCGTAAAGCCGTATTTCCGGCAGGTGTGGCAGTGTTGCGTGCGGTGATGAAGGTACTAGGCGTTGAGACCATTACCTACTCAGATGGGGCGTTACGTGAAGGCGTGATGTATGACATGCTGGGGCGTTTTGCGAGCGAAGATGTGCGTGACCGCAGTGTGCTCGCGCTCATCAAGCGTTATTCAGGCGACAAAAAGCAAGCCAAACAAGTGGTAAAAACCAGTCGTAACCTGTTTGAGCAAGTAAAAGATAAGCTTGCCCTAACAAGCGATGACTGTGATTTACTCAGACGTGCCGCGTTTTTGCATGAGATTGGTCTTGCAATCAGTCATAGCAGTTATCATAAGCACAGCGCCTATTTGCTTGAGTATTCTGATATTCCAGGGTTCTCGCAAGTGGATCAAAAGCGTATGGCGCAGTTGATGCTCAACCATCGCCGTAAGCTCAAAACCGATATGTTCGAGCAGACCTGTCAGATTGGCGGAAACCAGCTCGTCTATCTGTGCTTGCTATTGCGTCTTGCGGTACTCGCGCATCATAGCCGCAGTGACTATAAACTGCCAGAATTAGAATTAAAGGTCATCAGTGATAGCGACTGGCAAATCACGGTGGCTGATAGCAGCGAGCATTATGCGTTTTTGCTGGCTGATTTGCGCACAGAGATTGAGCAGTTTGCCAAATGGGGCGTACAGCTTAGTGTGGTAGAGGCGCAAGCAACTGAACCGTTACCATTGTCCGTATCGAGTTAAAGATTAACGTAACAAAAGCAGTGCTGTCGATAATGTCATGCCATATAAGATGTGCTACTATAGCTTCTACTCAGTTTACAACTGTACTTTCATTATCTGAACACCGATAACGATATTATTCTTAAACATAAATACATTAAGTATAATGATTAAAGGGAAGCGTCTATGAGCACTGTCTGGGATAGTGTGCAGCTTGCACGACATGCCAAGCGTCCATTATTTATGGACTATGTTAATCAGCTTTTTACTGAATTTGATGAGTTGCACGGCGATCGTGCTTTTGCCGATGACAAAGCCATTTTGGGCGGTCTGGCACGATTCAACGATCAACCTGTAATGGTCATCGGTCAGCATCGTGGTCGCAGTACTCGTGAGCGTATCGAGCATAATTTTGGTATGGCCAACCCTGAAGGCTATCGCAAAGTGATTCGCTTGGTCAAAATGGCAGAGCGCTTCAATATTCCTGTGATGACCTTTGTCGATACTCAAGGTGCCTATCCTGGTGTTGGCGCAGAAGAGCGCGGTCAAGCGCAAGCGATTGCAGAGAGTATCGCGGTGTTCTCTAGCCTAAAAGTGCCTATCATCGTGACCATTATCGGTGAAGGTGGCTCAGGTGGTGCATTGGCAATTGGCGTTGGCGACAAAGTCAACATGCTGCAAAACAGCATCTATTCGGTCATTTCTCCTGAAGGCTGTGCATCTATCTTATGGAAAACGGCTGAAAAAGCACCAGATGCCAGTGAAGCACTGAAATTAAATGCCATCAACCTTTACCAGCTAGGTTTGGTTGATGCCGTCATCGATGAGGGTGAGGGCGCACATGTGCAGCCACAACCCGTTATGGAAGCTCTAAAATCACTGATCACTGAGCAGCTTGATGAAATCAGAGATTTGGATCCTCAAGCGCGTTGTGAGCTCCGCTACGAAAAATTAAAGACGTTTAACTCAGAAGTGATGCTGCCTGCTTAATGCAAAGCATGTGCTACGCTTTTCATATTCGAGACTGAGTCTTAATGCTAAAATAAAACGTGTCATTCAATGGCGCGTTTTTTTATGTCTATTAATTTGCTCATGAATTTATCTATCTAAAACTAAGGCTGATTATGACCAGCAGTGCCATCCTCACGCATCCTATTAGACCAATCAATGATTTGCCAATTGATGAGACGTTGGCAGAGGCATTATTAAGTAGCATGGCAGAGTATGGTGATCAGTTACATGGTCGTCGCCTGTGGCTAGCCTGTAGCGGTGGGCGTGATTCATTGGCGCTTGCAGCGTTATGTGTGCAGCTCTATCGGCAAGGCAGATTGCCATGTTTGCCGCAGCTGTTACATGTTGATCATGGTTTGCAAGCCGATAGTCAGCATTGGGCAACGCATGTCGCGAATTGGGCTAAGATGCAGCAGATACCTTGTCATATCCTAAGAGCACAAGTGACAGGTCATGATGAGCAAGCCGCGCGGCAAGCCCGCTATAACGCCATGCGTGCGCATATCAACCAAGATGATGTACTGCTACTAGGACATCACGCCGACGACCAAGCCGAAACGGTACTGATGCGCTTGATCCAAGGCGCTGGGGTGAATGGTCTATCAGGTATGCAGCCATGGCGAGTACAAACGCAGCATGGACGACGCCATGCATTGTGGCGACCTTGGCTCACGGTAAGGCGCGCCACGATTAGTAATTATGCCAAGCGCTTAGCGTTGCCTTATATCGATGACCCGACCAACGAGACGGGTGATAATGTCCGTAGCGGACTGCGCCGCGATATCATGCCTATACTGGCAACTTATAACCCCAATGTCATTGATAATATTGCTCGCAGTGCGCAGCTATTAGGCGATGCGCAAGCCACTGTCAATGTTCAGGCTGAGCAAGATATGCAGCAGACAGCTGATGAAAGCCTACAGCTACCAGCAGCACAGCGCGTGCTCAATATCGATACATTGCAAGTATTGCCCATTTATCGCCAGCGGCAACTACTGCATCATTGGCTGGGTCAAGATGAGCCATTACCGCCTGCTAAGCAGCTCGTCGATGACGTATGGAATCTTACTCAGCGCAGCGACCATGATCACCAAACTGAGCTGTTTTGGCAAGCTCGTACGCACTCCTATACCGTTCGCCGCTATCGCCAGCAGCTCTACCGGCTAAGCAATGAATGGTTGTCTTGGTTAGATAGACCACTAATGGTACAAGCGCAGCCATTATCGAGTTTGGATTTGACAACAAATGACTCAGCAGACAGTGATTTTGCACTACTGACTGTTCGTCGCAGTGAAGACTATATCTGGCAGTTGCAAGTGTATCCAGATGCGCTGGCAAGATTGATAGAAAGTCATATAGGCGCACTCAATGCAGTATTAAAGATAAAGCCATTAGATCGCAAACAGCGTGTGCAGACGGCATTGGCGACACGTTCACAATCAGGCAAAAAACTGTATCAAACGCTTGGTATTCCATTATGGCTGCGAGAAAGCTTGGTTGTGGTCAGTGTCGTACTCTTAGATAAAGAACACGCTAAAAATGAGATTCCTATCTTATTATTATCGCCTTTTGATAGGTGGATATTGAAAAATGACTTTTCGATCAATACCAAAAATCTAGGTAGTGATATCGACGATGTTTTTAAGAATGTTATAAGCGTAGTTGAGTAGATGAAACAAAACTATTTAGGTAGTCAGAGGGTCGGTATTTTTTATCATTTTAATATCTACTATTTTAGTGTTTTCATACATCTCCTCGTGACGCTCTGCGCTCTGCTCAAAGCCATGTTTTTTATAAAAATTAATGGCGTTGGTGTTGGTGTCCAAAACCCATAGATGAAAACGAGCCTCGGCATTAGCGGCTATTATATCTTGCAATGAGGCTTTCATAAGTGTGCTGCCCATACCTTGAAGTCTTTTTGAACGGCTTTACGAATAAAAAACATATTTGACACCTCAAAATATTTTATAAAAATTATTTCTCAATCTAACAGCTAAACCATGTCATAGTCGATGTCAGTTGCGTGTTTTAACTAGGTTTACTGCCGTTGTAGACGGCAGGAATTTATCAAACGATACTAGGAGCAGTATGATAAACTGAGTGTCGTTTTATATATCAGTATGTTACGTTGAATACTTTTAAATTTTGTGACTAGGAGACAAGTATGTCGGTATTAGATAATAAGAAAATCAGTTTTATTGGTGGCGGAAATATGGCACAAGCGCTTATCAGCGGTCTTGTGGGCTGCGGCATCGAACCAAGTCTAATCACGGTCGCCGATCCTAGCAGCGATATCCGTGAGCAACTAGCCGCTAAAGGTCTAAACACCGTTGATCCAATGGCGGATGCCAAAGCAGCTGTCGTCGATGCTGATATCGTGGTACTGGCAGTAAAACCACAAATGATGAAAGTGGTGGTTGGTGCTTTTGCTGATGCATTGGACAATCAGTTGGTCATCTCGGTTGCCGCAGGTCTGTCAACTGACCTATTGTCTAGCATGCTGGGCGGCTATAGTAATATCGTGCGCGCCATGCCAAACACGCCTTCGATGATTCAGATGGGTGCAACTGGCCTCTACGGTACAGATAATATCTCAGCTGAACAAAAAGCGTTGGCAACTGGGGTGATGGAAGCGTCAGGATTGGTCATGTGGGTCGATGACGAAGAACATATGCATGCTGTTACTGCCGTGTCAGGCTCAGCGCCAGCGTACATGTTTTACTTTATCGAATCGATGGTCGATAAAGGTATTGCGCTAGGACTAGATACCGAGCAGGCGTCGGCACTGGCACTACAAACCATGATAGGTGCGGCAAAAATGGCCATGGATAGTGAAGATGCGCCTGCTGAATTGCGTCGCAAAGTGACCTCGCCGAACGGTACTACTCAGGCAGCCGTTGAGTCAATGCAAGCCAATGAGATTGGTCGCCAAATCGGTGAAGCTATGCAAGCGTGCTATGATCGTAGCCAAGCGCTCAGTGAAGAGATGAGTAAATAGTTATTGATTAGCAATTAGTAGACCTCTTGCAAAAGTAGCAAAGGGAATTAAAATAAGAAGACACTCATAACTTTTTAGGAACCATGCCAAACATAGATAAGCTACTCAAACAAAGTGACGCTGGTTTTAAA